>NZ_JAGEVG010000016.1 GCF_017581925.1 Gelidibacter pelagius | reverse complement strand
AATAAGTTAGTAATTAAATAGACAACTCAATCATAAATACCTCTATGAAAACTATTAATGTAAAACTAAGGGGAATAGCAAGAGGGTAACACGCTAGCGCGATGTTTCGGAAATTCAAAATTCAATAAACTGCTTGATATCAGTTAGTTGTATTTTATTCCTTTTCGATTTTGTAATGATTGAGAATAGTTTTTTACTAAAAAAGGGCATCAGCCCAATGAATCAGGGGAGTTTTTTACTAAAAAAGATGGATGAAGGCTTTGAAAAAGAACGGTTTGAGACTTTTAAAATTAAAGTATCCGTAGCGTTTAAGTTTAGAAGATTTTGCAGAGCGATGTCTAAATCACAATCAATGACTTTGTCAGCGATGATTGAATATTTCGAATGGAACGGTTTTTCTCCATTTGATAAAAAAGAGCAAGGTCTTCTGGTGGAATTATTAAAAAATCGTAAACGCACTGAAGCGGTCATTGCCATTATGAAGGACATTGAGAAGCATCAAACTAAGCCAATCGTCGCGATGATGCAGTCGTTATTCACGGAAGTTGAACCGGATAAAAAACCTCGCATGGTAGAAAAAAGTCCTGAAGAATTTAAAGCCCAATTTGAAAGTAAGAAAAGTGAATAAAGTAACTACAAAATCACAAGGCATGTACATTACCATAACACCACAAAAATTGACTGCAACTTTTTCACAGAGTGTTTCCGATTTTGTCAATTATTTGGAAAAAGAAAACCAAGATTTAGAAGTGGATGATATGGAGCATTTCTTCAATCAATATGAGGATGAAATCTCCAAAGATCAGGTGATAAAAGAGATTGATGAGAACACCTCTAAATTGAAAAAAGTTGAACCAAAATATTATTCAATAACTGTAAATCCAAGCAAATATGAATTGAGTCGCTTACAAAATAGTAGTGAGGATTTAAAGACTTATACAAAAGCATTGATGGAAGATTACGTGAAATCGTTCAATAGGGAATTGAACGGCAAACCAATTAACATCGATGATATCAAATACTTTGCTAAAATCGAGCATCAAAGAACTTTCAAAGGCACCGATCACCAAATTAAAGAGAATCAACCTTATGCTACGAAAATATTAGAGTTGAAACAAGATGTAAGAAAAGTTCAACGCGGAGAGCTTGATGGCAACCTTTCAAAAATGAAATCTGAAATAGCTAAACTGGAAAAAGAAGCACCACACCAACAAAACGGTAAACGTATCGTTCAAGGAATGAACAAGGCGGGCAATCAAAGTCACATACATATTATTGTAAGTCGCAAAGATGCCTCAAATTCAATCAGTCTATCTCCTGGTAGCAAGTACAAAGCATCTGAAGTGATGATGAATGGAAAGTTGGTCAAAAGAGGATTTGATAGGGATGCGTTTTTTTTGAAAGCCGAAAAAACTTTCGACACTACTTTTCAGTACAAACGAAATTATGCCGAGAGCTATCAATCGAAAAAAGATTATATCAAAAACCCCAAATTCTATTTTTCAACGTTGTTGGGATTGCCTAAAAGTGAAAAAGCATTCGCCTTTAAAATTCTAGCGAAATCAGGAGTGCATATTCCGACGATTCCCACTAACAAAGTGCAATTGGCATTGAAAGTCCTTAACAGACTTAAAAGAGGCGTTGACATCGCCATAAAATCAGGTTCAATAGGTATATAGCATTATGGAAACTCACAGCGCATTATTTATTTCCATTTCAATAACAATCGCAGGTATGCTATTTTATCTGATGTATCGTTTTACCAAATATGCTTTTATTATCAACCTATTATTGGTTGGATGTTTGAGTTTCATTCTAATTTCAGACCATCAAACCCTATCGCATAACGTTAGATCAATGCTTACATTAATTTGTCCGATGTTATTGCTTAATACAGTTATGTATGTTTTTCTTCATAAACCTGACAACGGTGATACGATTTTGAACACTTACAAAGTTGAATTTAAAACAAATCGTGGCACATTTAAACTGAATAACATTAAGAGAGGCGCTTCTATAATTGGTTCAGCAGGAAGTGGCAAAACGGAAAGCGTAGTCTATGGTTTCTTAAAGCATTTCAAAAAACACGCGTTCTCTGGTGTTATCCATGATTATAAGGATTTTGAGATTACCGAAATGGCATATCCTCTATTTAAAAGTGAAGGCATTGAATTTTTCATCATTTCATTTGATAGAATTTTTCATCGTATCAATCCCATTGCGCCTCGCTATTTACCTAATGAAGAAAGTGTCAACGAAGTATCAAGGGTGCTTATCGAAAACCTATTGGAACAAAGAGAAACTGGAAGCACAGGAACAAGCAAATTCTTTAATGATGCAGCAGAGGGCTTAATTGGTGGTTTGATTTGGAAATTAAAAACCTCATTTCCTATGGTTTGTACAATTCCACATCTCATTGCGATTTATCAATATCTGAGTACTGCTGATTTAATTTCTTTTCTAGAAAGTAATCCGACTTCCAGAGCCATGGCAGATGCTTTTATAAGCGGTAAAGATTCCGAGCGTCAAACAGCAGGTGTAAAAAGCACTTTGGCCAATGCCCTCAAAAAAATTAGCACACAGCATATTTTCATGGCACTTTCTGCAGATGAAGTGCCATTGAACATCAATACTCAAAACAAGCCAACAATCATCTCTGTAGTCAACAACCCAAAATATGAAACAGCATTTTCACCAGTCATAGCTACGATCATTCATACAATTACCAAACAAATGAGTGTGAGGAATGCCAGGCCATCTTTTTTGATGATGGAAGAAGCACCAACCATCAGATTGTTGAATATGCACCGTATTCCTGCTACTTTAAGAAGTTATAATATTACCACAATCTATGTGATGCAGGATAAGATTCAAAATGACATCATGTATGGGGACAAAGCAAGTAAGGCCATTTTAAGCAATCTTTCTTACCAGTTTTTTGGAAAGGTCAACGATCCTGATACGGCCAAATATTATGAGAGATTCTTTGAAATTGTAAAAGATCCTACCACCAGTGTTAGTAGAGGTCATAATCTTAATTTTGACACCAGGGTTACGACTGGAGAACGGGAAGTGGCAAAAATTAGGGCTGATGCTTTTTTTAGATTAAAACAAGGTGAATTTATTACGTTTGCTGATGGAGAGGACCGAAAAGTTCAGTTTAAGCTCAATAGAATTGAAAGAGCATTGCCGAAGGATATGCCTTTATATACTGAGGTTGATTTAGAGGCTAATTTTGAGAGGATTTATCAGGAGGTGAGAGCTATTTTTAAGTAAGGTAAATCGCTATATTCTGAAATGATGACGGAATTGGAAATTGAATTCAAACTCATTTATCGTTTTAATTATCTATTTTGGAAATCTGAAAACATTAAACAATAGATTTAGAAATTCAAATTTGTCAAGTAAACAATGGAATAAACTTGACATCTATAAGATTATTTACATATCTTTGTACTATAGATATTATGAATATAACAACTACAATAAGAACTAAAGTCAATCGTATGGACACAGGAGACGTGTTTACATATGACTCCTTGGCTATTCCACAAAGTGGACTTACTGCTGCTGCCAAAGCTTTAAGTAGATTGGTTAAAGAAGGAACTATCAGACGCTATAAAAATGGCCTGTATTATAAACCTAAAACAACGGTGTTTGGAGAAGTTAAGCCAAGAGAAGAGGTGTTGCTTCAAAACTATCTCTTTGAGGATGGTAAACAGATCGCCTATGTCACAGGTGTAAGATTATATAATCAGTTGGGGCTGACTTCGCAGATATCCAATGTTATCAAAGTGGCGAGCAAGGATAAACAGATAAAGACTACGATAGGCAACATTAAGGTAAAACCTTCCAAGAGTTATGTGGAAGTCACTAAAAACAACGTCCCTTTATTGCAAATTCTGGACGTTATCAAGGATTTTAATTCGATTCCAGACTTTAATAAAGAACAAGGAATTACATTTTTAGAGGAGAAAATCAACAACCTTTCTTATAGCGATAAAAATAAGATGGTTTCATTTGCTAAAAAATATCCACCCAAGGTTAGAGCCTTAGTAGGTGCTATATTGGAAAATCTTGATATGGATGAATTGAGCAATTCTTTAAAAGATTCAATTAACTATTTAAGCTTATATGAATTTGGGATTACTAAAAAAATATTGCCGACTATAAAAAACTGGAACGTTGCCTAATGAAACTACACAAATATAAAGAGGCCTTTGAAGGTGCCATTATTGCTACTGCCCAGCATCTTGGTATTTCAGAGATATATATCGAAAAGGATTATTGGGTTACTTATGCCTTAAAGCAAATTTTTACGGATAAAAACGCCAAGGATATTGCCGTATTCAAAGGTGGAACATCGCTTTCCAAATGTTATGGCATCATCGAGCGATTTTCCGAAGATATCGACTTGGTCGTAATTCAGGATGAGGAAGAATCCGGAAACATTCTCAAAAAGAAATTAAAGACAGTTACAGAAACTATCAAAGAACCACTAAAACATGTTCCAGGCCATCAGTTAGAAAACAAGAAGGGCAAGATCAGAAAGCTCGTTTATGAATATGAGAAAGTTGGCGTAAAAGGTAATTATGGACAAGTGCGTGACCAAATTGTAGTGGAAGTTTCCAATCTGGGAAGCTCCCATCCATCCAAACGTGTGAAAATTCAAACCATGATTGTAGAGTTTATTGCTGCAACCAATAATGTGGATTTGATAAGAGCTTATGAGTTAGAGCCTTTTGAAGTCACTGCACTCTCAATAGAACGTACATTTTGCGAAAAAATAATTAGTTTGGTTAGGTTTTCATATACAAAAAATCCGCTAGAAGATTTATCAAATAAAATCCGTCATACTTATGATTTACACCAATTGCTCAAGGAACCGACTATAAAATCATTTTTAGCGTCGGAGGACTTCGAATCAATGCTAGTTCAGGTAGGAAAAGATGATAATAAAGCAATACCTAACGATAAGGAATGGTTGTCCAAACATCCATCTGATTCTTTGTTTTTTAGTGAGACGGAGAAAGTTTGGGAAACGTTGAGCAAAACTTATAGTGGTTCTTTTAAAGAATTGCTTACTGGAGAGTTGCCGGATGAAAAGGAGGTTTTGAAATCGTTGACAATGATTGGTATGAGGTTAAAGGGAATTAGTTGGTCAATTAGTTAAGGTTTATATATCTAAAATTCAAGAATCAGCAATTCAAAAAGCCTTATGATCGCACCCATACAAAATTTATGATATTAACAAATAATTCAAATTTTAGCGAACGTTTTCCTCTACCCACCAAGAAACAATATAACCTTCTTTATCCATTTTTTCATCAACAAGCTGAAATCCTTCTCCATTTGTCCATTTTGCTATAGACTCATACTGTGGATCATCAACAGATTCAACCATAACTCTGTAAACGCCATCTTCTTTCGGCTGGGCCTCCTCTAAATTAATAAATGCCATAAGTTTAAAAAATTAATTAAAGATGAATTTAAAGGATTTCGGACTACGGCATAGAGGTCTGGAAATTTTTATTAATTAGATTTAATACTTTTCAATCAATTGTTACAAAGTATGTCAAAAACCGTAAGAACAACAAAAAGCATATGAATAAGATAAACATGCTTAGAACCCCTATCCAGATTGTTTTAACCTTTTTAGAAATACTCGTTTTTTTATTTTGAACTCCGTTCCGGAAATTCAAACGTTTTTTTCTTCGATTTTCTGACATACAATGTCATATTAATTAATTTCCTTCTATTATTTCCACTTCATCTTCTGCAACCTAACCGCATTCAATATTGCCAATAAAGCCACGCCCACATCCGCAAATACAGCTTCCCACATCGTTGCCAAACCACCTGCCCCCAATACCAGAACAACTGCTTTTACTCCGAACGCCAACCCAATATTCTGCCAAACGATGCGACGTGTGGACTTACCTATTTTGATAGCTTTTGCAATTTTGCTCGGTTGGTCGGTTTGGATGATAACGTCTGCCGTTTCTATGGCCACATCACTACCCAATCCACCCATTGCAATGCCAACATCACTTGCTGCCAATACTGGTGCATCGTTGATACCGTCGCCAATAAAAGCTACTCTTCCCTCATTTTCGGACATCAATTTTTCTACTTCTATCAATTTATCTTCTGGAAGCAGACCGCCTTTTGCCCAATCTACGCCCAATTCTTTTGCTACTTGTTGGGTAATGGAATCCTTATCGCCTGAAAGCATTATAATTTTTGAAATACCAGATTCCCGAATTTGTTTGATGGCTTCGTGTGCATCATCCTTCAACTCATCTGCAATGATTACATAGCCTGCAAATCTGCCTTCAATGGAAACCATTACGATAGATTCTACAATTTTGTCGGTTTCAGAGGGAACTTCGATGTTGTTTGACGTCATCAATGGTTTGTTACCTACCAAAACAGTTTTGCCATTTACTGTTCCCTTCAATCCTTTTCCTGCTATTTCGCTTACTTCGGAAGCTTGAAAATCTTCGCCATCGGCCTTGTATTCCATAATTGCCTTGGCAATGGGATGGGTAGATTGTTCTTCCATCGCCATTAGGTATTTCATAAATTCAGGCTCTTTCCAATCAATGGCTTTTATTTCCTTGATTTTGAAAACACCTTTGGTCACAGTTCCCGTTTTGTCCATAACAACGGTATTAACCTTTGTCATTTCATCCAAAAACGAAGCACCTTTAAATAGAATCCCATTTTTTGAAGCCGCTCCCAAACCACCGAAATAACCCAACGGAATTGAAATAACCAAGGCACACGGACAGGAAATGACTAAGAAAATCAATGCTCTGTACAACCATTCGCTAAAGACATAATCATCTACAATAAAGTAAGGCAGAAACGTCAATCCAATTGCTAAGAAGACTACAATAGGCGTGTAGATTCTTGCAAACTTTCTGATAAACAGTTCGGTTTTTGATTTACGAGCTGTTGCATTCTGCACCATATCAAGGATACGCGCAATAGAACTATCCTTAAATTCTTTGGTCGTTTCAATCTCAATAACGCCATCCAAATTGATGCTTCCAGCAAAAACTTTTTCTCCTTTTGCAATGGTATCCGGTTTGCTCTCGCCTGTTAATGCTGCTGTATTGAATGAGCCTTTGTCGGAAAGTAAAATTCCATCCAAAGGAATTTTTTCGCCCACACGAACCTGTACTTTTTCGCCAATTTCAACGGTTTCAGGATTTACAGAAATGTAATCGTTGTTTCGATAAACCAAAGCTTCATTAGGTCTTACATCGAGCAAGGCTTTGATATTGCTTTTGGCTCGATTGACCGCTGCGTTTTGGAACAATTCGCCCACTGCGTAAAAAAGCATTACTGCCACACCTTCGGGATATTCGCCAATGGCGAATGCTCCAATGGTAGCAATGGACATCAACAGAAATTCCGTAAAGAAATCGCCTTTTATGATGCTGTTCCAGCCTTCTTTTATCACGGGAAAACCTACTGGAAGGTATGCTATTACATACCAAACGATACGTACCCAATCCTTAAAAAATGCAACATCAAAATAGTCCATAGCGATACCGATAATCAGCATCACAAAACTGAAAATTGCTGGTAGATAGGTTTTAAATTTTCCTACACTTTCCGGGTCGCTATGGTTGTGGCCATCGTCGTGTGCGTGTTCTCCTTTATGTTCTTCGGTATTGATATCACGAAGATTTTGTTTTTTCTTGCTCATTTTATTTTATTATAAATTTATCCATTGCTTGGCTTGTTCCTTATCTTTTAAATCAAAATATCTTACCTCTGAACCGGTAAAGAAATCGGTTGCCTTGGCAGCCCATTCTTGCCATTTCCTTTCGCCCACAAATGCCATTTTGCCATAATCGGAAAGATGTGAGTTGTCTACTTTAATATCTACCCAAAGACCTTGCAGGTCGTAACCGTGGAAATCTTTCATTTCAAAATAGAAATCAACCTTCTGGTTGGTTTTAAGGATTTTGTGGATTAGTAAATGGATTTTTTCTACATCTTCTTTAGAGATTTTACCTCCCAGAAAGGCGGCAATCAAATTGGTTTTTTCAAAATTTAGAAACTGTACCATAATTTTTTTTTATCAATTTAATGAAATAAAAAGTGCAATGGAAGTGCATTTATTGGCCGCTACACTTCTCACAGATTCCTTTTACGACCAAATTAACGTCTTCTGCCAAGTACCCTTCGGGCAGATTGATATGAGGAATTTTATGTTTTGTGAGACAAACCGTTTCATTGCAGTTTAAGCAATGAAAATGAAGGTGCAAATCCTGTTCTATCTCGCAATTGCATCCTTTATCACATAAAGCATATTTGGTAATTCCCGTGCCGTCATCAATTTGGTGGACAATTCCGTTTTTCTCAAAAGTTTTAAGGGTTCTGTACAAGGTAGTCCTGTCTGCTTTTGTGAAAGCATTTTCTATATCTGCTAGGGCGACCGCAATTTCTTTTTCGGCCATATACTTGTAAATCAGGACGCGCATTGCCGTAGGGCGAACTTTTTTGTCTTCTAAAAATGTTTCTATTTCTTTCATCGAATTATCTATTAATGAATATGTGGCTAACAATTAGGTAAACCGCCAAAATCCAGATGAAGGCAATTATTACACCTGCCACTATACTTTTCTTTTTATCCCAACTGTATGTTCGGGCTCGCTCCCTACATTCTTTAATAACCTCATTGGGAATGAGTTTTATCGCCCAATAAATACCCAAAGGCAATAGGATGATATCATCTAACAGACCAAGCACGGGAATAAAATCGGGTATCAGGTCGATGGGGCTTAAGGCATAGCCGATAACCAAAATTATTATCGCTTTAGCCGTCCACGGTGTTCTTGGATGGCTATAGGCAAGATGTAGCACCACAAGTTCCTGCTTGAGTTTTTTTGCTTTTTCCTTTATGGTTTTTAAGAATCCCATTAGTCTACAACCCTAATCTTTCTTTAGGGAATCTCCCGTTTTTATCTGAAAAGCATCTTCAATATTTGCTATATAAATAATACCATCTCCAGGTTCTTCCGTTTTGCTATTTTTTAAAATTATCTCAATTGCCGCTTGGGCTTCCTCATTTTGGCAGACCAGTTCCAACTTAACCACTGGACTATCAGTCACGTGAAAATCCAGCGACGGTCTTGCTCCTTTTGACTTGAATGCGCCAGTCCCTTCTGCCTGTGAAAGTGTCATACTCTTAAACCCGTTATCTGATAGTGCTTCAATGACTCTTTGGATTCGGTTCGGTTTTATAAATGCTTTTATTTCTTTCATATCATAAATTTTTAATCGATGTTGAACCGAGCCTGTTTTTCAATTTTTAACTAACTAATTAAGACGATAAACAAACCCGGAATCAAAACCTTTGATTATTGCTGAATTAATGTCCGTGTTCCAGTTCGCCTTTAATCATTTCCGAAGACAGGTTATAAGCTCCTTTTATAACCACTTTAGCATCTTTTGAAACTTCGGCAGGCAGATTGACTTCAACAAAGCCTAAATCAGTAATACCGACCGTTACGGGTATCATTTTAAACTTCATTTTGTTCGCTTCCATTTGTTCATCTTCATCGAGAATAAAAATAAAAGATTGCTCGCCCTCTTTAATAATGGCAGCTTCGGGTATTGCAAAACCCTTTTTTTCGCCCTGCACTATTCGCCCTTGCACGTACATACCCGGCAATAGGTTTTTATCCTTGTTTTCAATATCTGCCAGAACTTCCAAGGCTTTTGGTTCGGTGTTGAATGTTTTACCCACAGACCGAACGGTTGCTTTAAGCAGTTCATCTGGACGAGAGGCCGTTGAAAAATATATCTGTTGTCCTTTCTTGATTTGCTTTATGTCCTTCTCATATATTTTGAAGTTGACATAAATCTTTGAATTATCGCTTATTGAGAACATTTTGGATTGTTGCGCCACATAGTCGCCAAGGCTAATCATTACTTCATCCACGTAACCACTTATGGGCGTTGTAATGGGTACAGCGGAATATATTTGACCTTCAGCCACTTTGTCCGGATTAATGCCCAACAGTTTCAATTGGGAACGCAAACCATTGACGCTGGACGTTGTGGAACGAAATTTTGACTGCGCCATCTGAAATTCCTTGCCCGAAGAAACACCTTTGTCATAAAGGGTCTGCTTGCGTTCAAAATCCTGTTTCAAAAAGACCAGTTCGTCATTTTTTTCCTGATATTCCTGTTGCATTGCAATGATGTCTGGGTGTTCTATATATGCCAACACCTGCCCTCTACTTACGTTATCTCCGGGTATTACTTTTATGGAACTCACATTTCCACCAACAAACGGATTGATATTCGCCTTATCCTGTGGGAAAAGTTCCAGCGTACCTGTTACCTTAATGTTGTTCCCTAAATTCCGTTCCTCCAGAGGTTTCGTTTCCAAACCGATGGTTTCGGCCTGTTGCTTTGTAAGTTCCACAACGCCTTCTTCCTCGCTGTGACCACCTTCTTCGAATTGCTTCGTTTTTTCCGAAGATGCAATTTCTTCAGTATGACCTGATTCTGAATCTGCCTTATTATTGCAACCTATAAATAATGAGGTTACTAAAGCTAAACTAATTATAGATAAATATTTCATTTTATTTTTCATTTTATATTATAGATTGCCCAACTGATATTGTACCTCAATAGACTGCTGGTTATACTGATTGATGTATTGTAAATGGTTTTGTTTAATACGGATGGCGCTGTTGAGAATTGTGATGTAATTGACGTAATCTATTTCGCCTTCTTTAGAAGCCAACTGCGCTGTGGTAATTTGTTCTTCTGCCAACAATAGTGCGCCTTCTTCGTAATAATGCAAAATCTTCCTGGTTTTTTCGAGTGATTTGGCCAATTGCGACACGCGACTTTCTGTAACCGCTTTTTGCTCCAAATATTGACTCTCTGCAACCATTGCGTCTGCCTTCGCTGCCTTGACTCTTGACTTCTGCGGAAAAAACCATAACGGAATGCTAATACCTGCCTGATAGGTATTAAACCCTGAAACATCATCCACAACCTGCCTACCATACGATAAACTGAATTTTGGTAGGAATTGCGATTTTTCAACGCCCACATTTGCTTTACTTACTTCGGCATTCTGCAAGGCATATTGCAACATTGGGTTATTGGCAACCGAAGCTGAATCCAATGTTGCGATAAAATCCAATGGCTCGTAAGAACCATCTACCGTTTCAATGGATTCGTCCGTTCCCAAATATTGTTTTAAGGCACGTTTGGCAATTTCAATATCATCATAGGCTTGTTGCCTTAACACTTGAATCTGTTGAAATTCGGAAGAGGCTGCAATAAATTCCAACTTGCCTGTTTCTCCAGTGTCATACCGAAGTTGGGCAGCGGCCTTAAAATTGGCATAAGTACTGTCCAATTGATCAGCAAAACGCAACTGTGCCTTGTAATAATTAATTTGGTCATAGGCTTGCATCACATTGCGCACCAACTGTTGTTCACTGGCTACATAAAACTTTTCTCCCAAGGCAATGCGCTCTTTGTAAAACTTCGATTTTGAAAATCCTGAAAGCAAATCAATGTTGCCTTGTTGCACACCAACGGTTGTCTGAACGCCAGGAAGATTATTGCCATATTCTTCCTTGCCCGTGAAAACTTGAGTGCTACCAAGGTCAAAACTCGTTCCCTTTAGTGCCTTTTCCCGTTCAATAAATGCCTGACTCTCCTTAAGCGATGGATAATTCTGCTTTGCCATCGCAATAGCCTCATCTACAGTCAAGGTTTTTGGAATTGTGCCATTTGGACTGGTGTTTTGGGCAATAGCAGTTCCCGAAGCCATCAAACCACCAACCATCAATAGTACGGTTACAATGTTCGTGGATTTGTTGATGTAGCTTACATCTCCACCAGTATTGTTTCGTTCCTTTCTCGATTCAAGCCAATAATAAAGAATAGGTATAACCACCAAGGTCAGAAATGTTGCCGTAAGCATTCCTCCAATGACTACTGTTGCCAAGGGGCGCTGTACTTCTGCACCACCAGAGGTGGAAACCGCCATGGGTATAAAACCCATAATTGTTGTAATGGCTGTTAATAAAATTGGACGTAAACGTTCATGTGTAGCTTCGTATATACGTTTTTTTATATCTGTCATTCCACTGTCTTTTAGTTCATTGAATTTGTTTATGAGTATGAGTCCGTTTAACACGGCAACTCCGAAGAGCACGATAAACCCAACTCCCGCAGAAATACTGAAAGGCATTCCACGAATCAACAAGACGAACACGCCACCAATGGCCGCCAAAGGCACTGCCATATAGATCATCATAGCTTGTTTAAATGAATTCAAAGCAAAGTAGAGCAGAACAAATATTGTTAATAGAACTATTGGGACTACAATCATCAATCGGTCTGATGCTCGTTGCAGGTTTTCAAATGACCCTCCGTAAGTAACATAATAACCTGGGGGCAGTTTTACTTCCGTTTCCAGTTTTTGCTGAATTTCCTCGACCATCGATTTTACATCGCGTCCACGAACATTGACCCCTACCGAAATACGCCGCGAGGTATTATCCCTTGAAATCTGCATTGGCCCGGGTTTGTAGCTAATATCAGCCACTTCCTTTAAGGGTACTTGTGCACCGTTTGGCAAATCGATATAAAGATCTTTTAAGCTGTTGATATCTTGTCGATATTCTTCTGCCAAACGAATGACCACATCAAAGCGCTTTTCCCCTTCAAATATGACACCTGCCTTTTCTCCAGCAAATGCAGCACTTACATAATCATTCAGTTTATTGACAGTAACACCGTATTGTGCCATTTTTGCACGGTTGTAAACCACGGTCATTTGGGGTAAACCACTTGTAGCCTCTACATTAAGGTCTGCTGCACCCGGAACTTTACGTATTACCACAGCGATTTCCTGTATCTTGTCTGCCAACACGTCCAAATCTTCTCCGTACAATTTGATTGCCACGTCCTCACGAACGCCAGTCAGCAATTCATTAAAACGAAGTTCTACAGGTTGGGTAAACACGAAATTTACGCCGGGAACTACTGAAATTTTTTCTTGAATCTTTTCTATGAGTTCTTCTTTACTTTCTGCGGATGTCCATTTACTCTTGTCCTTTTCAAGAATAATGTAACTATCTGCAATATCCATAGGCATTGGGTCTGTCGGTATTTCTGCCACACCAATTCTTGAAACTACCGTTTTTACTTCCGGAAATTCATTGATTAAATTCTGAAGTTTCTCTGAAGCTTCAATCGATTCTGTAAGACTGCTCCCCGGTTTTATCAATGCTTGAAAAGCAATATCGCCTTCATCAAATTTCGGGACAAATTCTGCTCCCATATTACTGAAAAGAAATCCTGCAATCAAGAATAGCGCAGCCGCCCCTATAACGACTCCTGCTTTAAAACGAAGTGCAAAATTTAATATGGGAAGATAGGCACGATTCAAAGCACCCATAATTTTATTACTGATTCTATCAATCTTATTTTCAAATTTAGCAAACCAACTATTTTGGTTTTTGGCAGGTTTTAAAAATAATGACGACATCACCGGTACGTAGGTAAGACAAAGGATAATTGCCCCTAAAACGGCAAAACCAAATGTAAACGCCATTGGTCGGAACATTTTCCCTTCCACACCGGTCAAAAACAGAATAGGCGTAAAAACTATAAGAACAATTAGTTGACCGAAGAAGGCAGAATTCATCATTTTACTTGAAGAGTCATAGGCGATTTCATCCATCTCGGATTGTCCTATGATAGCATTGGATTTTTTCATCCGTTGATGAATGTGAAAAACCGTTCCTTCCACGATAATCACCGCACCATCTACAATAATTCCGAAATCTATTGCTCCCAAGGACATTAAATTCGCCCAAATGCCAAATTGTTTCATCAAAATAAATGCAAATAATAAGCATAAGGGAATTATCGAAGCAGCTATCAATCCACCACGAAAGCTTCCCAAAAGGAGCACCAAAACGAATATGACGATAAGCGCCCCTTCAATTAGATTTGTTTTTACGGTACTTGTAGTTCTCTCAATAAGCTCGCTTTGGCTTAAAAACGTATCGATATACACGCCTTCAGGCAGGGATTTTTGAATTTCCGTTATACGCTTTTCAACATTGTCTATAACGGTGCTTGGACTTTCGCCTTTCAGCATTAATATTTGTCCACCTACAGTTTCGTGGCCATCCTGTGTAAAAGCACCATAACGCACTTGACTGCCATATCCAACTTTTTCAGCCACATCCCGGATTAAAACAGGATTACCATTTTGGGTAGAGACCACTGTATTTTCCAAATCTGAAATGCTACGCGCCAATCCTTCGCCACGGATAAAATTAGCCTGATGGTTTTTTTCAATATAAGCACCTCCAGTGTTGGCATTATTAACCTTTAATGCTTCAAAGACCTGGCTCATAGTGAGCCCAAAGCTTTTAAGTTTATCGGGATTAAGAGCTACTTCATATTGTTTTACATAACCACCAAAAGCATTTACTTCAACAACTCCGGGGACTAATGCCATTTGACGTTTTACGATCCAATCCTGTATGGTACGGAGCTCCGTTGCATCATATTTTTCTTCATAACCTTCCTTTACTTTTAGGGTGTATTGGTAGATTTCCCCTAAACCCGTTGTAATTGGAGCCATAAATGGTGTACCAAAACCTTCAGGAATTTCTCCGGCTACTTCAGTTAACTTTTCTTGTACCAGTTGCCGGGGAAGGTAGGTGCCTGCTTTGTCTTTAAAGACAATGGTTACTACAGACAGACCAAAACGAGAGATCGAGCGCAGCTCGATAACGTCGGGGAGGTTGGCCATTGCCAATTCTACGGGAAAGGTTACAAATTGTTCAATATCCTCAGTTCCCAAATTGGGAGCGGTTGTTATAACTTGAACTTGATTGTTGGTAATATCGGGTACAGAACCCAAGTTTATAGTGGCCATAGACCAAATACCAGTACCTATAAGTACCACTATAAAGAGCCCAATAATAAATTTATTATTAATGGAAAATGAGATGATTTTATTAATCATAAATATGTATTAATTCAGTTGAAAACTTACGATGCGTATAGGTGCAACGTATTTATAAAGCAATGCCTACTTTGAAAAGCATCACGTTAGAACATAGCTGTCCTTAAAAAAACTGAATTATACTTTTGGGGGTTGGAATGGGGATTCCAGATATCTGGAATTTAATTGGAAAGTGTAATGATTATACTGATTTTTAGCCTCGGAGGAAACCGTATTTATTAACGTAGGTTGAAAAGGTGTAAAGAACACAAAGTGTTGACAACATTGATGGTTTATATGTACGGGTGCATCTTCATGTTCCGAATCTGGATGGTGGTTGTCCACTTTTCCATCGTCGTTTATATAATCTTCATAAACATATTCAAAAAGAGAATATCCATCTTCTTGTTTATGGTCTTGATAGTGGGTAATAAAATGGGATATTTCTTCAATCAGTTCACAAACTTCCATATTGGCCGCTATTCCTTGAAAAAGGAATAGGAACGACATTGATATGGAAACGAATATTTTCATAAAGTTTGACAAAGATACAAAATAATGGATGCACAGGCAGTGCAAAGATTATAGCTGTAAACTATAATTTATTTAAAATTTTTAGAGATTCTATGTGTTTGTAGAGTAATAGACTAATGTTATAATTGCAACTAATGTTTTTTGCTAATTATCGTTAGGTTTTAAACCAGAAATAGTACCCCTATCAAACGCAAAAACGATTATTTATTCAAAATATGCTTTTTAACTATTGTCCCTAAATCGTATCCCCCCGAGCAACTACATCTTGATTAATCCGATAAAATTATTATTGTAGTACTATTTTGGCAGTGTAGATTCTATCAACTCTTTGTAATTATGAGGATATAGCTCTGTGATGTTCTTGTGGTTTATGGACTGTATGTTTTCAAGTGTATATTTCAGCCAGGCATACGGGTTGACATCCTGTTTTTTACAGTTTGCAAAGAAGGTATATGCCATAGCCGCCTTTTGCGCGGCATCATGCGACCCTGCAAAAAGATAATTCTTTCTGCCGAGAGCAACGGGCCTGATCACGTTTTCCACCAGATTATTATCTATTTGGAGGTTCCCATCTGTGAGGTATCCCGATAGCTTGTCCCATCTGGATTGGCAGTATGCCAAGGCTTTGCCTATTTGGCTTTTGGGCAGGGTGAGTTTGATCTGCAAAAACATCCACTTGCCCAGTTCGTTTATAATGGGCAAGCTTTCTTTGAGCCTAAGTTCTTTGATCTGTTGTGGAGCTAATCCCTGTTCTCTTGCCCTGCGCTCCACCGCATAGAGTTTTTGTATTTCAACCAAAACATGCTCGCTCCTTGATCTGTCATTGTCCAAGGCTCTCTCAAATTCGCGTCTTGCATGTGCCCAGCAAGCTAAATGTGTTACCTCAGATTTTTTCCCATAGACATTGTACCCCGCATAACCATCGGTTTGCAGGTACCCCCTGAAGTCTTGCAGAATGGGCAGCGCAGCGCTGCTGGCGCGGGTGGGACTATAATCGAACAGGGCCAATTTGGATATGGGTGCATGATACACCCAGTAATATCCCAAATGTGCTTTGTCTTTCTTGCTTTGGTCCAAAACCTTGATCGTCGTCTCGTCCGCCTGTAGATAGCCTTCATTTTTGATGTCCATCACAAGCTTTTCGTAGAGCGGCTTCAGGGCCTCCATGCTTTGGGCGGCCCAACCATCGATCGTGGAAGCCGCTATATCTATATTCTCCCTTGAGAAGCGTTGCTTTTGGCGGTATAAGGGCAAGTGGTCCACATATTTATCTACAAGTATCGTTGCGAGCAGTCCTTCCGAGGGTATTCCCTTGTCGATGATCCTTTCGGGAAGCTCGCCAATTGTTATTTGGGCAGTGTCCCTGTCCTTGGCAGCGTATTTGTAGCGGATATATCTTTTGATCTTGAAAAAACCGGGCACATAGTCCAATACATCTGTGACTTCCTTGCCGATGCACACCTTGTCCGACAGATCGCCCTTTGGATAGATCTCTATTTCTTCGACCGGCAAATGGCTTGGCAGTTTGGCCCTTCCCGGATGTTTTTTCTTCGCACGGGAATAGGTGATCTCCTGCTTGACCACTTCTTCCTGTTCCTGCAGTACCTCTTGCGCTATATCCAAGGGCAATGCCATCTGGTTCGGGTCTTCAAAACGCTCACGCTTTTGACCAAACTGCATGCGGCGCAATAATTCCAGCTGGCGCTGAAGTTCTGCGGATTTTTCTCTTTCCCTACAAAGATCATCGTCTTGTTTAGAAATAGTTTTATCTTGAACGGAAATAGTCTTTTGGGCTTTGGTCAAAAGCTTTAAAAGCTCATGTTTCGATACGTTTTTTAGATCTATTTCCATGACGTAAATATACGTCAAAACCCCCATTAACACAAGGGTTTTGAACGATATATCTACCGTAAAAAACGTCTTTTTTGATTGCTTTTTATCACCTGGATCCCTTCGACCATTAAGACCAGGTCGCTCCAACTGATCTGTACTTTACCTTCCTTTATCTTAGCAAAGGTGCCCTGCTCCAAGCGTTTATAATAGAGCACAAAACCGCCAGATTCCCAATGCAAAAGTTTCATCTGGTTATTTTTACGGTTGATAAAAACAAACACTTCGCCGCTGTGTGCCGTCCGGCCCAATTCATTGGTCACAATGCCGCACAGGCCATTAAAACCTTTGCGCATATCACAAACTTTGGGGTAGAGCAAAAATGTGTGGGAACTACTAAGGCTGAACATCAGTACAGGTTTACCAGCGCCGAGAGTTCCTTTAGATTATTGGTCTTCAATCGAACAATAACTCCATTGGGGTAGATCACTTAATAGTTGTTTTCCAAGATGTCCGGTGATTTTTTTATTTCTATAAAACCACTCAGATCTTCTTGCCTTTTGCTCCTTTGAACCCAATAGTTAAAAGTAGCCAACTTAATCCCAACCTGATCGCAGTAAGATCGCTGTGTAAGTCCGCTGTGCTGCCAAGCTTCTACTTGAGAAAGCATATATTCCTTTTTGTCCATATAATACCTTTGTTATTTTGGACAAAGCTACTATCTTACTTTATCTTGGGAAATATGGGTTTGGTCGGGCGGTTACGTTTATTCAGAAATAATAAAAACTTGTGGAAGCATGATTAAAAATACCCATCTAAGCATCGAATATTTATGCTTTATTAAATTCAAAAAATGAAATGAAGTCAAAAGGAAGTTAATAGATTGTAGGTTTGGAATAAACCATTTGCAGGAAAAATGAGCATAGCAAAGTGAATTTAATTACAGGTTCGAACAAATACAAATCTTTCAAAGGGTTTATATAGGATGAGCACAAAGAAAAAATATCTTTTAATAACTAAGAATGCAGATCGAAAAATGGCGCAAGCTGAGCAATCTGATACTGTATTGGTAATTTGTATTATGCTTTAAAAGTTGAATTACCAACTATCACTTACTAAAATTTGGTCTTTTCACACAATAACATAAATTTTTTATTTTATAATTTTCGACTGAAATCGAACTAATAACGAACTAATACAAATTATAAAATCTTTAATCCCGTATATACACAGTGGATATCGACACTAGTAAGGTATTCAGAACGTATACCATACTATGGAGGAGTCCTCTGAAGAATAGTTACAGCACTGTCTTTCATGATTTCTGATCATATAAAACAAAAGACCAACAATTTCTTGTTGGCCTTCCACTTTCTCATAGCAATGATTTTCCAATCAAAAGAAAGTTAACACTTATTAATAGCTTTTACTTCATTAATCTATACGTAAATTTTATAAAGACGGTTTTATCTTGATTAAAATAAAAAGCTACCTTTTAAAAAAGATAGCTTTTGGGACGCACAATTAACTAATGTTTCTTTTTAGGGACAAAAAATGTTTACTGTATGTTTCATTAGTCCGATGCATTAATCCCTATTCAAATTGCATGCCAAGCTGAAGTGTTTGGACGCTTTGACTTTGAAAAATGAGAATTTTATGAATACGATGAAACTTTGCCTTTGACCCCTTCAAAAAAACTGCGCATATAGTTGAAATCAGCTTCCATGTCATCTGTAGGATAAAATGGTTCTGAAATCATGTTTTGCTTGTGTTCAAAATCAAAGGTAAACATGATAATGGGCACATTTGCTTTTTTAGCGATATAATAAAAGCCGGTTTTCCACTGTTCAACTTTCATTCGAGTGCCTTCTGGTGACAGTGCCAACCTGAATTCCTCTCTATTTTCAAACAACTTGGCAATGGCTTCTACCTTGTTTTGTCCTGGACGTCTGTCTAACGCTGCACCGCCGATAGCTTTAAAATAATACTTAAAGGGCCATTTAAAAAGTTCCTTTTTTGCTACAAAATTCGATTTTATCCCAATCACCTGCCGCATTAAAAGTGCAATATAAAAATCATGCCAACTGGTGTGGGGTGCCCCAATAATGACAGCTTTTTTAATGGTGTCTTTTGACATTGTGACATTACCAACAACGCGCCAACCTAAAATCTTCAGATATATAAACTTGGATAACCATTTCATGCTACATTTTTTGGTATAAGGCTTTCAATTTTTCTCTCGTGATAGATTTCTTCCAGTTTTTACCAATAGCATTTTCCCAAAGTGGCTCCAATCCCATAGCGACATCAATCATAATATCAAACTCGTAGTCGTCCAATTGTGAACAAATTCCCTGCGGAATCTCAATGTTATGTATTTTTTTCATCTCTTTAAACAAAGCAACACCCTCTGGATAAAACTCTTCTAAATGATCAAAAACAATACAATTGCCTATACCATGTTTCGTTCCTAAAAGGTAACCAAGCCCATAACTCATGGCATGCGCTACGCCAACTTGAGAATAGGCAATACTCATTCCACCATGCCACGAAGCCATCATTAATTTATCTTGTAGTTCTTCTTCTGTTCCGTCACCATCAACAAATATTTCTTTACATAAATCGTGTGCCTTTTCTCCATAACTCTGGCTAAATGCATTTAAATAGGTGCCGTTTAGCGATTCAACACAATGGATATAGCAGTCCATACCTGTATAAAACCATTGATCTTTAGGCACACCTTTAGTCAATTCTGGATCTAAAATTACTTGGTCAAATGGCGTGTAATCAGAATTGATGCCTAATTTCTTTTCTGGCCCTGTCAACACTGTAGTTCTTGACACCTCTGCTCCTGTTCCTGATATGGTAGGCACACCAACATGATAGATGGCAGGCGTTTTTACCAAGTCCCACCCCTGGTAATCCTTAGATTCACCAGGATTAGTGAGCATAATGGCCACTGCCTTCGCTAAATCCAATATCGTTCCTCCTCCTATTCCAATAATTCCAGAAGGCCTATCTTTATGGGATAAAATAATTTGCTCCACCAATTCGTCCACTTGAGATGTTTTTGGCTCTTCGTCCGCAGAAATAAAAATCAACTGATCGGCATAAGCCAAGGAAATTCTCGAAGTCAACCAAGCATTTCCTTTAAAAACATCATCTACTATATAAATAAAAGGTGCCTTAACGTTTAATCTTTTCGGTGACAAAATATCACTTAATTGATTGAAACTGCCACGTCCAAAAACAACCCTGGACACCATTGGATAATTCTTATAAATCATTTTTTTTATTCTTAACTTTTGTTTTTCGGGTTTTGTTCAATATTGAAAGAACATCCAATACTCCCGATACCGTTTGAAATTTTTTATTATCCAGCTTGTTGGTTTTAACCTGTTCATGTATCCAAGTCGTATGAAAAGGAATGTGAATAGCTCGTGCTTTGATATTTATGAGAGGTAATATATCTGATTTCAGAGAATTGCCTATCATTAAAAACTCAGAAGGTTTTACATCCAAATGGTTCAATAACTTAGAGTAATTAGCTTCCTGTTTGTCACTGACCACTTCAATATGATGGAAGTAATCCATTAGCCCAGATTTCTCCAATTTTCTTTCCTGATCCAACAGATCACCTTTGGTCACAACTATCAATCGGTAGTCTAAGGATAATGTATGCAAAACCTCCTCTACGCCATCTAAAAGATGAACTGGTTTGTTGAGCATGTCCTTGCCTATATTTAGGATGGCTTCAACAGTACTATTGCTTACAGAATTGTTGGACAGCTCCAAGGCAATTTCGACCATGGACAGAATAAATCCTTTGATTCCGTAACCATACAAGGGCAGATTCTCTATTTGTCTTTTAAAAAGCTCTTGATCAATCTTATTCGCTGTTTCATAAGGTGCCATTAGTTTTGCAAATGCAAGTTCAGCATCCCTGAAATAGGTTTCATTGACCCAGAGGGTATCATCAGCATCAAAGCCAATTACTTTTATGTTGCTATAATCTATTTCCATAAACGTTTTGCGCGCTCCAAATCTTCGGGTGTATCTATTTCAACACCTTCCACATGTGTTTCAACCATTTTAATTCGTTTGCCATATTCCAAATAACGGATACATTCTATCTTCTCAGTCGCTTCAATGAATTGCATCGGCAATTTGTAAAAATCAAGAAGCGCCTGCTTTCTAAAGGCATAAATACCTTTATGCTTAAAATAGCGTGCGCCGGCTTCTTTATCTCTTGGATATGGAATTGGACTTCTCGAAAAATAAAGTGCGAAATTATTTTGATCGACAATAACCTTTACCGTATTTGGATTGCTGATTTCATCCCAATCGTGAATTTCAACCATTAAAGATGCCAAGTCAATTTCTTTCTGATAGTCATCTTTAAAAGCGCCCAGGACCTTCTCTAAACTTTCCCGCTCGGTGAAAGGTTCATCACCCTGTACATTGACAACAATGTCTATATCAAGGTCTTCCACAGCTTCTGCAATACGATCGCTACCGGACTGATGCTCTTTTTTACTCATGATGGCTTTTCCTCCATTATTTACAATTTCGTCATAAATAATAGTGCTATCGGTCACAACGAACACATCATCAAAAAGATTGGTGGCAACGGTTGCTTCGTAAGTTCTAAGAATAACGGTTTTGCCCGCTAAGTCCTTCATCAATTTGGCTGGGAAACGTGTGGCACTGTAACGTGCCGGAATCATTGAAATTATCTTCATGTTTGGTCAAGGATTTCCTTCCAAAAATAAAGCTTTTTAAAGTATTTATAGATTGGAATGTTTAATCTTTTTATAAAGTTTGAAAATGACAAACAAAACAAAAATAACTAAGACAAAAGCAATTAGAGGTAGAAATATGGAAAAGATGGAAATGATTAACGAGGCTCCTGTTTCAACAGTTGAGATTAACGGGTTTCCGAATCCTGCCGTTGAGACCGTTGAAGTCACTCTTGATGCTCCTGCTGTACTTTTGATGGCAGCTGCTGTTCCACCTCCCGCAATAATGGCTAATGCCCAAGTAACGACAGGATTTAAATCGGCCACAGTAGAAACCATAACAGCGGTACCCGCAATGGTGGCCAATGGAATAGCTATAGTGTCGAGTAAATTGTCAACCAATGGAATATAATAAGCCAAAATCTCAATTAATGTGGCAACGCCAAAAGTAACAACTGCAGTCAGACTGCCAATCCAAAGCCACGATGAGTTAAGTTCCCACACATCAAAATAAGATGCCAAGCTGAGGGCAAATAATGGTAAAAAAACTCTAAACCCAACTGAGGCAGCCAATCCTATTCCGAGACAAATACTAATAATGGTTTCTGTCATGATCCCTACACCCCAAAAGTTTTTTGATTAATTAATAATTTATAAAGTTATCAATTTTATGAGATAGTTGAAGTTTTTAATCACGTAAATCAAGAACCTCATAATAAATAACTCGTCTATGGCTCTTACAACCAGTTTAAGACACAAAAAATTCTTCTGGGAACCCAATCAAGTATAATTTCTCTTTCGCTCTTGTAATCGCGGTATAGAGCCATCTCAGGTAATCTTTATCAATACCATTTGGCAAATAGGGCTGTTCCACAAAAACGGTATGCCATTGCCCCCCTTGAGATTTATGACAGGTTATCGCGTAAGAAAACTTGACTTGTAAGGCATTGAAATGTTTGTTATTCTTGATTTTTAAAAATTTTTTATAATTGGAAGTTTCATCTTCATAATCCTTTTGAACCTCTTGATACAATCTGTTGGATTCTTCGTATGGCAATGATGGTGATTCCGATTCAATAGTATCTAATAGCAGGACCGTTTCAAATGGCGACATTTTCGGATAGTCAACCATTTGCACTTTCACTTCAGCGAATCTAAAACCATACAGATCTTGCAAACTGAAAATTTCCAGAACTTGGATGATATCGCCATTTGCGATAAACCCAGCCTCTGAAGTAGGTTTGACCCAAAAATAGTTATTTTTTACCACCATTAGAAAATCGCCAACAGTGAGTTCATTTTCATTGTTTAAAATGCGCTCCCTAATTTGCTTGTTGTACAAATTTGCGCGCTTATTACTTCTTACAATAATGGCGGTTTCTTCATGACCTTGGTCTGAATACCCATCGTTAATGGCATCCATAATTTCATAGCCATCAATTAATCTCACAATATCCGAATAGCCTTTGAGCTCAAATTTGAATGATTCGTAAAATTCGCCTTCCAATACTTCACGTAGGTTTGTGGCATTCATCAATATTCCAGAATCCTGCTCTTGCCTCACAACTTCGTCCAATTCGATGGAAATGACGTTTTTGTTGTAGTTAAGATTGAGTTGCACACTATCCAACGCCGGACTTAATTCAGATTTTACGGGTGGCAATTGCGCTTTGTCCCCAATCAAGAGTAATTTGCAGTTGTGACCAGAATAAACGTACTGCATCAAATCATCCAACAACGCTCCGTTTTCGAATAACTTTGAATCCGACGGCGCATCAGGTATCATGGAGGCTTCATCAACTATAAATATGGTATTGCGATGTTTATTGGGCTGCATTACAAATTTGACACCGCCGCCCTTATCTTTTTTTGGGAAATATATTTTTTTATGGATGGTAAAGGCTTCCTTTCCTGAATAGTTGGAAATAACCTTGGCCGCTCTTCCAGTTGGTGCCATCAAAACTGCACTTTTTTTAATATGCCATAAATTGGAAACCAAGGTACCAATAATGCTTGTTTTTCCGGTACCGGCAAATCCTTTTAAAAGATATAATTGATTGGAATCGGTGCTAAAAACAAAATTTGACAGCTGATCAAGGACGATATTTTGTTTTAATGTAGGTTCAAAAGGAAATTTTTGCTTTAAATGTTTATAAAATTCGGAGGCGTTCATGTTGAGATGAGTCATTTTTATAAAACGGAAAGGTAAGGTATATAAAGAATTGTTGTAACTTTATGACAAACTTTTTGACAAGTAGAACTAATTTATTTTAAATTCATTTTTTTATTACATCATTTTTATTAGGTTTGGTTTTCGTGAATTAAAAAAAATTGTAGATTTGCGTTAGACCAATTATAAAAAATAAACACACAAACTATGCTAACAGTAATTCTTGCTATTGTAATTGTTATCCTTCTCACGATTGGAATCGTTTGGTTGATAGACAAATTTGTACCTAAAAACTTTAAGCCAATTCTACACATTTTACTTTGGGGAATTATTGCATTTCTTGGCTACAGTACCTTCATGTCCGTTTATGGAGAGATCCAATTCAATGAACTTAAGGAAAAGCGCTACCACATTGTTATTGAAAAATTAAAAGACATTAGAGATGCTGAATTAGCTTACAAGCAAGTTAACGGGAAGTTTACAGATAATTTTGACGATTTAGTAAAATTTATTGATACTGCTAAATTTACAATCACACAACGTAGAGACTCAACCATTGTGGACGAGGAAATGACAAGGCGATTTGGTGGTGTCACAATGACAAAAGACATTGTCATTATTGATACCTTAAACTTCGTCTCTATAAAAGATTCTTTATTTGGTGCCGATACAAGATATAAGACAATGATGAATGTACCGGTAGGAAAGCCAGGTGCAAAATTTGATTTGAAAGCTGGGTTTTTAGACAACATACCTGTATTTGAAGCTAGCGTCGATAAAGCTATCCTACTTGATGGCGAAGACAAGAATCTCATCGCAAAGGAAAAACAAGTGGTTTCTGTTGATGGGGTTAACGGACCAAAACTTATGGTAGGTTCTATGGATGAAGTTAAAACGATTGGAAACTGGCCAAAGAACTATTCAACCGATCAATAAATTGGAAGTAAAAAATCTTAAAAAACTGTCCATTCAAATTAGTTTGAGTGGACTTTCTTTTTGTATACTTAATAGTTCTGACTCCGAAGTTGAGTATTTAAAACGTACTGACTTTAATAGTAAATTAACGCCAGAAGCTGTCTTGGAGAAATTGCAGGGCATCGTCTCGAATGAGCCACTGCTCTCTCAGCATTTTGATAGTATTTTAGTGCTTTTTCAAAATGAACTTTCCAATTTCGTTCCCGAAGAGTTTTTTGAAGAACAAAATGCCGCCGATTATCTAAAGTTCAGTTCAAAAATATTAACAACCGATTTTATTTCACACGATAAAATTGAAGCCATTGATAGCATTAATGTATTTGTGCCCTATATCAATATCAATAATTATTTATTTGATCTTTATGGTGAATTTGAATACAAACATGCGTCCACTATTTTTTTGGAACAAATTTTAAAGAATGAAGAAGATTCTCACGACGATAAAATTTATATCAACGTAGAACCTTTGCATTTTGAAATGGTAGTGATGAAAAAAGGACAATTTCAACTTTACAATACCTTTGAATATTTCACAAAAGAGGATTTTATCTATTTTATTCTCTTCTCCATTGAGCAATTAAAACTGAATACTGAAACCGTTATTATCAAATTGACCGGTAACATTGTGAAAGATGATGAGTTATATCAAATGCTTTACACCTATATCAGATATGTGGAATTTGATGGGCCTTCAAAAAATTATACCTATAACAATACTGATGAGACAAGTTTAAGACATCAGCACACCCTTATTTTAAACAGTTTCAACTAATGCGAATTATCTCAGGTCAATTTAAAGGAAGACGTATCACACCACCAAAAAAGCTACCGGTACGTCCTACTACGGATATGGCCAAGGAAGCCATTTTCAACATTCTGAACAATTTATTCTATTTTGATGAAATTTCAGTGCTCGATTTATTTGCCGGCACAGGAAGCATCAGTTATGAATTTGCCTCCAGAGGCACAGAAAACATTACCTGTGTAGATGAAGATTTTGGGTGTATAAAATTCATCAATGCTACTGCAGATCAATTTAAAATGCCTATCAAAACGGTCAAGAGTGATGTTTTCAAATTTTTGGAAACTACTAAGCTTAAATTCGATGTTATTTTCGTTGACCCACCGTATGCCTTTAGTTTGGATGAATTTTCTAAAATTCCTGAACTGGTATTCCAAAATGAGCTCTTAGAAAATGATGGCCTTTTGGTTGTGGAGCACGCCGAACAGATGGACCTTTCACAATTGCCACATTTTAGTTACTCCAAAAATTATGGGAGTAGTTCGTTTAGTTTCTTTGAGAAAGTTGAATAGAAAACACTCCGATAAATCAAAACTATATTAAACGACCTCGGAGCCCGTCTGACTGGCACGGGCGACCCACAAGGTATTCAAATTCAAAAAAAAAATACAAAACGAGGCAGAGCCTCGGGGAATTAAACCTGAAGATCCCGCTGAAAAGAGATAGCTATCAGGACAACTAACATATTCTAATGCACCTTCGACTTTTGTAATATGGGTCTCGATCCCGCAAAAAATGCGGGATTAGTTCAACCAACATATTCCAACGCGCCTTCGGCTTTTGGAATATGGGTTTCACTAAATAAACAAAGCTCTTTGAATTAACAAAGAGCCTGTTTAAGTAAGCAAATCTATAAGCCGAATTCTGTCCATTTCTATTTTGGAAAATAAATTCCTAAATAAAAAGTGGCCTTATCATTTATCTGAATGCACTGTTGCCAGTACACTTTAGCTGTCTACCCTCCAACAATCGAGCGTGCCGCCCTCTCCCGATCCCGATAACTATCGGGATGGAACGTTGGTATACATGACATTGCACCACATAGAGTTTACCTGGTTTCACTACAGCTTGACCTGTACATACTTTCTGTTGCACTTTTCCTGATCTCACGACCGATGGCCATTAGCCATTATGTTGCACTACGGTGTTCGGACTTTCCTCCAAATCCTCGCGAAAGCGGGGATCTCATAATAGAATCTTTCAATTCAAAATATAAGATGTTCAATCAAGTTGAACATTCAGCGATAAGGCGATTTACTTAAGTGCAAAGTTAGGGTAAAGTTTTAAGTCTATAAAGTTGTGAGACTTAAAATTTTAAGTGGTTGAAAGTTCTCTAATTCATCAAAATTCGTCTTTGCTATCAACTTTAAGTACTTTTGGCACTCCGAACTCATAACTCATAACTCTTTTGTTAATAACTAATCCTAATATCATAGGATGTAGTTCCTTTATTAGAACCGAATTTTTAACTTTGTTACTTCAAGTTTTGCATTCTGAAATGCACGACTGAATTCAGCATAAACAATGGAACATTTCGTAGTATCGGCACGCAAGTACAGACCACAGACCTTTAAGGATGTTGTGGGCCAGCAGGCTATTACCAATACTTTGATGAATGCCATTGAGAATCATCATTTAGCACAAGCCTTATTGTTTACCGGTCCCCGTGGCGTTGGTAAAACGACCTGCGCGCGTATTTTGGCTAAAATGATCAATAGTGATGGTACAGAAAAAGAAGACGAAGATTTTGCCTTCAACATTTTTGAACTGGATGCTGCTTCCAATAACTCGGTAGACGATATCAGGAGTTTGACCGACCAAGTTAGGATTCCACCACAAGTTGGAAAATATAAAGTTTATATTATTGATGAGGTGCACATGCTGTCCCAAGCAGCCTTTAATGCATTTTTAAAAACGTTGGAGGAGCCACCTAAACACTGTATATTCATTCTGGCAACTACCGAAAAGCATAAAATCATCCCGACGATTTTGTCGCGTTGTCAAATCTTTGATTTTAAGCGTATCACTGTTAAAGACGCTAAAAACTATTTAAAATACATTGCCGAAGAACAAGGGATTGATGCCGAAGATGATGCCCTCCACATCATTGCTCAAAAAGCTGACGGTGCCATGCGTGATGCACTATCTATTTTTGATAGAGTAGTCAGTTTTTCAGGTAAAAACTTAACGCGACAGGCTGTAACTGAGAATCTGAATGTCCTCGATTACGAAACCTACTTTACAAGCACCGACTTAATTTTAGAGAATAAAATTCCTGAATTACTCATTTTGTTCAATGACACGTTATCAAAAGGTTTTGATGGACATCATTATATTGCAGGTTTGGCTTCGCATTTTAGAGACCTAATGGTTTGTAAAAATGAACAGACTGTAGAACTTCTTGAAGTTGGCGAAGACACCAAAGTGAAATACATGGAGCAGTGCAGAAAAGCCTCCTATGAGTTTCTGATGAAAGGCATCGAACTTGCCAATGACTGCGATCTCAAATTCAAAAGCAGTAAAAACCAACGTCTACTCGTTGAACTCACTCTAATGCAGCTTGCCTCTATCACTTTTGATGGAGAAAAAAAAAATAGCAGTCACTACATAATTCCTGCCTCATATTTTAAAACAAAAGGCATCACCCCTATTGCTGTAACGCTTCCCAAAAAAGAAGCCCCAATCAGCGACAAGGTGGCTGAACCCATTCAGGCAGATTCGAAAACCATCACAAAGGAAAATTCAAATCCATTGGCTCAACAGGTGATTCCTAAAATCGATTTGAAACCCGATCCGAAACGCACTTCTGGTCTTTCCTTAAAAAGTATTAGGGCTAAAAAAGAGCATCTCATCAAACAAATGGAGGTGGTCATTGACCCTAACGATTTACCAAAAGAAAAATTCACCACTGAAGCTTTTCATAAGGCCTGGGAGGACTATATCAAATCCTTAGATCAAAAGGGAGAAAAGATCATGGTATCTATTTTGGAAATGAGCAAACCCAAATTGAAAGGCACCGAAATACATGTCGAATTCCCAAACGAATCTTTGAAAATTGAGCTTGAACGTGCCCAGTTTCCGTTGATGGAACATCTCAGAAAGACAGTTAAGAATTTTGATCTAACTTTACACGTTGATGTCAATGAGGAAATCGCAAAACAATATGCTTTTACGCCCTTAGAAAAATACGAGAAATTAAAAGAAAAAAATCCAAATATTGAGCTTTTGAAAAGAACCTTTGGATTGGATCTTTAACTTTAAGATTTCTCTACTCAACATGTACAAATTCCAAAAATCTGACGTCAAAACCTGCGAGATTTTTAAAGCTCTGAAGGTTTTAAAATATAACGACATATGAAAAACTCACTGTTATTACTTGCCTTAATTTCAATGGTCTTTTTGAGTTGCGATGGCAGACAAACCAAAAAAGAAGCCTTAGAGCGTGCCATTTCTAAATTCAATCTGAAGAACACAGTTTTGGAGAATGTCAACTATCATCCTGAAGCTTATGTTGAAATAGTGACGGACACTATTATTTCAAACAGTACCAATGTTCGCATCAAAAATTATTCATTATTAGATGAACAAATTTTAGTCTCCAGCACTACAGACCCCAAATTGAAAGCGTTGAACTATCAACGTGTTTTTGAATCAGAGATCATTATTTCCAAGGCATCTAAAGATGTTTTCAGAACCCATATTTCGGCAAAACAATTTAAAGCAATTGATACAGATCGGTTTTGGGACAGCGCTACTTTGCAACATGCCTGGGTAAACCAGGAGCTGTCAACTGTTGACGACATTAAATTGGACATTGCTTTTATCAATCCTAAAAACAATGCGTATAAGCTGTACAGAATGTCCGTCGATCTATATGGTCTACAATCACTTAACCTAATTGAAGAACGCGGTTAGATTATTAAAAACAAAAAATCATTATTAAATATTAAATGAAACCTCAGGTTTTAAACTTATAAATAAAATTATGCTTGGATTAAAATTGCCTACAGACCCACGTTGGGTCAATATTGTTGAAAAAAATATAGAAGACATCTTAACAGATCACGCTTATTGCGAACAAAAAGCGACAAGTACCGCCATTTCGCTGATTGTTAGTTTCCCAGAATATACGGAACTGGTTCAGGAAATGGTGGCTTTGGTAAAAGAAGAAATCAGCCATTTTAAAATGGTGCATGACAGAATCATTGAAAACGGCTGGACCTTGGGTAGAGATCGAAAAGATGACTACGTTGTGCAATTGCTGAAATTTTTTCCAAAAGGTGGTAGTAGAACCACACAACTGGTTCATAGACTGCTTTATGCCGCATTAATTGAAGCGAGAAGCTGTGAACGCTTTCGACTGCTTTCAGAGGAATTGGAAGATAGGGAATTGGCCGAATTTTACAGAAAACTGATGGTCAGTGAAGCCAATCATTACACGATGTTTTTAGGTTTTGCCAGACAGTATGGCGACAGAAAAGAAGTCGATCAAAAATGGAATGAACTTTTGGATTATGAAGCAGAAATTATGAAAAACTTGAGTAAAGGTGAAACAATACATGGTTAGGCGTTTTTAAAATATAACGCCTTTTGTACAGCAAGTAAGAATAAAAAAACTCAAAAATCTCAGTCCGCGTCCGACTGTCACGGCGGTCAAGCTCTCTAATTATGCATAAAAAATGGTCTTTTAAATCCAAGCAATCCTCGGGGTATTAAAACCCAATAGAGAAAAAAAAAGCTCCATAATTATTGGAGCTTCGTTCATTTAATCTATAAGAAGTGATTTTAAAGTCTATACGTAAATCCAAATTGCATGACACCTTGTGTGGCTTTAAGGTTCAATTCGTCATCAAATACGTTCGAAATCCCGTATATATAACGAAAATCGATGCCAATCTCATCGGTAATCATATACTCGGCAAGTCCTACACCTGAGAATACAAGGTTCTTAAAACCGTCCTGATGCTTATGAATTTTCAGACCCACTTGTGGTCCAACACCAATCTTAAATCCACCAAAAATATTGTAGTTCAATATCACTGGAAGGTTGAGATAATCCGTTTTATAATACTGTAAATTGGCACCTTCCGGAGAATATTGAAGCTCTGTCATAACTGCAAGATTTTCTGTCAATCTAAAATCGACAAAGGCACCAAAAACAAAACCGTTTCTATGCGGATTGGGACGGATCCCATCCACTTCATAATCCATATTAGAGACATTGGTAGCAAAGTGGACCCCATAATTAATGTCTTGAGAGAATGACAAGGTTGTCATACCTCCGATAAGTAAGAGTGTAAATAGTTTTTTCATAATTCATGATTTGAGGCTGTGAATATATATTGAAAATTATTATTCTAATGAAATATTAGATATGTAACAATAAAAAGAAGATAAACGGCTAATTTATACCAAGTTTACACTTGAAACCGTACCAAAATAGACACTTTTGACAATACCATCAGAAAGTCCGATTTTTGGTACATAAATATACTTGGCACTGCTCCACTTCATCGCAGAAAGATAAATTCTGGTAGCAGGAATGATCACGTCAGCCCTATCCTGGTTAAGGTCCAACTCTGTAATCCGCTCTTCATAACTATAGGTTTGGAGCATGTTGTAGTAAGATGTTAAATAGAAATACGTTAGCGGCTTGCCGACAGCCCTACCTGAAATCTTGAAGATCTTATTGATGTTTCCACCAGATCCCAAGAGGTCAATTTTCTCATAATCTTTTGTGTTTAGTTTGATCCACGCTTCCAATTCCAACCAAACATCTTTTTGAACTATGTCATTTAACAACCTTACCGTTCCTATTTTAAAGGATTTTGAAGCCGCTGTTTTGCCTTGGTGGATCACAGAAAACTCAGAACTTCCACCACCCACATCCACATACAAATAGGTTTTGGTATGATCTATATAACTATTCAAATCTGTAGCGGCAATTATGGCTGCTTCTTCTTCTCCATCAATAACATCAATCTTAATTTTGGTTTGTTTTTTAATCAGTTTTACAATGTCATTTCCATTTTCGGCTTCACGCATTGCAGAGGTAGCACATGCCTTATAGGCAACAACCTTATGTGATCTCATAAGCAATTTGAATGCATTCATAGTGTCTACCATGCGCAGCTCATTTTCTTTAGAAATTTTTTGATTTAAAAAAACATCAGCCCCCAAACGTATCGGTACACGTACCAACGAGCTTTTTCTGAAAAGGGTTGGCTTTCCTTTTTGTTCAATTATGTTTGAAATAAGCAGGCGTACCGCATTGGATCCAATATCAATAGCAGCATATTTTTTAATGTTCAACATAGTTTAATCTTGTAGTTTATTGGCATAATAATTATAGATCTCAAATTGTGATCTTACCTTTGGCAAATTGTTATGTCTGTATTTGTTTTCATGCGTGCCACATAATAAACGCGCCTTTACATTGTCATTCCAGGCAATATCAAAAACATCCAAAAGTTCATTTTTAATGTCCTGGTCATAAATAGGACAGGTGACTTCCACCCTATTTTCAATATTTCGTGACATCCAATCTGCCGAAGAAATATAAATTTTTGGATCATTGTTATTACAAAACACCAATAACCTTGTATGTTCCAAAAACTTGTCAATTATACTGATGACCTCTATGTTTTCACTCATACCCTTAATACCAGGAACCAAGCAACAGATACCTCTTACAATCATTTGGATTTTCACACCTGCCCTACTGGCCTCATAAAGCTTATCCACCATCATATAACTTGAAAGACTATTAAGTTTCAATTTAATGAACGCGGGTTTTCCGCTTTTGACGTTTTCTATTTCAGTATCAATTAGTTTAAACAATTTTGTTTTAGTGTAATGTGGCGAAACTATAATATGTTTATATCTGAAAATTCTATAATTGGTTTCGAAAAAATCAAATACTTTTACCACATCTTTCAAGATTCTTTGGTCCGAAGTGAATAAGGTATAGTCTGTATATAGCGTAGCCGTGGATTCATTGAAATTACCAGTGCTCAAAAATCCGTAACGTTTTATTTTGTTGTTTTCCTCTCGTTCAATGACGCACATTTTGCTATGCACTTTGAGGCCTTTAACGCCAAAAAGAAGGTTGATTCCGTCGGTTTGCATTTGCTCGGCATAATCAATATTGGCCTGTTCATCAAAACGCGCTTGTAGCTCGATTGCTACAGTTACTTTTTTACCATTTTTTGCAGCATTGATCAACGAGCTGGCCACATGCGAAATCTGTGCCAATCGGTAAATCGTAATTTTAATATTTTTAACTTTTGGATCTAAGGCAGCTTCCCTTAGGAATTTGACCACATAGGAAAAGGTCTGATAAGGTGTATGCAGCAAATAGTCCTTTTTGGCGATATTATTAAAGATACTTGTCTCCAAGCTCAACCCTTTGATTGGTAATGGGGTTATTTTCTCATACAACAAATCGGTTCTTCCCAAACTCGGGAAATCCATGTAGTCCCGTCTGTTATGGTATCGCCCACCAGGAATAATACTATCTTTAGAATCTATGCCCATCATACTCATGAGCAACTGCAAAGTTTCGTCATCAATGGTTTTATCATATACAAATCTAACAGGTTCTCCTAATTGTCGATGTTTAACGCTGTCCGATATCTTTTCGATAAAACTCTTGCTCAGATCACTTTCAAAATCCAATTCGCCATCACGAGTAATTTTAATCATGTGGGCTGATACAGATTCATACTTAAAAATATTAAAAATATCATTCAGACAGTATCGTAATAAATCATCTATCATGATGATATAATTGTCGTGGCCTTTTTTTGGCAACACCACAAACCGATCTAATGTTTTAGGAATCTCGATAAGAGCAAATTGCTTTTTTTGGTTGCTAAACACCATTTTTACTGCAAGATATGCCGCACTATCTTTTAATGTTGGCAGTTTCACCAATTCGCTTAAGATAATAATTACCAAAGCTGGGCTTACATGCTGAATAAAGTATTTTTTTATAAAGCGGTGCTGTGAGTCGTCAATTTGTGTTTCATTGACAATATGGATGTTTTTATCTTCTAACCGTTTGTGTATGGTTGCTAGAATGTCGAGACTATCACTTTGTTGTTTGATCACGATTTGTGTGATAATTTCCAATAATTCGCCTGCTGAAATACCTCCCAACTCACTCTTTCCGGTTTTTCCTGCTTCATCAATACGCTTTACAGTAGCATATCTTACCTTAAAAAACTCGTCTAAGTTGTTTGAAAAAATGCCTAAAAATCGAAGACGTTCAATAAGCGGAACAGTTTCATCTTCAGCCTCCTGCAGAACACGTTCGTTAAACTGCAACCAGCTCAATTCTCTATTGATGTATGTATTGGAATTTATATCTTTAACCATTAAGTGTGAACTGGATTTAATCTTCAACAAATATATTCTATTTATAACTCAAAATAAAGTCACTACGCAAGATATAGTTACAAGATATAGTTATTAGTGTTTTGTGCATCAGAGGTCCTTTCTTTTTTATACGAGCATGATGATGTCTCAAGAAAGTAGACTAATCTATTTAAAATCCTTTGGTTTTAGAAACAGTTTGGTTTCTCCTTGACTTACCTGTTGCCATTGATCAACGTTAAATTCAATCATGACTAAACCTGAAGTTGGTAGATTATCAATGTCAGCATCTCCAAAACTATTGGCTAAAGATGTAAACGCATGATTATGACCAAATATGATAACTTTTTCCAAATCATCATTCAAAGATTTTATAAAACGACGGACCTGATTACCTCCAAAATCATAGAGTTTATGATCGATACCTAACAATTCTTTAGAGATATTCAAATTTTCCATGAATATACTACAAGTTGTCAAAGCCCTATTTGCCGGACTGGAGTAAATGGCATCAGGATTAAAATTATAAGATTTAAATGCTTTGGAAACTAAATTCGCATCAGTAAAACCTCGCTTACTTAAAGGTCGGTTTAAATCACTGACATCGTGGTCCCAAGAGGATTTGGCATGTCTTATCAAAACAATTGTCTTCATATTCTATTCGATTAAGTGCGTTTTTTATCGATAAAGTGTTGCATATGTCCGTCTTATCGATTATTTTCGTCTCTTCAACATTTAATTTTGGTATAACTGAATCTTATCTGTTGCTTTGTTCTAATATATTAATGTAAATGACCCCAAATCACAAACATGTTAATGAATCCATTCCTGCATTGTTATGCAATGCTTCTTCCCTCAACATATTTAAGCACTTTCATTTTAGGCATATCCATTTTTGTACGTATAGCTTAAAATAAGAACATATTACTTAGGTAGCCAAAAAAAGCTTCCTAAGCCAAAAAATAATTAGATTAAATAAACTTTTAGGACTATGAACTCCAAATTTAACACAAAGTTTTTAAGTATGATAATACTTATTGGACTTTTCTCGAGCACCTCTTTTTCTCAAGAAAATGTAATCCATAACTTGTCCGATCGCGAACAGACAGTTACACAAATGAATGGACTAAGAAGTTCTGCGGAAACCTCACCATTTCCTTATGACCTATTATATGATTTAAATGCTACCGTTTATATTAAAAATAATGGTGTTTTAAATGTTGAAGGTGTTGGCTCTCCAGCAGTCTTAAAATTTCTGGATACACAATCGTTTAATTTTGTTTCTACAGGAAACTCTCTCTATAATCAAGTTGAACTCATTACCATCAATTTAAGTTCAGTAAATGATTTGAGAAATTCGTTTAATGTGGATGGTATTAGAGGATTTGGCAATTTAAAATACATATTTTTAAAATGTGAGTTTCCTATTTCCGAAAATCAGATTAGGTCATTCCTTCAGAATGCAGATCCTAAGATCATTTTCTTTTACAGTTCATATAAACGTTCATAATACCTACTGACTTCTTTAAAAGTTATCACTATGAAAAAATTATACTACGCAAAATCAAATAACTTAAAACCAATACTTCAATTCGTGTTGGTTATGGTTTTAGCATTGTCCCCAGCTTACTTTACTTATGGTCAGGTGAAAGTTCCTTTTACACCTCGTTCCTCAGTATTTACGCCAGGAAAAACGATTTACAATGTTAAAGGTGATTTTACCATGATTGGTAATACCAACCTCACCTTGGTAAATTATTCTGACGATGGCAACAACGCTGACGACATGAAATATGTGGATGTGGACAATGATCCCAACACTTTAAATTCGTCTTCAGCAACCCTTACGTTTTCGGATGAGTTTGGCGCTATTCCAGACTGTTCCAATATTGTTTACGCAGGATTATACTGGTCAGGAAGAGCCGGAGCTGACGATACATTTACCGTAACTAAAGATGTTGAGGTAAACAACCAAATTGTTCAGGTTACTAAAACCTTCGATAAAAGAAAGGTATCCATTAAGGGACCTAATGCAACAAGCTATACCCAATTAACTGCAAATGCCAATGACATTTATTATCCATCAGGAACTGATGATAATATGTATTCTGCATATGTGGACGTTACAGATTACGTCAAAAATAATGGTCAAGACGGCGTCTATCATGTTGCTGACATGGCACTCGTTGAAGGCGATGGCGATGATATCGGTTATTATGGTGGCTGGGGAATGGTTGTCGTTTATGAAAACTCAAAAATGAAATGGAGAGACATTACCGTTTTTGACGGTCATGCTTATATTAAAGGTCACGCAACATTAAACCATACTTTAGATGTTGTAGGATTCAATTCCACACAAAGTGGTCCTGTGAATTTAAGGTTAGGTCTTATGGCCGGTGAAGGAGACAGATCCATTGGTGGCGATTATTTTAAAATTCAAAAACAAAGTGATAATTCATACCAACCCTTGAAGCACGACGGGAATAGTATGACCAACTTCTTTAATTCTACCATTCGAACTGAAGGTGCAAGAAACCCTAATTTATTGAATAATACGGGATTGGACATCGCCATGTTCGACCTTGATAATTTTAATAATTCCATTATAGGCAACAATCAAACCTCTACACGTTTCCAATATGGATCGACACAGGATTCCTATATTATTTTCAATATTACGTTTGCTGTAGATGCCTATATTCCTGAATCTGAAGGATTGCTATCCATAGAAAGCATTGCCGGCAACTCGGTCAATGCACCTTACGTTGCCCTTCCAGGTGATGAAATAGAATATGGTTTGGAAATCAGAAATAAAGGTACAGAGCCTATTGAAAACGCAAAATTAGTCATTCCGATTCCGTTTACTTCTGAATTTGTTCCTGGAAGTATCAGTTTTAATGAATATGACAGTTTATTTAATGCGACTGCACCATATTTCGATCCAAGCGAAGGTGCAACTGGTTCCATTGTTTGGGATATTGCTTATTTGCCTTTGGATACGGATTTAACGAAGTTACTTGCCGACATTCGCTTCAAATTAAAAACTACTGAAGATTGTACTATTTTAGTCAACAACAATTGTTCTTCCGAGGTGGTCATCTTAGGTGGCTATATTGCAGGAACAGGAGCAACTTCTAAAATCGATTACTCCTTACCGTTAATACAAGGTTATCAGCAAGATGGTGTTTGTGAAGGTGAACCAAATACCGATCCTCTTACCGTAAGCATCAATTCAGAGCAATATATTCTTGACAATTGTAGTGATGTAACCGCTGAAAGAGCATTCTACTACTGTAATTTAGAGAGCAGCACGATTCCTGTTTCTGAAGTTCAGGCTCAATTCCCACAAGGATCATTGTTTTATGACTCATACCCTATTACCGGTAGCACTATTGAGTACAATGCCTCCAACCCTTTTCCAGCTGCTGAAGGAATAAGCACTTATTATGCTATTCCTCCTGGAAACTCGGCATGTAATTATATATTCACTATTGAAGTTACAGAGATTACAACCTCACCTACAGTTACTGATGCTACGTATTGCTTAAACGAAACTGCTGGTGAATTATCTGCCCAAGCAACCAGTCCAGATTATTTACTGCTGTACTATACGGATAATGATCCAAGTACAATTGGGCAAACTTCATTAATTCCAGACACCAGTGTGGTAGGAGAATTTACTTATTACGTATCCGAAGGGCCTGCTACTAACTGCGTCGGTCCAAGAACGCCAATAACCGTGTCAGTTTATGATGCTTTAACAATTTCTTTAGTAGAACAGGTAAACAATTCTTGTGCAAACACCACTAATGGAAGTATCGATATTTCGGTTGATGGTGGCTCAGGTAGCTACATCTTTCAATGGGATGTTGATGGCGTACCTGGTCCTACTACTGAAGATTTAACAAATTTACCTGATGGCACTTATACGGTTACCGTTTCAGAAGCAGACACTAATACCTGTACGGCTACGGCAACTTTTATAATTACTACTGAAAACACTGGAGCTGTTGAGATTAATGCACCAGCTGATATTTCTGTTAGTGGTTGCACAACAGGTGACATTTCTAATGGTGGATTAACTTCATTGCCATATAGTGAAGCCTTAGTAACGATAAGTAATGCTGAATTTTTAGCTGAAGGCGGAACTTTTATTGGTGATAATATTTTAAGTGTTACCTATAGCGATGCTTCTACAGGTACATGCCCATTAGTTGTTACAAGAACATTTACAGTTACAGATGGTTGTGACCAAACCGATACAAGCACTCAAATCATTACTATTGATATTGATTTGCAAGCCAACTTTGTTATACCTCAAAGTGAAACTGTAGAGTGTGGAAACTCAACTGACCCTACTGCTACTGGAACTGCTTTAGTTACTGAAGCTTGTGGAAATGTTGACATCACCTATGAAGATGTATCTGTTGCTGAGTGTGGCAGTACCGAAACTATATCAAGAACTTGGACTGCAACCGATACATGTGGAAATGTAGCCACGGGAATTCAAACAATTACTGTAGTTGACACAACACCACCTGTTTTAACAATGCCAGACGACGTCACACTGGAGTGTACTGGTTATGCAAGAGGTCCTGGAGACTTAATCGGCGAAGCTACGGCTACCGATGGATGTGGAAGGGTTAGTCTTAATTTTGAAGATACAGCCGTTCAAGGTTGTGGAAATACACAAGTAATTACAAGAACTTGGACTGCTATGGATGAATGTGGTAATACGGTTTCTGATGTCCAGACGATTACCATTGTAGATACCACACCTCCATCGTTAACAGTACCAGATGATATTACTGTTGAATGTAATGAGTCAACTGATCCTTCAGCGACAGGGAATGCAACAGCAATAGACACCTGTGGCGATGTGACGGTAACATATACAGATGCAAGCGTAGGTATAGAAGGTGCACAAGTGATAACCAGAACTTGGATTGCCACTGATGATTGTGGTAACACTACAGAAGATACGCAAACCATTACTGTGATTGATACGGTCGCTCCTATTTTAACAGTTCCTGCAGATGTTTCTGTTGAATGCTCGACATCAACTGAACCTTCAGCGACAGGAAATGCAAGTGCAACAGATGCTTGTAGTACGGCAACACTAACGTTTACTGATAATAGCGTAGAAGGTTGTGGAAACACAGAAGTTATTACAAGAACTTGGACTGCCACTGATGAAGCTGGAAACACGGCTTCTGGTGATCAAATCATTACTGTAGTGGATACGACGCCACCGGTATTGACATTACCTGCCGACGTGACCATGGAATGTACAGGTCTTGCAAGAGGCACTGGGGATCCATTTGGTGAAGCTACCGCTACTGATACTTGCGGCAATGTGAGTATATCTTTTGAAGACTCAGCCGTAGAAGGTTGTGGAAATACACAAGTGATTTCAAGAACATGGACTGCTACAGACGAATGTGGAAATTCAGTATCCGGTGTTCAGACCATTTCAATTGTTGACACTACACCACCATCTATTACTGTACCGGAAGATATCACTATTGAGTGTTCAGAGTCTACAGACCCTTCAATTACTGGCGATGCTTCGGCTTCTGATGAGTGTGGAGGTGTTGATCTTACGTTTAGCGATGTAGTTGTAGATGGAAGTTGTGATAATATGAAAACTATTACAAGAACATGGACGGCAATCGACGAATGTGGTAATACTGCTACGGAAATTCAAACCATTTCTGTGGTCGATACGACTGCTCCTGTAATTGACACACCAGCATCTGACATTACAATTGATTGTGATATTAATAATAGTGCATTGGAAGATTGGTTGAACTCAAATGGAGGTGCAACCGCAACAGATAATTGTTCAACTAATTTAATCTGGACAAATAACTATAGTGGTTCAACTACAGATTGTTCTTCCTCTATAGAAGTCATCTTTACAGTTGATGATGGATGTGGCAATACTACATCAACTTCAGCAACTTATACGATACAAGATGTGACTGCTCCAGAAATCATAACACAGGCTACTGATTTAACTGTAGAATGTGATGGTTCAGGAAATGTAAATGAATTGCAAAATTGGTTAGACGGAAACGCTGGCGCCTCAGCTGTTGACGAATGTTCATCAGTAACTTGGTCAAATGATTTCAATGGTCTTTCTGATGACTGTGGTGCTACCGGATCTGCTACCGTAACCTTTACGGCTACTGATGGCTGTGGAAACACCTCGAGCACGACTGCTGTATTCACTATTGTCGATACTGTAGGACCAATAATTTCGTCATTACCAGCTGAATCAACAATCGACTGTAATGAAACACCTGAATTCGCCCAAGCGACTGCAGCAGACGCATGCAGTGGTGACGACATCACATTAACTTTTGATGATGTTACAACTCTTGGTACTTGTGGAAGTGATTATTCAGTAACAAGAACTTGGACGGCAACGGATGCATGTGGTAATGTTTCAACGGCGACACAAACCATAAACGTTATGGATCAAACAGCGCCAAACTTGGTAACTGAATACGAAAAGGAAATCAACATTACGTGTGATAATATTCCTTCAGTTCCAGAATTGGTTTTTGAAGATGCATGTTCTGAGGATATCCAGGTTGAATTTAATGAAACATCAACCGCAACTGAAGATAGTCTACAATATGTTGTAACAAGAACTTGGACAGTCTCTGACACTTGCGGAAATGAAGCTGTGTACACCCAAACTATTAATGTTGACAGCACAGTTAACATCATAGTCGCCACAGGCACTGAACTATGTAACGGTGACGACTTGAATTTTAATCTTTTTGATTTGTTGAGTGGATCTTATGACACCACCGGCACTTGGAGTGTAGTTACCGGTACTGCAACCTTAGATGGTAGCATATTCAATCCTTATGGATTAGAGTTGGGCACTTACACCTTCATGTATGCCGTGGCTGATGAGTACTGCCCTACCGAAACTCTTGTAGATATTACATTGAATGATGATTGTGTAGTACTGCCATGTGGTGCTGAAGATGTTATTATTTCTAAAGCGGTAACCACATATGCTGACGGTAAAAATGATTTCTTTACCATCACAGGTGTTGAAGGCTGTAACTTTACAGTAGAAGTTCAAATATTCAACCGTTGGGGTGCCATGATCTATAAGTCCAATGACTACCAAAATGATTGGAATGGTACATCATCTAAAGCTTCTGTTGGAAGTTCTAACTTTGTACCAACAGGAACATATTATTATGTAGTTAATCTAAAAAATAGTGGATTAAAACCTTTTGCAGGCCCAATCTACGTTGCAACCAAATAAATTTTAACCTATGAAATTTGTAAAGCTTAATATTATCGTTTTCATACTGTTCACAAGCTGGGTGGGAGTTGCACAACAACTACCACAGTTTACACAGTATATGTACAATACCATTTCTATCAACCCGGCCTATGCGGGCAGTAGAGAAACATTAAGTATTGTGGGATTGCACAGAAGCCAATGGGTTGGACTCGAAGGAGCGCCAACTACTCAAACGCTATCCATTCACACACCGCTCCGAAATGAAAAGATCGGATTGGGAATGTCGTTTATAAATGATGAATTGGGATACCAAAACTTCCAATATCTATATGCCGATTTTTCATACACCATTCAAACTGGTCAGAACACCAAGTTGGCGTTTGGATTAAAAGCTGGTTTTACCGGATTTAGTTTAGATCCTGATTTCAGAGCTGCAGAGTTTGATGATCCCGTGATCTATGGTTATGAAAACCGATGGAAACCCAATGTCGGTGCCGGAGCATACTGGCATTCTGAAAGATGGTATTTAGGGCTTTCTGCGCCAAGATTATTGAATACGGACTATACTGGGGAGCAAGAATTTGAAGCCTTAGAGCGTCTTAGCTACTATTTTACTGGAGGTTATGTATTTGATTTGGGCGCAACAACCAAATTCAAACCAGCATTTTTAGTGAAAGCTACCAATGGTGCACCTCTATCTTTAGATTTAACCGCTAATTTTCTATTCAATGATGTGTTTTGGATTGGTGGATCGTATAGAATGAATGAAAGAACATCTGCATTGGGGGGAATTGCCGACTTCCAAGTGTCCAAACAACTGCGAATTGGTTATGCCTATGAATATCCATTTTCTGACCTAAGACCTTACACAAGTGGCACCCATGAAGTCTTGCTAATGTTTGAGATCTTTAAAAGCAAACGTATTAAATCGCCTCGATACTTCTAAAACCTATGACTATGAAAACAAAATTATTTATATTCTTTTTTGCGCTTAGCAGCACGTTCATGGTTGCTCAAAGAAAATTGGCAGATAAGTTTTTTGAAAACTTTGCCTACGTAAAAGCAACCGAACTTTATGAGGAAGCGGTAAAAAAAGGTGATAGCAGTGAACATGTACTAACCCGTTTGGGAGATTGTTACTACAACAATTCCAGATCAAAAGAAGCAGCCTTATGGTATGGGAAAGCGGTCAACAAATATAACAAGGTCAATCCTGAGTACATTTTTAAATACATTCAGAGTTTAAGAAGTATCAAAAATTATGAAGAAGCTGACAAATGGCTGGTGAAATTTAAGGACATTCAAGGCAACGACAGTCGTGTAAAGGACTTTGATGCCAACAACCTTGATCTCTATGAAGATTTAGCTTCTACTGAAGATGTTATCGTAAAAATCGAAAACATGCCTTTCAATACTGAGTTCTCTGATTTTGGTGCCTATATAGCGAATGATATGCTCTATTTTGCCTCCGCAAGAAATACTGACGTGAGGAAAAGATACGGCTGGAATGCTGAACCATTTTTAGACATCTATTATGTGACTGTATCAAAGGATGAAGATGGCAATAAAGAATATTCAAGTGCCGATTTCATTAATTCGTCAAAAATAAACAGCCCATATCATCAGGCCTCTATAGCCATTACCAATGACGGTCAAACCATGTATTTCACAAGAGACAACGTCAACCGTAGAAATAAGTTGGGCTATGACCGCAAAGGAACTTCACACTTAAAGTTGTACAAGGCAACTTTAGATAATGGTGCTTGGAACAATATTGTTGAACTGCCATTTAATGATGATTATTACTCCAATGGACATCCAGCTTTAAGTCCGGATAATACGAAATTGTATTTCGTATCAGATCGTGAAGGTGGTTTTGGACAAACAGATATTTACGTCGTCAATATTTTAGAGGATGGAAATTATGGTGAACCAAGAAATTTAGGGCCAAAAGTGAATACGGAAGGCCGTGAGATGTTCCCTTTTGTTGCCAAGAATAATACACTTTACTTTTCTTCTGATGGCTATTTGAACTTGGGATTATTGGATATCTATAAGTCTGAAATTCTAAAGAAGGAAAATGCAGAACCTGAAAATATTGGTGCTCCTTATAATAGTGGTTATGATGATTTCGCGTTCTTTATGAATGATGATAACAAGACTGGCTATTTCTCTTCCAACCGACCTGGTGGAAAAGGTGGTGATGATATTTACGGATTTAGTGCTGAAGCTTGCAAACAGATTATTGAGGGTATTGCCAGAAACATAAAGACCAGTGAAGTTCTTGCAAATGTTGAAGTAAAATTAATCAATAATACTGGTAAAATCATTGCAACGGTCATGACATCGGAAACTGGAGCCTTTACTTTAGATGCAGATTGCGACAAAACCTATACTGTTCTTGGAAGTAAGAAAGATTATAAAGATGGAAGAAAAGAAGTGACTACAAGTTTAGAGGATGGTAAAGTCAATAATGCCGACCTCTATTTGACACCATTAATTGATGACAACCAAATTGTGATCAACCCTATCTTCTTCGATTTTGATAAATGGAATATCAGAACAGATGCTGAATATGAGCTGGAGCACATTGTTGATGTAATGAGAGAACATCCAAACATGGTCATCAAAATTGAATCTCATACAGACAGTAGAGGAAGTGACAATTATAACATGAAATTATCCGACAGAAGAGCCAAATCCACAAGGGATTATATTCTATCCCGAGGTATTGCTCCAGATCGTATTGAGAGCGCTATCGGATATGGCGAAACCCAATTGCTCAACAGATGTTCTAACGGGGTTAAATGTACCTCAGAAGAGCACCAGTTAAACAGAAGATCGTATTTCTATATATTGAAGGATTAATTTCTTCTAAGTTTTTATAAAAAAGCAGACCATGAGTCTGCTTTTTTTATGCCGTTTTTCTACTAAACGGCGAGGTATGTGGATTTTAAATCATGGTGATCATATTGACGGTTGGCTGAATCGAAAATAGACGCGTTCGACCGACAGATGGAAATAAAACTCCTATTTATACAAGGTTAGTTTTTGTATCTCTATAGTATATTGATGCATGTTGATGTATGTTGAAGGAAACTAATAAGACAGCACTGTTAAGAAAGACAGGTTTAATATATTAAGTTGAAAAGTTATAACAGCTATATCTTGTCTCGTCGATAGGAACCTTTTATCATGAAATGATCACAACTAACTACTTAGTATAATGTTGAACACTATCTGTAAAATAAACCGCTATGGATTTTAAGTTCATAGTTTTATATTGGTAGACTGAGAGTCTGCTTCGTGAAATAGCGAATAAACAATATAAAAAAAACAGAGTTATTCGTATTCCCGATAGTGGCGACCCGACCAAAAAATTTATAGAAACTAAACTGTCTGCAATGACTCCCGATAGCAATTGGAAGCAAGGATTTGACCTTTCAACCTGAAAATAAACTTCTTTGGAATGCGTATAAGGCATTTTAAAAACCAGAATAATAGCTAACTTTATAATGATTGGCAATCATTACTAAATGAGCATTATGCTCCAATTATCAATAAAAAAACCGCTCATATGGAGCGGTCCTTTTCACAATAACTAACTTTCTTAAAACTCAATTAATAGACTAACGCTTAATAAATATATTTGTAAAATACCATTTACCTTCTGAATTCTTCTCTGCAGAAATATCAAAATCAGTAAAATCTCCTTCTATAGTTGCTTTATGCCCCGGACTTTTCAACCATCCATTTACGACAGATTCAGCAGAATTATAGGCATAAGCTAAATTTTCTGAAACTTTCATTGCGGCAGCATTTTGTACCAAACTGGATTTACGTTGGAAAAAATTGTCATGGTTAATCTGATTTACAGATACCATATAATCGGTATGTGTAAATGCAACCGACTTAATGATGCTCAGGTTGTTTAATGGAGCTAAATCCATTTCGATTCGGTAGTTATTGATCAACTCCAAAATTTCTAATTCAATGGCTTTAGGTGCTGGAGCATTTTTCAATTGAACATGATCGATCTTGTCTTCTTGAAATTCATCCGTAGAACAAGAGAAGGTAAACATGGCCAGTAAAGCCATCATTGGCAGGTAGGTAGAAATTTTCATAAGTAGGTTAATTCGATTTGGTTCAGCTAAATTAGAAGACTAAAATGAACTAACTGTTAATGAAATGTTAAAATCGATGAAAAGCACACACTTAGTCGGTTTTATTTGTAAATCATCGATGAAATACATCTTTTTGAAACAAACACTGGACTTACGGCGATGAAATCTTGCGTTTTATCGATAAAAGTTAGATGTCCAGTTTTTAAGTTGTTTTATTAATTAATCAAGAACCTCGGGGCTGTCCGACCGGCACTGGCCGACAAGTCCACAAGGTATGAATACGGAATTATATTTACGATCGAGACAAGCCTCTGTGTATTAAAACTGCTGGGAAAAGAGTATAGCGTCTGCAGCGTAGCGTGTCACACTACCAGCATTGAGAAAACCATCAAAATAGCTGATATAGGTGTACAACACCAAAGAATGTTTAAGTTATATCCGTGTGATCATCCATATTTTCAGAATGTTAATCATCTCTCAATTGGTTTTGGAAATTTATCCATATCGCAGCTCTATTATGGTGAAAGACGCTCCATAACCCAATCAAATTCCTCTTTCAATGTAAACCTGATCCTATCGTGCAATCTATTAGGCCGTCCTTGCCAAAATTCAATTGAGATGGGCTTGACAATAAAACCTCCCCAATGTTCTGGCCTGGGAATTTCCTTACCTTCAAATTTTGCTTCAAGCTGATGCAGTTCCTCTTCAAGTACTTCCCTATTCTTTACCACTTCACTTTGGTGGGATACCAATGCCCCCAATTGACTTCCGCGAGGTCGCGATTCAAAATAACCGTCACTCATATTCGGCGATACTTTTTCTGCACTTCCCTTAATAATCACTTGACGTTCTGCCTTTGGCCAAAAAAATGACAGACAAACATTTGGGTTGGACATAATGGCCTTTGCTTTGTCACTTTTATAATTGGTATAGAAAATAAAACCTTCATGAGTATATTTCTTAAGAAGCACTACCCTACTCTTAGGAAATCCATCCAATCCAATAGTCGATATGGTCATGGCATTGGTCTCAGACTCATCAAAATTAGTGTCCACTTCATAGAACCATTTCTGAAAAACTTCCATAGGATTATCACTTATGTTAGCCTCCAATAAAGCTTGTTTTTCGTAGGATTTTCTGTAACTCCCTAAGTCTGCATTCATTATAAATTACTTAAAAGTTAAAATATTGTATTTATTTTTTTACTCATCAAATTCTTATAAATTTAACTATTATTTCCCTAAAATGCGATTTGAAGAAAGTAAATATTTTAGTCTACTACCACATTCAAAAATAGAATTTACATTTGGAAATTTTTATTTTTGTGAGAATTTTGTCCTCTCTGAACTCCATGAAGGCATCCACTTCGACTGGGACAAAATCCTAGAAGTAATTGGCGCAATGCTCGATTATTACGGTGAAGGAATAGAAATTGCCTATATCTCCAATAGGGTCGAACCCTATTCTATTGAGCCACAGTTATGGTATAGATTTCATAAAGAATTCGATTTTATTGTTGCCATTGCCACAGTCGCTTACAATGATTTTGCGTATATCAATGCTTCCATTGAAAAGCAATTCGCAAATATCAGCCTTAAAAGGTGTGATGATTTAGATGCAGCATTTAGTTGGATAAGACATCTTAAGGAATTCAGTCAAAAATAAACCGCTTGCCATCTTTTGCTAATTTAACCGATCTGAAAATGGTCTGGGCTTCCAATTTGAATTCATTCAAGTCATCATAACGTGTGGAATAATGACCTAAAATAAGTGTTTTCGCATTTGCCTTCTTTGCAATAAGCGCCGCTTCCTTTGCCGTAGAGTGCTTTGTTTTTGGTGCTAAATGCGCATGTTTTTCTAAAAACGTAGACTCGTGATATAACACATCGACATCTTTAATTATTGGCACAATATCTTCCCTATAAGCCGTATCACTACAAAAGGCATAGCTTTTGGGTGGTTTTGGTGGCAATGTTACTTTTTTATGATCTATGAGTACGCCATCATTATTAACTACATCGTAGCCTTGTTTCAGCTTATTGTAATAGGCCATATCAATATTGGCTTCAATAACCGACGGCATGTGCAAATGGCGCTCACCTTCCTTTTCCTTAAATAAAAATCCGTTGGTATAAATACGATGGTCTAAAGGAATGGTCCACACCTCTACTTTATCATCTTCAAAAATAAGATCTGAGGTATCGGAAGTCAATTCATGGAAAAAAAGTGGATAATTGGTCCATGAGTCGGCTAATTTCATCTGTAGAGTAATCACCTCCTTTAATCCCTTTGGACAATAGATATGCAGTTCAGTTTCCCTGGTCAACAATCGGAATGTGGAAATCAATCCCACCAACCCAAAAAAGTGGTCGCCGTGTAGATGTGAAATAAAGATATGCTTGATCCGGGCGAACTTGATTTTATTCCGACGCAATTCCACCTGAGTTCCCTCGCCGCAATCAATTAAAAAAAGATGGTTGTTAATCTCTAAAACCTGGGCCGTCGGATTGGTATCTCTACGTGGGGTTGCACTGAAGCAACCAAGAATGGTTAGTTTCATAGTAAGGGTTTGGAAAGTTATGAGTTTAGGAGTTGTAAATGTCCAACAGAGCTTTTGAGGACTTTTAAACTGAATACATCTAAACTTCAATCTCCTCAACTTATAAACTTATTCTTAAATTCCCAAATCACGTTCCATCTCCTCCATTTCAATCACGTCATAAGCTTCCTTAAGTGTAGGTACGACCATAATTTCATCGGGCATTTCATCTAAATTAGTTTGATCCGTTACAATAACGAAAGAATGTTTGGCCCGACGATGCCTATTGGATATCTCTAAAAACTCAATAATGTCTTGTAAACTGACTTTATTTAAGACCGATAAATTTATGATGACGTTATCATTCTCAAATTTGGGATAGGTCACCTGAAGTTTTTTTACTAGTTCTATAATGGTACTTTTCTCTTGGGTTATCAGAGTTGTATTGTTTTCTTTGTCAAAAATCATAAAAGTCGATTTAATGTTTAATTTTTGAAGCTAATAAATAAATAACTGCCATCCTAATTGCCACGCCATTTTGAACTTGATCTAAAATAATGGCCTGTTTGGAATCTGCCACATCACTTGTGATTTCCACCCCGCGATTTATAGGACCTGGGTGCATAATGGTAATCTCCTTGTCCAGAGAATTAAGCAATGCTTTATTAACCCCGTATTGTTGCGTATATTCTCTTGTTGACGGAAAATACGTCATATCCATACGCTCATTCTGTACACGAAGCATATTCGCAACGTCACACCATTGGAGCGCTTTCTTTAAATTAGTCTCCACTTTCACACCCAGTTTATCGATATACTTTGGCAATAAGGTTTTTGGTCCGCAAACCATCACGTTTGCGCCTTGCAATTGAAGGGCGAAAATATTTGAAAGCGCAACGCGACTGTGCAAAATATCGCCCACAATAACCACGTTTTTTCCTTGAACTTTGCCTAACCGCTCCCTAATAGAGTAACTGTCCAGCAATGCTTGTGTAGGGTGCTCATGTGCACCATCTCCTGCGTTAATTATACTGGCGCTAACATGTTGTGACAAGAACACACTGGCTCCTGGGTTTGGATGGCGCATGACCACCATATCCACTTTCATCGACAGAATATTGTTGACGGTGTCAATTAAGGTTTCCCCTTTTTTAACGGATGATTGTGATGCTGAAAAGTTGATGACATCGGCAGAGAGCCGTTTTTCAGCCAATTCAAAAGATAGTTTGGTACGGGTGGAATTCTCAAAGAATAAGTTGGCAATGGTTATATCCCTAAGTGAAGGCACTTTCTTGATGGGTCTATTGATGACCTCCTTAAAATGATCGGCTGTTTCGAAAATAAGTTGAATGTCCTGTGAATTCAGATCTTTAATTCCCAATAAGTGATTGACACTTAATTCGCTCATTGTCTGTATTATTTATTCCTATTATTAATTCCTATTGTCTATTCGTACTCATTCTTTTGATCCAAGGTGTCCAAATTCAAAGTTTAAAGTTCAAGGTTCCAAGTCCCAATTTTGAAATCTCAACTTATATCACTTAACTTGGCTTAGGTTAAACTCAAGTTCACTATAAGTACCATCTTCTTTATTGAATCTAAGATATACCATTGCTTTATTTAAAAAATCGAACTGTAACAACATCGGCTGCATCAACTTAAATAATTCTTCGGCATTTCTTCCATAAGCAAATAGTCGACCATCAGTATCATCCATATTCACTTCATGACCATCATATCTGCCAATGTCTTCAGGAATATTTTCGAACATCATGGCGTCCATACGATGAATTTCATCCAAGCCATCAAAGGGACCAAAAGAAACGATAACTTCATCTCCATTTTCTGAGATTTTTTTATCGAGCATAAATAATTCTTCACTATTCATATTTAACTATTAACTAGATATACGGCATCTTCTCCGCCATGTTCTAACCAATTCACTTTTACCTTTTCTTTATTGATGGCATCCACTTGTCTACCTCTATAATCTGGCTGAATGGGTAAATGACGGCTAAATCGTCGGTCAATTAAAGTGAGTAACTCAATTTCATTAGGCCTGCCAAAAGATTGGATTGCGGTTAAAGCCGCACGAATACTTCTTCCGGTATAGAGCACATCATCGATAAAGACAATATTTTTATCTTCCACAAGGAAATTGATCTCTGTGGTGTTCGCTTCTAATGGTTTTTCACCACGTCGGAAATCATCTCTAAAAAAAGTGATGTCTAAAAGTCCTAATTGTATATGTTTTATATGGTATTCGCTCTTCAAAATTTGAGCTAATCGATTGGCCAAAAATTTACCTCTCGGTTGGATTCCTATAAGTACTGTATTGGAAAAATCGTCGTGTTTTTCAATGAGTTGACAAGCCAATCGATGAAGAATGATGTTGATTTCTTTGGCATTAAGTAACAATTTTTGACTCATAAACTATCCAAACAGGTTTGGTTAACAAAGATAATGCAAAATTTGAATTGATGCCCCTGTAGTGTATAAAAAACAGAAAGGAGCTTTTACCAAAAAAAGCTCCTTTCTTTATTGGTAAATACCACACTAATTCTTAACGAACTTATGTGCTTGGGATGCGCCGTCATTTTCAACCCTCAATATAAATATGCCTCTATCTAACATTGATATATCAATAGATTTTAGACTTTCATTAGTTTTTTGAGACATGACCTGTTTTCCATCAATTGCATAAACACTGAAGTTCTTGTAATCTACATTATTGTGAAATTCTATAGAATTACGTTTAACAATAAGCTTAAACGCATTTTGCTCAGGACTTTCAAATGAGAGTGTGCTGTCATAAGAAGACACCATGGAAATAGTTGAGGCATCAGCTAATGCTCTTAATTGAGCATCTGTTAAACCTGTAGGCTTAAATACTCTCAAGTAATAAACATCTCCTTGGATTACGTTTTCTATAATACCTTGAGAAACTCCACCGACGCCGCTCTCTACGTTATAATTAGCGCAATATGATTCTTGTAAAGTATTTAGATCGCCATTCGTTGCTTTTAACAATTGAAAGGAGGAAGTGGAGCTTACTGCAACCGCTATGGTCCTAATTTCAAAAATGAACTTATTATCTCCTGCTGAAATAATATGTTTAAAGAAAATATCCGGTGCCGTGCTACACATTGGTTCAAGACCAGAGTTGGTTGCCGGTCCCAAATTCAATAAATCCGGAGTGGTGGTTGAACCATCTAAATCGATGGGATCATTAATTGTGTTTCCATCCTGTGAATAAGATGAAAATATGGCAAACATAGCAGCCATTGTAAAAATAAAAGTAATTTTTCTCATAGAATAGTAGTTTAAAGGTTAGCAAATGAATCGTTTTTTGGAAAAATTGGTTTTTAGTTCTCGTTAATATTAAAAATCATAGTCTGAAATGTTGGTATATATCATAAGCAAGAATTCGAGTTTTGGTCAAAACTTATCAAAATATTCCTACATAAAAAAATTTATTACAGGTTACTCTTTCAACTACTAAAAATTTTAACATATCGATATTGGATTGGCATTTCATCCAAAAGCTCGTCTATAAAAACACAAGCCATTAGGCTGGTAGCTATATGCTTAAGCACATAGTATCAAATCAAATTATATATTTTCTGGATGTGTGTTTTCAATCAAGAACTTCGGAGCATTAAAACCCACTAATGGAAATAAAGTGGATTTCTAATAAGGCAGAGATAATCTAATAGATGAGCGCCATCTCCAGTGGCGAAATGTTTGGAATAGAAAAAGCCTCCAATTTACATTGAAGGCCTTTTTACTAATAGAACTGAAAAACCTATAAGATTCCTACCTTGGCAGGAATTAGTTCTTATTTTTTTCCGTCCATTTTATCTTTAAGAGCTTGTAAGGCATCGTTAGCATCACCAAGAGTTGGTTTTGCTTCAGCTGCAGAAGCTTCTGCTTTAGCAACAGCTGCTTTTACGTTAGCCATTTCCTCTTCTTTAAAGATAGCTGTATGAGAAGCAACAACACGTTTGAACTCTTTATTGAACTCAATAATTTTAAATTCAGCTGTGTCACCTTTTTTCAATTTCTTACCATCTTCCATTTCTAAATGTCGTGAAGGTACGAAAGCAACGATATCTTCGTTAAATTCAACTGTTGCACCTTTATCTACCATTTCAGAAATTTCTGCTTTATGTGTAGTACCTAATGCAAATTCAGTTTCGTATTTGTCCCAAGGGTTGTCAGTTGTTTGTTTATGACCTAAACTCAATTTACGTCCTTCAACATCCAATTCCAATACCAAGACATCTAAATTGTCACCTACATTACAGAACTCACTTGGATGTTTGATTTTCTTAGTCCAAGATAGATCAGAGATATAAATCAATCCGTCAATACCTTCTTCCAATTCTACAAACACACCAAAGTTTGTGAAGTTACGTACAATACCTGTGTGCTTAGAGCCTACTGGATATTTTGTAGTAATATCAGTCCATGGGTCTGGAGTCAATTGTTTGATACCTAATGACATTTTACGGTCTTCTCTATCAAGAGTTAAAATAACCGCTTCAATCTCATCACCTACCTTTACGAAATCTTGAGCAGAACGTAAATGTGTTGACCAAGACATTTCACTTACGTGAACCAAGCCTTCCACACCTTCTTCTACTTCGATAAATGCACCGTAGTCAGCAATCACAACAACTTTTCCTTTTACTTTATCGCCAACTTTAATAGTGTCGCCCAAAGCTTCCCAAGGATGCTTGCTCAATTGTTTCAGACCTAACTGGATTCTTGATTTATCTTCGTCAAAATCAAGGATAACAACGTTAAGTTTTTGATCCAATTCAACAATTTCGTTTGGATGGTTGATACGTGACCAAGAAAGGTCAGTAATGTGAACCAATCCATCTACACCACCAAGATCGATAAAGACACCATAAGAAGTAATGTTTTTAACAACACCTTCCAATACTTGTCCTTTTTCTAACTGGCTAATGATTTCTTTTTTCTGCTCTTCAATATCCGCTTCAATAAGCGCTTTATGAGAAACAACAATGTTTTTGAATTCGTGGTTGATTTTCACAACTTTAAATTCCATTGTTTTATTAACGTACTGATCGTAATCTCTAATAGGTTTCACATCAATTTGAGAACCTGGCAAGAAAGCTTCAATACCAAATACGTCAACGATCATACCACCTTTAGTACGACATTTTACGAAACCATTTACGATTTCGCCAGTGTCGTGCGCATTGTTTACACGATCCCACGCTTTGATTACTCTAGCCTTACGATGTGATAATACCAACTGTCCGTTAGCATCTTCACGCACATCAATTAATACCTCTACTTTATCACCAACTTTTAAATTTGGATTGTAACGGAACTCATTAAGAGAAATTACACCTTCAGATTTTGCGTTGATATCAATAATAGCATCACGATCAGTAATATGGATGACCAAACCTTCAACAACTTCATCATCTAAGGTATCCACGAAATTTTCCGATACTAATTTTTCAAATTCCTGAAGTTTTTTGTCGTCTACTTGCTCAATACCTTCTTCGTAGTTGTGCCAGTTGAATTCTTCTAAAAACTTTTCAGGATTTGCTTGCGCTTCTGATACTTTAGGAGCTGCTTTTTCAGTAGTTTGAGTTTCTACTGCTGTTTCTGTTGCTTCGGTAGTTTCTACCTCTGCTTGATTTGTTTCTTTTTCAGACATTTGCTGAATACTATATTTGTATTCTGAGTGCTCTTGGAAGTTTTACGCGATCAACACACAGAAGTGTTATTTGCTTTTTTGTTTTATTCCTCTTATCTTCCACGGGTATCGCTAAAAGGAGTGCAAAAATACAATATAATTCTCTCATTTACAAATTATTTAAGGAACTTGAAATAAGAAATTTACATTCAGGATTGAATCGGTTAAAGATTAGTTCTGATAGCGCTATTGTTTTGGGTATTAATTCAATATATTTACGTTTACATTAATTTAAAAAATAATTATCATGGTAAAATCTAAGTATCAAAGTGTTTTGGATCTAGGACAGGAACTAAACATAGAAAATGGCGATGTTTCAGAAGAAAATGGCGTATTAAAAATTAAAGGAACTGCAAAGAATCAATACGAAAAGAATCTTTTGTGGGATAAAATAAAAGCTATCGGCGGAGAAAATCCTACTGATATAAAAGCAGACATTAAAGTGGCTGACACTTCTGTTTTTGCGAGACATACTGTGAAATCAGGAGAGACTCTTGGTAAAATAGCGAAACAATATTATGGTGACCCTTCCAAGTACCAAAAAATCTTCGCTGCGAATTCTGATATCTTAAAGAATCCAGATTTAATCCATCCAAATCAGGAACTTATCATTCCAAATATATAATTTCCGTTATACTTTAAATCGATAAAAAAACGATCTTCTGGGTCGTTTTTTTTATGGACAATGGTTCTCTGTGAATGGTACGCTGACCCGCCTCGCCGATCGGGCAGGAAGCGCTGGTTTTTGTAGATTTGCACTGATTTCAGGGGAATAAATTTTATTTAGATCAATGGAGAAGTTAAGGCACCAAAAATTGTATTGATATACTTTGCGCCTCCTGCGCCCCTGACTGCCGATAGGAAGTTCTGCGAGAGCATTTGAATTTTGAAACAAGAAACTTGAAACTTGAAACTTGAAACTCAAAATCTGGAATTTGGAATTCGGAATTTGGAATTCGGAATTCGGAATTTGGAATTTGGAATTTGCGCCAGCCTATTTCTTCTCAATTGCCTCTCGTGCCAAAGCATATAGCTGTTCAAACTGCGCCTCCAAGGATAGGTTGGAGTTGTCGATTTCTATGGCATCTTCCGCTTTCATCAAAGGGGAATCTTCTCTTGTAGAATCAATTAAATCTCGGGACTCTACATTCTTTAAGACGTCCACATAACTCACACTTTCGTTGCGCTCAAGAAGTTCCTTGTAACGTCTTTTAGCTCTTGTATCTGCGGAAGCAGTCATGAAAAATTTTAATTCGGCATCAGGAAAAACAACCGTTCCAATATCGCGACCATCCATAACCACGCCTTTCTCCTTGCCCATTATTTGTTGCTGTAAAACCAACATTCTGCGGACTTCTGAAATCTCCGCTACTTGACTGACCCACTGTGAGACTTCCAAAGTCCGGATGTCATGTTCCACATTCACACCATTCAAATACATTTCAGCAAAACCTAAAACATCATTATACTTAAAGCTAATTTTCAAACTGTCTAAATCATTAATCAATTTTTCAATATCAAAATGATCTTTAGAAATGATATCATTTTGCATAGCATATAGCGTTATCGCTCTGTACATGGCACCCGAATCTACATACACATAACCTAAAGCTTTGGCCAATTGTTTGGCTACCGTACTTTTTCCTGTTGATGAAAAACCGTCAATGGCAATAGTAATCTTCTTCATATCTATTTTCCGCAGAAACGGAAATTTTTTTAGTTTATCTTAAATCTATCTGCAATCCGAAAAAACTCGTATTTGAAGCACCTGTATAACGTGCATGTGTATAGCTAAATCGTATTTTATTGAGCTTGATACCAATCCCGAAAGAAAGTCCTGAGAAATTCCGCTGATCGACAATACGGAGTTCTTCAGCACGTCTGAAATTATAACCAAATCGGAGATTGAAACCTCGCTCAGGAAAAAGCTCAGCACCAATGATGGTGTGACGCATCACTTCGTTTAAAAAACCTACCTTTTCTTGGGTTTGATTACCATCTAAATCGGTGGTTGCCCTTGCAGGATTTGAAACGCCGATGGGCCATTGCTGTAAATTCTCGAAAGTAAGATGCCATCTCAACGGCACATGCTGGAGAGTTTGCGAGAGCCCTAAATTAACTTCCAAAGGTAGTTTTTCATGCAGATCAGCATAAGTTGTAAACTGTGTACCAAAATTTCTTACAGATAATGCGGCATGAAAATCAAGATCTTCATTGATATACATAATTCCAGCATCAATGGCGCCCCCAATAGAATTGTATTGCTCCAATTGTGACGTGATCAATTTTCCACTGGCACCCACATAAAAATCAGAAAAGGGAATTCTGAACGCATATCCAAATGATAACGATGCCTCGCTACCTGTAAAAGTTCCGGTAGAGACCCCGCTTTGGTCGTAACCGTCAAATTTGCCGTAATTAATATAAGTCATACCAACATGAAATGTCTGTACGTGTCTATCCCAAGTATAGGCATAAGCCCCCGTGCCATAGCTGATACCACCTAAGTAACTGGAATAATTTAATGCTAACTGATTGTCCATTTCAGGATTTATAGTGGCAGGATTGTACAATCCGCTCGTCACGTCATAATCAAAATTCGTGATGACTTTTCCGCCTAATGCAGCCTGCCGCGGTGAGGATACCAAGTTCAAGAATTGATAAGTGGATTCACCACCAAGTTGTGCGAAAACTGAGATGTTCGAAACAATAAAGAATAAAACAGTAATCCTCTTAATCATAGAACGACAAAAGTAGTATTTCTTACTTAAAACGCTGATATGTTTGATTTATTTTTAAATCAAAAAAACGGCAACAAATTGTTGCCGTTCAGATTATAAGATTTTTGCGTTTTTGACTTTCTCGTCGGTAAGTGCTACTTTTAAAACATCCCTCATATCTGTTACATAATGAAAGGTTAGACCTTTCAAATACTCAGGTTTTATTTCTTCAATATCACGTCTATTGTCCTCACAAAGTAAAATCTCTTTGATGCGTGCGCGTTTGGCTGCTAAAATCTTCTCTTTGATTCCACCAACCGGCAATACTTTTCCTCTTAATGTAATTTCTCCAGTCATGGCGAGACTGTTCTTGACTTTACGCTGTGTAAACAAAGACACTAACGATGTCAGCATCGTCACCCCAGCACTTGGTCCGTCTTTTGGTGTTGCGCCTTCTGGAACGTGGATGTGGACATTATATTTTTCAAAAACCTCTGGATCAATGCCGAATTCCTCTGCATTGGACTTTATGAACTCCATGGCGATGGTGGAGGACTCTTTCATGACCGTTCCTAAATTACCAGTGATGGTCAACGTGCCTTTACCTTTAGATAGAATGGATTCGATAAATAATATATCACCTCCTACCCTTGTCCAAGCCAATCCAGTCACCACACCTGCCACATTATTGCTTTCATATTTGTCGCGCTGCATTCTTGGAGATCCCAAGACTTCCAAAACATCTTCATTGGTCACCTTAATATTGTAAGTCTCTTCCATGGCAATGTTTTTAGCCGCAAAGCGAACCATTTTTGCCAATTGTTTTTCAAGTCCCCTTACTCCAGATTCTCGTGTATAACCTTCAACAATTTTTTCTAACTGTGGTTTCGCAATTTTCAAATGCTCCTCAGTTAACCCATGCTCCTTAATTTGCTTTGGCAAAAGATGACGTTTGGCAATTTCCACCTTTTCTTCAATGGTGTACCCAGTAACATCAATGATTTCCATACGGTCCAACAATGCTGGCTGAATGTTGCTCAAACTATTTGCTGTTGCAATAAACATGACTTTTGAAAGGTCGAAGCCCATCTCCAAAAAGTTGTCGTGGAACTCACTATTTTGCTCAGGATCCAAAACCTCCAACATGGCAGAAGACGGATCTCCTTGATGACTATTGGAAAGTTTGTCTATTTCATCCAGTACGAACACAGGATTAGAAGTCCCGGCCTTTTTCAAGCTTTGGAGAATTCGGCCTGGCATGGCACCAATATATGTTTTTCTATGGCCGCGAATTTCGGCTTCATCACGTAATCCGCCCAAAGACATCCTTACATATTCGCGTCCTAAAGCTTCTGCAACAGATTTACCCAAAGAGGTCTTCCCTACTCCAGGAGGCCCATATAAACAAAGGATTGGTGATTTCATATCGTTCCGCAACTTTAAAACGGCTAAATACTCGATAATTCGTCTCTTAACATCATCCATTCCATAATGGTCACGATCCAAAATACGTTTGGCACGTTTTAAATCGAATTTATCCTTGCTGAACTCATTCCAAGGCAATTCCAAAAACAATTCCAAATAATTTCTTTGAATGGAATATTCTGCAACCTGCGGGTTCATTCGTTGCAATTTCATCAATTCCTTTTGAAAATGTGTACCAACTTTCTCATCCCATTTCTTGGATTTTGCCAACACCTTCATTTCGTCAATCTCTTCATCATAAGATACACCACCTAATTCTTCTTGGATGGTTTTCATTTGTTGATGCAAGAAATATTCACGTTGCTGCTGGTTCATATCACTCTGAACCTTCGATTGAATATCGTTTTTAAGTTCCAGTTTCTGGAATTCGACATTCATGAACTTTAATGTCGCCAATGCACGCTCTTTCAAATCATTAATTTCAAGCAGCTTTTGCTTCTCCTCAATAGAAAGATTCATGTTAGAAGACACAAAATTCACCAAAAACGAATTGCTTTCAATATTCTTAATAGCAAAACTCGCCTCTGAAGGAATGTTTGGACTTTCTTTTATTATTTGAAGGGCCAAATCTTTGATAGATTCTATAATAGCAGAGAACTCCTCATTATCTTCAGCAGGCTTAGCCTCTGCAACATCTTTAACTGTTGCCGTAATATAAGGCTCCTCCGTGATGACCTGATTCACTTCAAATCGCTTTTTTCCCTGAATAATAATGGTGGTATTTCCATCAGGCATTTTAAGGACACGAAGTATACGCGCTACGGTACCTGTTTTATAAATGTCCTTTCCTTCTGGATCTTCAATACTACCGTCTTTTTGAGAAACCACACCGATAACCTTACTTCCCTTATTGGAGTCATTGATCAGCCTAATGGATTTATCCCTTCCGGCGGTGATTGGGATGACCACACCTGGAAACAATACCGTATTCCGCAATGGCAAAATCGGCAATGTAGCGGGTAGTTCTTCATTGTTTATTTGTTCTTCGTCTTCTGGCGTCATTAACGGAATTAACTCTGAATTTTCGTCAAACTCCTGAAATGACAAACTGTCAAGACTTAAAAATTTAGATTCTTTCATATTATGCTTAAGGTCATTATGTCATAATTGTGACATAACTATATTTATTTTATTAGTAAAAACTTTAAATCAATCACTGACTATCAGTAGGTTAACACATAAGGTGTCGGGATTGAACTGATATGATTTCAATAGTTATGCCATAGTCGGTTTATGGTAGATGGTTTCTTTACGAGTTCTATTGGCCGAGTTGCCGATGAGGTAGGTTATGCAGATCTGTTTCTTGTTTTTAAAGAAAATGAAAAATTCAATCTATTCAATAAATGACATTCAATACACTCGAGTATAGATGTCTTTGGTTAGCTTTATATAATTTATTCATGCTCAGAATACCATCCAATTCTAACCGCTATTTGTTTATTTTCCCATCGCCAGTCAATACACTCGCCAACCCTGACTTGATGCTAAGCCATAGGAAATTGAAGATTGACTTGGTGTGATCACGCTCAATTCCCTCTTTATTACCTTCCCTAAACCCATCCGAAGCTCTGTCACTATTTTTCGCTATGAACAAGTTTGCAATAGCTGATAAGATCGTATTTTTCTTTTCTCCTTCTCCATCCAATATTTCCACTTTGAAATCCTCGTAATTTGCCTTCATATCTACCCTTGAAGTGTTTGCATCCCCTGAAACCGTGGCGTAGGTCTGTAGGAGTTCGCCTTCCAGATTCACCTTTAAATTGGGTTGTGAGAACGCATTCAAATCGGCAGCTGGCAACTTGCCAAGATCAACTCTAAATACAAAGGCATCATTGACATTGTTAACAACAAATTCCCATTTTACTTTTAGAGGCGTTTGAACCATAAAAATGGCATCAATATCTAAAGTAGTTTTTTCTGATTCGCCATAAGTGTTGCTAATATTCTTTATGTCGGCATTCATTTTTGTAAAAGAAAGTTGGCCCGCTCCCATATCTGCATTCACTTTTTCTGAATACACAATAGTTGCATTCTTAAGATTAATAGCGCTTAAAGTCAAATCAAACTTAAGCTCTCTTAACATTCTACTGTATAGTTTTTTACGAGTTAAATCATCAGCTATTAATTTGTTTCTGTAAATATGCATTTCAGGATTTTCAAGCGTGATTTTTGGACTTTTAAAATAAAAAATAGAATCCTTTTCATATCCAAATTTTTGACCTTCCAAAACCAATGACGTAATTGAGACATCAAAATGATCGCGTTCAATAGCGATCATATTATCAAATTTCTGTTTGGAATATTTCGTATATATTTTCATCTCCTTAAAAACGGCTTCATCTTGGGTTATATTCGCCGAAGCAATTTTCAAATTTTCATACTCGCCCATACTATAGAACAAGTCACTATATGAGATATTGTAGCCATCATAATTAAACGGAATGCGCTTTTTAACCGAAGCATTGTCTATGGCGACGGCCATAACATTTATAGTCAGTCTTTCTGCCTGAAATAACAGAGAATCTGTTTCAACATCTTTAATGATAATTTCTGCGTCCTGAATATTAAATCTGTCCACCTTGATATCTTGCTTCAACTCCTCTTTAGATGAACTCTTATATTCATCTTTCGGAATTGCACTATTGTGGTTATATATTAATTTCGGACTTCTCAACTGCACAGTTTTCACATTAATTTTATCATTAATGAGATAGCTCCACAGCCCAAATCCGTCAACCAAAATGGTATCTAGCTCAACCTCTATATTGGTTTTTGAAGTATGACTGCCCTTATTTAATATTTTAGGCTGAACCATCAGTACATTGCCACTCCATATACTGACATCCAAGGATTCATAGTCCACGCTAAGATTTTCAGGAAGCTCTGTTTTAAGGAAATTCTCAACTTTTGAAGAAACAATGGCATTAGCTACAAAATATCCCACGATAGATAGAACTAACAATGCGCACAATGTGATCAGGGTGATTTTTAACGGTTTTGTCATAATTTAAAGATATACTAATAAAAATAGAAGGTTTCAAGGTACATCTGTATAACATCCTTAAATTTCCGTTTTTTTAATTTCTTTGCGAAATTTAAATAAAAACATCTTATGTTTGATAAAACTTAACAACCTATTATGGATTTAGGATTAAAACTAATTGACGCTTTACTTTACGCAATTCCTGCAATAATCACTGGACTTGTAGCTTATTATTTTTTTAAAGAACACACCAAAAATGAAGATGGGAGAAGGCGGTTCCTCCTTAACAAAGACTTGCAGGTTAACGCCATGCCATTACGCTTACAAGCTTATGAACGAATGGTACTTTTCTTAGAACGGATAACGCCTTCGAAATTGATCATTAGGGTCAAGCCAACATCTTCTGATAAAGAAAGTTATGAAAGTTTACTTATAGCAAGTATTGAACAGGAATTCGAACATAATTTGTCGCAACAAATCTACATCAGCGATGACTGCTGGAACATTATTTGCGCCGCGAAAAATGCTACGATTCAACTTATCAGAAAAGCCAGTCTTCTGGAAAAAACCGATACAGCAAACAAATTGAGAGAAGTCGTTTTAACTGAAATGATGGAGAAACGCGCTCCTAGTGACGCGGCACTTTCTTATATTAAACAAGAAGTAAGCGAAATGTGGTAAGTATTAAATGCCACCTTCATCAGACATTGCGTTGTCATGTTTTGTTTTAGCATATGTATAGCCCTGCTCCCACCATTTCGTCATCAACTTTTTACTAAAAATCAAAGAGTTTTCAGTTAGCTTCGTGGGTGTATAATACAGATTGAGCGTCACGTTTTTATTGATCGCAGCCAATTGACCAATGGTCACATCGCTTTTTTCAACCTGATCCATTAAATAAGAGAATAAGTTAATCATTAGAGAGAAAGGATTCTTCCCTAAAACCTTATTGCCTTCCATATTTTCAGACTCCAAGATAATAGCGTCAATTTCAGTAGCCCCTCTCAAAATAGCCTCTCTAATAGGCACTACACAGCCCAAGCCGCCATCCGCATATTCGCAATCATTTTTTACAGCCAATGACATAAAGGGAATATAGTTGCAGGAGATCCAAATCCAATCGCAAAACTCTTCGTACCTAAAATCTTTGATCGACTTATACTCTACGGTACTTTTAGTGAGATTGGCAACGGTTACAACAACATCAATCCCTGATTTTCTAATTATATTGAATTCATATTCGGTAAAATTGCGTTTGATATTCTTTCTTAATGCTCCGCTCTCACCAAAAGTTCTCTTACGCTTGACAAATTGTATTAAAGAATTGAAGTAATTTATAGAAACAAATTCCCTTCCGTCCTTCTTATGTTGCACAAACGGACTAATACTAAAAACGTCTCTCTGCTTTACATTAGTAAAAATATCATACAATTTCCCTATATCATTAATTGCCAAATACGGAATCAGTAAACTCCCAGTTGAGGTTCCCAGGAACATGTCATATGACTTACCCTGATCCTCCATTAAATATTGCGCCACACCTCCAGCATAAGCCCCTTTACTCCCTCCTCCTGAAATCACTAATGCTCTTTTCATCTATTCTGTTTTCTCGGGCTCCACTGGACTTGTTTCTTGATTTTTGTGTTTTGCAAAATCAAATCCACTTTGCCACCATAAGGTCATCTTGTCCTTGTTGAAAACCAACGAATTGGTGGTCAAAACCGTTGGTGTATAATAAAAATTAATAATGGCATCCTGGTTGTTGGCAACAAATTTCCCAATTCTAATATTCTGAAATTCAATCCTATCCAACATAAACGAAAACATATTGGTCAATAAAGAAAACGCGTTTAATGAAGGCATTCTGTTATACTGGGTGACTTCGGTCTGCAAAATCACGGCATCCACAACGGTCGCACCTCGTCTAATCGCCTCTTCTATAGGAACCATCGAGCCTAAACCACCATCAGCATACTCGCAGCCGTCCTTTTTAGCTAAAGACATAAAAGGCGTGTAGTTACAGGAAATCCAAACCCAATCGATAAAGTCTTCATAATCAAAATCCTTGATAGACTTGTACTCCACCTGATTAAGTGACAAGTTTGAAACGGTAACAACCACATCGGTCTTAAGAGCTTTCAAAGCATTAAACCCCTGTTCTGTAACATGTGATTTAATGAGTTTTTTCAAATTATGGCTTTCGCCGAAGGTTTTGCTTCCACTTAAAAGATTTCGGAGCACGTTAAAATGGTTGATGCTAATGGTTTCGATACCACTTTTCCGTTTAATATTAAATGGACAGACATTAAAAATATCACTCTGAGTGACACTGGTATAAATTTCCTTTATTTCGTTTACTTTCTTCAATGCCAAATGAGACACCAACAAGCTACCCGTAGAAGTACCAATGAATAAGTCGTAATCCAATTTTTTGTTTTCAATAAGGTATTGCGCCACGCCGCCTGCAAATGCACCTTTGCTACCTCCACCTGATATGACCAATGCCCTCATTCGTTATTCTTTATTCTTTATTAATTATCCCATTTAAAATTTGTCTATAAGCATCAATTCCCTTAAGTTCTACCATAAGTCGTTTCGCAAACTGTTGAAAACGCCAATTGTGATGGGAGGTTGCTTGAACCAAATTGGCCAGGGACACCTTGTCGAATCCGTTGATCAGTTTCAGATAATTAAACGCATTCATCCGCAAATCAAAACTAAACTTTGGATCGGTATAACCTCTTAACTCTTCGAACACGGCTTGTTGTTTATCCGGTTGATATTCGATGGTATTTAAATGTAAGGCCAACCAAAGCAATTTTACATTATAATCGTTAAATCCATAAATATCTTTGGTTTGATGCAGATATTTGGCACGATCTGCGGGGAAATTGACCCATAAATTATACAAAGCACTCTCAATAGTCACATAGGAGGCATCGTTTAAAAGTGTTTCATACGATCTTTTAAATTCCAAAGAAATAGTGGTCAGCTTTTGGGCGATAGCCTGTCGGACCTCAAGATTATTGTTAAAATCCTCCAATTCCACCTCGTAGCTGGGCTGAGAAAGAATCTTGATTTTCGCTTTATCCGAAATATCAGAAACCAAATAATCTCTACATTTTGCAGGATAGGTTTCACAACTGACATCCATGTATTCCTTAATAAACTCTGAATTCTTCAAACTTTGCACCATCGCATCTTGTGGCAACACACTATCTTCCAACCATAGGCTCACAAATTCCGACAAATCCTGACCGCTCGTCATCTCAACTTCCTCAATAAAATCAGAAGTTTGAACATTTTTGTATTGATGTTTTAGGAGATAATTTCTCACTGCCGATGTAAAAGCATCTTCTCCAACCTGCTCGCGCAGTGCATGCAAAGCCCAACAACCTTTTTGATAAAAAGTGACGCTACTTGATTTAGGATCGAGTAAAGCAGTATTTTCTCCTGCATTTTCCTGCTCTAAAAGCTGCTGCGCGTACTCATGCAATCGCCAATAGTAATAGTCTTCTCCAAACACATCGCGCTCGGCCAAGAGTGCATAATACGTGGCAAAACCCTCTTGCAGCCAATGATGCTCACCACTTGTTGCTGTCACGAGATTACCAAACCACTGATGTGCAAGCTCGTGTGCATTGACGTTCACATAATTGCGGTCATTAAATCCGATGGCATCCACTACCAAAGCATCTGAAAAAATAGTCAAAGTTGTATTTTCCATCCCAGAATACAGGAAGTCCTTGACCGGCACCTGCCTATAGACGCCCCAAGGGTACGGCACTCCAATCTCCTCTTCCAAAAAATCAAACATGTGCTTGCTATAGCGATAGGTCGATTCTACTTTGGCAGAATCTTCAGGATAATAGTAATATTCCAAGGGCGTGCCACTTTCTGAAGTCTCCGTATTTTTATTGTATTTGCCAATGACCAAGGCAACAAGATAGCTGCTCATAGACTTAGTCATATCATAATGCCATGTCGTTCGATTTTGAGAGATAGTTTCTTTTGAAATAAGCTGACCATTGGCCAACACCTCATAGCTATCATCATAGGAAACAGACAAATCAAATTCAATCTTATCATTTGTATCATCAATACTTGGCAACCAATTGCTGGTGTATTTCCCTTGGCCCTGTGTCCAAATTTGATCATCTACAAAATATAATGCTTTTTTAGGTTCAGCCGCATACCAGAATTGCAATAAATAGTCTGTATTTTCCTTAAATCTATTCAAGATCACAACTTTATCTACATCAATTTGAAAATCAAAAGCTTCGACCTCATTTTTGCTCAGATCTATCAATTTCAAACCCCTAAACTCCATGTTCAAGGCGTCAAGATAAACAGAATCTACAGCTTTCATGGTTTTGAAGTAAACAGCGACAGTCCCAGAGACTATATTCTTGTTTTCTATATTCAGCTCAGCCTTAATTCGCTCAAAATCAACAATATCAACTTGTTGCGCAGAAACAATTCCAAAAATAAAAACGGATAAAAGCGAAAAGAAACTCTTCATTTACGGGTTTTAGTTAAGATATGACCAAAATAAGAAAATAAAAACGATAATGCCACAATGCCAATAACGCTTTGTGAAACTTCTTTTTCTTTGTGTAACTTTGCGATATAGCTAACACACCAAGCACTGTATAAAGGAGGAGTGAAAATTTAAATGATTAATTTTGAAGTCGTTAAATTGCCTTCTGTGCCTCGTAAAACAACATGAACATCAACCTTCAAACACCCATAGACTATCTCAAAGGTGTCGGCCCAAATCGCGCAAATTTGCTCCGTAGCGAGCTTGGTGTTCACACCTATCAAGACTTGATTAACCTCTTTCCCAACCGTTATATTGACAAAACACAATACTACAAAATCAACCAATTGCAACGAAACAATGCTGATGTTCAAATAATTGGAGAGGTCACAAATCTAAAAGACCTTGGCACAGGACGCGGAAAACGCCTGGTCGCCACCTTTAAAGACGACACTGGCATCATAGAGCTCGTATGGTTTAGGGGTCATAAATGGATTAGAGACAGCATCAAATTTGGAAAAAAATATGTCATCTTTGGGAAAACCAATTGGTTTAACGGTGTTTTTAATATGCCACATCCTGAGATGGAACTGCTTGAAGAGCATGAAAGAAATCTGCGCTCTGCAATGCAACCCATTTATCCGTCCACTGAAAAACTGGCGAATAAAGGCATTTCGAATCGCGTTTTGAACAAAATAATGCAGCAATTATTTTTGGAAACCAAGGGACGATTCGAAGAAACGCTTTCTGAAAATTTACTTTCCGAACTCAAATTAATTTCGAAAAGCAAAGCACTTTTCAACATCCATTTTCCCGAAAATCAAGAGCTATTATCACAAGCCCAATTCCGACTTAAATTCGAAGAGTTATTTTATATTCAGCTGCAATTGATCATCAAAAATCTGATCCATAAATCAAAAATAAAAGGCTATAATTTTGAACATGTAGGACACTATTTTAATAGTTTTTATCAAGAGCATTTACCCTTCGATTTAACCAATGCCCAAAAACGGGTATTGAAAGAAATCAGGTCCGATTTAGGAAGCAACGCCCAAATGAATCGCCTATTGCAAGGTGATGTTGGTTCTGGGAAGACTATAGTAGCGCTCATGTCAATGTTAATGGCACTTGACAACGGTTTTCAAGCTTGCTTAATGGCGCCGACTGCTATTTTGTCAGTCCAACACTATCACGGATTAGAAGAGCTATGTAATAAACTGAACATCAGAATAGAACTACTCACTGGCTCAACCAAAACTTCAGATAGACGAAAAATTCACGAAGCCCTCGAAAATGGTGAGTTGGACATCTTAATTGGCACTCATGCCCTCCTCGAAGATAAGGTGAAATTCAAGAATTTGGGACTTGCAGTGATTGATGAACAGCACCGTTTTGGAGTCGCGCAACGCAGCAAATTGTGGCACAAAAACACCTCACCTCCACACATTTTAATTATGACTGCAACGCCAATTCCGAGAACATTGGCAATGTCGGTTTATGGCGATTTGGATGTGTCTGTAATTGACGAATTACCACCTGGAAGGAAGAACATCAAAACGGTACATCGTTACGATAAAAACAGGCTGAAAGTATTTAAGTTTATCCGAGATGAAATCGCAAAAGGCAGACAAATCTATATCGTCTATCCGTTGATCCAAGAAAGTGAAACTATGGACTATAAAGATTTGATGGATGGCTATGAAAGTATCATTAGGGAATTCCCTATGCCGGATTACCAAATTTCTATTGTCCACGGAAAAATGAAACCAGCCGATAAGGATTTTGAAATGCAACGTTTTGTTAAGGGCGAGACGCAAATCATGGTCGCCACGACAGTTATTGAAGTGGGCGTCAATGTCCCGAATGCATCCGTAATGATCATTGAAAGCGCCGAACGTTTCGGATTGTCACAACTGCATCAGTTGAGAGGGCGCGTTGGACGTGGCGCAGAACAAAGCTATTGCATTTTAATGACCAGCCACAAACTCAGTGAAGACAGTAAAACCAGACTACAAACCATGGTCAGCACCAATGATGGCTTTGAAATAGCCGAAGTAGATTTGAGACTTCGGGGGCCAGGAGATTTGATGGGCACCCAACAGAGCGGTGTCCTGAACCTTAAAATCGCTGATGTCATCAAGGACAAAGATATTTTACAACATGCACGCCACTACGCCAAGGCTATTTTAAAAGCCGATCCTTCATTGTCGTTGCCCGAGCACAGGGTGCTACGGTACACTTACGGACAGTTGACCAAGTATAAGAATATTTGGAATTATATTTCATAAGTCCTCAGTATGCAATGATCAGTATGCAATGATCAGTAGGCAGTCCTCAGTAGGCAGTCCTCAGTAGGCAGTCCTCAGTAGGCAGTCCTCAGTAGGCAGTCCTCAGACTATAGTGTACAGTTAACAAAATAAGAAGTATCGATCCCCATCCAAAAAATCTATAAAATAAATTTTGTGCCTGAGAACACCATCTAAAATGATCAGCGAAAATTTGCTCGACTGACGGACTATGGAAGAGTTTTCTGAAGGAAGTTTGCAGCTTTAAACTTTAAGCTTTCAGTAGTCAGGGCATTAAAACGTCAATTCTGAGGTGTTTTCTGTCCAAAACAAGAAATTCGTGTCACATTTTTCCTAAATTTGAGTGGAATGCAACAAATTCCATATTAACTGACCTTTCAAGTGGAGATTTAATTCAAACTAAATGAGATGGGAAAATTCAATTTATTTTTACCACTTACCGTGGTTGTGCTAATGCTCAGCTGTAAAGACAATAAAGGAACAACACAGCCGACAGACACACTATACACCAGTCAATTAGACGCCTATTTCTCCAACAATATGCCAGCTGATGAGCCAGGTGGTGCCATTTTAATCATGAAAGGCGACAGCATCATTTTCAGCAAAGGATATGGCCTTGCCGATCTTGAACTTAACACCAAGATAGATGACCATACCTTATTCAACGTTGGCAGCATTTCTAAAACATTCGTTTCCAACGCCATTCTTATGTTACAAGATGAAGGCAAACTTTCCATTGAAGACAATATGGCCAAATACTTTCCTAATTTTAAAAATAAGGCCATAGCCGAAAAGGTAAAAATCAAACATTTAATCACACACACTTCAGGCTTACAAGACAATAGGGAGACGAAAACGGATTCTCTATTTTATCTGACTGCTAAAGATGTTGAAAACTGGTACCCAACAACGCAGGCCGAAAATCTAAACTTTGAACCTGGCACCCGTTACGAGTATTCAAATCCCGCGTACAATGCATTGGCTTTAATAATTGAAGAAGTGACCGATATGAAATGGCAAAAATATATTGCAGACAACATTTTTGAGCCTTCAGGCATGAAAACAAGCACCATTACGGATGGACCACACCCAGAATCAGGTGTATCTCATGGCTATATACAAAACAACGGAAAATGGATAGAAAAAGACTATGGCGAGGAACCCACATTTGCGGCTGCAGGTAACGGAGGAGTTTGGAGTTCAGTAAACGAATTGGCTAAATATGAATTGGCATTACAAGAACACAAATTTATTTCTGATTCTATTTTGATAGACTCAAGAGCGATCAAACCATGGCCAAATTGGCAAGACGCCACACCACCATTCATAGGTTGGTCTTGGTTTATTGGAAAAACAACAGACGGTTTAAAAACGGTGGGCCACACCGGGAGCCAAGGTGGTTTTTTATGTAATTATGTCACTGTACCCGAAAAGAATATTACATTTATTATTCTCTGCAACACACCAAGAGATGTTGATGGATTTACAGAATATATCACGAAATGGTTGATCAAAAATAAATGGCTGTAAACTGCACGCAAAAACTAAAACACTGCAATCCACTCCTCAAATAATATTAAAATACTGATTAAAAACTATGAAATCCTTAAAAACTACTTTTTCAATTATATTGGGTTCTTTATTACTTTTTGCTTCTTCCTGTCAAGATAAAATTTCTAAAAAAGAAAACTTAGAGAAAACCATCCAAGCCAAAATTGACTCCATAGAAGGTACAGTCGCTGTGGCGTTTTATAGCTTATCCAAACCCAAGGACAGTTTATTAATTAATGTCGACGAAAAATTTCATGCGGCCAGCACCATGAAAGTACCTGTGATGATCGAACTGTTCAAACAAGCTTCTGAAGGAAAATTAGATTTGAAGGATTCTATCTTATTGAAAAATGAATTTAAAAGCATTGTGGACGGCAGTTTGTACAGCATGGATATTAACGATGATAGCGATGATATTATTTACAGTCATATCGGCACTAAAGTAGCGCTCAGTGACTTGATGCACAGCATGGTTACCGTAAGCAGCAATTTAGCAACCAATATACTTCTCGAATTGGTTGACGCTAAAAAAACAACTGCAACAATGCGGCGTTTAGGCGCAAAAAACATCGAAGTTTTGAGAGGCGTAGAAGATCAAAAGGCGTATGATAAAGGTCTCAGTAATTCCACAACCGCCCGAGATTTAATGATAATCATGGAAGCCATTGCCAATAATACTGCTAGTAAGCAGGAAGATTGTGACGCGATGATTGCTATTTTAAAAGATCAACAACACAATGATATAATTCCATTGTATTTACCCAAAGAGGTCAAAGTGGCTCACAAAACGGGTTCTATAACTGGAGTACACCACGATGCGGGAATTATCTACCTCCCTGATGGCCGTGCCTATATTTTGGTTTTACTTTCTAAAAACCTAAAGGATTTTGACAAAGGAACCGATCAATTGGCTAAAATATCAAAAAGCCTTTATGATTATGTACTTAGCAACTAAACGAACGTTATTTATGCTAAAAGACTATTTCGAATCAACTACAAATCAACTAGACTGGTTTGGGCTATTCCAATGTCATGATGTTTTCAGAGCCAGCACAACCTATATTGGGTTAAAAACTCGATTATTTCCAGGCTTATTGTTCTTTAACCACATCTCTGATACCAATTTAATTTTTTAATGTTGTGTCTATCGCCTTAAGATGCCATAACGCTATAGATTTTAAGAGCATTTATGCGATTTGTAAAATCATAGTCGGTATGAAAATATGACTATCTTCGAAGCCTATTTCAGAAGTTTAATCTTTCATTGATATCAGATGTTACACCTAAAATTAGAAACAGATCCGCGTTGGGCTGCCATTGCCGAAGAAAACATAGAAGAAATCTTAACGGACCATGCCTGGTGCGAGCAAAAAGCCGCCACAAACGCCATCACCATCATTACCCTCAATCCACAATACGAAGATTTGGTGACAGATTTACTCGAATTGGCCAGGGAAGAGTTGGAACATTTTCAGATGGTGCACGAAATTATTAAAAAGAGAGGCTACACTTTAGGAAGAGAACGTAAAGACTGCTACGTCAACAAACTCTATAAATTCATGAACAAGGGTGGCAGCCAGTTGCAGAGTATGGTGGACCGATTATTGTTTTCAGCCATGATTGAAGCAAGAAGCTGCGAACGCTTTAAAATGCTATCAAAACACGTTCAGGACCCAGAACTTTCAAAATTTTATTACGAATTAATGGTCAGTGAAGCTGGACACTACACACTTTTCATCACTTATGCACGAAAATACGGTAAAGATATTGATGTCGATAAGCGTTGGAAAGAACTCGTGGATTTTGAAGGTGAATTGATTAAGGAATACGGAAAGAGCGAGAGTATTCATGGGTAGACTGAAGTGGCAAGCGGGATGGACGGAGTGAATAGGGCTGTCTCCCAGTTTATAACTCAATGTATCTAAAAAATGGATACATAACTTTCTAATAGACCACTTTCCTGTTTTAATAAAAATGACTAAATTAGATGTTCGCTTACTATTTGGATTAGACTGTTTCACAATGGATTATCAAAAACAATAGTCTTATGAAAAGTTTCCTTTTTTTCTTATTTGTATTTTTTGGTATTATTTCTTGCACGACCGAAGATGCCACGACTATTCCGCCAGACGATGACCACTCTCTAATCTATTATTACGATCGTAAAGAAAATGGCAATCTTCAAGTTTACTCTTATGACGGCATTCAAGAAACCAATTTAGTCAATGATAATTCCTATGATTATTGGTGGATTAAGGTAAGTCCTGATAAAACGAAATTCTTATGCTATCGCTCTCCGAAAAATGCCGGGCATAATTCATATCCCGTTTGTGAGTTAATGGTTTTTGATATTGATGGCAGTAATGGTCGAGTGATTGTACCGCTCCATTCTTACGGCTGGGAAATTCAGGCGCATGCCAAATGGTCTCCAGATGGCACAAAAATATTGGCAACAGCAAAATGCCCAGACCCATCCATCAACGATATGGTGTCACGAGGGCGAATGGTAGTCTTTGATGCAGATGGCAGCAATCCTTATATTATCTCAAAATTCAAGCACGACATTGCAGATCCCGCTTGGTCGCCTGACGGACGTCAAGTCACCTACGTGGGACCTTCGGATTTAAATTTTCCAACAAACCCAGAAAAAGCTGAAATCTATCAAGCAACACTCAATTATACCACAATGGCTTTAGAAAATCCCATTAGACTAACTTTTGACGATGTCTACTGTTACGATCCCGCGTGGTCGCCGGACGGTAAGTGGATTGCTTACAGCAAAGGCACTTTTATCAATCTGTATTTGCATATGAACCACGATATTTACAAATGCAGGCCTGATGGTTCTGAAGACGTGTTGGTATTACAAGATGGCAAGCTCAATGGCGTGCCCACATGGACCCCAAATGGCGAACGCTTGATTTTCCATGTACTTGGAAAGAACGGGCCACCACCGTTTAGCTTGTATAGTTGCAACGCTAATGGCAATGATAAAAAAGTTATTTTAAGCACCGATGGCGTCTATAGAACGACGCCATCGGCAATAGAAAAATGATTGGTTTATTTAAAACAGTGAATATGAATTTTAAAATTTATTAGTTCAGCAGCAACCTTTAATCTTGACTCATCCTTATTCTTCCAAAAGCTCTTCCACATAAGTCCGGAATTCATTTTTAAATTCTACGTACTTTGCTCCAGTTGCCGGACCATTAAAACCTGTGTGAATCTTTCGCACTTTTCCCTTTTTACCAATAAAAATAGTCGTTGGATAAGAGACCACCTGCGTCAACATTGGCAATTTCTTCTGAGCCTCAACCTTATCTGTGGATCCATACTGTGCCAACAAAATCGGGTAATCAATACCCAATCTATCCTTTAAACGTTTTATACCCTCAAATGCCAGCGAATCTGTCTTGGCATTTTCAAAAGCAAGTGCTACGAATTCTATATCTTTTTCAGAATTTAGTTTCGCATATTCGGAAAAAAATATGCTTTCGTCCAAACAATTAGGACACCAAGTTCCCATAAGCTGTACCACCACCACTTTATCTTGAAACTGCTCATCAGTCAAAGAGACCTTTTGGCCACTTTCATCTGGAAAACTGAAGTCAAAATTTTCAGCGTCATTACGCATAGTGGTCAGTGTATTGGCATCCGGCAATTCAAAATTCTCATTTCGTTTTCCCTCAAAAGCTGCACTCCAAGTATTCCCCGAATAAAACACACCGTTGAATACGCTGTCCTTTATGGTAGCCACGAACAAAAATGCATGGGAGCCATCAAACGCAGACATCTTCAACTCATTCCCATCCAAAACACCTTCCAAATATCTGTAATCGCCTATTTTAGTTCTAAAAGTCCCAGTCACCCTATGCCCATTTTGATGAAAGATGCCTTTGGCAAAGTAATTTTCTTGATCAGAATCAGGACTAAAAACCACTTCCCAATTTCCTGAAACATCGTTTGTGGGTGCTTCTTTAACCTCAAATCGCTCTTTAGAATTATAAATGGCTTTAAAAGGCAGATTCATATTCATATCCTCATTGATAAAATTGCCTTCCATGCCTTCTTTTGTAAGTTTTACAGCAAAATACCCTTCAAAAACTGGCATCTTAATAAAGATAGAATCGTTTTTATAGGTCACATCATCCACTAAGATGACTTCTTCTCCATTGAGAATCTTCAAACTGTTATCTGCAGTAACCTCAAAATTGAAAGGCAGGTTTTCAGTGTCATTGACCTGTAGCTCACCCAACCAGTGCCCACGTTGCATTTTTGTTGAATAATCCTTATTACAGGAAAACAGAGTGAAAACAGACAAAATAAAGAGAACAATCTTCATAATATAATTGGGACTTTTAATTGAGGGTTAAAATAAAACTAAAATCATTCAAAATAAAATTATTTACAATTTCTATAACTATATACTATTATTATCTTTACCCCGAATTTGAAAATAAGACGGAACATTGGGATGCATGTAGATTATTTCAATCTCAAGAAAAAGGAATACGAAACATCACCCTGTAGCATAACACTCATAAAATGAAGATTTCATATAATTGGTTAAAGCAATTTGTTAATATTGATTGGACTCCTGAGCAAACAGGCGAGCTCCTTACTGACTTGGGTCTTGAAGTTGAAGGCATACAGCCATTTCAATCTATCAAAGGTGCATTGGAAGGTATCGTGGTTGGCGAAGTACTCACCTGTGTACAACATCCGAATGCTGATCGTCTTAAAGTGACCACGGTAAACATTGGTTCAGGAACACCTCTACAAATTGTCTGTGGCGCACCTAACGTAGCAGCCGGCCAAAAGGTACCTGTGGCAACCATTGGAACAACGCTATACACTGCAGAAGGAGAAGCCTGGACCATTAAAAAGGGAAAGATAAGAGGCGAAGAAAGCCATGGAATGATCTGTGCCGAAGATGAATTAGGTCTTGGTGCATCTCACGACGGGATTTTGGTGCTTGACAATGACCTATCTGTTGGCACTTTAGTAGCCGATATTTATGAAGTTGAAAATGATCATGTTTTTGAAATTGGACTGACCCCAAACAGAGCCGATGCCATGAGCCATTTCGGGACTGCAAGAGATCTCAAAGCTGGACTTTTACAAAAAAACATGCACGTGGAATTGATCACACCTTCAGTGAGTGCATTTAGAGTCGATCAAGGAACTTTGAAAATTGGTGTTGAGGTCCTAAACAAAGAATTATCACCTCGCTATTGTGGCGTCACCATTTCAGATGTGAAAGTTGACACCTCACCAACTTGGTTGCAAAACAGACTTAAAGCGATTGGAATCGCTCCAAAAAACAATATTGTTGACATCACCAATTACGTTCTTCATGAGCTTGGACAGCCTTTGCATGCTTTTGATGCCAATAAAATTGAAGGCAAAAAAATTATTGTAAAAACACTACCAAAAGGAACGAAATTCACAACCTTAGATGGTGTTGAACGTGAATTACATGAAGAAGATCTAATGATTTGTGATGCCGTAAAACCTATGTGTATTGCAGGTGTTTTTGGTGGCGAAAACTCAGGGGTTACGGAACACACTACGAGCATTTTCCTGGAAAGTGCGTATTTCAATCCGATAACCGTTCGGAAATCTGCCAAAAGACATGGACTAAATACCGATGCCTCATTTAGATTTGAACGTGGCGTTGATCCGAATATTACAGAATACGCCTTAAAACGTGCTGCTTTATTGATACAAGAAATAGCTGGAGGTTATGTCACCAATAATCTCGTGGACTTCTATCCTAAAAAAATCGAAGATTCTCCAGTGCACTTCAGCTTTGCCAATGCAGAAAAACTAATTGGCGAAGAAATCCCAAAAGACATTATCAAGAGCATCTTGATGTCTTTGGATATCAAAGTCAACAATGTTACTGAAACCGGCTTGGGATTAATGGTACCAGCCTATAGAAATGACGTGGTTCGTGAGGCCGATGTCATTGAGGAGGTCTTACGAATCTATGGCTACAACAATATCAATTTTACCGAAAAACTGAATGCTTCCATCTCTCCAACGTCCCGTTTTGAAGATTTTAAACTTCAGAATGTGACGGGCAACCAATTGGCCGCACAAGGTTTTTATGAGATTTTATCAAATTCCTTGACTACTCCTGCTTATGCGAAGTTGAGCGTTGATTTAAAAGAAGAGCACAATGTGATCATGTTAAACCCATTGAGCCATGACTTAAGTGTGATGCGCCAGAGTTTGTTGTTCTCAGGACTTGAAGCCATAAATAGAAATATCAATAGAAGGCGTTCGGACATAAAACTGTTTGAATTTGGAAAAACTTACCATAGCCACGGCGATAAGTATATTGAAAATAAACATTTAGCACTTTTTGTAACTGGCAACAAAGATGCTGAACGCTGGAATACCAATCAACAACCGAGCAATTTCTTTTATTTAAAAGGAGTTATCACTGCTGTTTTAGAGCGATTAGGCCTGAACCGAATTTCTGTTTCTCCTATTGAAAATGATGTTTTCAGTGAAGGCATCAGTTTACGGATGGGAAAAAAGACTTTAGTAGATTTTGGATTGGTCAACAAAAAGATCATGAAGCATTTTGACATCTCGCAAGATGTACTGTATGCTGATTTTAATTGGGACCATGTGATCGATATGGCAAAACATAATAATATAAACTTTAAGGAGTTGCCCAAATACCCGTCAACCAGACGTGATTTTGCACTCTTGATAGATGACAAGGTAACTTTTGAAGCCATTGACACCATCGCCAATAAAACAGAAAAACGATTGCTAAAGGACGTCGATCTGTTTGATGTTTATCAGGGAGAAAAACTACCAAAAGGCAAAAAAAGTTATGCAGTAAGTTTTAAATTCCAAGACGAACATAGCACACTTACAGATAAGCAGGTGGATAAGATCATGCAAAAACTGAAATCCAATTTTGAAGAGCAACTCGGTGCGGAATTGCGATAGGACTTAAAGCGTCTAAAATCAAGAACCTCGGGGAATTAAACCCGAAGATTCCCCTGAAAAGCCGATTATCCCGATACTATCGGGATAACTATCAATTCTGAATGCATTGGCTTCGCTATTTTTAAAAAAGTGAGTTTCACTAATTAAAATCCATTCGCGGGAATCAATTTCAGTCATCAATTATTCGTTATTCATTCAAGTTTTGATTATATTCAAGACTATCTATTTGAATACTAATTAAATAAAATAGTTTTGAATTATTTTTAGTGGAAAATATGAGTTGATGTTTTTTAGATGATTCTAAACAATATACGACTTTGAACAGTCGATTTCATTAACTGAATGTTCAAAAAATATTATGTTCTTATTAATAGACAAAGCACTAAATAATTCTTAATTTTAACATCTCACAATAAACATCATATATTATGGCAACTGTAACATTTAAAGGTAATCCAGTAACAACATTTGGTGAACTTCCAAAAATAGGAGCTGATGCTCCAAACTTCAGATTAACCGCAACTGATCTCTCTTCAAAATCGCTTAATAATTATTTGGGTCATAATGTTGTATTAAACATTTTCCCTAGCGTGGACACTGGTGTTTGTGCACAATCTGTTAGAACTTTTAACGAAAAAGCGTCACAACTTGACAACACCAAAGTACTTTGTATTTCTAAAGATTTACCATTTGCTTTCGCACGTTTCTGTGCGGCGGAAGGTATAGACAATGTAGAGAGCTTATCTGACTTTAGAGATGGTAATTTTGGCAAGAACTACGGCCTGACCTTTGTTGACGGTCCAATGGAAGGTTTGCATTCAAGATGTGTTGTAGTGCTAAACGACAAAGCTGAAGTCATCTACACTGAGCAAGTTTCTGAAATAACTGATGAACCTGATTACGAAGCAGCATTAAAATCGATTTCATAACTTTTTTATGTCCAAAAAAAAAGATTCGTTCCTGGTCAATCGCTTAAAAAGTGTAGGGTGGGCATTCAAAGGTGCGCTGATTTTACTTCGAACGGAAGCTAGTATCAAAATTCAGTTTGTAATCGCCATTGTGGTTACTATTGCTGGGTTCTACTTTGAAATCTCCACTACTGAATGGCTATTTCAGGTAGCTATGATTGGCTTGGTCATGAGTATTGAAGGCCTCAACACCTCTATTGAGTACATAGCAGACTTTATTCACCCAGAACGCCATTCTAGTATTGGACGAATCAAAGATGTTGCTGCAGGTGCCGTATTTATAGCAGCAATATCAGCCGTCATTGTGGCTGCAATCATTTATTATCCCAAGCTTTTTTAATACTAATTCCGATAGGTTTAACGTTAGTAATTTGTATTTTTGTTTCTTTATAAAAGCAAATAATTCTAACGTATTTTAGTAATCCAATTAAAAATCAACAGATTTCCGTGGTCACGGAAAGTTAACAATGGCGAAGAAGAAAATCAAAGCTAAAAGCAGTACCACAAAAAAAATAAAAAAACCAAATCTCAAACTATCAAGTCAACAAAAACTCATTTTTGGAAGCTTGTTGATGATTCTTGGTGTTTTATTATTTATTGCCTTTCTTTCCTTCTTTTTTACTGGAAAAGCAGATCAGAGTACGCTTACTGAAATAGGTACCAGAGAAGTGGTTGCTGAAAATTGGCTTAATAAACTTGGTGCTTGGGTGAGCGACTTTTTCATTATGAAAGGTTTTGGTGTCTCCTCTTTTATTTTTGCTGGATTAATATTTCTGTCTGGAATCTATGTTACCTTAAATATCAACAAAGCCAAACTCAGAAGCCACTGGATATGGGGAACACTGATTGCCATATGGCTATCTGTTTTCTTTGGATTTTTCACCCATAAATATGATGCTCTTGGTGGTACGATCGGATTTGAAATGAATTCCTTTTTTCAGGATTATATTGGAATTATTGGTACCGCCCTCCTGCTCTTTTTTGGAATGATCATTTATGCTGCCATCAGATTTAGGGTAACTGGTGACTCTATTGTCAGCTTTTTCAAATCGGCCAAAAAAGATATTAAAGAAGATTTTAAAAGCACAGTGGAACCTTCAGAATCTTACGCTACTTTAGATAATGACTTAACTGCTGAAGCCGAAGATATCAAGGCTGCTTTTAATTTGAAGCCTTCCAAGCAGGACGTTCCGCCAATTAAAAAAGCCAAAGCTGAACCTGCTAAAAGTCCAAGTCTTAACATTGAAGTTCCTCCAATAATTGAGGAAGAAGAATTGGCCATGGAAGTTGAACATGTTGTTGAAGAGGTTTCTGAAAGTGATAATCTCTCAAATAAATTGGTGGCCGATTTTGGCCAATTTGATCCGACATTAGAGTTGAGCAAATACCAATTCCCGCCATTGGACCTATTGAAAAAATATGATTCTGAAGGCATCACCATTGATCAAGATGAGCTTGAAGAAAACAAAAACCGAATTGTTGAGACCTTAAACAATTACAATATTGGCATCAGCAATATCAAGGCAACCATCGGTCCTACAGTAACCTTGTATGAAATTGTTCCTAACGCTGGAGTTCGTATTTCTAAAATTAAAAACTTAGAAGATGATATCGCCCTCTCTTTGGCAGCTTTGGGCATCCGTATTATTGCGCCTATTCCTGGAAAGGGAACGATTGGTATTGAGGTGCCCAACAAGAACTCAACGATTGTATCGATGCGTTCGGTAATTGCCTCTCAGAAATTCCAAAAATCAGAAATGGAATTGCCAATTGCTTTTGGCAAAACCATCAGCAATGAAACCTTTGTTGTCGATTTGGCGAAAATGCCCCATCTATTAATGGCGGGTGCGACCGGTCAAGGAAAATCGGTCGGGTTAAATGCTGTTTTGACATCGTTGCTTTACAAAAAACATCCTGCAGAAGTGAAGTTTGTTCTGGTGGATCCCAAAAAAGTGGAACTGACCTTATTCAATAAGATAGAACGCCATTACTTAGCCAAATTACCGGATAGCGAGGAAGCGATCATTACGGACAACACCAAGGTCATCAATACCTTAAATTCCTTGTGTATTGAGATGGACAACCGTTATGAAATGTTGAAAAATGCGCTTTGTCGTAACATTAAAGAATACAACGACAAGTTTAAGGCTCGTAAACTAAATCCTAACGAAGGGCATCAGTTCTTACCCTATATTGTCTTGGTGGTGGATGAGTTTGCAGATTTGATCATGACTGCTGGCAAAGAAGTGGAAACACCGATTGCACGTTTGGCGCAATTGGCCCGTGCTATTGGCATCCATTTGATCATTGCGACGCAAAGACCTTCTGTAAACGTTATTACAGGGATCATCAAGGCCAATTTCCCGGCAAGAATTGCTTTTAGGGTGACTTCCAAGATTGATTCCCGAACAATTTTGGACAGTTCTGGAGCCGATCAATTAATTGGACGTGGAGATATGCTCTATACCCAAGGGAATGAATTGACCAGGATCCAATGTGCCTTTGTAGATACTCCTGAAGTAGAAGTGATAACCGAATTTATTGGCGGACAGAAAGCCTATCCAGATGCTTATCTTTTACCCGAATATGTTGGTGAGGAAAGTGGCACAAGTCTTGATGTAGACATATCCGACAGAGATAAATTGTTTAGAGAAGCTGCTGAAGTCATCGTCACCGCACAACAAGGATCTGCCTCACTATTGCAAAGAAAATTAAAGCTTGGTTATAATAGAGCTGGTCGATTGATTGATCAATTGGAAGCTGCTGGTATTGTTGGCCAATTTGAAGGCAGTAAGGCTAGACAGGTACTTGTGCCTGATCTTGTGGCTTTAGATCAACTTTTAGCAAATGAAATATCATAATAGTTGTACCAAAGCAAGGTTGAGTGCAAATTGACCAATCTAAGGGACGGATTCATTTTGGAAATTTTCAGAAACTAAAATGAGATGTTCTAAAGTACATAGTTTTAACTAAATTTGAAGCCGATAAAACAGCAATTCTATAAACAGAATTAACAAAAAACTTAATAATGAAAAAATTATTTGTATTAGCCATTGTCTTATTATCATTCTCAACTTATGCGCAAGATGCAGAGAAAGCAAAGACCTTGTTAAACGAAGTGAATGCTAAAGTAAAAGGTTATAATAACATCAGCATTGATTTCAAATATGTCTTAAGAAACACCAGTGAGAACATTAATCAAGAAACACGTGGTGATGTCATCATTGAGGGTGAAAAATACCTTTTAAACATCCTTGGGGTTACCCGTATTTACGACGGCAAGACACTTTATACTATTAGTCCTGAAGATGAAGAAGTGACCATCTCAAAGAACAACACAGAAGACGAAAACACCATTACCCCAAGCAAAATGTTATCGTTTTACCAAAATGGCTACAATTATGCCATGGATATCGTTCAAAATGTCAGTGGTCGAAAAATTCAGTATGTAAAACTGACACCAATTGACAGCAATTCTGAAATCAAGCAAGTCCTGTTGGGTATTGACGCGCAGACCAAACATATTTACAATCTTATAGAGATAGGTAAAAACGGCACCCAAACCACCTTAACTGTAAATAGTTTTAAAACTAATGAGCCTATTTCAAAAACCTTATTTACTTTTGATGCTAATAAATACAAAGGCTATTACATCAATAAGCTCGATTAGATAAGGCGTCAATTTTATGAAAATACTGGATAGGTACATACTTAAGACCTACTTAAAAACTTTTTTGAGCGTGTTTGTTATACTCATGCTCATTTTTGTTTTACAGGCCGTTTGGTTGTATATTTCCGAGTTGGCCGGGAAGGATCTCGATATTGATACCATCTTCAAATTCTTACTTTACATCACCCCTACCCTTATTCCACTAATCTTACCACTAACCATTCTATTGGTCTCCATTATGGTTTTTGGAACTTTTGCTGAAAACTATGAGTTTGCGGCTATGAAATCTACAGGTATTTCATTGCAACGCGCCATGAGAGGCTTGAGTGTTTTCATCGTATTACTTTCTGTCACTACATTTTTGTTTGCGAATAATGTTATTCCCTGGGCGGAATACAACGCCTATAATCTGAGAAAAAATATTGCTAAGCTCAAACCGCAAATGGCCATTGCCGAAGGGCAGTTTAATGAAATAGGCGATTTTAATATCAAGGTCGAGAAAAAAAGTGGCGATCGCGGTCAGTATCTTTCCAATGTGATTATGCACCAGCGTAAAAATAATCGTCCTGGCAATCACCTCGTCATTATAGCCGAATCTGGAGAGCTCATAAGCAGTACCACTTCAAATATTCTTCAACTGGTGTTATTCAACGGTAACTACTACGAAGAAATATACAGTAAAAATCCAAAGGAAATTCAGAAGAAGCCACATGCCAAAAGTTATTTTGACACCTATACCATGAATATCGATTTGGAAGCTTTAAATGATGTGGATTTAGGCGAAAAAAGCTATACGGACAGATATAATATGCTTGATGTTGGAGATCTCAACTACACCATTGACAGTCTTTACAGAAACAAATCAGATGAATACAAAAATCTCGCCGAAACCTTATATAGTAGAACCTCAATAAACTCTTTAAATAATAATATTACACCAGAAACGGATAGTATTTTTAAAGGGAATGTCCTCGACCTTTTTGAGACCAAAGGCAAATTGCAACTTGTGAATTTGTCATTGAACACCATTAGCAGTACGACCCAAATTATCTCTACAAAGGAACAGTTTCTGGAGATTTCGGACAAAAATCTGAACAAGCATCTTATAGCACTGCACGAAAAATACGTTTTGGGCTTCGCTTGTTTTATTCTCTTTTTTGTAGGTGCACCATTAGGAGCCTTGATCAGAAAAGGTGGGATTGGTTTACCATTGGTCGTTGCCATTCTTTTGTTCCTTACTTATCATTTTATAGGAATTTTTGCAAAAAACAGTTCAGAAGATGGTACATTAAATCCGATTTTAGCTACTTGGCTCTCCACATTGATCATGTTGCCATTGGGCATCTATCTAACCACGCGTGCCACCAACGATAAAGGCCTATTCGATTTTGATAGTTATCTCAATCCCATCAAGAAATTCCTCAATCTCCGTCCAAAAAACTCGGTCATGATTGATGGCGAACTCGTTCAGTATAGCTTCTTAAATGATTATAACAATGAAAAGCTGATCAACATCATCAAGAACCATGACGATCTCAATTTTGATCAAAGCATCAAGCCTTTCGCTATGAATCAGTTGTTAAAGCGTGAGCAAACTATTGAAGATCTTCAAAAACAAGGGGTCCTCATAAATGATGCCTATATTACCTCAAATAAAGACGCTAAGGACGCCGTTGACTATTCGAAATTTGCTTTTATTTTCTATATTATCGGGGTGGTTCTTCTCATTTTACATTTAGTTTTTAAAAACAATAAATTCCCGGAATTCGCTTCGGCTGCAATAGATTTAAGTATTATTTCCTTTATCATCTATCTGCTTTACTATATTGTCACTTGGGTCAAAACCACTGTTTTCTACAAAAACATTGGATTCAAGGCAAAAGGCTTAGACCCAATATTAATGTTAATTGCTTTTCCTTTTTATGGTGCTTCCCACTTTCTTCTCAAGAACAAGATCAAGGAAGACTTGGACAAAAGTTGTATCCTAAATGTAAAATAAGCCATATCTTTGCATATAATTTCAAAAAAAATGACAACAAGCACCTATATGCCAACTATAACGTTAAATACCATTGAAGAGGCCATTGAGGATATTAAGAATGGAAAAGTCATTATTGTTGTTGACGATGCCGACAGAGAAAATGAAGGCGATTTTGTAGCTGCAGCAGAAATGGTGACTCCAGAAATGATCAATTTTATGGCCACTCACGGTCGTGGATTGATTTGCACACCACTTACAGAAAAACGCTGTAAGGAATTGGAGTTAAACCCTATGGTCCACAATAATACAGACCCTATGGAAACTGCATTTACAGTTTCGGTCGATTTGCGTGGCAATGGTGTGACCACGGGAATTTCGGCCAGTGACCGAGCAAAAACAGTACAAGCTTTGATCAATCCGGAGACCAAACCTTTTGAATTGGGACGTCCAGGACATATTTTTCCATTGGTTGCTAAGCAAGGTGGCGTATTAAGACGTACCGGGCATACCGAAGCTGCCATAGATTTTGCACGCTTAGCGGGATTACAGCCAGCTGGTGTGATTGTTGAAATCATGAATGATGATGGCACCATGGCTAGACTGCCTGAGCTTATGAAGGTTGCCGAGAAATTTGACGTCAAGATTGTATCCATCGAAGATTTGGTAGCTTATAGAATGCAGCACGACTCTTTGATTGAAAAGAAAGAGGATTTTGAGATTGTCACCCGTTTTGGGAAGTTTAGACTAAGAGCCTATCAGCAAACTACAAATAATCAAGTACATATTGCCCTGACCAAAGGTGCTTGGGAAATCAATGAACCAGTTTTGACCAGAGTGAACTCTACTTTGGTCAATAATGATATCTTGGGGACGCTGACCAACAACGCTGATAAAAAACTGGATGATATGTTCAAGTTGATCAACGACGACGGCAAGGGCGCCATCCTGTTTATCAATCAGCAGCATCAATCTACCGATCTGCTCAACCGCCTTAAAACCTTAAAACAAGAACAGAATCATACTGATGTCATCAAGGCACCAACTATTGTCATGGATAACAGGGATTTTGGAATTGGAGCGCAAATTCTGCACGACCTCAACATCCATAAATTATTGCTGATGTCCAATAGTGAACACACCAAACGTGTTGGAATTATTGGCTATGGATTGGAAATCGTGGATCATGTGAGTTATTAAGAATTAAGACTAAAAAACCATAGCGTTTAATGGCTTTAATATCTATTTATAGCAACGACCAATAAATTTCAAATAGAAAAAGGATTTAGAACAACAGCTCTAAATCCTTTTTTTTTGAACTCGTGGGTAAATATATAATTTGACCCTATACTTCTTCTTTGAAGTAATTTCTGGATACTATTTGATCATTATTTTTCTCGTTGTGCTTGAGTTTTTATCATACACTTTCAGCACATACATTCCTGCTGTTATGCTTTCAACATTTAGTTGACTCATGCTTAAGGAAGAGGTTACTTTTTTCCCTAAAACATCATAGAGTTCCATTTTTTCTATGGGCTGGAAATAAGATACATGGATCACATCGGAAGCAGGATTGGGAAACACCTTAAAGCTTTCCGTATCAAAAGATTCTAAATCCAAGACAAAAGGAAGTACCAAGGAATAATCAGTTTCAATTTTACTTTCGAGTTCCCATTCCATTCCCGTATTATCCCACTCCTCAGCAATAAGGATTGTATTATTTCCATTGGCATCGTAGGTATATAATTGGCGATCTTGATTCTCCCAATCGTTACCTCTTCTTTCTTGATATATGATCACCGTTGGCGATCCATTTTCATAGGTCAGTTGTGTTCTGTGATCCAAAACCCATGCCCCTCCAATATAATCATCTCCAACGGCCTCTGTCATTAGGTTCCCATTATAATTATAGGTCACCCTTTCGTCAAATTCCCAGTCATTAATCCCAGAGTTCCACTCCTTGATAATAATTTGTGATAGTTTTCCTGCAGATTCGTAGGCCATTTCTGTTTGCTCCTCATTCACCCATTGGCCAGCCTCCCATTTTTGCTCTGTATGCTTGGTCATATCAGAACCTGAATACTCGTATAAATCTCTCTCGTTATTAACCCATGCGCTGGTTACGGAATTCCAATTTTGGCTGATTTCAGAACTCACATTCCCATCGGAATAGGTATATAGGATTCTTTGACTATTTGAATACGGCGTTGTACCAAAGTTATTGCTCTGAGAAGTCTCAACAATCAAATTATTGGCACCATCATATTCATAATCCGTTTTGGAAATATCTTGCCATTGAAGATTGGTGTCATCCCAAAATTGCATTACCGAAGAAATAATATCGTTGTTGGCATTATATTGTTTGTCCAATTTCGTGATGTTCGTCGAACCGGGCATGGCTAAGGTGAGTAAGCTTGTTTCTTTGTCGCCTTCATTCTCGTAAGTATAATCCAGAGTCGCTTCATGATCCCAATCGGGAGAACCATCCTCCCATGTGTAAATCCGTTGCTCATCAATTTTATATTGGGAATATCCAGAGAAGGACATTAACAAGCACAACATAAATGTTGGAAAAAGTAAAAATTGTTTCATAATTATCGTTTTTAGAATGGTTTAACATATAGTTATACAATGAATCAATAATAGATGTGAGCATCTAAAATCGAATCAATTGTCAATGATAATACCAAAATATAAGTAGAAACTATTTTACGACTTTCATTATAAAAAATACAGCATCGTCATGCCTAAGGGAATTTGATTTTTTTAAGTCATTGCTAAATGAGGGACAGCGGTCAAAAAATAAACGTGCAAATCTCTTCGTAAACTTAGAAGATGAATAAGTCGTTTATTCTTACCAATTTACATTTTTTTAAAGACATGCCCAAATAATATTTAAGCTGTATGCCATCAACTACATCTCGGACTGAAGACAGATAATTAAGATTCTAAAATTATATTTTAAATGACCATTCAAAAAAAGGATTTAGAACAACAGCTCTAATAAGACTATTCTTTTACTATCTTTTTAGTGTCTTCTCCGTTATCGGTCCTTACTTTTGCAAAGTAAATCCCTGTTTTAAGTCGGAGACATCAATGGATTTGCTGTACAGAAGTTTCTATGATAAACTTAAACATGTCCCGATTGCAATCGAAAAAAAGAATAATATATATTTTCACATCTTCAACCGTTACACAAAGCAGACTTTCAATCTGTCAATATAAAACCATGGACTTCCATTCCATTGCGGTTTATATTGGTGCACTATCAACTAATCGGGATGCTTTATCTTATTAAAAAATATTTTCTTAACCCTAAAATGTTTGTCATTATTTTTCAATAGCTGAAGTAATTGCTTTCACCATGGCTTCTGCACGTGTCTTCACTGCTTTTTCTGTCCAAGATAATTTGATCAGACATGAAATATTCCGTCCAATAAAATGATCAGATTGCTCAAAGGTTTTTGTTTGAAGATATTTGAGACCTGTTTTTACTTGCTCTGAAATTGGGTATAGGGTTTTTAGGTTCTTTAAATGGTCCCATTTTCTGATATAATGCCAATTGTTGTCATAATAATGGAAACAACCGTCTACGCTGGCCTCTTTCAAGTTCTTGGAAGCTTTACGTGCAATTTCCAAATCGGGAAGAAAAAAGTTCAAAAAGCCATAGTTTTCTTCGCCACCATCTGGAACCGTTCTAAAAGTGATTTCGGGAATTTCAGAAAGCGCATCTCTGATTATGGTGTAGTTTTTTTGTTGGATAGTTAGGAAATCGGGCAAGCGTCTTACCTGTGCCAAACCAACCGCAGCATGGAGCTCTGAAATTCTAAAGTTATAGCCCATAAATGGATGATCTTCAGCACCTCTATCATTCCCTATATGATCATGGCCATGATCCGAATAATGGTCGGCATTAATATAGTATTGCTCATTGTCGGTGATGACGGCACCACCTTCGCCACAAGTAATGGTTTTAACAAAATCGAATGAAAAACAGCCCAAGTCACCAACACTGCCCAAGGGTTTTCCTTTATAAGTACCGCCGATAGCCTGACAGGCATCTTCAATCAGGACTAGATTATGCGCATCGCAAATACTTTGTAAGGCATCCATATCGCCCATACTGCCGCACATGTGCACGACCATGATAGCTTTGGTTTTGGACGAAATTGCTTTTTCAACAGCCTTCGGATCCAAAGTCAAAGTATCATCAATATCCACCAAAACGGGGATGGCTCCCATCATCATAATAGCTTCAAAACTGGCTACGAAGGTAAACGATGGCATAATGACCTCATCCCCTGCTCCAATTCCTGCTACCGCCAAAGCAACCGATACTGCTGCGGTTCCACTGGATACCAATTGTACATGTTTTGATTTGAAGGCCGATTGCAATTCGGATTCCAATTCCTTTGCTTTCCAATGTCCGTTGCGCATTCCGTCAAATCCGTAACGCATCAACACACCGTTTTCCAAAACATCATTGACTTCTTTGCGTTCCGCATTTCCAAATAATTCAAATCCTGGCATAATTATCTATTCATTAATAAATTGAGAATTCAAATTTACAATATATATGTTCAAGCAAAAAGTGAATGATATGAATTAATAATCGCGATTTAAACATAAAAATCAATCGGGAACATTGAGATTTTGTATATTTATATTCATTGTTGTCTGATAATGAATCAAGACCGCTGCGCTTATAGAATAAAGAATATAGACTTGATTGTAACTAATTGACCAATACCTAGTGTTTAATTAAAATTGTCCAATCATTCTCTATAGAAATAGTTTCTAAAAAGTAAGGTGTTATTTTAAAAATCTCGTGAAACCCTTTGTTTTAAATGGGTTTATTAGCTTTTGTATTTTTACCGGACACTAATAATTTAGATTATAAAATCCATTCTTGCCATGAAAAAATCGTATGTATTATTCGTTTTATTTTCTTCTCTACTCATAACCAATTGTGGTTCTAGTAAAAGTGCCGTAAAGGTTGATCCTTATATCGGTGCTTGGAGCTTGTTGATTGAAGATACACCACAAGGCAATGTTTCAGCCACAATGACAATTACAAAAAACACGGAAGGTGCATATTCTGGACGTGTCAATTCTGACGTGGGCACATTTGATCTTTATGATGTAAAAATTATGGACAGTAAACTTTCAGCGGGTTTTTTGGTTCAGGGGGCTGAGTTTGATATTATTGGTAATTTTGAAAATCAGCTTTTTAAGGGGTATGTCTCAGGAATGGGAGAAGATTATCAGGCGAATGGAAATAAAATTCCCGACTAAGAACATCGTTTAAAACCATCTTCAGTGAGTGTTTTACATTTCGATGATACTATGTTTCAACTCTTTTCTCACTTTTTTAAAGCCTGAAAACATATCATCCTCTGCGCGATATCCCACAGGTAGCAACAAAGTCGATGTGAGATGTTTCTCATCAAGTTTTAAAATCTCATCAAAGCGTGCACGGTCAAAACCTTCCATAGGACAGGAATCGATGCGCTCTACAGCACAGACCGTCATTAGGTTGCCAATGGCTATATAAACTTGTCTAATGGACCATTCCTGCTGTTCTTCCAAAGTCATATTTTCCATAATGGATTTCAGATTGTTTCGATATGGCTCAAGAATGGTTTCTGGGGTGTTCCTTAATTGGCTGACATTATCAAACAAATCGTCCACATCATCGTCCTTGATTGTTTTTCTGACACAAAGCACCAATAAATGCGAAGCATCGACGATTTGGCGTTGGTTATAGGCCGCTTCCAACAATTGATTTCTCAAAACTTCGTCTTTAACGATAAGCAAAGAAATGGTCTGCAACCCGAACGATGTCGCCGTCAGATTAAAGGCCTGCTTGAGTGTATGCAGTTTATCTGTGGTCAGAACCTTATTGGGATCAAATTTTTTGGTGGCATAGCGCCATTTTAAACTCTCTATAATGCTCATTAGTATTGGTTTCAGATTGCTGCAAAAATAAGGGTTGCCGACGTCAATTTTAAGCCATTTCGATAAATTAATTCTATGGCCGATTTTATTTTTTAAAAAGTTGTGATTTTACTTGAAAGAATTAAAAAAGGGTTCTATATTTGCACCCACCTAAGCAAACATAATTTGCTTATTCGGGCAAGCGCAGCGACACTGGAGAAATGGCAGAGCGGTCGAATGCGGCAGTCTTGAAAACTGTTGAGGGTCATACCTCCGGGGGTTCGAATCCCTCTTTCTCCGCTAAAACCCTGATAATCAATTGATTGCAGGGTTTTTTTGTATATATTACTGAATAGAGATAATATCAATGGTTCTGAACCCGTTGACTCCACAACGTTTGCATTAAATGACACCAAATACCGTTATATTTTCGGGTTGTTAACTTTTTTCTCAAAATCAATCAAATTTAGTTAATTTCAAATATTCGGTGAGGGATTAGGTGCGTAAATTATTAGATGGATTTACTCACCGAGTCATGCCCAATATTAATCAAGTAATAATCGATCGCATATTGACTTAGTAAAATAAATTAGGTTCAGCATAATGGTGAATAACATTAAAACCTAATTGAATTATTACAAGCTTATGGTAAGGACATTTTAGAACATGGCAATCTATTTGACTTTTGGACATTGATATCCATACATAACCATTTCCTGTATTGACATCATTTTTGATAACCATCAATGAATATCTATACAAGGTAAAATCCAAAAATAAAATCTTATTGATTTGTTCAGTCAACAAGACTTAGATTTTCTAAGGGTGAATATTGGATTCAATGGTCGTTACATTACTTTGTTCTCAAATGCCCTACTAAACAAAACATTCTTCCCTTAGCTTTAAATTTCTAATCATGTCTTCCGTCATTGATTCCAAGTTATAATTGGGCATCCAATTCCAATCCTTTCTAGCGCAAGAATCATCAATACTTTGCGGCCATGAATCGGCAATCTCCTGTCTAAAATCTGGTTTATAGGCAATTTTAAAATCTGGATATAATTTTTGAATCGTTTTTGCAATTTGCATTGGGCTAAAACTCATTCCTGCAAGATTGTAGGACGATCTTACGGTAATATTTGTCTTGGGCGCATCCATAAGTTCTATAGTTGCCCTAATAGCGTCCTCCATGTAGATCATTGGTAAGGTCGCAGTGTTTTTCAGGAAACATTCAAAGGGCTCATTGTTCATTGCCTTATGATATATCTCCACCGCATAATCAGTAGTTCCCCCTCCTGGTAAGGATTGATACCCAATGACTCCTGGATAACGTATGGACCGAACATCTAAGCCATACTTTTCATGATAATAACTTACCCAGTTCTCACCCGCAACTTTACTCATTCCATAAACGGTAGAAGGTGTTAGAATGCTATATTGCGGCGTTAGCTCTTTTTGTACATTGTCACCAAATACAGCAATAGAACTTGGAAAAAACACTTTCCCAACAGAATTTAATCTTGAAGTCTCCAACACATTAAAAAGCGTTGTCATATTTATATTCCAGGTTTTTAAAGGATCCTTTTCACCATTAGCAGATAAAACTGCCGCTAAATGATAGATTTGTGTAATCCTATAATGCTTTACAATCTTTTGTACTCCATCAAAATTTGTCGCATCAAGAATTTCGAATTTCCCATTAAGCTGATCACTTGGATATATATCTGAGGCTATTACATTTTTTAAACCCCACTTTTCTTGTAGACGCTGAGTAAGCACGGTTCCCAGTTGGCCGTTTGCCCCTATAATCAAGATTTTTTCGGTATGCATAATCAAATAAAATTAACAACAGATCAAATCTATATAAAATTGCACAAAGTCAGTTTAATTATCTTAGATTGTATAAATAATAAGTAATTTTATCTTTCAAACCTTTATTTAAAGGCAAAAACACTTTTTACAACCAATAGGCTATTGAAAAACAACCAAATCTTCTTTTATGGAAAAGCTTGATGAAACTGATTTGAAAATTTTGAGAATTCTCCAACATGATTCCAAAAAAACAACAAAAGAAATTGCCGATACGCTGCACTTATCAGCGTCGCCCGTCTACGAACGTATTCGTAGATTGGAAAAAAAGGGCTACATCAAAAGAAATGTGGCACTTCTTGATAAAAAGTTGATAGGCAGACCAATCACCGCGATCTGCATGGTGTCTCTTCGTTATCATAATGAAGGTTTTATTGATAAATTTGATCAACAGATCAAAGAACTGAAAGAAGTTCAGGAGTGTTATCATATGGCTGGGAAAGTGGATTTCTTTTTAAAAATCAACCTTGAAAGTTTAGATGCCTATCACGAATTTATTCGGTCAAAACTCTCAAAAATTGATAATATAGGCGTACTGGAAAGCTATTTTGTACTCAAGGAAATTTTACACACCACAGCGTACTATTTTTAAACCTCTATGTCACCTTCCATAACAACTTGGGAGGTAAAATAACCGAGCATTCCCAAATCGCGAATAGTGGTTAGGAACGCATATAAATAATAATCTGGTTTGACATTTTCTGCGAGCTTATCACTACCATTTTCCAACATTTCAAAAACAGCATTTTCTCTTTCTTCTGAAACGTCAAAATACGTGGCGACCATCTGCTGATAATCTTCCCTATTTCCATTTGATGGGAGTTTATTTGTGATTTCTTCAAATCGTTTTGAAAACTCCTGAATCCCCATTCGAATTTCGTCCTGTTGCTTTTTCAACAGTACATGATAGCACATTTTATCAATAAATTGGGAAGTATTTAAATCGTTCGCTCCAATACTTGACGTTTTAGGCAGTATTATATCTACCAATCCCTCAATACCATATATATCAGACTTCTTAAAAAATTCTGGCAATACCACAGTTTTGTCAGTGGTACAAGCATTAAAAACACTTAAAATGGTTGAACCTGAAACGACCAAACCCAATGAAAGTGCAATGTTTTTGACGGCTGTTCTTCTATCCATAATTACCATAAGTTATCTTTAAACTGTTTCACCGCATGATCAACTGCCCTTGCAGTGAGAGCCATATAAGTCAATGAGGGGTTCTGGTTTCCTGAAGAGGTCATACAGGAACCATCAGTGACATATACGTTTGGGACGGCGTGAATTTGGTTGAATCTGTTCAACACCGAAGTTTTAGGGTCATGTCCCATTCTGGCCGTTCCCATCTCATGGATGGCATGTCCTAAATAGGCCGTCGTATCAAATCCTTTGACATCTTCAAAACCAGCGAGCCTTAACATTCTAATGGCTTCCTCTTGCATGTCTTTTCGCATCTCCAATTCATTATCTTTAAATTCAGCATCAAAAGTAACGGTTGGCAAGCCCCATTGGTCTTTCTTGTCATAATCTAAGGCCATTTTGTTCTCATGATATGGCAAACATTCACCAAAACCGGTGAGTCCTATACGCCATGGTCCAGGTTTTAAGAGATCATCCTTAAAGTCTTTGCCATAGCTCAGTTCTTTGATGGCTCTTCGCCAATCAGTTCTGCTGGCACTACCCTGAAAGGAATAGCCTCTTAAAAAATTGGATTGGGGTTCACTCCTATTTAAATTTCTAAATCGCGGAATGTGAAAACTTGCTGGACGATTATTGGAATAGGGTACATTTTTAAATTTTGTGGTGGTGCCAGACGCCCCAACTCGAAAATGGTGGTCCATTAAATTATGACCCAATTCTCCACTATCATTACCCAATCCGTTAGGAAATCTATCAGATTTTGATTGCAATAAAATGCTGGTTGTCCCCACCGTAGACGCACAACAAAAAATGACTTTAGCAGAAAACTCCAGAGTTTCGTAAGTTTCGGCATCAATTATTTTGACTCCGGTTGCTTTTTTGCTGGTATCGTCATATAGAATCTCAGAGACTATCGAATAAGGTCTTATTGTCATATTGCCCGTACGTTCCGCAGCGGGCAAAGTGGACGAGTTGCTGCTAAAATAGGCACCTAACGGACAGCCGCGCATACACCTATTTCTGTATACACAATTTGACCTCCCTATATGATGTGTATTACCAGTAAGATTGGCAAATCGTCCCATAGTTAAATATCTATCTTTATAATGTTTGGAAATTTGATACCGAAAGTCCTTTTCCACCTCATTTAAGGGCATGGCGGGCGAAAAATGACCATCCGGCAAATGAGGCAATCCTAAATTCTCACCGCAGACACCGATGAATTTCTCCACTTTTGTATACCAAGGTTCTATGTCCCTATAACGAATGGGCCAATCCACGGCAATCCCTTCCAATTTATTGGCCTCAAAATCGAGGTCACTCATTCTCAATGCCTGTCTACCCCAGGTTAGTGACCGGCCGCCAACATGATAGCCTCTTATCCAATCAAAACGTTTGGTTTCGTTATAGGGGTGTTCGATATCGTTTACAAACCAATGGGCCGTTGTTTCCTGGGTAACAAAACCAGTCCGACTTTGAGTTTTTTGCTTAGAATTGGAATCGGCACTTGGCTTACCACGATAATCAAATTCCCAGACGTCTTTAGTGGCGGTGGGGTAATCTCCGTGGCTCACCATTCTGCCGCGCTCAAGCACCAAAGTTTTAAGTCCTTGCTCACACAATTCTTTAGCTGCCCAGCCACCTGAAATTCCAGTGCCGATAACAATGGCATCATATTCCCTATTCAATTTTCTATCTTTAAATTTATTCAGAACTAATTTAACCTTCGTGGTCAGGTACTCATTTTAACAAAGAAAACCCATTTAATATAATTGAAGTGGGTATCATTTAGGCTAAAAGGAGGAGTATTTCTATAATATATACTAGGTTTATAAGAAATTAACGAAATAATGAAACACTATAATCATCATTTTATGGAAACAAGCCGATCATCATTTTAAATTCAATTTTTGTGCTTTGCTCCAAAACTGGTTGGTGTTTCGCCAAATTCTTTTTTAAACGATCGTGAAAAATACGATTGACTCTCGATTCCTATCATAATCATTATTTCCCGCATCGATAAGTTAGTATCAATAATTAAATTGGCGGCCTTGCGCAAGCGATAACTTTTTATGAACTCAATAATTGAATTGCCAGTGATACTCTTTATTTTATTGTAGAGCTTACTCCTACTCATAGAAAGTTCAGAAGCAATTTTATTAACATCCATCTGTGGCTTATCCAGATTTTCATCTAAAATAGCAATGAACTTCCTCATAAAATCACTTTCTCTTTTATTGGTCGTAAGTTCATGCGTTTCAGCAAAGAAGTTCTTTGCATAATATTCGCGCATTTGCTGCTGTTGGTTAAACACATTTCGAAGGGATAATCGCAATAAATTGAAATCGATTGGTTTTTCCAAATAGATATCGGCTCCAGAATCGGCGCCTTCCAACTTACTATCCAATCCGGCTTTTGCGGTCAATAGAATAAATGGAATATGAGAATGTTCCATGTTCTCCTTTACTTCTTTACAAAATGTGATCCCATCTTTTATGGGCATCATAATATCGCTAACAATAAGATCTACATGGGTCTTTTTAAGAATGTTTGAAGCTATCAGCCCATTTTCGGCTTCAATAATTTCAAAATCCGAAGATAAATAATCAGCAATCATTTGTCGTAGATCATCATTGTCCTCAGCCAAAAGAATGCGTTTTTTGTCTTTGATAAAATTTTCAACAACAAATCCCTCAGACTCAAGTCCGTTAGTTGCAGATTCTTCAGTCAAAACCGCAGGAGAGGAGGTTTCTTCCAAGGCCTCTATCCTTAGGAAGTCTTCGGGACCATATATACTGGGATCCAAAGGAAAACAGACAATAATATCTGAGCCCTTTCCTTGCTCACTAAACACGGTTATTTCACCTTTATGCAATAAAACCAGGTTTTTTATTATGAACAATCCGATGCCCGTTCCAAAAACAGATGTGAAATCCTCTGTTTTTGCCTTATAATAAGAGTCAAAAATCAGTGGAAGCGCTTCGTTAGAAATACCGATACCTGTATCTCTTATAACAATGCAAAAACAATTCTCTTCCAGATTGGACTCTCCTATGGTAACGGCGTTAGAATAGTCCGAATAGAAATCACTTCTGTTGCTATGGGTGCTTAACGAAATAGTTCCATCATTCTTAGTAAACTTAAATGCATTATTTAAGAGGTTCATAATTACCTTTTCCAAGATGTGTTTATCGATATATATATCTTTCGGTATTTTGGGATCGAGATCAATCTTAAAATTTATACTATGCTGAAGTGCGTAATCTTTAAAATCAAAGGCAAAGATGTTCACTAAATTATTGATATCCGATTTCGTTACCTGAAGTGGCATTTTATCACTTTCAATCTTCCTAAAATCCATCAATTCAGTAACAAGCCCCAATAAACGCTTTGTGTTCCCACTTAAAATCCGATAATAATATTCTTTTAAACCTTCTTCCCTTAACTTATCAACAGCGGCGCTAATCAATGAGAGTGGCGTTCGAAAATCATGAGAGATACTCGTAAAGAAGGTTAACTGAGATTGATGGATTTCTTCTTTTTTTTCTTGATTTAGTTTATCAAGATAAAGTTGCATTTTTAGTTTCTTTTGATTGTAATAATACCGAACGAGCACAAAAATCACCGATGATGCAATCGAGAAATAAATAGTATAGGCCCACCAGCTAAACCAAGGTGCGGGGATTCGTTTTATTGTTATATCTAATGGCCATCCCCATACGCCATCGCTATTGGCAGCGACGACTTCAAAAGTATATGTTCCTGGAGGCACCTTCGAATAGAAAACATTGCGGTTAGAAGCATCTACCTCAATCCAACGGTTATCATATCCTTTTAACCGATATTTGAAACGGTTGTTTTTTGGTGTCAAATAACTGTTGGATGTGAACGTAAATCCAAAGTTCGATTGCTTATGGTTCAGTTCGATCGTTTCTGGGAAACGTATGGTATCCCCCAATTTATCACCATCATCGACTGGTGGGTTTGTAGGAATATTATCTATAAAAAAACTGGAAATATTGACCTTCGCCTTGGTAGTGTCTTGGACAATTTCGGTAGGTTTTATAATTGTAAAACCTTCTGTTCCGCCAAAATATAACTTCCCTGATTTATCCCGATATGTGGCTAAAGGATAAAAGACTTGTCCTTGAACGCCATCATCTTTATCAAATCTGAAAATTTCATTTGTTGATGTATTGTAATAGAACAACCCATTGTCTGTTCCTAACCATAAATCATTTTTAGCATCGAGAATAATACTGAAAATAGTGGAAACGCCAAATTTTAAAATTTCGTCAAAATTTTTAAAAACCCCGGTTTTTGTATTATATCTATAAAGGCCCTTTCCAACCGTTCCAATCCATAAATTCTCGTTGCCATCCATAGCAAGCGTTTGTCCGTAGAGTAACGAAGAATCAGGTAGTCTTATTTTTTTTGTTTCTCCAGTTTCTCTATTTAAAGCATACAGCTTATTGTGGGTAAGAACCCATACCAACCCATCACTACCTTGGCATATATCAAAAATATAATAATTAGGATCCTCTGTGCTTATTTTATAATGGGTAAAAAGACCTTCTTCAATGCTATAGTATGACAAATCCAAACTTTTGGTCTGATAGATTATCCAAAAGCCAGAATCAGAATTTAAGCTTAGTTTTCTTAAATCATCATTTAAGATAGAATTGGGGTCATTAAAACTGTGTCTGTAATTTTTAAACTTTTTGGTTTTAGTATTGTAGAAGCCCAAACCTCCCCTAAATGTAGCAAACCATAGGTTCTCATTATGATCTATTATTAACGATTTGACATTGTTTGAAGATATACTATTGGAATTAACGTCAGACTCATGAAATGTATAAGCGTTTGTTTCTTTATCAACTTGGTTAATACCACCACCTTCGGTAGCGATCCAAAAATTTTCTTTGTCCTCGGCAAAACCACTGACAAGATTTTGGTTTAAGGGACTATTAATGGTGGAATAAGATTCAAAATGATTTTTTTTATCAAGATTGACATAGCTTAGTCCACCAGAATATGTTCCTATCCAGAGATTTCGTTGTGCATCTTCTTCTATAGTCCAAATAGAGTTGTTCGGTAAGCTAAAAGGATCCATTTTATGATGCACATAATGTTGATATGAGTTGGTTTTTGTATTGTACACATACAATCCATTTTGACTAGCAACCCAAATATTTTCATTCTTATCGGCAAGAATCATTTTAGAATAAACATTTTCCGCATCTGATATAAATTCGAAACTATCCATAAATTCTCCTGTCGGAATATCAATGGCATTCAATATGTTATCCGTGGAAAGACACCAAATTGTATTGTTGATCTTGCAAAAGCCTTTTATAGAATTATCATTTTTAAACGCATAAAACAGTGTTACCTCTTCTGTATCATTATTGTATCTAAAAATATTTCTACCCCAGGACAAAAAAAAGAATCCATTTTCTTCGGGGACAATAGACTGAACCCTAGTGAGTGGTTTTCCTTTATATGAAAGTTCAGTAAACTGGTCGGTTTCCCTATCATATTTACCCAGGTGGTTTGATTTGGTGGTCAATAAAGTCTTGTCCGCAGTGGACCATAAATAAAGAAAATCATCTTCACGTATTCTGGTGAAGGTGTTCTGCAATATGTCATAAGCATATAACCCATCCGTCACCGAGACATATAATTGCCCATTTTGGTCCGCAACAATATCTCTAAAGGTTTTTTCCAACTGCACATCATTTTGATTAAAATGACTTTGATAAGACTTATGCTCGTAACCATCAAAACGAAACAGGTCATTGTCCATTAATATCCATATAAAGCCATTTGAATCTTGTTGAATTTTTTTGACCCCGTCATAATTAAAACCGCCTTCGGGAGAAAAGGTCTGAAATTGGTAGTCTCCTTTTTCTTGTGATAAAGCGACCGTTCCAATCAAGAAGAAAAATAAAAATTTGAGCAAATTGAAAATCAACTTCATTTTTAATAGAAGATTATAATAATGGTGACCATATGATTTTGTCCGAATATACAATTTCAATTCGCTAAAAAGTATCGATTTATATAACAAAAAGCAAAAGCAGCAAAACATAAACCAAATAGGACAAGAGTTTAACAGCCTGATGAAAATACATTTGTAATCACCATAAATCACTTTTAATGAAAAAAAATAATTACTACATCTTGTGTGTCACATTTCTTCTCTTTTCACTGCTCAATTTTGGGTGTAATGACAAAAAAGAAGATAGCAAACCTAATGAAATAGAGAAGACAGAAAAACCTTGTGTTAGTAAGAACGAGATAAAAGAGGAATTAACCAAAATTGTCAATTGGCAGATTGATAATTTCTCTTATAGTACAACTGGAAACCTACATGACCAAGGTATTGACTCATGGACCAATGCAACCTTTTATTTGGGTTTAAACGAGTGGGCCAAAACTGATAATAATAACCCAACCTTTATAAAGTGGCTTAAGGGAATTGGTGAAAAAACCTCTTGGATAATGCCAAGTAATTTTAAAAATAATGCACACTATCAACTTTATCATGCTGATGAGTTCTGTATTGGCCAGTTGTATTTAAATGCCTATGACACCTACGGCGATCCGGAAATGCTTACATCGGTCCGTGAGCGTGCGGATTGGGTTCTGAGCAATCCAGGGAACTCGAACATGAATTACAGAAACAAACAATCTTGGACCTGGTGCGATGCGCTTTTTATGGCACCTCCGGTGTATGCGCATTTAGCCGAGATAGAGAATGATGAAAAGTATCTGGCTTTTATGGATGCGGAATTTAAACGCACATACAACCATCTATATAGTCCCGATGATAAGTTGTTTTTCAGGGATGATAGCTATTTCAATAAAACAGAAAACAATGGAGAAAAAGTGTTCTGGGGAAGAGGAAACGGTTGGGTGGCAGCTGGATTGGTCAGCATATTAAAGCAATTGTCAAAAGACTCCCAATACCGACCTTTTTATGAAAACTTGTTTAAGGAGTTTATTCCAAGACTTGCATCGCTACAGAGTGAATCCGGTTTTTGGCATGCAAGCCTCCTGGATCCTGATAGCTATCCTGCACCGGAAACAAGTGCAACGGCATTAATAACCTATGCCATTGCTTATGGAATTAATAACGGATTATTAGATAGGACATTTTATTGTCCAATTACAGATAAAGCTTGGGAGTCACTACTGTCTATTGTAGAGGAGGAAGGAAAGTTAGGTTGGGTGCAACCAATTGGAGCTGATCCCAAAAAAGTGACCGCAGACATGACTGCCCCTTATGGAGTGGGTGCTTTTTTGTTGGCCGGAAGTGAAATTTACAAACTATAAAATGCCCATCAAGTTCCACCTTTAAGTTTCCATTTGAAGTGGATTCGTTTTTAAGGCATACACAAATGCTTACACGTTGGGACAAGGGCATAAAACACAAATGTAACCATGGAATTAAAAGATTTATTGACATTATTGACTACAGTAACAGTGCCGAGTGTGAACCTTTCACGAGATTATAATTATTAATTAGACCAACATTATGAAACATTTTTTGAAACCATTCTTATTCGTAAAAACACCACTTATAAGAATCTTACCCGTGTTAGCCTTTTATTTCCTTTCAGTTTCATGGGTTAACGCCCAAGAAATAAAAGGAGAAGTTTTAGATCAAAATCGCTTACCCATCTTAGGTGCCAACGTTCTTGTCAAGAATACAACGCGAGGTGTGATCACCGATTTCGATGGAAACTTTAGTATTAATGCCAAAGAAGGAGAAGTCCTTGTATTTTCCTTCATGGGTTATCAGACCAATGAAATTAAGGTTGAAAACCAAGACTTTATTACGGTCATCCTCCAAGAAGATATTGCCCAGCTTGATGAAGTGGTAGTTGTTGGTTATGGAACGATGAAGAAAAGAGATTTAACGGGTGCATTGGGCACCGTTAATGCCGACCAACTTAAAAAAGAACAACCTGCAACAGTACAAGATCTATTGCGAACCAATGTTCCTGGATTATCCATGGGAATATCCAATAGCGCGAAAGGAAATGCAGGGAATATTCTTATCCGTGGTAAAAACAATTTACGTGGCAGTACTACTCCATTATTTGTTTTGGATGGCGTTATCTATGACGGAGAACTTACAGACATCAACCCACAGGATATTGAGCGAGTTGATGTTTTAAAAGATGCCAGTTCGGCTGCTGTTTATGGTGCCAAGGCCGCGAATGGTGTCATTTTGATCACCACCAAAAAAGGAAAAGCCGGAAAACCGGTCATTCGCTTTTCATCAATTTTGACCTCCGCGTTTACCAATTCCTTACCAGAAGTTTACCAAGGTGAGGAGTTTATTGCTTACAGACAAGAAGTGATGAAAGCACAGAACAAAGGCAGACAGCAAGGCTATTATGACAATCCTAAGAATTTATCAAATAGGGATCTGGTGGACTGGATGGCTATGACAAACTCAAGTGGCGACCCTACCGGCGTGTGGTTTACAAGATTAGGGTTTTCAGACATTGAGAGAGAAAACTATATGGCGGGCCGGGTGCTCAATTGGAAAGATATGACCTATCGCACAGCCATTAGCAAGGATTATTCTTTGAGCCTATCTGGCAGAACGGAGAACACCTCCTATTATACGTCGTTCAACTATATTGATAACGAAGCCAATCAAGTAGGATCTGGATATTCTGCAGTCCGAGCACGATTAAACTTGGAATCGAAGGTGACGGACTTCTTAACATTTGGGGTCAACACCCAATTTATTAACCGCGATGAAAGTGCCATAAGCGTCGGGGGGTATCAACCACTTTCTCCATACGGAAGTCTCTACGAAACTGACGGTGAAACCTACAAGTATTATCCTAATGACAATTTAAACGGCTACAATCCATTTTTAGATAGAGAGTATATCGATAGAATGGACAATTATAGTATTTTAAACTCCGCAATATATTTAAAGATTAGTTTACCACATGGTTTTTCTGTGCAGTCTACATTCTCGCCGCGTTTCCAGTGGCGTAACTATCTAAATCATAATTCAACCTCACACCCACTATGGGCTGATGCCACAAATACAGCATCACGATCGAATTCCAGAACCTATAACTGGCAATTGGACAACACTTTGAAATGGAAAAGAGAGTTTGGAAAGCATGATTTCGATTTCACATTCTTAGCTAACTTGGAGAAGTTACAAACATGGTCAGATTCCATGACCAATAGCGGCTTTCAACCGAGTGATATATTAGGAGCACACGGTATTGAATGGGGAACCAATCCGAAAATTTCCAGCAATGATACCTATAGCACAGGTGACGCACTTATGGCGCGATTACATTACAGTTATGACGACCGATATATGTTGACAGGGACAGTTCGCCGTGATGGGTATTCAGCTTTTGGTCAGGACCAACCTCGAGCGACCTTCCCTTCCATTGCGGCAGGTTGGGTATTTACAAACGAATCCTTTTTTCCAAAATCCGATGCGTTCAACTATGGAAAACTCCGATTGTCTTGGGGGTTAAATGGCAACAGAGACATTGGAATGTATCAAGCTTTAATGAACCTTGACGCTCGGAAATATTTATACTATGATGCTTCTGGCGAACCAATCAGCATCAATGCATATTATGCCTATAGAATGGCAAACTCCAACTTAAAATGGGAAAGCACAGAATCATATAATATTGGATTCGATTTTGGTTTTATAAATAATAGAATCACGGGAAGTGTAGATGTCTACCAAAAGAAAACCAACGACTTGCTTATCCAACGTGACTTGCCGGACATCATAGGCTTTTCAAGTGTATGGGGTAATATTGGTGAGGTAGAAAACAAAGGAATAGAACTATCTATAAATTCAACCAACATAAGAAACGATAATTTCAAATGGGAAACCTTTTTGGGGTATTCATATAACAAAAACAGAATTAATTCATTGCACGGCTTGATGCAGAATATTTTAGATGATAATGGAAATGTTATCGGGCAAAAAGAAGCAGACGACATCGGCAACGGATGGTTCATAGGAAAGTCCATTGATGAGATTTGGGATTATAATATTCTGGGCGTATGGCAAATAGACGAAAAAGATGAAGCTGCAGTCTATGGCCAATCACCTGGAGATTTCAAATTCTTGGACAAAGATGGCAACCAAAAATACAACAACGACGACAAGGAATTTCAAGGATCTAAGGTGCCTACCACCCGATTGAGCATGCGAAATACCTTTACCTATAAAAACTTCAACTTCTCGTTCAACCTATATTCTTATTTAGGTCAGAAAAAAGCGTTCAACCGTGCTAAAAATGATGGTGCATTAATAAACACCACCAACCAAATTATAACGGAATATTGGAGTGAGGATAACCCAACCAATGATTATGCAAGATTAAGTTCTAAGGCACCTAGCGGTATTGGCTATTCGGTTTGGAGAAAGGCGGATTTTATTCGATTGGATAATGTATCTATCGGGTACACACTCCCTGATTCACTTTTGAAGCAATTAAAAATTTCAGATATGAATTTAAACCTAACCGGTAAAAATATCGCCTATTGGAGCAATTGGCCAGGAGAAGACCCTGAGCTTTCCGGCAGTAACGTGCCCATCAGTATATTATTAGGATTTAATGTAACCTTTTAAAAAATGAAGATTATGAAAAATATAAATAAAATCGTAGGATATTTCGTTTTGTTTACAGCTCTAATGATGGCTGTAGGCTGTAGCGATGATTGGTTAGATCCAAAACCCTTATCCTTTTATACGCCAGAAAATGCATTTCAAGATTATCAAGGGTTGAAAACCGGAACGGATATGTTGAATCGTGATGTGCGTTATTTAGAGTTTTATCCAACAGGATTTTCACAAGATCCTGCCTATTTAACCGAGGCCTTCTTTTCAGATATCGGTGTAAACGGTCGTGTGGATGATGCAAGTGCTCCTCAGGATTTGGTGCGTCAAATTACGCCAAGCGCAAACCTAAGTGGCGGAAATAGAGCACGAGTCCATTTTTATTGGCAAGCACTGTATAAAGGTATTAAGGACGCAAATACTATAATTTCCCGGTCCGAATTTGCAGAATTTGATAACGAAAATCAAAAGAAAGAAGTTTTAGCATTGGCCTACTTTCATCGTGCTTACCGATATTATAGATTAGTAAACCAGTTTGGTGATGTCCCATTTATTGCGGAAGAAGTTACCGGTCCGCGTTATGACTTCTATACTACAAAAAGGGAGGTGATTTTAAGACAAATGAAAGAAGATCTCGACCTGACCGTAGAATTTATGCCAAAAAACGTCCACATAGGAATGGTTACTCAAGGCGCAGCCTATCATTTGCTTACTAAAATCAATCTGGCACTTGCCGAATTTGATGATGCTATCGCATCAGCCTCCGCTGTAATTGACGGAGGATCACATTCGTTAATGACACAACGTTTTGGTAATGCCGTTGGCTCTGATGATCCCACAAAAAACGTGACCTGGGACCTACATCAAAATAAAAACAAAACATCTTCAGAAAACAGGGAAGCATTATATGTTGTGACCGACGAGTATGAAGATGAATCTGCAACGCCTACAGGGTTGGAAATTAAACGTCAGGTCATTCCATGGTATTCTTATCCAGGAATGATATCTACGCCAAATGGAGAAAATGCATTTGTGGATAATGACGAAGTTAAAAATCCATATTTGGCTGAGTACGGACGAGGTATTTTCACCTTACGCTCCACTAGTTACCAGCAAGATTTAATCTGGAAATTGGACAATACCGATTTACGTCACGATCGTGAATCTAAGAATTGGATGCATGTTGAAGAGTTCAATTATAACAGTCCAAATTTAGAAGGTAAAAGCGAATGGTTTGGAAGACCTATTAAAGAGGCGTTGGCATCGGTAGGTGGTGATGTGAGTGCAATTTGTAAGGATACCATTCGAGGTTGGGGAGGTTGGCCAAACTACAAATCAAATGTTCCGGATCAAAAAACTGCCAACTGGAGAGGTGGTAGCGCTGCTTGGTACATTTTCCGTTTAGCAGAAACCTATTTGCTCCGGGCAGAAGCTCATATCTGGAAAGGTGATTTATCCAATGCCATGATTGACATCAATGCGGTAAGAGAAAGAGCGGGTGCCAGACCATTGACTACTGCAGAAATAAATATGCGCCAATTGATTGATGAGCGTGCTCGTGAATTGTTCTATGAAGAACCAAGAAAAACAGAGCTCACACGAATTTCTTATATCTACGCAAAAACAGGAATCGCAGCCGATAATGGCAAAAGTTATTCCTTAACCAATTTTTCTGAAAACAACTTCTTTTTTGATCATATTTCATCGGTGACAAACTTTTATAATCTAGGTGTTACCAATCAAATTGGAAATGAATATACCCTTGCGCCATGGCATGTACTATGGCCGATCTCTGAGTCAGCCATAAGTGTAAACGTTCAAGGTCATATCAATCAAAATGAAGGATATGCTGGTTCTGAAAGTAATATTGAACCTATTGATCATGCCAATTAAATAACATAATCAAATAAGATAAAAAGATGATAACGAAACTAATTTATAAAAGAAAAGTCTGGATTTATGCCTTACTTATGATTTTTGTCGTTGGAGTTCATTCTTGTGATAAAGATAATGTCATAGACTCCGAAAATGATGGATGGCTAAAGGTCTTGCCCCTGGAATTAGATTTTAATGCTAGCGGTGGAACTAAAGATGTGTATTTAGTACTCACAAACGATATCGATCCACAGGATGTTACCTACCGGGTCTCTGATAATGGAAAGGATTGGTGTACACTTAATTTAGAAGGCAACTATTTGCATGTAACTACCATGCCCAACTATTATGAATCTCCACGAAACACTATTTTAACTATAGACTATGGAGATTATAGTCGTAAGGTGCCTATTAGTCAAGATGCTGCCGTTGGTGATCAACTTATTGAGGTTATTAGTGGCAAGGCAACTTCCGAAGAAACTGTAAATGAAGACCGCGGTCTTGAAAAGTCATATGATGGCGATTATGAAACTTATTTCAATTCGAAATTTGGCGCTATTACGGAATGGCCTTTCCAAATAGAATATACACTTGAGGAAGGCCATACGTTAAATAGGATTATTTATTATCCGCGATCGGATTCAGGAAACAAATGGGGATCGTTTAACGAATATGAAGTATGGGTATCAACAAAAGATGCACCAGACACCTTTACAAAGGTGGGCGAATACGAACGCGGGGATGGCAACCATAATCCAACCATAATGAAATTGGAAACTCCGATTGTAAATGCCGCGAAAGTGCGTTTTGATATTTATTCAGCCTATCAAAATCGAATCAGTTGTGCAGAAATGGAGTTTTATCAAGATGGCAACACAGGCTACGATTATTCATCCATTTTTGAAGATGATGTCTTCTCAGTTTTGAAGGATGTCGTCACCGAAGCTCAATTGAAAGCCATTCCAGATGATGAGTTACGCAATTTAGCTTTAGACCTATTTGTTGGAGAATACGATCGTGAGTTTAGAGTGGCATCTTTCCGCCCGTATCAAAATCCATCGATTCAAAGTGCAATTAACAAAACTTCACCATATAGTTTAAGAGATAATCCAACAGGAATTTATGTAGAAGAAGGAGAGGAATTGGTCGTGATTGTTGGAGGGGCTTACAAGCAGAACATATCATTAATTGTTCAGGATTTAAATGTTGGGTTTGGCAACGCCAAAAGCTATCCACTCCAAGAAGGAGAAAACCGATTGAATATGGATGCTGGAGGGCTCATCTATGTCCAAAACCTTACCGCAGATGACATTCCACTCATTTTGGAATCCGAAGCAGATAAGGCTGCCGCTACAGCCAAATCAGTAGATATTCATTTTGTCAATGCTAAAGTCAACGGCTATTTTGATTTAGCAAAACACACTAGTGAGGACTGGTCATCGATACTCAACAACGCATCATATCAAGATATAGATGTACTCGGCTTGCGTTCCCATATAACCTGGACAACCGAAAATTTCCGATCATTCAACACGGATATTGTGAGTGTTCTTGAAAAATACGACCGTTTGGTCTATTTGGAATCGGAATTTGCTGGATTGGAAAAATATGACAAAATGTTTAAGAACAGAATGTATTTTCACATAGACTACAATGGAGCTAGCCCATATGCTACAAATTACCGAACTGCGTACACCTCTAGTTATGCAGAGATATTTTGTAATGCGGATCGTTTTGAAGCCCGTCTATGGGGTCCTGCTCATGAAGTAGGCCATGTCAATCAACTTAGGCCAGCATTAAAATGGGCTGGAACAACTGAAGTTACCAATAACATTATGTCTATGTATGTACAGACCGAATTTGGAGAGCCTTCGAAACTACTTGTTGATGGAACTTATGCTGAGGCGAAGACTCAAATTATAGACGCAGGAGCACCTCACGCATTGGACAATGCATCCAATGAATTTATGGTAAAACTTGTACCTTTCTGGCAACTGAAACTATATATGGTTGACGCTTTGGGCAAAGAAGATTTCTATAAGGATCTTTATGAGCACTATCGTATCACCAATAATTTAAATACTAGTGCAAATACAGAGGCTGTATTGCAGTTAGATTTTGTCCGACAGGTTTGTAAAATCTCAGGATTAAATATGATTGACTTTTTCCAGAAGTGGGGCTTCCTTACTCCTATAGATAAAACCATAAACGATTACGGTAATAAACCGTTTAAAATCACACAAGAACAAATAGATGCCCTAATTACTGAAGTCAATGCCGCTGGCTATGAAATGCCCCATGCCAATGTGGAGGATATTCAAGATGATAATATCAATCTATATAAGTAATTAGTAAAGTTATTTTAATCATGAGAATAAACTATAAAAATATGAGATTAGTGAAAAGTATTGGGTTTGTTTGGATAGTATTACTTTCCCTTACCATAATGACTGTTTCCTGTAATTCAGATGACGACGTACAGGAAAACGTCATAAAAGTAACGCGTATAGAAGTGGAGGGCATAACTGATGACATTGTCGTATTGGAAGTGGCCGATACATACAAGGTCAATGTGAAGTTATTGCCAGATGACGCTGAAGATAAAGACGCGTACAGCTATGAGTACTCTAGCGCAAATGAAGAGGTCTTTAAAGTAAACGAAGATGGTGTTATTACCGCTATTGGAGTTGGTGAAGCGGCATTAAGGATAGATCCAGTGAACAATACCGATTTATGGACCTCCATAACAGTTAAAGTGAATAGTAAATTGTTTTTGATTGAATCTTTGGATATAGATCCAGCATATCAAGATTTTTATATGGGTATCGATAAATCCATTAATTTATCAGAAATCATTAGTATTAACCCAGAGTTCGCTACCAACAAGGATCTAATCTTTGCTTCAGATGATACTTCAGTTGCAACGATAACCCGTAGAGGGGTTCTTACCACGGTGGGTCTTGGTGATGTTAACATCTCCATTAAATCGGATGATGGCAGTAATATAGAAAAAACCATAAAAATTAAGGTTAGAAACACAACCTATCAAAATTTAGATCGCGATGGTTGGGAAGTCACAACCTCTCACCCGTATTTCGCTGATGGTACTGTAGTTGGGACTCCAGAAAGTTTAATCGATGACCCAGATGCTTACGGCACTATGGAAGGAGAGCCTACTTGTTTGGTTTTGGTAAAACCAGGAAAGTCATTAGGAGGAATAACCGTTGGAAACGATGAGGAAGTGTATTTTATTATTGATATGAAAAAGGAAGAAGATTTTGATGCCTTTTACTTACGTCATCGTCTCAAGAATGCTTCAGCTTTTTTAAGATTAGCGGAAGCAAGTGTGTATGGAAGCAACAACGGTGTAGATTTTGAGTCTGTGGCTGAAGGCTTAAGTATTAATGTTGAAGAAAATGAAGTCATCGTCGATCTACCTAAAACGGTCAGTTACCGTTATTTCAAGTTAACTTATGACAAGTGGCATGCCACAGGGAATACGGTTCAGATATCCGATTTTAATATCATCAAACTTGGATATGAAGAGCTTTAATTGAGACAATTATAAAGGATAAAAGCTTTTGAAGTCGATTCAAAGAATTTTAAAGCGAATACCCCGCAATAATTTGTTTTAGTCTGGAATGACGAGGTGACGAAGCTTTTGGTCACCTCGTTTTTCTTTATTATTGTTAGCAATTATAAAACATCTGTAAAATCAGATTAATAATTTTATATATTTTAAAAACAAAATGGAACGAAGAAAATTTTTAGGATCAGTTTCTGGAGCCGTGATGCTTTCCGCCATCACACCCTTTGGAATGGTGGCTAGCGACACTAAGTTGTCCCATCCCCTTCCTGTTTCAGGGAATGATAGAGATTTATGGGTACATATTATTTATAAAATGGCCGATCCCATTTTTTCCAATCTGGCCAAGGGAACTTTACGAAAAAACATGCTGGTGGAAAAATCGCCTTTTTACGATAGCCGAAAGAACGTCACCTATTTGGAAGCCGTTGGGCGATGTTTGGCAGGAATAGCGCCGTGGTTGGCATTACCTGATGATTCTTCTGAAGAAGGAAAATTGAGAGCCACCCTAAGAGCGAATGTACTCAAAGGAATAGCTAACGGAGTGAACCCATCAAGTCCAGATTATTTGAATTTCAGAAACGAGCATCAACCCATTGTGGATGCCGCTTATATGGTCCATGGTTTTGTTAGAGCAAGAAAAGCATTATGGGAACCACTCGATGCACAAACTAAAACACGAGTGATTACAGAACTTAAAGCACTGAGAACGCGAAAAGCATTCGATAGCAATTGGTTACTTTTCACCGCGTTAACAGAATCTTTTTTGCTATCAATAGGTGAAAAAGATTGGGATAAGAAAGCAGTGGATAAAGCACTCGATAAGTTTGACGAATGGTACGTGGGTGATGGATGGTACAGTGACGGACCAACCTTTGCGCTTGATTATTACAACTCGTTTGTAATTCACCCCATGTTGGTGGATACTTTGGAAATCTTGGTCAAACATAACATAAAACCGCAAGCTGACTACGATCTTGCGCTAAAACGCATGGTGCGCTACGCCGATCAGTTGGAACGAATGATCTCGCCAGTGGGTACATTTCCCGTCATAGGACGGTCAATAACCTATCGGACCGGTGCAATGCAAGCGTTGGCACAAGTAGCATTGGAAGAAAACCTTCCTGAAGGTGTCAGTCCTGCACAAGTACGATGTGCACTCACTAAAGTCACTGAAAATATGCTTGGCGGCGAGGCGTTTGATAAAAATGGCTGGTTAAAACTTGGATTTACGGGACACACTCCGGAAATAGCCGATTATTATACCTCCACCGGAAGTTTATACATGGCATCCTTAAGTTTTTTACCTTTAGGCCTCCCAGCCGACAATCCTTTTTGGAGTGATCCTGCAGAAGAATGGACCTCCCAAAAGGCCTGGAACGGCGCTGCGTTTAAGAAAGATTATCATGTAAAATATTGATAATCTTAAATAAAGGCCCATAAAAAAGGAAGCTCTTGTATCATGCATAAGCTTCCTTTTTTTATCACAATTCGCCAAAGCATCGCTAAAACATTTAAGAATATTTACTTTAAGTAACCTTCCATTTTAATGATTAACAACAGAAACTCAAATAATTCTTGATAGATTATCTCCTGAAATAGCAAAATCATAATATAAATCCCATCGCTTAGCATATCCCGGAGATGCAGTTTCTTCAATAACAAGAAAGATTACGAACCTCCAGTTTAGAGTAACTTTAAGTTTCATCCTAAAAATCGAGGAGATTTACATAAAACAGTGACACCCGTAGACATCTTGGCATAAATACTTGAAAATACAACCAGAAACGGCAAATACTAAAGCAAATAAGACAACTGTAACTTAAGATATAATAATAATTTGTTCCAACCTAAAGCAACTGAATTACAAGCTTTATCAACAAAAATTTATTAATTCTTAAATAGTTGTTATGAAAAACAAATTACTCTTTGCATTACTTGTTGTTTTCCTTTTAGGAAACAACATTTTAAGTGCTCAGGAAAAGATTACAGTTCCTTTAACTGAAGACGGTGCTTGGTCTGTGAATTCGCAGCCAAGTGCCGTTTACCATAACGGGAAGTCTTATTTTTCATGGGTAAACAGTAATAAGTCCCTAGTGGCAGCGTCGTATGATCATTCAACAGGTGATTATCAAGAGACTATCGTCGCTTCCAGCTATAGGGGCGATTTTGCCTCGCCGGCGTTGTTAGTAAGGGAGAATGGTCAAATTCTATTGTTTGCTTCGAGAAATGAAGGAGAGGCCCATTATTTCATTTGGGTTTCTACCAATCCTGAAGATATTTCGGATTGGTCCGTTCCAAAAACAGCTATAGCATATGGTGCCGGTGGGACTCTTCCATTTGCCGTGGGAGACGATATATATGTATTATATCGTGGAAAAAATAGTGTTGGTATAACTTATGGAGCAGGATTAAATTCGGCAACAGATCAAACTGTAAATGCAGATTTAGCCAGTGGTACTAGGCGTGCAGGATTATTTCCCATCCAAAATGGCAATGATTATAGGGTAAAATTAGATATCCCGTACATGAAGGCTTACCAAGGTAGTGATGGCGCAATACATATAGTTTTTACCCAGCTGGCCAGTGGTGGTGAATCAGATAATTTCTACGCTTATAACCAAGGTTCAATACATTATATGAAATTGGTAGGAACTTCAACACCTACCACAGGATTAAGTTTTGACTTGTTTAAAGCAGATGGAACACTCATAGTCAAGTCAACCATTGATGCCGGAAGTCCACCAGATGTGATTTTTAATGAACAAGAGGGTGGCAAAAAGGCTTGGGCTTACGATATTCAATTAGATGCCAATGATCAACCTGTTGTGTTGTTTGACACTTTTAACCCTGATGGTACAGAACATGTTTACCATCAGGCTCGTTGGGACAGTGTCAGCAACCAATGGGTAACCACAGAAATAGCCGATGCAGGTGATGGTCTGCATACTGCTGCCTATTCTGCAAACCAATCGCGGTTTCCTTCACATTCTTTTTCTTCAGGAGGTCTTAACTTTGCTGCCAACGACTTATCAACAGTTTATTTATCTAAAAGAAGTGAGCAAGGTGTTTTCGAGATCTACAAATATACCACCTCAGATTCAGGAAGTACGTGGCATGAGGCAGAAACTTTAACTTCAGGAACAAGTTCCAGCCAAGTGAACATACGTCCAAGGCGAGTAAAAAATCTGCCTGAAAACGCTCCTTTAGATATCGTCTGGATGCAGGGCGAGTACTCAAGTCCCGTAGATTTTGACACCAAAATAATGGCAATAGGCAATGCAGTAACTCCAACGGCAATAGCCTTCGAAAATGAGGAGTACAACCTTGTGATAAATGATATTGAAACTTTAAACGTTTACTTCTCTCCAATTTTTGTAGCCAATAAGGAATTTACGTTGGAATCTAGTGATGGGTCTATCGTAGAAATTACTTCAGACAATAAAATTAAAGGTCTCGCTCTAGGTACCGTGACTATAACGGCTATAGCCATAAATGACCCATCGATTACAGCAACTTGTCAAGTAACGGTCTTGGACAGGTTGGTATTTGACTTGTTTAAAGAGCGTATTGTTGCTGACCTCATACAAGAGAAATCAAAAGATGTTAGTCAAAGAGATGCAGATGTTGCTTCTTACTTGGCTCAATTGCAATCAGATGGTGCATTTCCGGATGTCGATTATTCATCAACCGCCAGAACAGACTGGCCTCCACTAGTGCATTTAGACCGTTTAATGGATATGGGGCTGGCCTACACTGATGAGAGAAGCACCTACTATGAAGATACTTCCTTAAAAGCAAAGATGGATACAATGCTTCAATATTGGCAAACCGAGCAACCAAGCTCAAACAATTGGTATTATAACCAAATTGGAGAACCAAAACTAATGGGACAGTATCTTATCCTAATGGATTATTTAGGGAGTGAAAGAATTCCGGAAGTCTTATTGAACACAGCTATTGCACGCTTAAGCAATAATGGAGGAAACCCTTCGTCTCAAACTGGCGCCAACCGCATTGATGTGGCTTTGCACCATATGTATAGAGCTTGTCTTATCAAAGATTCCGATTTACTGAACGAGACAATGACCTATATCTATTCGCCTATTGAGCTAACAACAGGAAGTGAAGGGATACAATATGATAATTCTTACACACAACACGGACGCCAGTTGTATACTGGTTCCTATGGAAATGTTTTTCTAACAGGAATTACCAAGGCAAGCATGTATGCTGTAGACACAGAATATGCCATTCCATCTGATAGATTGCAAATTCTAAGTAATTTGGTAAAGGATTCCTATGCAACTATATTTAGAGGTGAATATATGCTTTTCAACCCTTTAGGACGGGCTTCTACCCGACCTAACGCCACAAAAAAGACAGGGGATACAAGTATCTTTGAACGAATGAAAAGTCTTGATCCTGCAAATGCGGCAATTTACGATAATGTAATTTCTCGATTAACAGGAGCCGAAGATCCAAACTATGGCATCACACCTTCGAGCGTTCATTATTACCATTCCGATTATACATTACACAACAAACCAGCCTATACAGTAGATTTACGCATGGTTTCCAATAGAACGGTTCGCAATGAATACCTAAGCGATAACGGAGAGGGCATCAAACAATACTTTTTGTCCGATGGTGCTACTGGAATTTTTGTTGATGGCGATGAGTATTATAATATTTTCCCAGTGTGGGACTGGTCTAAAATCCCTGGCGTTACTTCTCCAGAATACACTTCTATTCCCCAAGCATCAAGTTATCTTCAGAAAGGAACATCAGACTTTGTTGGTGGAGTAACCGATAATTTAAATACCGTTTCCGCCTATCAATATAACGACACTTACAGTGGAATCAATACTTCTGCGAATAAAGCATGGTTCTTTTTTGATAATGAAATTGTTTGTTTAGGAAACAGCATTCAATCCACTTCAGGTCTAAAAGTAAATACAACCGTCAATCAGAACCTTCTTGAGGGGAATATCACCGTGTCTTCCGGTGGTACAAAATCTTCCATAATCTCAGGCGATTATGATTACAACAACTTAGATTGGGTATATCACGATAAAGTAGCCTATTACTTTCCAGAGCATGGCAACATCAATCTATCGGCGCAGCAAAAAACTGGTTTATGGTCAAGTATAAACACCAATTATGCAAATGAGCCTACGGTTGTAAAAGACGTTTTCACATTAGCCTTTGACCATGGTGTCGATCCTACGGAAGACACCTACGCCTACGTAATTGTTCCAGGAGTTTCTGAGGCAGAAGTAGATACTTATATGATTTCAGATATTGAAATCTTGGTAAATTCTGATTCTTTACAAGCCGTTTACCATAAAGCACAAAAAAGTTACGGCTTGGTGTTTCATAAAGCCTCGAAATTCGTTCATAATGATTTTGCGATAGAAGCAGATGCAGGTTGTGTAGTACTGGCCAAAGATGTAGATCAAGCCGAAGCGATCATCTATGTTGCAGATCCACAAAATGAAACAATTCCGATTAATTTGGGTGTGGTAACCTCTGAAGTTAGAGAGCCAAGATTAATCACTTATAGCGCTTCCAGTCCTCATTTAGGACAGTCCTTAAGATTTAATATTAACCAAGACTCGCCTCTTTACCCAGGCAAAGAAACTTTGTTGGATAAATCAGGCTGGATCATTAAAACTTCAATAGAAGGGCCTACGGATACGGTTGTGGGAGGTTCAGAGCCAGAGTATATCATAGATGACAATACACAAACCGCCTTTTTGTTTGTAAAGCCAGGAAAGACCTTTGGAGGAATTACGGCTGATCCAGAATATGAACCGTCCTTTACCATAGACATGCAAGCTCTTCAAAATATTAGCTTCTTTACCTATAGACACCGTTCGGACAATAGTTTAAGCATTCTACGGGCGACTTCAGTATCCTTCTATGGTAGTAATTCAGAAAATGGCCCCTTCAACCCAATAGTTGAAGATGTGCCTATTGCAACCGATGTACCAGAAGTTAAAGTATCCTTCCCTGAAGTGAGCTATCGTTATATTAAATTAGTTATTACCGGATGGGATGTTAACTCAGGAAGTACCATTCAAGTGTCAGAGTTCAATGTAGGAAACTTGAACAATACCACTCTCGGATTGGAAGATCTTCCAGTTAATTACAATCCATCAGAGTTCTCTGTATTTGTCTATCCAAACCCTGTGAATTCAGGTGATCATCTAAATTTCAAGTTGTCAGGATTTTCGGATGATGTCGTTTTTGAAGTTTACGATATTTTAGGAACCTGTCACCAAAAAGCAAAAGGAACAGTAATAAATACTGCAGGATTGTCATCTGGAATATACTTTTTGAAAGTATTTGAAAGAACAACCAATCAAATAGCAACCGTAAAGTTTGTTGTAAAATAGTTTGAATTAATAGAAACCCTCAATTAGGCTTACTCGAAATTTCGGGTAAGCCTTTTTATTTTAAGTCTATTTAGTCTCCTTTCTTAAAAGGCCATATTATGCTGGGAAGAATCTCGTTCTACAAGACTCGCCTGAATAACAATTTTCTCATTGATGAAGTTTTTATTAGAATTAGTGATCTGAGAAATTAAAAGTTCAGCAGCCCGTTTTCCAATATCAAACCCAGGCTGATTGATAGTCGTCAACGACGGCTCAATCACGGCAGATATACCTTCATTACTAAAACCTACAATGGCAATATCCTCAGGTATTTTATATCCATTTCTTTTGAGCTGTTGCAAGGCACTAATGGCGGCAACATCATTTGCTGAAAAGATACCATCTACCTTATAAGGTAACTCTATAATTTTATTGACATTGTCCACACCGTCTTGTTCCATTAGGCGGGAACTAAAAATCAGTTCTTCACTAAACTCCATATCATGTTTTAGAAGTGCCGCTTTATAGCCTTCACAACGGTTTTTATAGATTTCCAAATGCATGGGCCCAGAAAAATGGGCGATTTTTTCACATCCTTTTATTATAAGATGCTCTGTAGCATCAAAACCAGCTTGGAAATCATCAATAAGGACACTGCTCGTATCGGGTATATCGAGATGCCTGTCAAAAAAAACAAATGGGATCTTTCGCTTTCTTAGGCCTTCAAAATGCTCGTAGTTTTTCGTCTCCATAGATATGGATACCAAAACACCATCTACCCTATTCGCCACTAAGGTATTGATATTATTATGCTCGCGTTCCAATTGTTCCAAGGATTGACAAATAATAACATTATACCCAAGATTATAAGACGTCTCTTCAATTCCCGCAATGGCAGAAGAAAAGAAATGCCTTGAAATACGAGGCACAATAACACCCAGGGTATTGGTTTTATTTTTGCGCAAGTTTGAGGCCAAATCATTCCGCTGATACCCCAATTCATGGGCCTTGGCAATAATTCTGTTTTTAGTTTTTTCAGTTACCCTGGGACTGTCGTTAAGTGCCCGTGAAACGGTAGAACTATCAACATTTAGAATCCGAGCAATATCGTGTATGGTTATTTTATCGGGGCTCATAGCGTAAATGGAACAAAATTTAAGGTAATATAGTGTGTTTTGAAAAATTCTAAATTAATCAAAATTCAACTTATATGATCGCTTTCAATGTCAGAAGCTTCTTTTACTAAAGATAAAACTCCTATAGCAAAGATAAGTATAAAAATACAATCGATTGTATTTTTATTTTGTTACATTTACAATTCTAATTATTAGAACAACTAAAATTTTATTAATAAATAATACTGAAGTTATGAAAACGACCTATGAAGTAAGATATGCGGCGTCTCCGAATGATGTAAAATCCTACGACACCCAGAAATTACGTGATGAATTCTTGATCGACTCACTAATGAAGCCAGATACAATCCATTTTGTTTATACACATTATGATAGGTACATGGCAGGTAGTGCAGTACCAACAAGCACACCCTTAAAGTTAGAGACTGTTGATGCTCTAAAATCCGAGTTCTTCTTGGAACGAAGAGAATTAGGTATTATCAATGTTGGCGAGCAAGGTACGGTATCGGTTGATGGCACAGACTATGTGTTGAACCATAAAGAAGCCCTCTATATAGGACAAGGCAACAAGGATGTCACTTTTTCAAGTACATCTGCCAATAAACCTGCTAAGTTCTATTTGAACTCCACTCCTGCCCATAAAGCATTCCCTACCAAAAAAATAGGTACTGATGATGTTGAAGTTATTGAATTGGGAGCACCAGAAACTGCCAACGCAAGAACACTAAGAAAGTACATAGTCAATACTGTGGTAGACGTGTGCCAATTACAAATGGGAATGACTACACTAAAACCAGGTAGTTCGTGGAACACGATGCCTGCCCACGTACATGACCGACGCATGGAAGTCTATTTCTACTTTGAAGTTCCGGAAGATCAAGCAGTCTGTCATTTTATGGGTCAACCACACGAAACAAGGCATATTTGGATGGCCAATGACCAAGCGGTCATCTCCCCTCCTTGGTCAATTCACTCTGGCTCCGGAACCAGCAGCTATACCTTTATATGGGGGATGGCAGGAGAAAACTTAGACTATGGCGACATGGACCATTGCAAAATAAACGAATTAAGATAAACTCATAAAACACTATATTATGTCAACTAAATTATTTGATTTAACAGGAAAAGTAGCATTGGTAACAGGTGCTGTTCACGGTCTTGGCATGGCTATGGCCAAAGGCCTCGGAAATGCAGGCGCCACCATTGTAGTGAACAACCATTCTGGAGATTCTTTGGAAGCTGCGGTTAAGGAATATAAGAATTCAGGCTTAAACGCTCATGGTTACGTCTTTGACGTGACGGATACGGAAGCGGTCGAAGCCGCCATCACGAAAATTGAAACCGAAGTTGGACCAATTGACATTTTGGTCAACAATGCCGGGATTATCAAAAGAACACCAATTATAGAAATGGAAACTGTCGATTTTGAAGAAGTCATAAAAGTGGATCTTGTGGGCCCATTTATCGTTTCAAAATTCGTTGCCAAAAGTATGATCAACAGAGGTGGCGGAAAAATCATAAACATTTGCTCAATGATGAGTGAGTTGGGCAGAGATTCTGTAAGTGCCTATGCCGCTGCAAAAGGTGGCTTAAAAATGCTGACCAAAAGCATGGCTACAGAATGGGCGCGCTATAATATCCAAACCAACGGCATCGGTCCTGGATATTTTGCGACAAGCCAAACCGCACCAATTCGCGTTGATGGACATCCTTTTAATGATTTCATCATTGGGAGAACTCCTGCCGGGCGTTGGGGAAATCCGGAAGACCTACAAGGAACTGCTATATTCTTAGCCTCCCAAGCCAGTGATTTTGTCAATGGCCATGTCGTTTATGTAGATGGCGGAATTTTGGCGACCATCGGAAAACCTTCTAACGAAAAATAAAAAATGATGTTGCACCTTCGTAAATACGCCTTGTTTATTACTTTATTCGCATTGATGGCTTCATGTGCTGATCAAGAAAAAGCGAAAACATTTACAGTAAAAAACAGTTTGGACATGGATCGCTCTTTCGAAACGGTTGAATTGACCAAAGACTTTTTAAAAGTGGATGATCTTTCTAATGTGGGTATCAAAAATATCGATACCCAGACATTGTTGGTTACACAGACCATTGACACTGATGGAGATGGGATTTTAGACCTCATCATCTTTCAACCGGAAATCAAAGCCAATAGTGAACAATCTTTTGAAATTGTGACTGTTACCGAGGCAGAGCGCCCTGAAGCACCGGAATTGTGCTACTCGCGCTTTGTACCGGAACGTACCGATGATTATGCGTGGGAAAATGACAAAGTCGCTTTTAGGGTCTATGGCCCTGTAGCACAACAAATGATTGAGCAGAATATTCCCGGTGGCACTCTATCCAGCGGTGTTGATGCTTGGTTAAAACGAGTCGAGTATCCAATTATCAACAAGTGGTACCAAAAAGCTACAGACGGTACAGGAAGCTATCATGAAGATACCGGTGAAGGTCTTGACAACTTTCATGTCGGGCCTAGCCGTGGCGTTGGTGGCATTGCCGTAAAAGTGGATACAGCATACTATATTTCAAAAAACTTTACCCAATGGCGTACCATTACTACTGGTCCACTCAGAACAAGTTTTTATTTGGAATACGCTAATTGGGATGCTGCGGGAAATGAAATCACCGAATCCAAAGTAATTAGTTTGGACCTGGGTCAAAATCTCTCAAAGTATGACACCAGTATTAAAGGTGTGGACAAAATTTCGGCTGGATTGACCCTGCACGAAAATGACGGTGTGGTCAGTGGCGATAAAGATCAGGGATGGGTAAGCTATTGGCAACCTATTGCGGATACTGAAATAGGAACTGCCATTGTTGCACCTAAAAAGTACTTTATCGATTACGAAACGTATGACACCGAAGTTACCGATTTAAGCAATGCTTATGCCCATCTTGAGGTTTTAGATGAAAGAGTCATCTATTATGCCGGTTTTGCTTGGAAAAAATCAGGGCAGTATCCAACAAAGGAATTATGGGAAGCCTATTTGGACCGCTTTTCAAAACAAATAAAAAGCCCAATGACTGTTACTTTAGATTAGTGCTCTTAACTGTCCAATAACCTTAAAGACCCGCACCCAAAAAAAGTTATGGATAGAAACAAGAAAAGAGCAAGACTTTATATCAAGTTCTAATTAAACAATATTCAATAAATGCAAAAAGTAGTCACCTTTGGAGAAATCATGTTACGCCTATCTACGGAGCATCATTTAAGATTTTCCCAAGCCAATTCTTTCATGGCCAATTATGGGGGCGGCGAGTTTAACGTCGCTGTCTCACTGTCCAACTATGGTGTTCCCACTGAATTCGTAACCAGACTTCCTTATAACGATATTGGGCAATCAGCATTGATGGAAATACGCAAACAAAATGTATCTTCAGAAAACATTGTGTACGGTGGCGAACGTTTGGGAATTTACTTTTTAGAAACTGGTGCAGGAACACGTGGCAGTAAAGTGGTCTACGATCGGAATCATTCGGCTATTTCTAATATTGAGGTTGGTATGATCGATTGGAAAAAGGTCTTTCAAGATACAAGTGTCTTCCATTGGAGCGGCATTACACCGGCTATATCCCAAAATGCAGCTGATGTGTGTTTGGAAGCGGTTAAAGTTGCCAAAGGTATGGGAGTTCTAATTACCACTGACTTAAATTATAGATCAAAGCTTTGGCAATACGGTAAGGCACCGAAAGACATTATGCCAGAGCTTTTAAATTATAGCCATGTCATCTTGGGTGATCTTGACACGGCATTTATGATGACCGGAAAGGATAAGCTCAACCTTGATTATAAAAATACAGACAGTTTGCCTCAGTATTATAATTTGTTTTTTGAGCAGTATCCCGATTTGAAATATATGGCTACTACCATGCGCTATTCCATAAGTGCGTCCCATCAACAGATAGGCGGTGTTTTTTATAATAGAGCGAAAGTATATACCGCTGCCGTTAGTGAGGTCACTCCTGTAGTTGATCGTGTTGGAAGTGGTGATGCCTTCATGGGAGGCCTTATTTATGGATTGTTGAAAACCCCTTTTGATCCTCAATACACAATCAATTTTGCAGTTGCAGCCTGTTGCCTGAAACATACTATTTCGGGCGATTTTAATTTAGCTACCCTTGAAGAAGTAGAAGCGATGGTCAAAGGAAATGCCTCAGGTTTGGTCTCAAGATAATTTATATAAAACCGTGTAAAAAAATAGTTTATGGCACAATTTTCAAGAATAGAAGTGGTGAACATCATGAAAGAAACGGGATTGGTACCCTTATTCTTTAGCCAAGATTTAGAATTGAGCAAGCACATTCTTAAAGCCTGTTATGATGGTGGTGCACGTCTGCTGGAATTTACGGCACGCGGGGATTTTGCCCATGAGATCTTTGGCCAAATGACCAAATATGCCATTAGTGAATTACCAGGAATGGTCATGGGTGTTGGTTCCATAACAGATGCGGCATCTGCCTCTTTATACATGGCATTGGGCGCCAACTTTATCGTAACGCCCGTATTTCGTAAAGACATTGCTATTGTTTGCAATAGACGCAAAGTCTTATGGTCTCCTGGATGTGGTTCGTTAACAGAAATTGCACAGGCCGAAGAGATGGGCTGTGAAATTGTCAAGCTTTTCCCTGGCGATAGTTTTGGTGCAAAATTCATAAAGAACATCAAAGGTCCGCAGCCATGGACCAACATCATGCCTACTGGAGGTGTATCTCCAAATAAAGAAAATCTTAAGGAATGGTTTGATGCCGGAGCGACATGTGTTGGCATGGGTTCTCAACTGATTACTAAGGACATAGTGGATCAACAGAATTTTAAAAAGCTGGAAGAACAGGTCCGTTGGACAATAGAGACCATCAAATCCCTAAAACATTAATTACTGTTTGAATATGAAGGAATATATATATACGTTTTTTGCGATTGCTCTGTTTTTTGGACTCGTGTCCTGCCAATCGGTTGAAGAAGCCAAAACAATCAAGTTGGCTCACGGTCTGGATGAAACACATCCTGTACACAGAGCTATGGTATTTATGGGCCAGGAACTGGAGAAGAAATCTGAAGGTACTTTAAAAATCCACGTGTATCCAAATCAACAATTAGGTTCAGAGCGTCAATGTCTGGAACTTCTGCAAATTGGAAGTTTGGGAATGACCAAGGTGTCCGCCGCCGTTATGGAAAACTTTTCACCAAATATGAAAGTGTTTGGATTACCGTATTTGTTCAAGAATCGTGCACAAACCTTTAGGGTTCTAGATGGCCCGATTGGAAAAGAGCTTTTGGATGGTGGTGAAAAATATTGGTTAAAAGGTTTGGGCTATTATGATGCTGGGAGCAGAAGTTTTTATACCGTGAAGTCACCTATTGAGAAACCGGATGATCTGAAAGGATTGAAAATTCGAGTCATGGAAAGTGTCACCGCCATGAATATGATCAAGAGCATGGGAGGCGCGCCAACTCCAATTTCTTCTGGAGAGTTATATACGGCGTTACAGCAAGGCGTTGTGGACGGTGCTGAAAACAATCCCCCTACATTTTACTTGACCAGGGAATATGAAGTTTGTAAGTATTTCTCGTTAGATGAACACACCACCATTCCTGACGTCCTTATTATGAGTACGCATCTTTGGAATTCACTTAATAAAGAAGAGCAAGGTTGGGTGCAAGAGGCGGCTGACGCTTCAGTTCAATATCAAAGAAAACTTTGGGCTAATGCTGAAGAGGAAGCTCTTGCGGCAGTGGAAAAAGCTGGTGTCACCATTTCAAGACCTGACAAGACGCCATTTATGGAAAAAGTAACCTCGGTCTATGATTCTTATAGGGACAATACTGAAATATACAGTCTCATTAAGAGAATTCAAGAGACCAATTAGAACAATTTTCAACCCTATAATATAAAACAGTAATTCTTTTAATAATCGATAATCAAACAATATGGAAATTCGAAGAAAAATAGACCTGTATTTAGGTTATATTCTTGCCCTTATTATGGGTATTATGGTTATAAACGTTCTTTGGCAGGTGTTTACAAGATTTGTTATGGGCGCTCCAAGTTCGTTTACTGATGAGCTTGCCCGATACCTCATGATTTGGGTTGGGGTCCTGGGCGCCGCCTACATTTCCGGAAAAAGAATGCACGTTGCCATAGATATATTACCTAACCGTTTGAGTAAGGAAAAACAAGTGCAGCTCAAGAAGTTTGTGAACTTTATCATCATACTTTTTTGCTTTGGGGCTTTGGTAGTCGGCGGTTTAAGATTGGTCTATATTACCTATATTCTTGACCAGCATTCGCCAGCACTACAAATTCCTTTAGCTCTGGTATATTTAATTATACCTATCAGTGGCATCCTTATTATCTACTATAAAATATCGGACATTTATCTTAAACAATTCTAATGGAGTATCTACCTATCTACGTTCTAATATTTAGTTTTATCGGATTATTGCTCATTGGCGTTCCAGTGGCATGGAGCATTGCCATCTCGTCTTTATTGACCATGATGACCAGTATTTCAATGCTTCCGGCATTGACCACTGTGTCCCAGCGCATCGCTACCGGATTGGATAGTTTTGCACTATTGGCCATTCCGTTTTTTGTGCTTTCGGGACAATTAATGAACAAAGGCGGCATTGCGCATCGCCTCATTGATTTTGCCAAAACCCTGGTTGGTGCCTTGCCAGGTGGATTGGCACTTATTAACGTAGTGGCCGCCATGCTGATGGGCGCCATTGCCGGATCAGCGATGGCATCTGCTTCCGCTATGGGCAGTATTTTAGGCCCAGAAATGGAAAAAGAAGGCTATTCCAAAGAATTTGGTGCGGCAGTAAATGTGACTTCATCAACCCTCGGATTGATTATTCCCCCAAGTAATGTGCTCATTGTTTATTCATTGGCCAGTGGCGGTGTCTCTATTGCCGCTTTATTTTTGGCAGGTTATATTCCTGGAATCTTAACAGGTCTTTTTTTAATGATTGTGGCATCGTTATATGCAAAAAAGAAGAAATATAAATTAGGTGAAAGAAGTTCCTTGAAAGCAGTCGCCAAAACATTTGTAAGAGCTTTTCCAAGTTTGATGCTCTTGGTTGTGGTTATTGGGGGCATTGTGGCTGGTATATTCACAGCAACTGAAGCTTCTGCGATCGCAGTACTCTATACGCTCATTTTAGGGTATTACTACAAAGAGATCAAAACCAAAAAATTACCACAAATTCTTTTGGAGTCTGTTGGTACAACAGCCATCGTCATGTTGTTGATTGGTGCCTCTATGAGCATGTCCTGGGTTATGTCCTATGAGAATATCCCTCAAGACATGAGCAACTTATTGCTAGGATTGAGTGATAACCCAATTGTGATTTTACTTATCATCAATATCCTATTGTTACTGGTCGGTATATTTATGGACATGACCCCCGCAGTATTGATATTTACCCCCATTTTCTTGCCTATTATCATGAAATTAGGAATGGATCCTGTGCATTTTGGTATTGTGATGATCTTGAATTTATGTATCGGGCTATGTACACCACCCGTTGGTTCCGTACTTTTTGTGGGCGTTGGAATTGCAAATACCACCATCGAAAAAGTATTCAGGCCCCTGCTGCCTCTTTTCCTAGCGATGATTATTGCATTATTATTGGTCACCTATATTCCTGAATTAAGCTTGTGGTTACCAGGTTTATTTGATCTCTAATATTTCCACATAAATCATCTACCATATTTAAAATTTGAAAAACATTGAAGTATTTTGAAGTTTGACCATTATCAGCTTCGACCTATAGATTAAGTAAAAATCTTACTCACGTTGATCTTAGTACTTAAAAATTAGCAACAATCGAACCACATGTAATAACACGTCAGAGGTAAAATAAGGATCCCCTAATTAAATCAGTTGGCAAAACATTTTTTACCATTTGCACAAAAATGTACTTATAAAGCATTTGCAAAAATTGAATAGGAAAAGGATACAAATTTAAATAACAACCTTGGATACACAAACTATTTTTTATTTTTGTATAAAAACAATGTTACCAAGTAAAAGAGATTAAGTGAGTATGATGATTCGAAAATTTTGATGCATTTTTAGATGAAATATAACAAATCAATGTAGGTGCGTAATTCGGTGAGTAAATCTATTAAATTAGCTATAACTAATTGATTTTAAATATATCTAAAAGATAAAAAATGTTCCTCTTTCTCCGCAAAAGGAAACCCACGACGAAAGTTGTGGGTTTTTTATTTAGTGCAACCACTCAAGCCCCTTCGGCTTGAAAGGAGTGGAACTAAATAAAAAACACAGCATCGCCTTTTTCTGGCGATGCGTGGGTTTCTATGCTTGCACAGGATAATCTATTGGGATCATTTTTTAATAGTCCCTCTTTCACCAAGAATCTATCTGGTAATCAGCTGGTTATGAGTTTGACACCCAAAATTACACCCAGTCATGTTTGAATTGGGTGTTTTTTTATGTGAATATTGTTGATTTTGTTTATAAATAGATAGATTTTTTTTAATCCTGTTTTTGAAGTATCAAAACAGTCTTCAATATCAGACTTTAGTTTATTGAAAAAACTTTGTCCCTTTTCTATTCTTTTTCTTGTAGTATATTCGGCAAAAATTAATTTATTATCATCACTAGTGAAATATGAATCCGGAAAACCCTTTCTTGATTTTTCTTTACCGATAACACTACCAATCGGAGTAATTGTATTTGGATTTAGTTTCAAATACAAAAATGAATACAAAACTCTTGGAAGATGTCCCCATTAATCCTATCCAAAGCATTTTCTATTTCTATTATGTCAATCATAACCTGAATTGTTTGAAAAGAATGAGTTTGTTTAAACTCTGAAACTTCATTACTAACTATTTTCTACAATAGCAATCTCATCATTTAAGTACGGAGGTTTGAAATAATGGCATAATCTATTATAGAGTGTTAGGAAGCCTCTAAAATAGGAAAATTAACTCGTCTTTAATACTTTAGATATTCACATAGCATCAACAATCAAGAACTTTTGCAATTTTATTAACAAAGCTCTCTTACATCTTCAGATATGTAACCTGATACAATCATACACTATCAACATCGAAAACTTCATTTGTCAAGCACTGTTTCTTTCAAAGTCAAAATTTAACATTCTTCTAAACTTTTTAGTTTTAAAACGCTACACAATATGCTCTCTATTCCCAAATTGTGATGGGGACTATTAATATCCGATACCTAAATTAAAAGCCTCAATTTTAATCCATATAGAATTACAGCATTACTCTTCAATCTTTTGATCAAGAATTTTAAGCAAACAAAGCTTCAGACCCCTACATAACCCCTACTCCATAGCTAATAAAATATATCATAGTCTCCCAAAAACCCTGAATCATCCAAGCAGCGAATATATGTTGCCTCCTCAAAAAGAATATCTATATTTGCCAATTATTAAAAATTTTCAAGAAACGGTTGTCTGCTTAGGCAGACATTAAATGGGAATCTGGTGTAATTCCAGAACTGTCCCGCAGCTGTAAGCTTTTTGATGAAACCCAATTATGGTCACTGTCTGTTTAGATGGGAAGGCCGGGTGGATAAAGCAAGTCAGAATACCTGCCATTTCATGTAATTCTATAAGGCTTTCGGGGATTGAAGCTTGGAATGGTTGTATAGACGCTTTGGTTCTTACGAAGCGGCTTACCTTTCTTGTTAGTCCTCGTTGGCGCACTGTCATTATGAGGACCTATTTAAAACGTATTACAATATTTATTTTTGGACTGCTCTTTTGTCCGACCGCACTTTGGGCCCAAACGCAGGATACGCTGACACCGGTAGCGTTGCCAGAAATTTTCTTGCGTCATGATAAAAACCGATTCGAATCTCACACCTCGCCAGCCCCGGTGCAATCCCTCTCTGGAGAACAATTAAAAAAACTGAACAGTTTAAGTGTTGCGGATGCACTACGCTATTTTAGCGGCATTCAACTCAAAGATTACGGGGGCATCGGCGGCATCAAAACAGTTAATGTTCGTAGTATGGGATCACAACATACGGGGGTGTTTTTTGACGGGATTCAACTCGGGAATGCACAAAATGGGCAGGTCGATCTCGGGAAGTTCTCGCTCGATAATATGCAGCAGGTCAGTCTGTATCAAGGACAGCGCAGTGAGATGCAACAATCGGCAAAAGCTTATGCATCTTCCAATACCATTTATCTGCAAACTAAAACGCCAAAATTTGAACCTGACGAAACCTATCAATTAGCTGTAGGCGTGCGGTCAGGGTCCTTCGGACTTTTTAATCCGTCTCTGAATCTCAATTATAAAATCAACGATGCTATTTCAGCCCGGCTCAGTACCGAGCTGGTCAACGCTCACGGTCGCTATAAATTTCAATATTCCAATGGTATTTATGATACCACGGCGGTACGAAATAATGCAGACATCAAATCCTATCGCGTGGAAGCTTCGATACACGGTAATCACAAAAACAAAGACATTTGGAACGTAAAATATTACCATTACAATTCAGAACGAGGTCTGCCTGGGGCTATTGTGGCCAATAGGTTTGCACGACCGCAACGTTTGTGGGATCGGAATAACTTTCTACAAGCCGATTATAAACATCAATTTGGAGAAACGTATGCTATTAAAGTCCGCGGTAAATATGGTGACGATTATTCGCGGTATTTAGATCCCGAAATCGTCACGACCACCGGATTTCTGGAAAACACCTACGATCAGCAAGAGTATTACCTGTCGTTGGTGCACACGTACAAAGTCAAGCCGTATTGGACATTGAGTCTGGCCACCGACGTTCAGCACAACGCCATGCAGTCCAATATGTATCGTTTTGCCTATCCAAAAAGAACCACCCTACTCAATGTATTGGCCTCCGATTTTAATTTTAAGAGACTCACTATCCAAGCAAGTCTTTTAAGTACCGGAGTTTATGAATCTGTAAAGTACTATGAGGCTGCGGATGATTTTCAGGAATTTTCACCAAGTCTTCTTTTTAACGTACAGCCTTTTAAATCGGCCGATTTTAGGCTTCGCGGATTTTATAAAAAGATGTTCAGGATGCCCACTTTCAATGATCTGTATTACACTTTTGTTGGTAATACTTTTTTGGATCCGGAGTATTCAGAACAGATCAACCTGGGCTTTTCTTGGCAAAAGAATCTAGGTTCTACCCTTTTAAATGTCACCAGCGATATTTATAATATATGGATTACGGATAAAATTGTTGCCATTCCGGGGACGAATCTGTTTAGATGGACCATGTATAATTTGGGCGAAGTGGAAACCAAGGGGATAGAAACCAGCGTAACCACTTCTGGGAAGATCAGTGCTGATATTAATTACAGTGCACGCCTCACCTATACTTTCCAAGAGTCTTTAGACAAGACGCCTGGCGGTAACAGTTTTGGTCAACAAATCCCTTATGTGCCCAAGCATAGTGGTAGTGCCACCTTGATGATGGATTATAAAAATATCGCCCTCAACTACAGCTTCATCTATACCGGTGAACGCTATAGCCAAAAAGCAAACATCGCGTCCAATTATCTACAACCTTGGTATACCCACGATATATCGGTCAATTATGAGCTTCCCATTTTTGAGGAAAACCCATTAGAGTTTGGCCTAGAAGTCAACAACCTATTTGATCAACATTATGCCGTTATCAAAAATTTTCCAATGCCCGGAAGGTCTTTCCGGCTAAATCTTAATTATCAATTCTAATATTTTAAACAAACAACTATGAAAAAAATTAGTGCATTAATTTTAATTTTCTTCGGATTATACGCTTGCCAAAGCGATGATCCCATCCCAGATGATGATGTTCAAAACCCTGGAGGTCAAAATCCAACTTCCGTAGCCGGTTTCTATCTTTTAAATGAAGGCAATATGTCAATGAATAAAGCCTCATTGGATTATATGGATTATGAAACGGGCGACTATAAACGCACTGTATTCAGTCAAGCCAATCCTGATCTTGTTGGCGGGCTCGGAGATGTTGGTAACGATATAGGAATTTATGGTTCAAAGTTATATGTGGTAGTGAATGGCTCCAACAAAGTGGAAGTGCTCGATGTGAATTCGGGCAAACGCATTAAGCAAATTGATATTGATAATCCCCGATATCTTACATTTTATAACGGAAAGGCGTATTTGAGCAGTTACTTGGGAACTATCGGCGATCCGAAGGCTCCCAACGGTATCGTGGCCGAAATTGATACCACCAGTCTGAACATTACACGTCGGGTGGAGGTTGGACGTCAACCGGAAGAACTGGTGGCCTACAACGGCAAAATCTACGTCGCCAATTCCGGAGGCTATAGTCCGCCAGAATACGAGTCCACCGTTTCAGTAATTGATGTCAATACTTTTATAGAGGTCAATCGCATTGAAGTAGGTATCAACCTCCATCGTCTTAAAATAGATGGTGAAGGAGATTTATACGTGACTTCAAGAGGTGATTATTACGAGATACCTTCCAAATTGTTTGTGGTTGATACCAACACAGAAACGGTTAAAAAGAGTTTTGATATTGGCGTCAGCAATTTGACCATACACAAAGATATTGCCTATATGTACAATTCGGAGTTCAGCTTTATCACTGGCGACTATGAGATATCATACCTCATGTTGGACACTAAAACAGAAACGATTTTAGACCAGACCTATATTTCCGAAAAGGACAAGAGCCTGATTGAGATGCCCTATGGGATTGCGGTCAATCCTGAAACCGATGAGGTACTGATTACCGACGCCAAAGATTATGTCACCCCTGGAAACCTCTATTGTTTTACACCTGATGGAGCGCTCAAATGGTCCGTTCAAACAGGAGATATTCCGGCACATATCACTTTTAATTACGAATAATTTAAACCTTAAATAATGAATACAATGTTAACCAATTACAAACAATTACTTCTTGCCTTTTTTGCCCTTGCCCTACTTTTCACCTCATGTTCTAATGACGATGATGTACAGGTTTTAGCACCGGAAATTTCTATGTCCAAATTAGAAAAAGAACTTCAGATTACGGTTGGAGACACCTTAAAATTTGCAGCCGTCAATCTAAACAATTCAGAATATACTGAACATTGGACTTTAGGTGACAGTATTGTTGCCACTGTGGATACCTATGTTTTTGAACCGACCAATTCCGGAACTTATACCCTATCTTATGAAGCCTCAAATATAACGGGGACATTTAATTATGACTATACTATTGAGGTTGCGGCTAAAATAAGACCTATAACAGATGAGAGCAACGCCTATATAACTGAACTTTTGGAATACCTTCCAGCCCCAGGTCAGTTTATCAATAAGGGTGTTGGAAATTTAGAAAGTGCAGAAGGACTTATCGGGAAACGTGGGTTAGTAACCTTGGGAGCTTGGGGCGGTTCCGTAAGTTATGCTTTTGATCATACCGTTATTAATCGCGAAGATGAAGATGATCTTATCATTTATGGAAATGCCATGCCAACTTTTGCTGAGCCTGGTGTTGTGTATGTGATGCAGGACGACAACGGGAATGGATTGCCTGACGACACTTGGTACGAGATTAATGGAAGTGCGCATGCTCAAGAAGGAACTCTTAGAACTTATAAAGTGACGTATTTCAGACCTGAAACGGCAGAAGACGATGTGGCCTGGGAGGACAATCGAGGAAATACTGGTTTTGTCTTAAAAAACGCATTTCACAAACAAGCTTATTATCCAGAATGGATTACAGAAGACTCTTATACGCTTACTGGAACATTGTTGTCAAATAGTCGTATCGATATGAGCAATCCGTCAGTGATTACCAGTGCACCTTTCGACTATGGCTATGCAGACAATACGCCAGGCGGAGATAAAATAAATATTGCAGATGCCATTGATACAGAAGGAAACCCAGTGCATTTAAGCGGGATTGATTTTATAAAGATCCAAACTGGAATCCAGGCCAATATGGGCTGGTTGGGTGAGCTTTCTACCGAGGTTGCCGGCATTGCGGATTTAAGTTTACTAGAATAAGTTTTTTTATCTGAGAGGGGTCTCAAACAGAGCAAGCCTTAAGAAATATTTGTAAAGAAAAGGTCGTCTAAAAACCATTTAGACGACCTTTTCTTTTTTACGAGCCTTGAAAACAGACCGTTATCTTAAGTGGATAAAAACAAAAGTCCAAAAATTGCCTTAGCAATTCTCAGCTTTATTGTAAGGTGCGACGAGTATTGGGATCAATAGCATTAATTTCTCATTCTCCGCAAAAGGAACCCACGACTTTTTTTAGTCGTGGGTTTTTTACTTATTAGAACGACTCAAGCCCCTTCGGCTTGAAAGGGGATCAAGTCAAAAAGTTGTGGGATTTACCGTTCGACGTTATCCATTCCATACACTATCCATGGAGTATCCATGGAGTATCCATGGAGTATCTATGGAGTATCTATGTATTGGACCTGTCTTAAAATAACTATACAGGTTATTAGATTTCTTAGAACAACTATATACCCTTTGAAGCAGGTTTAATATTATATTATAGTTCATTTATTTTTCAAAACTCCACAACTTTTTGTGTCGCCCCTCTTTGTCAAATAAAACACTAATAATCAATTAATTGTAGGTTTTTTTGTGTGAATTTTCGAACGGATATAAAATCAATGGTTCAAACCCCACTGAATGGAGACTCCACGTATATCAAGGAAATTCCATTTTTCAGGGATATTCCGACTATCACTCCCGATTACATTTTCGGATTTGTCAATGTTCTTATGAATTCGATGGAAATTCGTTAAGTGTTGTCTTAATATTTCCTGCATCCATGTGAATGATTCGGGTGGACAATCTTTCGGCTTCGTCGATATCATGAGTGACCATCACAAAAGTAGTATTCAGCTTTTGATGAATGTTTTTCACTAAATCTTGCAGATTCATTCGCGTTTCAGCATCAAGAGCTACATGTCTTTACAGAATGTTTTTAAAGGTAGAAATTAAATTTAAATCAATGTTATATCATAGCGCGCTAAAACGGATCACATAATAAGCATATGCTTTAGGTTCTAAGGAGGAGCATAATTTGGTGTTTGTTAAATTTTGATTCATGTAATACAGATGACACTAAAACCGCAGTGGAGCCTATCTTAGATGTCATTCAGGACGGATTGTCCAAATTTAAAGCTAACGCTATCCCACTAAGGAAAGAATTTTAAAATGCTACATTTTTGGTTTAGAAATTTTAAAAATTGCTTCAGAAGTCTATATTTCTATTGCGATAAAAACCAGTTCTTTAGAATTATCAAAAGAAATCATAGGAAGTAATTTTTAGTTTAAATTTATTGAACCTGGTGTCAATCATAAATCAATGAGGTTTCATGAAATCGAAATTAATGTGATTTAAATGAATTATCCGATTAGTTTTTTATTAGGATATAAGCATTTAGCGATGTGGCAAAGATTAACCAAAGAAAATAGGGAACTACTAAAAGCGATTTAAGCTTCACATTTGTCCAATAATAAAACATGATGAAACCAACAACTACAGCAAGCCCAATTATTAGAAACAAACCCGCTAAAATCTGTTGGTATTGAAAGAAGATAGGGTTCCAGACAAGGCTCAATATATAATATAGTATTAATAGGCCAAGAAGTAGTTTTTTATTCTCCACCGTAGGCCACAAATATGACAGATAAATACTAAATCAAATCAGTATTAGAGTCCAGGATAGGCCAATGACGAATCCTGGGGGAGTCCAAGGCGCCGTGTTCATCCCAACATACCATTCAGACTTTGGCCCCTCCCCTCCTATGAAACGTCCAAGTCCGACAGAAGCAAAGTTTAGTATTAAAAATAATATAAGTCTATAAATCATTCCCAGCTGTTTTTAAATTATTCGGAAGTGATAATTTGTTTTATTCTATAATTTCGTAGTCAATGGACAATTTTCGCAAAGCTCTTAAAACAGATCCCGCTTCTTTATCTTCCACCTCGATAGCTACGGCATCTCCCTCCAAAAGTATATCAGTAAGTTCATTCGATAAGGATTCATCAATGCTTGAGGAAATCTCTATAAGACATTTGGATATAGCTCTTCTATCGGGTCTCGGAGCATCACAAGACAGTAAATTTATTTTCATAATATGAGTTTAATGAACAACTTCAACCCAAGGGGACGAGGTATCAATTAGATTTTTTTTTGTTTCGACGCAGAGCATCGGGAAATAAAAGCCAAAGATCCCGCTAAAAAGCGCATAGGCGTCAACTTAAGAGATGTTAAAATAGATTGTTTCCATAGCATTTATGCGATCTTTCCTCGATTCATACATCGCATAATATTTTAT
>NZ_JAGEVG010000015.1 GCF_017581925.1 Gelidibacter pelagius | reverse complement strand
TCTCGAAAACAAGGAACAGGAACATTTCCACTCTCAAATCCTTAAAAAAGGATACCCTTTAAAATAGACATGCGGATTTTAGGAGCTATCGGGAACATAGTTTTATCCTTTAAAAAAAATAAATTTATGAGAACTTTAATTCTTCTTTTTAGCCTTATTACTTCTCTAGCGTCTGGTCAAGAAATAAACTATTCTGAAACACAGATTAGTGTTTCAAAATGGATTGACGGCAGTTTGGTGGTTCCAAATTCCGGCTCAGATCAACTCGCCATTATTATTGCTGGCTCAGGTCCAACCGATAGAGATGGCAATCAGAATTTTTTAAAAACCAATAATTTCAAGAAAATAGCCAAAGAACTTGCCTTAAATGGTATTGCTACTTTTAGATATGACAAACGGATCGTCAAACAGATTAAAATGAACGATGTGGATCCTAACATCAAATTTGATGATTTTGTGTCAGATGCCATTGATGTGGTCAATTATTTTAAAACGAAACAACAATTTGAAAACATCTATATCATTGGTCATAGTCAAGGAAGTTTAATAGGTATGTTGGCCGCTCAGCAAGGTGTTAATGGCCTTATATCTCTTGCAGGTGCAGGTCAATCTATTGATGCCGTCGTTATTGAACAGGTCCAAAAAACAGCACCTATGTTTACTGATGAGACCAAACGGGTTTTTGATATTTTAAGATCTGGAAATACAACCACCGACTATCCACCTGCGCTTGGATCCATATTTGACAGCAGCGTGCAGGAATTTATGATGAGCTGGATGAGACATGATCCCGCCGTAGTCATACAGAACTTAGATCTTCCCATTTTAATTATTAATGGCACGAAAGATCTACAGGTTAGTGTTTCAGAAGCAGAGGCACTACACGAAGCCTCAGAAAAATCAGAATTAAAGATTATTGAGAACATGAACCATGTTTTATTTATTATACATGGAGACGCTCAAGAAAATGCCAAATCCTACAACGATCCTAACGGAAAAGTTTCAGAAGAATTAATAAAAGACATTGTGGCTTTTATTAAAAAGTAAATGTTCCAATGACTTCCATAAAAAAAGCATCCCGAAATCGAGATGCTTTTTTACTAACTAACCAACCAAATCGTAATATTAACATCTCTAAAGGTTAACTACTCCTTTTTTGTAATGTAGAGCATAATTATTACAATACACCTACTTCCAAATTCCGTGCCAGAAACCATTTGTGTGTTAAAAACCTTTAATCTATCTTTATGATATCAATATGATATCATTTTAAATAACTACCAGATGAAAGAAGAAAAAATTATTATTCCAGCAAACGGCTACTTGATGCTGTTTTTGTTCCTGATCTTAATGGTTGGGGGGATTGTCGTAATGATAAAGACAGAAAACCCCATATTCGCCTTAGCAATTGTGACAGCCGTATTTATCGCTCCAGGATTCTTAATGGTTCAACCCAATAACTCACGAGTTTTATTGTTGTTCGGAAAATATGTGGGAACCGTCAAAAGAAATGGCTTTTACTGGGTAATTCCGTTTTACACTAAAACTAAGATTTCTTTAAGAGCAAGCAACTTTGACAGTGAACGCTTGAAAGTGAATGATAAATTGGGAAACCCGGTCATGATTAGCACCATATTGGTCTGGCGTGTAGAGAACACCTATAAAGCAGCTTTTGATGTCGATAATTATCAAAACTTTGTACGTGTTCAAACCGATGCAGCCGTTAGAAAGCTGGCAAGCATGTATCCTTATGACAATTTTGCCGATGAAGGATTAACCGAAGATATCACCCTGCGCTCAAGTGTAAACGAAGTCAGCGAAGCGCTAGAAAAAGAACTTGAGGAGCGTTTAGCAATTGCTGGAATAGAAGTTCTGGAAGCAAGGATTGGATACCTGGCTTACGCCCAGGAAATTGCAAATGCCATGCTCAAACGCCAACAAGCTACTGCAATAGTTGCCGCACGTCATAAAATTGTGCAAGGCGCCGTTAGCATGGTTGAAATGGCTTTAGAAGAATTAAGCAAAAAAGATATCATACATTTGGACGAAGAACGCAAAGCAGCTATGGTAAGTAATCTTATGGTCATTTTGTGCAGTGACAAAGACGCCACTCCAATTGTGAATGCGGGAACTTTGAATCATTAGCGATAAAAAACATAAAATGATTTGAAAGTATTTGATTTAATAAATGCCAAAGCAAAACATATAAATCTTCTCAATCTTCACATCTGTGAGGCTTGGGAAAGACATTATAGTTATGAACGACAAAAAACTCAATAAAAACAGATAGTCGAATGTCCAAAAAAAAAGCCTTTGCACTTCGCATTAATGAAGAGATGCTCAATGCCATTGAAAAATGGGCTTCTGATGAATTCAGGAGCACCAATGGTCAAATTGAGTATATCCTCATGCAGGCTTTAAAGAAAGCGAACCGTCATCCAAGACAATCCAACAACGACACTCCTAAAAGCGACAAGTAAAATGTCGCTTTTTTTAAAACTTAAATTGTGGTATTTTGCGGTTCAAACTAACTTACCATGTCGCATTTTCATAAAATTTTATTGTTTTTAGGAGTAATTATTATTTCTTCTGTTTCTGCCAAGGCTCAAACTTTGACCATTGATAAAGCCAATGAAAACTATTCAGAGAACTTTGATATTCCAGTAAACATTGATTCCATTAGCTTTAATCGGTTTCAGATCAAACTTTCTACAAGTGACCCTTCACTTATTATTAATCAGGTGATCCTGAATAAGAAATTTTCAAAAGGCACCTTACAATTTACCTCAAATGGCCCTACCTATACTATTGAGTATTCAAGTGAATCATCAATTACAATATCAAAAAAGGAGAAAGTATTCGATTTAAAAATGAATACCACCAATCGTTTTTCCGATGAAAACTTAATAGTTCTCAATGAAAGTAATTTTTATAACCAATCAAATCTGCTTTCCGTAACCGAGCATGTAAAGCCTTCAAGCGTCAATCGATTTGTGCTCTTTAAGAATGACGCCATTGTCTTTGGACTTTTAATGCTTGCACTTGGTTTTGTTTTTTATACCGAATCCAAAAAGGAAGGTTTCTGGTCAAAATTCTACAAATACGTTCCAGGACTTTTAATGTGTTATATGATTCCAGCTATTTTCAATTCCTTGGGATTGATTTCTGCTGATATTTCACAGACCTATTATATTGCGAGTCGTTATCTTTTACCAGCCTCGTTGGTTCTACTGACGATTAGTATTGATTTGAAAGCTGTTTTCAACTTAGGATGGAAAGCTTTGGTCATGTTTTTTACAGGTACCATCGGCATTGTCATTGGAGGCCCAATTGCCATTCTGATCATCTCAACCTTTTCACCTGAAACTGTTGGAGGTGCTGGCTTTGATGCCGTTTGGAGAGGCTTAGCCACGTTAGCTGGAAGCTGGATTGGCGGAGGTGCAAACCAAGCAGCCATGTTAGAAATTTACGGTTTTAACCAAGAACTGTACGGCGGTATGGTTTTGGTAGATATTGTGGTGGCCAATATTTGGATGGCAGTACTTTTATTAGGAATTGGCAAGCGAGAAAAGATAGACAACTGGTTAAAAGCAGATAATACGGCAATCAACGCATTGCAAGAAAAAGTACAGAGCTTTAGTGAAAAAATAATTCGTGTTCCCACATTGACAGATTTACTGATGATCCTGACATTTGCTTTTGTTGCGGTTGGTATTGCACATTATGGCGCTGACGTCATCTCAACTTACCTTTCAAATAATTTTGTTGCGGTGAGCGACCCAAGAAGTGCATTATCATCTTTTGGGAGCCAATTTTTCTGGTTAATTTCTATAGCAACCCTAATTGGAATTTTATTATCCTTCACAAAAGCTAAGAATTATGAAGGTGCTGGCGCCAGTAAGGTGGGGAGTGTTTTTATTTACATTCTGGTTGCCACTATCGGTATGAAAATGGATTTAGGCAAGATTTTCGAAAATCCAGGTCTTATTTTAATCGGTTTGGTGTGGATGGCAATTCACGCAGGACTCCTTATCCTTATTGCCAAACTTATTAGAGCTCCTTACTTCTTCTTAGCCGTTGGAAGTCAGGCAAACGTTGGTGGTGCAGCTTCCGCCCCTGTTGTGGCAGCGGCCTTCCATCCATCATTGGCAACGGTAGGTGCGCTTTTAGCTGTTTTTGGATATGTAGTAGGAACTTATGGGGCACTTTTATGTGCTGAACTCATGAGAATAGTTTCTGTAGGTTAGTTTTAAATGGAATTTTATAGGATATTTGCCGACCAAAAAAGTTCAAAGTTCAAAGTTCAAAGTTCAAAGTTCAGGATTCAGGGTAAAAAGTTAATTCTGAAGCGGACATAACCCCCGGTAATTAAATACGAAAAAAATAAATGAAAAGATTAGCGTTTATCATCACCTTACTTATTGTATCGTCCTGTGCGAAGGATAATTCAAATTTCACTCTTAAGGGCACCATTAAAGATTTAAAAAAAGGAACAGTGTACCTTCAAAAGATTGAAGATAGTACGCTTGTCTCTATTGACTCTCTAAACATCATTGGTGAATCATTATTTGAGCTTCGTACGCATTTGGATGCACCAGAGGTTCTTTATCTAAAACTTGATAAACACGGAGAAGAAGATTATCTCATTCCGTTTTTCGCAGCTGAGGGCATTACAGAAATCAACACCACATTGAAAAACTTCTTTATGGATGCAAAAATCAAAGGCTCCGTACAACAAGAAAAATTAGAAGAATACAAATTGATGATGGAAAGGTTTCAAGATAAAAACCTTGAGCTGATCAAAAACAATCTCGAAGCCCGAAGAAGCCAAGATTCCCTTGAAATAGACTCAAGTTTAAAGGAATACAACAATTTGATTATCAGAAAATATTTATATACTATCAACTTTGCCATCAACAATAAAGACAGTGAGATTGCTCCTTATTTGGCAGTATCAGAAATCTCTGACGCCAATCTAAAATATTTAGACACCATTAATAAAGCATTGCCTACAGCTATTAAGTCATCCAAATATGGAAAGGAATTGCAAGACTTAATCGACGAACGTAAAAAAGAATAAATTTTGATGTTTTAAAGTCGTTATTAATCAACTACAATATTGAAATACTTCACACAGATATCCGTTACTTTGTAAAAGACATTTTAAATTAATGAACATTAACAAAGTTAAACTCATCAAATGGGCTAAGAGAATAGGCTACGGCTTAGGGATTCTCTTAGCTCTTTTTATTGGTTTTTATGCGAGTATTTATTTTGGTTTCTGGGGGAAAATCCCAGATTCGGAAGAATTGGCGCGTCTAAAACAAAGTCAAGCCACCCAGGTTTTGGATACCAACAATGATTTAATTGGCAAAATCTATGTGTACGATAGGCAATCTATCAAATATTCTGATTTTCCCCAACATTTAATTGATGCCTTGATTGCTACGGAAGATGTACGGTTTTATGAACACAATGGCATCGATAACAAGAGTTTGCTCCGTGTTTTCTTCAAAAGCATATTAATGTCCAATGATTCTTCTGGAGGTGGGAGCACGATCACCTTGCAATTGGCCAAAAATCTCTTTGGAAGAAAAAATTATGGCGCTTTTGGGATTGTAATCAACAAAATCAGGGAAAGCATTGTCGCGAGGCGTATCGAAAACCTCTATTCAAAAGAAGAAATTCTCACGTTGTATCTTAATACAGTGCCATTCCCAGACAACACTTATGGCATTGAAAGTGCTTCAGAAAAGTTTTTCAACTCCCATACTAAAGATTTGACCTTGGTGCAATCAGCAGCCCTGGTAGGATCTCTTAAAGCAAACACGAGTTACAATCCGCGCCGTTATCCTGAAAAATCACATGTCAGAAAAAACGTGGTCATCGGCCAAATGGAAAAATATGGCTACCTCTCCACTCCTGAAGGGACGCAAGCCAAAACTGATAGCATTACCATCGACTATCAAAATTATGCACCCAACGAAGGGTTGGCCCCATATTTTAGAGCACAGATTAAAAAGCAGTTGGACAGTTTACTGAAACAGAAAAAATACCTGAAACCTGATGGTGAGATGTATAATATTTATCATGATGGTTTGAAAATTTACACCACCTTAGACAATACGATGCAACGCTATGCAGAAGCGGCCATGAAAGAGCACATGAGCGATTTGCAGCGCCAATTTGAAAAAGCCTACGGACAGAATGCACCTTGGCTCAAAGGAAAGCATGCTTTTGAAGCCGCAAAAAAAAGGTTAAAAGTCTACAAAAAACTCAAAGCACAAGGTTTAAATGAAAAAGCCATTGAAGATTCCTTGAGTCAAAAACATCAAACGGATTTATTCTCTTGGGATGAAACCACGATCAAATCCATGTCCACTTTAGATAGTTTGGAATATTATTCTAAATTCCTCAACGTCGGCCTTGTTTCCTTAGATCCTGCCAATGGTGCCATTAAAGCTTATGTTGGTGGTATAGATTACGGCTTTTTCCAATTTGACCATATCGTACAAAGCAAGCGACAAGTAGGTTCTACATTTAAACCTATTGTATATACCGCAGCATTGGATAACGGGATGGATCCGTGCACCTATTTCCCGATAAAAGCGATTACCTATACTGATGTAGATAATTGGCGCCCCACAAATGCTGGAGGCACTGAAGATGACGATTTGAATTACTCGATGCAATATGCATTGAGCAATTCCATTAATACCATTGCCGTAAAAGTTCTTTATGAAACCGGGATTAATAAAGTCATTGATCAGGCGAAACGCATGGGCATCAAAAGTGACATTCAGGCCGTCCCATCCATCGCTTTGGGATCTTCAAACCTTACGGTCTTGGAACTGGCCACAGCATATACCAGCTATGTTAATGGAAGTAGACCGTCAAATCCAGTCTTTATTACGAAAATCGAAGATAAAGATGGAAATATCATCGCCTCTTATGAGGATCTACATCCAGACGACCCTACGAAGATGGACATGGCCTTCAGTGATGACACCAGACAAGTGATGCTGGAATTCATGAAAGCTACAGTCAACGAAGGTACTGCTGCACGGTTAAGATCAAGCTTCCAATTACCTAATGCCATTGCAGGAAAGACTGGAACAACACAAGATAACAAAGACGGCTGGTTTGTTGGGATTATGCCAAAATTGGTTACGGTAACCTGGGTTGGCAATGACAATCAACAGATAGGATTTAGCTCTACCGGACTTGGCCAAGGTGCGAATTCGGCATTGCCTATTTTTGCGAAATACCTCCAAAAACTAAATGCGGATTCCAAATATAACAGCATCACCAAAGCTCCTTTTGAGATCCCTTCTGAAACTGTTTTGAATGCTTTGGATTGCGAGCCCACAAAAACTGACGGCTTTTTCAAACGTCTTTTTGGCAGTAATAAAGACGAGCGCAAATTTGAAAAGAAAGAAAAAAAGAAAGGTGGTGGTATTTTTGGATGGCTGAAGAAGAAGGATAAAGAGGAAAAAGAACATCAAAACTGATGAGCTTTACCATATTTTTTTTCCAATCATTTTCCATTTTTCCACCCAATGTCTTATCCATTTTCTGGTCCTGAAAAGCATATTATTGCGGTTTCCGACACTAGTTTGTTGGTCCAAATTAACTTATGCTTTTTTGTTTTCCCTTAAGCTGTTTGAAGCAACACATCCCAAATAAACACAAAACACTACGGTTTTACCTTAGCTTTTTTACGGTTTTCCCGTAAGTAAATGTAAAATTTATTGCTTAACTTGATTGCAAAACCATAAAACATAAGCCATGTTAAACCACTACAGAAAATTATTCACCCCCCCCTTAGTTTTGATTTTTGCATTGTCAATCGTGTTATCCTCCTGTAACAAGAAAGATGACCTGGCACAAAATGACAGTTATTTCAAAACCGTAGATTTACATAAAGCTCTTGACTTTATAAATCAGACCGAACAGGCACAAAAACGCAGTGCTACACAAAGCTATATCACCTCGGTAGTACCAGAGATTAATTATGAAGCCATAACCAATAGTAATGAACAGCTTGCCGTCATACCTGTTACAACGATCCATGGCTTTTTAAATAGCAAATTGGCATTATTAGAAATAAACGGTGAAGTGTAAAGTGCCGTGGTGAGCTTAAACCCATTCGAACATTCAACAGACACTCAGTTTTCTGGCGAAATTTTAATAACAGACATCAATGGAAATTTTTTAAAAGCCTTTAAGCTGGAAAATAACGCCATCGTATCTGAATATACGGATAACACCGCCCAAGGTGGTGAAAGTAGCGCCATATTAAAACGGGACTCCACCAATGACACCGATGGCAGTTGTGCGTGCCCCTTTAAAATCTGTGATTGGTGCTCGTTAGATGAGGTTGTCATAGAAACCAGTGCGCCGTCACCACCAACACCTTATGTCTCAATCGCCTAAATGTATCCAACTGGTGGCGGTCAAAATCAGGGTAATTGTGAAGTGGGCTGCGAGAATAACTGGAATAAATGGCTCATGCCTATTTGAATACAAAATATGCAAATTTCATTGACCTGTATGACTGGAATTTTAAGATTGCAATGGATAAATACGCTACAGATAACAGATTTAATCCCAACGGTACAGCGGTAGAAAAAAACAGATTTCACCACGAGTTTATGGGCCAATATGTCGATGCTATGGCAATTTCGCACGTAAGCTGGGACCAGAAATATGGTACGGGAGGCATTACAAGAAGAGATTCCAGAGGTCATCAAACCATAGATTGGGAATATTATAAAAGTATGGCATATGGAGGGCTCTATTACGAAGATTCCTATGGGAATCAAATCGCAACAGATTCCTTTAAAGCTTTAGTACCTAATAAATCAGATAGAGATATAATCAAAAATATACTAAAAAATGAACAAGATGGAAATGGAAGTTCAAAGGGTACAAAATGCTAAAATATTCATATTGATTTTGGTAGGCATGTTTTGTATAAGTACACAAGCTCAAATTAAGTTTAATGAATCATACTGTAAAGACTACGATTTGAAGAACATATCTAATTGTTTAACATTTGAAACGGAAAAAAATTTCGCGTATGAATATAGTGGTGACACTGGAGTGTTTGGATTCGGACATGGGGAGTATCTATTCAAGGATAACAAGCTAATTTTAAATTACAATAAAACTGAACCAATAAAAACAGGACACCATTTTTCAGAAATATGGACTAATAACAAGGATTCCATTCATATACAATTCAATGTTTTTGATTTTGATAGTCTTCGGCTACCAGCGGTAAGTGTTATTTATAAAGATAGCTTAGCGCAATACGGTTTCAACGGGGTTGCCTCAAACAAAAAGGGTATTGCGGCAATAGAATTAAAAAAAAACAGTAATACGTTACAGGTCGAAATTTCAAATGTGGGTTTTCAATCCTATAAATTCTCCTTAGATAGAAATTACAACCAAGTCATCTCTGTTTTTTTACAAAAAGATGGCTATGGTCTACCTATAAGAAACCAAATAGACACCCTTCAAATAGAAAAAATTAAACGAAAATATTTTACGGTCAGGAATAAAAACGGAAGCATCACCACCTGGCGAAAGAGAGAAGATTAGAATTGTAAGGTCTTTTATCTAATGGCAGCAATACCTAAAAACTTCGCGCTATGATAAAATTTAGTGTAGTTTGTTATAAATCATTTTTCAAATACTAAAGCTTGGGAAAATCAATATGCCGACCCCGCGCAAAAAAGGAGAAAACACGAATAATAACTGTTATTGCAAATTATAAAAAATCTAAAAAAAATGAATGTCAATAAGATTGTGTTTTTAATAATGCTTTCACACTCCATAATATCCTTTTCTCAAAAAAAAGAAGATGTATATTTTGTATTAAACAATGCTGATTTGGACTATTACATTACTGGTAATTTCGATCTGAATAGAACCTATATTACTATATATAATAGAGAAGAGTATGATTACCACCAAAAAAAAGTTGAAGAAGCAAAAAAGAATGGCGCCTATCATTTTGATCCAGCAAGTGGCAGGGACAATCTTAACATTAAAGTTAGAAAATTAACCTTTGAAGTTCTCGCAGCTGAAAGACTTAAAGCATCAAGCTGCGAAATTGACAGACTGAACTTAGTGGATTATGAATGGATCCTCAATAATAGTTGGAAAAAGATAGCGAAACAAGATTATGATTTTAAAGACATCTATTTCTTAAAAAAAATAGATGATAATGAATATGTCTCCTACAAGGTCGGCATTACTATTGTTGATCATTAACATCGCAAAGTGAGTTTTTTCAATAAGCGTTATTTTACAGTAATCATAGAAACCAGAGCGCCATCACCACCAACACCTTATGTCTCTATCTCTTATATGTATCCAACTGATGGCGGTCAAAATCAGGGTAATTATGAAGTGGGCTGCGAGAACAATTGGACTTTTGGTGGCGGTGGAATTTATGGAGGGGAGGTTTTGGAAGAAGAAATCATCAATGAGCTTACGGGCAAAGCAAAATGTTTATGATAAATTATTAAAGAGCGGGATTCGAAACCCACACAATTTAATCACCCAGTTATTCATAGAGTTCGAAAATGGTAATATTGGCAATAACGATTTAAAGTTTAAGATGGTGACCAACCTACCTAATTCTATTGGAGAAAAAACAGTCTTAGATTAAGAAAGCGGGAATATTCAAATTCATTTTAATGCTAAAATAATTGATCAATTATCATCAATTGAGATTGCTGCAATTCTGGTTCATTAAATTGCACATGCATTTTTAGGAAAACATTATAACAACTACAATGCTTCGTTCAAAGAGCTTTATAGTCAGTACATAAATGAGAAGGGTTTGGCTGACTACAGTCATGATATCATGCGAGATAAATTTATTATCCGAATGCCGACCGTACTAAAAATAATATGATAATGAACTTTTTGTGACTTTTTGAGGATTATCAAATGTTAGCTTCCCAAGGTGTATTTGACCTAACCGCGGCTCAATAAAACACATTATACAGCATTAAAACTAAAGCCAGAAATAATGATACCAACTGTAAAAACTGATCAGAACAAAACTTTAAAATTCCGGACAGCGAACTTAATCGCTATTTATTTGTGCTTTGGGCTTTTTTACAATTGTTCGAATAACGACGAAATTTATCTATTATATGATGACTTTAAAGACTGTGAATATGTGGAGTGAAATAAGAAAAAAGAATATTATGGAATGTGCTATAAGCATAATGTGAGATTATTTTAAAAAAAATCAGTTGATAAAATATACGAAACAAAGAGCATTAAAGAAATTGAACTTACCTCCAAAAAAGATTTTTTTAATATTGATTTTAAAAGATTAAAAGGTGTCAACTTAATTCTAATAATAAAAGAAGATAAAAAATTCAAAATTGTTCCAGTCTCTATAATTGAAAGCCTTGAGATAACAAGCTGAACAAGCGTATAGCTATCTACTGAAGTAACAATCTTAATAACGACCTTTTTTAAAATTATGAAAGTAGAGGCACTGGCTGCAAGCGACGCCAGCGTGGGGATAGGAGGTCACCCTATCGCTAAAATTAGCGCAAAAAAAACCCCTTACTTCCAAAGAAATAAGGGGTTTATCAATTAATCGATTTTGTCTCCATTTTTATCGAAAAAATGGTATTCAAGATATGTGTAAGCATCTCTGGGCAATACTTTTACCCATTTTTTATGTTCTAAAAACCATTTTGATCTTAAGGATGGAAATCCTTTGGTCAAAAAGGCTGCTATAAAAGGATGTGTGTTTAAGGTCACCTTTTTGTAGTCTTTTTTGAAAATCCGTTCCATGTCTTGAGTAATGCGTTGAACTACCTTGATTGGTGCTTCAATATCATCACCGCTGCCATCTGGATTTTCTTCTTTTGTTTCAATATTCCTTTCTGGGCGCACACGCTGCCTTGTAATTTGTATCAGACCGAATTTGCTAGGAGGTAATATTTTATGCTTTGCTTTATCATCCTTCATTTCATCACGAAGGTGATTGTACAGTTTTCTCCGATTCTCTGCATTGGACATGTCAATAAAATCCACCACAATGATGCCTCCCATGTCGCGTAAACGCAACTGTCGGGCAATTTCAGTAGCTGAAATTAAATTGACTTCTAAAGCAGTATCCTCTTGATTTTTTTCTTTGTTGGATCGATTGCCACTGTTCACATCAATCACATGGAGTGCTTCGGTGTGTTCTATCACAATATAAGCACCCTTTGCCATGGATACCGTACGACCGAATGAAGTTTTAATTTGTCGCTCAATACCATGTTTCTCAAAAATGGGCACGCCATTCTGATAATGTTTTACAATCGATTCCTTTTTTGGTGCAATTTGATGCACGTAATCTTTGATTTGCATATAAAGTTCCTCATCATCCACAACAATACTTGAGAACGAATCATTAAAAATATCCCTCAAAATTGAGGATGCTTTGTTCATTTCTCCAAGTACCTTACTTGGGTGGGGTGCTTTGTTTAGTTTTCTGCACATTGCGGTCCAACGGCCCAACAAATTCTGCAAATCAGTGTCTATCTCAGCAACTTTTTTACCTTCAGCAACCGTTCGGACAATAACGCCAAAGCCTTTAGGGGTAATGCTTTTGACCAATCGTTTCAAACGATCTTTTTCTTGCTTTGATTCTATCTTTTGAGAAATAGAAATTCGGTCAGAAAATGGTACCAAAACAATATACCTTCCGGCAATTGACAACTCGCTACTAAGGCGAGGTCCTTTGGTTGAAATGGGCTCTTTTACAATTTGGACCAAGAGGGATTGATTTGATTTTAAGGCGTCAGCAATACTGCCGTCCTTGTCAATATCTTTTTCAAATTGAAAGTTTTTGAGTAGAAAATCTGTGTGTTTCCCTGTGCTTACACGTTTTACGAATTTCAAAAGTGAAGGTAATTTTGGGCCTAAATCATGATAATGCAAAAATGCATCTTTCTCATAACCTACATTAACAAATGCAGCATTTAGCCCAGGAACAGCTTTACGGATTTTGGCAATAAACACATCACCAACCGCAAAGTTGTTATCCTCTTCATCTTTATGTAATTCAATAAGTTTTCCATCTTTTAATAAGGCAAAATCAACAAAATCTGAACTCGAACGAATAATTAATTCTTTATCCATGATGTTAATTTAAATCCGTTGTGACATACATCCCAACAGATGGATTATACTAAATTTTTTGACACAGGATTCCCGATAATTCATCGGGATAATTCCGGTAAATCTAACTAGACCACAATCAGCGGCCAAGCATAAATTTTATATCAAAGAACGTTACTGTAAAACCGAAAAAGTAGTTATAAAACTACTTTTTCTTTTTGTGACGGTTAGCGCGTCTACGTTTTTTACGCTTATGCGTCGCTACCTTATGTCTCTTTCTTTTTTTACCACTTGGCATAAATCAAGTCTTTTTTTAGATTAATATTTCCTTTAATGTTGTTACTCTACTTCGACATTCATTTTCACACTTTCTACAAATACTTTTGCAGGCTTAAATGCTGGAATGTTGTGTGCTGGTATTTTGATAGTGGTGTTTTTTGAAATGTTTCTACCTGTTTTCTCCGCTCTTGTTTTGATAATAAAGCTTCCAAAACCTCTTAAGTAGACATTGTCTCCACCTTCTAAAGATGTTTTAACTTCATCCATAAACGTTTCAACGGTTGCCTGGACATCTCCTTTTTCTATTCCTAATCTCTCAGAAATTTTCGCTACTAGATCAGCTTTTGTCATTGTTATTAATTTTAGGGTTTATCTATTAATTATAAGGGACGCAAATATAGGCATTTTAATTTCAATATTTCAAGCCTAATTAATTAAAATTTAACGTTGTAAAGGTTTATTTTTGTTCAGTTTTACAAAAAAATATGAATTTTAGCAGGACATTAACCTTTTGGTATTCAGAGCATAAGCGCGACATGCCTTGGCGGAATACCAAAAACCCCTATAACATCTGGTTATCAGAAATAATCTTACAACAGACACAAATAACGCAAGGGCAGCCTTATTATGATGCGTTTGTCAACAAATATCCAACAGTTTTTGATCTTGCAAACGCTCAAGAAAGTGAGGTTTTAAAACTATGGCAAGGATTGGGTTATTATTCTAGGGCTCGAAATCTACATGCCTCCGCAAAACATGTTGCCAATGAACTCAATGGCATTTTCCCTAACACCTATAAAGACCTTTTAAATCTGAAAGGCGTTGGTGATTATACGGCCAGTGCCATAGCTTCCATCTGCTTCAATGAACCAACAGCAGTTGTTGACGGCAATGTATATAGAGTATTGTCACGATATTTCGGAATTGACACCCCCATAAACTCCACAAAAGGCATTAAAGAATTTAAAACACTCGCCACCTCCTTAATAGATCATCAAAATCCGTCGGACTATAACCAAGCCATTATGGAGTTTGGCGCGATACAATGTAAACCAAGAAATCCGAATTGTAATGCTTGTCCCTTAAATGAGAGCTGCGTGGCACTTCAAAAAAACATAATCGATCAATTACCGGTTAAACTAAAAAAGACAAAGATCAGCACAAAATACTTCAATTTTATAGTGATGCTTTCAACAGACAAAAAAACCATATTTCAAAAAAGGACGCATAAAGGTATTTGGCAGAATCTTTATCAGTTCCCTTTAATGGAGTCAGAAAAAAAACTTAAAATTGCAGACTTTAAAAAGCATCCTTTTATAGTGTCCTATTTTGAAGATACCCCTTTCGAATTTAGTCTCTATAATAATATAGACATTGTTCACAAACTTTCACACCAACATTTGCATACCAAATTTTGGATTGTAGAAATTGATCAGCTCCCACAAAAAGGAATCCCAATTGCGGATTTAAAACGTTATCCTACGTCTATCTTGATTAGTAATTTTATAGATGAGTTTTTTGATGCTTGAGCTATGCATGTTCTTACACAGAGATACACGGAGGAAAATTGAGCTACACAGAGGAGCTGTTAAAACTCAACTCTATGTCGAGATTGAAAATCAATCCGTCTAATTAGTTTCATTAAAAATTGATAGCATACAATATCTATTGCTTCTGAATTTTTATGTTCCCGTACTGAAGAATGGCATCGAAAGAATCATCAATTCAGCGTGATAAATTCAAACCCAATAAATATTAACTCATATTTTTTCATTACTTTTAAGAAAATCAATGCAAATGGTTAATTTTGCAATTAAATTTTAAAATAATTATGTCAGGTACTTTAAATAAAGTCATGTTAATTGGACACTTGGGCGACGATGTGAAAATGCACTATTTTGATGATAAGAATTGTGTTGGAAGGTTCCCATTAGCGACCAACGAGACTTATACAAGTAAACAAACCAATGAGCGTATTAGCAATACCGAATGGCATAATATAGTTGTACGCAATAAAGCTGCTGAAATTTGCGAGAAATATTTGAGTAAAGGCGATAAAGTCTATATCGAAGGCCGCATCAAAACAAGAAAATGGACTGATGACAAAGGCATTGAGCGTTATTCGACAGAAATCCAATGCACGGATTTCACGTTTTTAACTACCAAAAAAGAAAGCCAGGAGAATGCTCCAAACCAAGGACAATTTGCAACAAATCCTAATCCAGAGATTGCGGACCCTAAACAAGATGACGATTTACCGTTTTAAAAATTCTAACTAATTTCTTTTGTATTGGACCCTGAACCCACGCAATTCCTATTCCTTCAATATTCTGAGAACTTCGAGTTTATTATAGGTGTCATTTTAATAGTTGCCCTGCTCGCTTGTTCTGCCCTTATTTCAGGTGCCGAAGTGGCCTTTTTCTCTTTAACCCGTTCAGATATTGATAAAGGTTTAGAGGAAAAATCGACCGCCTTCCAGATTATTTCAAGACTTCTGGAACGCCCTAAAAAATTATTGGCTACCATTCTTGTGGCCAACAACTTCATCAATATTGCCATCGTTATTTTATTTGCATCGATCGGGAAGTTTATGTTCCACCAAATCACTATTAGTTGGATACGTTTCACTTTAGAAGTAGTTGTCGTCACTTTCTTGATTTTACTCTTCGGTGAAATAATTCCTAAGATTTATGCCAACAGAAACCGAATCAAATTCGCTATGTTCATGGCGCAACCCGTCAAATTCTTGGATATCTTTTTTTCGCCAATTAGTTTGCCTATGCGCTCAATTACCATTGGCATCCACAATAAATTGGGGAAACAAAAATCCAACCTTAGCGTGGATCAATTATCTCAGGCCTTGGAACTTACCGGTGAGCATGAAACCACCATGGAAGAACACAAAATCCTACAAGGGATTGTCTCCTTCGGTAATACGGACACCAAACAGGTCATGCGTCCACGGATTGATATTTTCGCTTTGAATACCGAACTAAAGTATTCTGAAATCATTCCAGAAATCATCAAAAACGGGTATTCCAGGATTCCTATTTATAAAGAAACCATTGATACTGTTGTTGGAATTTTATACGTTAAAGACCTTTTGCCTTATATTGACAGAAAGCAATTTGACTGGACCGCCTTATTACGCGATCCGTTTTTTGTACCTGAAAACAAAAAATTGGACGATTTAATGGCTGAGTTCCAAGAGAAAAAAGTGCATTTGGCCGTTGTGGTTGATGAGTATGGAGGAACTTCAGGTTTAGTATCTTTGGAAGATGTTATTGAAGAAATCGTAGGCGATATAAGTGACGAGTTTGATGATGATGATCTGACCTATAGTAAGATTGATGAGCACAACTATTCGTTTGATGGCAAAACACCTTTGAAAGATTTTTATAAGATTGTCAATCTCGATGACGATTCAGATTTTGAAAATAATAAAGGTGAAGCAGAAACCATCGCTGGCTTTGTATTGGAAATTTCAGGAATTTTCCCAAGGCGAAACAGTAAAATAAATTTTAAGAATTACGTTTTCACAATTGAAGCGTTAGATAAAAAGCGCATCAAACTCGTAAAATTCACCATTTTAAAATGATAAAAGCCAAACTCTTTGTTTTTGTATTGACCGTTTTACTCTGTTTTTCTTGCGGAGATGACCCCGTTCCAAAACCAAAAGGTTTTTTAAGATTGGATTATCCGCAAGCAGAATATCAAGAAATTGATGCTGATTTACCCTTCGTTTTTGAAAAAAACACCTTGGCAGAGCGCATAAAGAAAATCAAAATGGATTCTAAGAATCTATCTTATGGTGTCAATATTGACTACCCAACACTAAAAGGGACAATTTACCTGACTTACATAAAGGTAACGGAAGACAATCTTATTCCACTTATTAGAGATTCACAGAACCTAACCCAAGAGCACACACAAAAGGCCGATGCCATTGAAGGTGATTTTTATGAGAACAAAGACCATCGTGTTTATGGAATGTTCTACGAGATTGGTGGCAATGCCGCATCGCAATCCCAATTTTATGTCACAGATAGCATCAATCATTTTTTGAATGGATCGCTCTATTTTTATGCGAAACCAAATTATGACTCCATTCTACCTGCGGCAGACTATTTAAAAAAGGATATCAAGCACATCATGGAAACCTTAAGATGGAAATAAACAACTTCTACTTTTGTAAATTACAATAATCATTATATTTGCTAAACTTTTCAACACAACTCATGAAATGAGCATGCTCAAAATGTTAATATCCAACGGAACGATTAATGCCGAGCAGCATGTGACCCTTGAAAAATAATATTTATAAACACATGAAATATAAAAGAATCCTCCTCAAATTATCTGGCGAAGCATTAATGGGAGATCGTCAATACGGAATTGATCCGAAACGATTGGCAGAGTATGCAGAAGACATTAAAGCCATTACAGAACAGGGTGTTGAGGTAGCTATCGTCATTGGTGGAGGGAACATTTTCAGAGGGGTTGCAGGAGCAAGCCATGGCATGGACCGCGTACAAGGCGACCACATGGGCATGTTGGCAACGGTTATTAACGGGTTGGCTCTACAGAGTGCCCTGGAGGATGCTGGCATCCCGACACGACTTCAATCTGCTGTGCATATCAATCAAGTAGCTGAACCATTTATAAGAAGAAAAGCAATGCGTCATTTAGAAAAGGGCCGTGTGGTCATTTTTGGTGGCGGAACCGGAAATCCTTATTTTACAACAGATTCGGCAGCTGTTTTAAGAGCTATTGAAATAGAAGCTGACGTTATCTTAAAAGGCACACGTGTAGATGGCATTTACAATACCGATCCTGAAAAAGATAGATCCGCAATCAAATTTGACCATATCACTTTTGATGATGTGTTACGTAAAGGATTAAAAGTGATGGATACTACAGCATTTACGCTAAGTCAGGAAAATGAATTGCCAATTATTGTATTTGACATGAACAAAAAAGGAAACCTTTTAAAAGTGGTTTCTGGAGAAAAAATTGGAACAAAAGTAAATCTATAAATCAAAAAAGCCGTTTGGCTCATTTTTTGAAATGTTTTAGAAATTAAAAATTTTAATGATGAACGAAGAGATTAATTTTATATTAGACAGCACAAAAGAAGCGATGGAGAATGCCATCAAGCATCTTGAAAAACAATTTTCAAACATTAGAGCAGGTAAGGCAAGCCCGGCCATGTTAGGAAGTGTCATGGTCAATTACTACGGAGCTCAAACACCATTGGCGCAAGTAGCCAACGTAAATACGCCTGACGGTAGAACAATAGCGGTACAGCCTTGGGAAAAAAAGATGCTCCAAGAAATTGAAAAAGGTATCCAGATTGCAAACTTGGGATTCAACCCAATGAACAATGGCGATCTTATCATTATCAATGTACCACCTTTAACTGAAGAGCGCCGTCGCGAATTGGCAAAACAGGCTAAAGCAGAGGCGGAAGACGCAAAAATTGGTGTTCGTAGTGCAAGAAAAGATGCCAATACAGAAATCAAAAAACTGGAAGATCTATCCGAAGATTTTCAAAAAGGTATAGAGATAGATGTACAACAATTAACTGATAAATACGTTAAGAAGATTGATGATGCCTTAGAAATAAAAGAAAAGGAGATCATGACCGTATAATTAAAAGCGACTCATAAGTCGCTTTTTTAGCTTTAATTTAATTATTAACCCTTCGCTATATGCAAAAATACTGCGCTTGCCTTTTTTTTATCTTTTGTATATGGTCTGCGCAGTCACAAATCCCTGATAAAATAGGAGATACTCTCAGCGTTGTAGAACAAGACTCTCTCAGGAAAAGCAAATTTTTCAAACAGATTGGGAATGGGTTCTTTCCCACTAAATATATAGATATTGACCTAAGATATTTAATAAAATTCAATCAGTATGAAGGGATTAGAACAGGTCTGGGCGGAAGAACCAACGATAACCTATCTGAGAAATACCGTATGGTTGGCTATGTGGTGTACGGATTTAAGGACCATAATTTTAAATACAGTATTGGTGGTGGATTTAGAATTTCAAAAAGTACTGATACATGGGTGGATTTTTCCTATACTGACGACTTGCAAGAAACAGGGAGCTCAACCTTTTTGACAGATAAACGCTTTTTTTCATTTTTTGAACCCCGATTGCTAAACATCAGTTTGTTTCATCATCATATTACCAAAAACATTTCTCTTGAACACAGAATCACTCCTTATTTGCTGTCAGAAATTGAATTGTCAAGAAGCAATATTACCACCACCTACGACTACACCTTTTTTGTAGATGATACCGCATTTAAAGAGTTTCGCATGAGTATGGCCAAAGTATCACTCCAGTGGAACCCATTCAATACTTTTGAATCGGTTGGCGACATCGAAGTCGAAAAAGAAGGTTTCCCAAACTTTACACTACAAGTATCCAAAAACTTTAAAGATGTTTTAGGTGCCGATTTTAATTTTTTCAAAGCCGATTTTAGAACCATCTACAAATTGAATTTCAATACTGATGGCAGTTCTTTCACAGAAGCTACATTGACCGGTGGTGTATCTAAGGGCAAAACGCCATTGACACATTTATATCACACCTACCCCAACAACATTAATAAAGCCACCATCTTGAACCGTTTCTCTGTTGCGGGCATCAATAGTTTCGAAACCATGTATTTTAACGAGTTTTTTTCAGACAGATTTGCAACACTTCAACTTAAACACTACCTCAAACCTTTTAATATTTCTAAACGTATGCAGCCACAAATGGTCTTCATTTCACGTTTCGCATTAGGAAATATGGATCATATAGAACGTCATCAAGACATTGAATTTGGCACCCTCAATAAAGGCTACTCTGAGGCAGGCCTGGAATTGAATAAAATCCTTTTTGGTTTCGGCTTAAGTTTTGCCTACCGCTACGGCGCTTATCATCTGCCTAAATTGACGGATAATATTGCCGCCAAATTCACTTTTAATATTAGTCTGTAAACAAAAGTTTAATCTTTTGTTTTTTTACCTTTGTTGCAGCAATAAACACTATGTCCAAACTGTCTACAAAAAGTTTCTGGGAAGTTGTAGCGCGATTGATTTTGCGCAACAAAATTATTATCCTCGTCCTTATCGTCTTAGCCACACTTTTCCTGAGTACGCAATGGAAAAACATGCGCTTTACCTTTACGGAGGCCAATCTTCTCCCTGATGACCATGACGTCAATATCACTTACAATCAATTTCTGGAGATTTTTGGGGAAGAAGGCAATCTCATAGTTCTTGGAGTCAAAGACCCTTCACTTTTTACGGTAGAAAAGCTTAATGCCTGGAACCGACTTTCAGAGAGCTTCAAACATTATGATGAAGTTGAAACCGTTCTATCGATAAAAGATTTACAAAAACTTGTTAAAAATACTGAAAAACAAAAGTTTGACTTGCAACCTTTTATCAAGGATTCTTTGTCATCTTTAGCTGAAATAGACTCCCTGCAACAAGAGCTTTTTCAACAATATCCTTTTTATGACAACTTTCTATTTAACAAAGAAACGCGTACCATAAGAACGGCCATATATCTCAACAAAGACATTGTAAACACGTCGGCAAGGAAGGACTTCATTATTGACATTCTTCAAACCAATGTTGAAAAATTTGAAGCAGAATATGATTTAGACGTTCGGGTCTCAGGCATGCCCTATATCCGAACCCTCAATTCGCAAAACATCGTCGATGAAATTGGCTTGTTCATTGGTGCAGCACTGTTAGTGACCTCGTTAATTTTCTTTTTGTTTTTTAGATCGTTTAGGGCCACTATGATCGCATTGGTCGTCGTGTCATTTGGCGTGATGTGGACCTTTGGCATTATTGGACTTTTGGGTTATGAGATAACAGTCTTAACCGCTTTGATTCCGCCTTTGATCATCGTGATCGGGATTCCCAATTGTATATTTCTGATCAACAAATATCAACAGGAAGTCAAAAACCACGGGAACAAAGTCAGGTCTCTACAGCGGGTCATCACCAAAACCGGAAACGCTACCTTAATGACCAACGCTACAACAGCTGTAGGTTTTTCCACCTTTATCTTGACAGAAAGTGCACTTTTAAAGGAATTTGGAGTTGTAGCCTCTTTAAGTATTCTTGCCATTTTTTTGCTCTCAATACTTATTATTCCCATTATTTACACCTTTCTACCCTTCCCGAAAGAGCGTCATTTAGAGCATCTTAACCGTCGATGGACCAGCGGGTTTGTTAATTGGATGGAGCGTATGGTCAAAGAACGCCGCATCACCATTTACATTACTGCAGTGACTTTGTTGACCGTAAGTTTGATTGGAATTTTTCAAATTAAAATTTCCGGTAGCCTCATCGAAGACATGCCTCAAAACACCGAATTCTTCAAAGACATCCGTTTTTTTGAAAGTGAATTCAATGGAATTATGCCTTTGGAAATTATGGTGGATACCAAAAGAAAAAGAGGGGTCATGAGATTGAGTACGCTCAAGCGGATGGATGAATTGGAAGAGTGTATTAATGAAATACCTCAATTATCCCGTCCGATTTCTGTAGTGAGCTTGGTTAAATATTCCAAACAAGCGTATTATAATGGCAATCCAAAATACTACCAATTGCCAACAAGTCAAGAGAACAGTTTCATCTTGTCGTACGCCAAAAACTCCACCACGGAAGCCGATCTTTTACAAAGTTTTGTGGACAGTACAGGTCGCTACGCGCGAATCACCACCTTTATGAAAGATATTGGTACGGACAAAATGGAACGTATAGAAGAAGACCTTCAAATGGAAATCAACAAACTATTTCCGGCCGAAAACTATAACGTCATCATGACGGGTAAGGCCTTGGTGTTCCAAAAAGGCACGAACTATTTAGTGAAGAATTTAGCCATCTCCCTATCACTTGCCATTTTCTTGATTGCCTTATTTATGGCCTATCTGTTCAGATCGTTTCGAATGATTGTCATTTCGTTAATTCCCAATCTTTTACCTTTATTGATTACCGCAGGATTGATGGGCTATTTGGGCGTTCCTTTAAAACCTTCTACAATTTTAGTGTTTAGTATTGCTTTTGGAATTTCTGTAGATGACACCATTCACTTTTTGGCTAAGTACCGTCAAGAATTACAAGCTAACAATTGGAAGATCAAAAAATCAGTTTATGGAGCATTACGAGAAACTGGGGTGAGTATGTTTTACACCTCCATTGTCCTGTTCTTTGGGTTTTCGGTGTTTACGCTTTCCAACTTTGGAGGTACTGTCGCATTAGGTGCTTTGGTATCTGCCACGTTATTATTCGCCATGTTGTCCAACTTATTGTTGTTGCCATCCTTACTTTTATCCTTAGAGAGAAGTATTGCCAACAAGGAAACATTGAAGCAACCTACCATTAACATCATTCCTGAGGACGACGACACTGACGAAAACTCCAATTAAATAACTCGAAATTCCAACAGTGTGAGATGGAATATACAATTTCATCGTTTGGTACTTGAAACCTCATAGGCTTTTTTTATCTTTGCACTCTTAAATTTTATGACAATGACATCTAAAACCGTTGCACAACTATTAAAGGCCGATTTCAAATCGGAAGACGTTGACATTAAAGGTTGGGTAAGAACCTTTAGAGCTAATCGATTTATCGCTTTAAATGATGGCTCTTCTCTTCAAAACATACAATGCGTTGTAGACTTTCAAAACACCGACGAAAAAACCTTAAAACGAATTACCACTGGTGCTGCAGTTCATATTAAAGGCCAATTGACCGAAAGTCAAGGCAAGGGACAATCTGTTGAAATACAAGTAGAAAAAATTGTTATTTTGGGAGACTCTGATCCAGAGACCTTTCCTATTCAACCTAAGAAGCACTCATTCGAGTTTTTACGTGAAAACGCACATTTACGCACCAGAACCAATACGTTCAGCGCCGTAATGCGTCTGCGCTCCACTTTGTCCTTCGCCATTCATAAATATTTTAACGACAACGGGTTTTATTATATGCACACGCCGATCATTACCGGAAGTGATGCTGAAGGTGCGGGTGAAATGTTTCGTGTAAGTGCATTGGATCCTAAAAACCCTCCATTGACTGAAGATGGTGAAGTAGATTATAAACAGGATTTCTTCGGCAAGGAAACCAATTTGACCGTTTCTGGACAGTTGGAAGCTGAGGCTTATGCCATGTCATTAGGTAAAGTCTATACGTTTGGACCCACTTTTAGAGCCGAAAATTCCAATACGTCACGCCATTTGGCAGAATTTTGGATGATTGAACCTGAGGTTGCTTTTATGGATTTGGCTGGGAATATGGATTTGGCTGAAGATTTCCTCAAATCGGTCCTTAAATATGTATTGGAACACAATCGTGAGGACCTCGAGTTTTTAGAGCAACGTTTGTTGGATGAAGAAAAAACAAAACCACAGGCTGATCGTTCAGAATTGAACCTGATTGACAAGCTGAAATTTGTCATTGAAAATAATTTCAAACGTGTAAGTTATACGGAAGCTATCGATATTTTAAAAGATTCAAAACCGAATAAAAAGAAACAATTCAAATATACAATTGAAGAATGGGGTACTGATCTTCAAAGTGAGCACGAGCGTTTTTTAGTTGAAAAACACTTTAAATGCCCAGTGATTTTATTTGATTATCCAGCCAATATCAAAGCATTCTATATGCGTTTGAATGAAGATGGAAAAACCGTTCGTGCCATGGACATTTTGTTCCCTGGTATTGGTGAGATGGTTGGAGGCTCACAACGTGAAGAACGCTTGGATGTTCTCAAGGAAAAAATGAAAGCCTTGGATATTGATGAAGAAGAATTATGGTGGTATTTGGAATTACGCAAATACGGTACTGCAGTACATTCTGGTTTCGGACTTGGCTTTGAGCGTTTGGTCATGTTTGTGACAGGAATGGGCAATATCCGGGATGTCATTCCTTTTCCAAGAACGCCGCATAATGCCGACTTTTAAATAGCAAACAAACCTAACTAGCTTTTGCCCCTCAAAGTCAAGCGCTATAAGGTCTGAAAACGTAAATTTTTCACAAAACAATCTCCATTTATTACTTATGTAGATTGTTTTTTCTATTTTTAGACTAAATCTTTTAAAACCCATGCTTAAACAGTATTTACAGTTCAAATTATCACAAAAGTTGTCGCCGCAACAGATTCAGTTGATGAAGCTGATCCAATTGCCTACGCAAGCATTTGAACAACGTTTAAAGCAGGAGATGGAAGAAAATCCAGCCTTAGAGTCTGGAAAGGAAACGGATGAATTTGACAATCAACTGGATGAATTTGACAATACTCAGGACGACTATGAAGAGCATGAGCAAATTGGTGAAGACATCAATGTTGACGAGTATTTGAGTGATGACGATATTCCTGATTACAGGACTCAAGTCAGTAACTATAGTGCAGACGATGAGGATAGAGATATGCCTTTTGCCGCAGGCACGTCTTTCACACAATATTTAACCAATCAGCTCAACACCTTCAGATTGACTGATGATGAGCGTGATATCGCTGAGTTTTTAGTGGGTAGCGTAGATGAAAGTGGCTATATCCGACGATCATTGGCTGATATTACTGACGATTTGGCCTTTACCCAAAACGTGTTTACGGATGAGAAAGCGATAGAGAAAGTACTCCATGTGGTCCATCAATTGGATCCTGCTGGCGTTGGAGCACGAAATCTTCAAGAATGCCTGAGCATCCAACTGCATCGTAAGGAAAAAAATCCTGATGTGGAGTTGGCGATTGAGATTATTGATAATGCATTCGATCAGTTCACCAAAAAACATTACCAAAAGTTAATTCAGAAGTTTGACATCACCGAGCTTCAGCTTAAAGATGCCATTGAGGAAATAGAACGGCTTAACCCCAAACCGGGTGGTTCTTATTCTGGCAATAATCGAATTGTGGAACACGTGGTTCCAGATTTTGCAATCAGAATCGTGGATGGTGAATTAGAGCTTACCTTAAACGGTCGAAATGCACCAGAGCTGCATGTTTCTCGAGAGTACACCAATATGATGAAAGGTTACAAGGAGGCCAAGGACAAATCGAAATCGCAAAAAGATGCGGTGATGTTCATCAAACAAAAACTGGATGCCGCCAAATGGTTCATTGAAGCCATCAAGCAGCGTCAGCAGACCTTGTTCGTGACGATGAGTTCAATAATGCACTATCAGAAGGATTACTTTTTAACTGGCGATGAGCGCAAGCTAAGGCCAATGATCTTAAAGGATATTGCAGAAGAAATTGAAATGGATGTTTCTACAGTGTCGCGTGTTGCGAACAGTAAATATGTGGATACCCCCTATGGTACGAAATTGATCAAAGAGTTTTTCTCCGAATCCATGACCAACGATCAAGGTGAAGAAGTTTCTACACGTGAAATAAAAAAAATACTGGAAACCGTCATTGAAAATGAAGACAAGCGCAAGCCACTTACCGATGAAAAATTGGCGGCTATCTTATTAGAAAAAGGCTATCCTATCGCTCGACGCACAGTTGCCAAATACAGGGAACAATTAGATATTTCTGTAGCGCGATTACGAAAACAATTATGATTCATTATCTTTTAAAAAGCATTTCCTACATTTTTCATCCTTTGCTCATGCCTCTACTTGGTGTGATTTTTTATTTCTCAAAAACGCCTCGTTTCATTCCTGAGCCTGTGATGAAAGCGAAAGTTTTCTCCATTACTATCTTAACAATCATTTTACCAATACTTTTATATTTTTTGCTTAAAACTATTAAAAGAGTAGAATCTTTAGAGCTGAAAACGACCAGAGAGCGTATCATTCCATTGATACTAAATGTATTGATCATATTCTTGATTTTAAAAAGAGTCCTGTCTCATGACGAGATACCAGAATTGTACTATTTCTATTTGGGCATCCTCTTCTCTACTTTAACTTGCTTGGTCTTGGCAATTCTAAGATTCAAGGCGAGTATTCACATGATTGGCAGTGCTGGATTTTTTATGTTTGCGGTGGCTTTAAGCATTCATTTTAAGATCAACATCAATGGTACTATCGCCTTAATGTTTGTTATTATAGGTGGTATTGCAACTTCCCGATTGCACCTAAAAGCACATAACAATGCAGAATTATTAATTGGTTTTTTAGTCGGATTGGTCCCACAATTGGTATTGTTGAATTATTGGCTTTAGAACGCTTAAAATATCACTGATACGTGATCTCTACGTGATCATGCTTCATTAAACTAAAGTATGTAAAACATTAGCCCAATCTTAATACTATTCATGTCAACAGACTTTCCGTTCAATTTTACCGAATCATTAAAAATAGAATTCAATCCGTAGTAGACGTGAAAATTCCAAGTAGAGTAACCAGCATTCAAGGTGAGTCCATATTGTAATTTGTTGAAATCATCAATACCACTCAGTTTGACATCATCAATGCTTCCAACGAATTTAGAGGAATTATAAAGCAAATAGCCAATTTTCACACCTGAGTATATCCTCCAAAATTTATAATCCTTGGCTGTAGAAGTCCGCCATCGGTATTGTAATGGCATTTCAATCAAATAGGTCGTAAACTTATTTCTTTTGACCGTAATCTCACTTTCATCAATAATTTGATAAGTATATCCACCATCAGGATCTGGCGAAATCAACATGTTTTGATTAAACGAGTTTACTGAGAGTCCTAGTCCAATACCAAAGGCTTTATTTCGACGTTCGTTAATGGGCATGTCCTTGATAACCCCAAAATGAATGCCGCTAGAAAAACCACTCTGTTTGATTTCTTTAGCTTTTTTGCCGAGTAACTCGTAGGTAATTGAAAAATAGAATTGATCTTCTTTATACTTATGGTCCACAAAAGTAGTATCAATAGATTGCTGCGCAAACAAGATTGAAGTGACACAAGAGAACACAACAATAAAAATGGATGTCTTCATACTACAAATATAATTGATAATGCTGCGCTTTTGAATTTTGCCCATAAAAAAAGCATCCCATTTTATTAGGATGCTTTATAGACTATTTAACTAATAAACTAATTTTACCTGTTTTCAGATATATCACCTTTTTTGGTTGTATAGTTTATTTTTAGGGCATTTTCTTTTCTAAGTTCCTGTTTAACGTCACTTACAAGACCCATATTGGCATTTTCATCCACTTTAAGAGCAACGGTCAAAAAAGGAACCAACTCTTCTCTTTTTGAAGCTCTTTCTGATGCTATAAACGACTTTATGTCAACTAATTCAGCAAATTTATCATTAAGCTGAATTCGTGACTCTGTCCCATATTGCCCTTGGAAAGCTTCTTGTGGTTTTCCAATATAAATATACATTATCAGATCCTTCTTATCGAGTTTTTCGACTTGGTCAGCAAACGGTAATTTGTTTTCAATCTTCAATGTCGTCTCACGCATTGTAGTTGCCACCATAAAAAAGAACAATAGCATAAATACAATGTCGGGTAAAGACGCCGTTGATATTGCCGGTAATTCGCCTGACTTCTTTTTATTAAATTTGGCCATTATTGATGTTTTTCTAAATTATTATTGAACTTCTGACAGCTTCTGAGGATATTCAACTTTAATCCTATCGATTTTCTCTTTCAGAGTTTCTTTATTGCCTATCCAATTGACATCGTTATAGTTAGCTTCCATTTCCTTTAAAGATATACCATAAAGCTCCGTAGCCCTTCTATCTCTTAGTTGATTATAAGCTGCTACCAACTCATTCTGAACAGAAATATACATACCATACTTGGTTTCTCTCTCATTTTTCAATGAAATGATGGCCTTGTCAGGGTTATCCGATGACTTAGGATCCTTTTTTCCTTTACAGTAGGTACAAGCTTCATCTCCTGTACCACCACCATTGTCCAAAAATTCGACAGCTGCTTTTCTCAAATCTTTAAGTTCCATTAACTCCTCTTCAACCATAAGTTGGTTTTTACCGTTAATAAGCACTGTAAAAATATTCTTCTGCCTAATAACAGGAGGTTCCACCTCTTGATCATCAATAGGAGGCAATCTTCTGTTTAAACCTGTATCTGTTTCAATGGTTGTTGTTACCAAGAAAAAGATAAGAAGTAAGAATGCAATATCAGCCATGGATCCTGCATTAACTTCGGGTGCTGATCTTTTTGCCATAATTACTTAGATATTTTTTTGATTCCAGATAATAACATTGCTGCCGCAGCACCAATAATAAGAATGTAAAATGCTACCAAGCCTGCACCAACCATGTGTGCCTCACCTTCTGTAGCCGGAGCTCCATTATAGAGATAGTTTCCAGCATCAGAGCCACTTGATAATATATAAGATATTATCAGTACTCCGGCAAAGGCTCCTACTCCAATTAACGTACTTTTCAAGGAACTTGTATTTGTAAACAAGTTTTGTAATACGAAAATTAGAACGAGAACAATGGTCAATGCAAAAATAACGTAAGTTACATAAAGCATTGGATCAAGGATGGCACTATCGCCATCTGCAGCAGCAGATTGAATTGCCGTATCACCTTTAGAGATAACCATCACTAAAAAGATAATACCTGCAAGACCCAAAAGTGCCGCTACTATTTTTAATATTCTGTGTAAATTCATAATTTTCTTTTATTGTGCGGTTTATCTTTTGTATCTCACGAGCATATCCATCAATGTGATAGACGCATCTTCCATGTCATTTACAATACTATCAATCTTAGCGATGATGTAGTTGTAAAAAACTTGAAGGATAATAGCTACAATAAGACCAAATACCGTTGTTAAAAGTGCTACTTTAATACCACCCGCAACAAGTGAAGGTTGCATATCTCCAGCAGCCTCAATTTTATCAAAGGCTTGGATCATACCAATTACTGTACCCATGAAACCAAGCATTGGTGCCAATGCGATGAACAATGAAATCCACGATACGTTTTTCTCCAACTGTCCCATTTGTACACCACCATAAGCTATAACAGCTTTTTCAGCAGCGTCCAGATCTTCGTCTGCTCGATCCAATCCTTGGTAATAAATAGAAGCAACAGGTCCCTTTGTATTTCTACAAACTTCTTTCGCAGCTTCGATACCACCTGATTGTAAAGCATCTTCTACATTCTGTACTAATTTTTTAGTATTAGTAGTTGATAAGTTTAAAAAGATAATTCTTTCAATGGCAATTGCAAGTCCTAAAATTAAACAAAGCAATACAATACCCATAAATCCTGGGCCACCTTCAATAAAACGTTTCTTTAATTCTTGATGAAACCCAAGTTCTTCTTCTCCAGACGTAGCCGTAGTTTCATCTTCTTGAGTTACTGTTGCAACAGTTGTAGTTGCCATTGACGCTGTAGCCGCATAGTTATTTGCACTTACAGTTCCGAAAGCCATGATTCCTGCAATGGCTAGGGTAGAAAATAGTCTTTTCATTGTTCTGATCTTAATTTTATTAGTTAAAGTGTTAAAGATATAAAAAAATTGCAATTAAAAAATAAAAATACGGGAGAGTATCTCAGATTTAATATTGTTGTTAATCCTTAATCTTACCCATGAATCGCAAAATAAATTCTAATTGAAAGTTTAATTTCACTCGAAATGAAAACCTATCAAATCAAAATTAAATTGCAGAGAGGAAGGGATTCGAACCCTCGATACCCTTTTGAGGTATACACACTTTCCAGGCGTGCGCCTTCGACCGCTCGGCCACCTCTCTAAAATTTATAGCTCAATTGCTTTGCCAAATAACGAAAAAAAATATTGGCGTAAAAAATTTTATTCGTTAATTTTAAAACATTTCCCCTCTTAAGGAGGTTTCAAAGATGGTTTTGAACGTTTTAAGTGAAATTTTCTCTCCCAACATATACATTAATTTGGTCACGGCAGCCTCAGTTGTGATGTCTTTCCCTGAAATAACACCTATATTCTTGAGTTGGGAACTGGTTTCATACTGCCCCATAATGACACTTCCACCAGAACATTGAGTTACATTAATGACTGGAATTCCCTTTTTTATGGTTTGCTTGATCAGCTCAATAAACCAATTTTCTGTAGTTGTATTTCCTGCACCATAAGTTTCAATGATGATTCCTTTAATATGAGGAGAGGAAAACATGCACTCTAAAACCGATTTCGAAATCCCGGGAAACATCTTAATTAATGCAATATTATTTTCAAGTTTTTTATGAACTTTAAACTTTTTACGGACATTTGGTTTAAAAAGATACTCCTTTGACACTTTTAAATGGACCCCCGATTCCGCTAAATCGGGATAATTTAGGGATTCAAAGGCTTCAAAATGCTCTGCATTGATTTTTGTGGTTCTATTGCCGCGGTACAATTTATATTCAAAGTAAAGTCCAACTTCTCTAATAACTGGCCTACCATGGTGCCGTAAGGATGCCATTTGAATGGACGTAATCAGGTTTTCCTTTGCATCGGTGCGCAAATCACCAATCGGCAATTGAGATCCGGTGAAAATGACGGGTTTGGCTAAGTTCTCTAACATAAAACTCAGTGCTGATGCGGTATAGCTCATCGTATCACTTCCGTGCAATACTACAAAACCATCAAAAGACTCATAATTGAGTTCAATAATTTCAGCGATTTGAACCCAATACTCCGGATTCATATTAGAGGAATCAATTGGCACTTCAAAAGAAATCGTCTTGATTTGGCAATCCAACAGCTTCAATTCCGGTATTTGTTTGAGCAAATTACTAAAGTCGAAAGCTTTGAGAGCACCGGTATCAGCATCTTTGATCATCCCAATGGTACCTCCTGTATATATTAATAAGATGTTTGGTTTTTTAATGGACATAGCTAGACTTTAAATATGGCTTTAGAATTTTCAGTGGTAATTTCGGCAATCTTTTCCTGAGTCAGTCCGTAGAGTTCTGATAGTTTTTCAAGTACCTTTATAATATAGGCACTTTCATTACGCTTGCCTCTGAATGGTGTTGGCGCCAAATAAGGTGAGTCTGTTTCTAAAACAATATGTTCTAAATCAATTTGATTCAAAAATTTGTCCACGCCACCATTTTTAAAAGTGACCACGCCGCCAATACCCAATTTCATATTGAAAGAGATCGCACGTTTTGCTTGTTCTAAATCACCGGTAAAACAATGAAAGATACCAAATAGCTCCTCAGATCTTTCAGTTTCCAAAACCTCAAAGATTTCATCAAAAGCGTCCCTACAATGGATCACTATCGGCAGTTGATACTGTTTTGCAAGGCGTATTTGATGTTTGAAAGCCTCTTGCTGGATCTTTAAGGTGCTTTTGTCCCAATACAAATCGATACCGATTTCTCCAATGGCAATAAACTTTCTTTGGGAAAGCTGATCTTCAACATGGCTCAACTCGGCTTTATAATTTTCTTTAACTGAAGTGGGATGCAAACCCGTCATCAAATAAACATAATCTGGAAAATCGGCTTCCAACCGAAGCATGGCTTTTGTGTAGGTAGAATCTATGGCAGGAATAAAAAAACGGGTCACATTGGCTTTTATGGCACGCTCCATCATTTCCTTTCGGTCTTCGTCAAAAGCATCACTATATAAATGGGTGTGGGTATCTGTAATGGTCATGTTGCAAAAGTATAAGTTCTTTTGCAAATAATCCTAATTAAGGACTTTAGTGTTAAAAGATGAAGTTCAAAAATTGTAATTTCGTTATTCCAATTTTTTTAACAGTTTCTGTGCACTTTCAAAATCATCAGCGTCTTCAGGAATGGATTTTAAAACCGTTATACTTTCCGACTTTTCCTTTTGTTTCAATTTGCTCAATGCCAAATACCATTTCGCTTTGTTGCTATAGACCGATGGTGATTGAATCACGTTTTGATACAAGACATCAGCTTCCTCATAGTTGTTTAATTCCACCAAGGACACAGCCTTGTAAAGTTGAAGTTCTAAATTACCCTGATCCTTTTGGAGCAATTGGGTCAAATACTTTTCAGCATCCTTATAGTCCTTGTTATTGAAGGCTTTTTCTGCATTATTCTGCAAATCATTCTCACTGCCCCTAACCGTCAAACTAATGGTACCATAATTTGCAAAATCATCATAGGCTGGACTCGAAAACTGCTGCGCAATTACCACTCCAAAAAGTAAAATAACTCCCGCAGCAACGGAATAATACCAAGGATTTATGCGTCGCACCTTAGCTTTCCCAGATACTTCCTTTTTAAAATATCCTGAGGAAATACGCTCTAAATTTTCCTTAAAGCGTTGATTTTGTTCTTCGTTCTTGAACTTATGCTCCAAAAAAGCTTCAGCCTGCTGGTAATCGTTAAATGCCAAATTAAAGTCAGCATCAGCCTTAAGCCGATTTTCAAAGGCCTGGATACTTTCAGCATCTAAGCTTCCTGAAAGATAATCGTCAAATAATATAAAATCTTTTTCTTGCATGGTTAGGGTTTTAGGTGTTGGTATTTTGGGGACGCCTGGACCATTTTAGTCAGTTGGCCTATGCAAAGCGATTTCTTTTTTCGCGCATAAGCGTATGTAACTCCAATACTTTCAGCAACTTCTTCCATTGATTTTATTTTAAAAGTCGCCTTGAGCAGATCTTTACAAGCCTGCCCTAGTTCTTGAAACATGTCTTCAAACAGCTCATGTTGCTGTTCATTTAACGTAGTTTCAAAAGCAAGCTCTAAAGCGTCGTCACCATCAGATAGCAATTCTTCATTAATTGTTACCCCTGTTATATCACTTTTTTTTAAATAATTTAACCATTTACGCTTACAGAGCAAGAAAAAATAGGCGTCAAACGGACAGGTTAACTTTAGATTTTTTTCATGCGCCTGATTATATATGGTCATGATTGTTTCTTGAATCACATCTTTTGCCTTGTCTTCATCACCACTATTCTGCTTGATATAATTAATGACTTTAGGTGCAAATTTCTCATAAATAGATTGAATCACAAAACTGTTGTTTTGCTTTAAACCCTCAATATATTTCTGGTCTTCGTGAATTCTTTTTTGGCTCATCAACCCTCGTATTTTCTACTAAAGTAAAAAAAGTTTCAAATATAGGGGTAACAATTCTCAAAGGGTTTTGATATAAGGTTGAATCAGCAAAGGAAACAACGCTGAAGAACATAAAAATTAATCCAAAAACACCTCATCATGAAAAATTCAATTTTAATTATCGCAACAGCTCTCCTATCATTTTCTCAAATGAATGCTTTAAATGATAACACAAGTCTTAACCGATTTGACAATGACCCTAAGATGACAGTAGACCAGCTTATTCAAATCTACGAATGGAACGTAAAAACCAATCACACTTACTATTCCGGAACCTCATCCAGCGCATCGCACGCCAGCAAAATGATTGTCCTTGTTAGTACTGGAGAAGTTATTCTTGAAAAAACGATTAAAAGCTATTATATGCTTGAATCAGATTTCAATCGAAATACCAAAAGAATTTATATATGGGAGGTCACCAGTACCCTTGGTCATGCTCAGGGATATTCGACCTCGGAAAATGCTGCACGTAGAATGATCGATCTAGTTGCACACGGCGACATCATCACTTTTAAAATCCTAAAAAGTGGTCTTTCAGAATAAAAATTTATTAAGCAGGGTAACAAAATCGTTGCCCTGTTGATATAAAGATGAATACTATTTAAAACTCAATAATTATGAAATTTTTAAAAACAATTTTCGGAAAATTAAGCTTGATAGCTTTAGTATTAACCACATTGACCTTGCTTATGCTAACATTGACAAGCTGTAGCCTAAATGAAAATGATCACGCTGCACTCATCATTCCGCCTACAGCGCAAAAATTTGCAGGCATCAGAGCCCAGAGCTTAGAAAACATAACCCAGCACTTTGAATTTAATGCTGATGATGGTTACATTTCATTAACCACAGAAAACGGTGTGGAACTATCCATATATGCCAATTGTCTTTCTAAAAACGGCAACGCAGTAACCGGAACCGTAGCCTTGGAATACGTTGAAATCTTTGAAAAAGGAAACATGATCACCACCAACAAACCCACAATGGGCATCATGTCAAATGGCGACAAAGCAATGCTTGTTACAGGAGGTGAATTCTATTTCGAAGCTACTCAAGATGGCGTTGCTTTAGAAACCAATTGTCCTATGAGAATTAAAGTCCCTACAAGTTTAACCGGCGGTGACGATCCAGAAATGATCATGTGGCAAGGTATTATTGATGAAAACGGCGACTTAGCTTGGGAGGAAGAAGGTGATGTAGAAGGCGAAGCTGGTGTCTTTCTACAAGGAGAAAATTACTATGCTTTTGTCCAAAATTTTGGATGGACCAATATTGACCGTTTTTTCAGTGATCCTCGCCCAAAAACCACCATTAAAGTGCAGCCACCTGCTGGATACACCTACGAAAACAGTGCGGTATATTTATCTTATGACGGCGAAAACTCAGGCTTGGCTTCCTTGGATACTTTTGATAACGGATTGTTCAGTGAGCATTACGGACAAATACCTATCGGATTGGAATGTCATATAATTTTTGTAACCGAACATAACGGCCTATGGCGTTATGCCATAAAATCAGTAACCATTGCTGAAAACCAAGTTACCGCCTTTATCATTGAAGAATCTACAATTGCTACAGAAGCTGAACTCATATCAATAGTTAATAATTTGCCTTAATTTAACCTGCGAAAAGGCGATGGTTGTCATGACCATCGCTTTTTGTATTTTAGCAGTAAATCAATGCATTTACCATGAGAACATTTATATCCGTCATTTTTTTTTGCTGTTGTTGCCAATGGCTTTTCGCACAAAAAGAAAACGCGCATGACACCCTCTCTCGTATAGCAAACATAAAGCATGAAGTTATAGGTACTGCTATTCAATTCACTCCACAAACACCAAGATTAGAACAAATAGCAGGCGCACCAAAAGCATTTTACTCCTATTTCTGGGAGTTTGGTGATGGCAATTATAGCAAGGAAGAAAACCCTAAACATACTTATAAATCTGCAAGCGATTACGACGTCAAGCTTTGGGCAACCAATAATTATGACACTGGAAAACCGCCTACCACACGCCCTAAAAAGATTAGTGTAACAAACCCAGATCCATCATTCAAGGATGAAGCTTCCATGATTGAGGATTTAATGCTTATCCGTAATAGAGAACCCATGCCTGAAGAAGAAATTGTCGTAGTATTAAGTTATAAGAACTATTTAAATTACACATCCAACGGAAAACTCTATCTCTTTTATAACGAGCAAGAATACAACGTCGATAATTTTGAAGTCGCTGATATAAGAATGTATCACAATGAAAAACGGGTTCAAGAAACTGATTTTGTATATACCAATGCTATTGATGATTCTGATAGAAATTTTGTCGCTTCCGCGGATAAGAATCTGCTTCATCTAAGAGAGAAAGTCCAAGATACAACCATTAAGACTAACCTTCAACTAACTTTAAAAGACGCCAAAGATCAATACAGAAATTGGGAAACAATAGAGTTTCAGAATATGAAATCCAATGAAGAGCGCAATTTGTTCTTCACCTTAAAAACGCCTCCTGAAATGCTAAAAGACACCAGTGCGATTATTTCGATACGCGGGGTTTATGTTCCTGATGCTACTTATGACAACCATAAAGTGAAGGATATGGAAATGGAAATTGTCACTTCCCATGACCCCAATAAGATGTCGAGCAATGGTACTTTTATGAACTACCGTACGGTACGTTTTAAGACTTTAAAATACAAAATCAAGTTTCAGAATAATGGCGAAGGCCCAGCACGGACAATTCGATTGGAAACGGATATCCCTGAGATGTTGGACAAACAGTCCATTGAGGTCACAGACATGTACCCAAAATGCGAAATCTGCCCTGATTATGAAGTGCGATACAGTTGTTTGGACACTGCATTTACCGATAAAAAAGCCATTTTTACCTTTAAAAATATTTACCTCCCAGGAAGTGAACAAAAGAATGTCAAAGATTACGACTCTACAAAAGGATTTGTAAAATATAACATCAAATTTGCCAAGGATTTCCATAAAAAAAGCACCAAAAGTCAAACGGCCATCTTTTTTGACAAAAACGATCCCATCATCACCAATTATTCCACAACGCGTTTCATTCCCGGACTTTCCATAGGTGCGAAAGTTGGATATAATTCATTTTCAGATTTGAAAAACTCTGAAAGCTACTTTGTGGGCGCAACGCTTTCTCCGTATAAATCATATCGCTGGTATTGGCAAGTTGAATTATTGAACAGTTTCCATAAGTATGATTCAAAAACCAGCATAGTCGATGAAATAGTCGATATAGATCAACGGCGAGCATTACAACGCACCACAACCAACTCACATTTTCAAAACGTTGACTGGGAAGTCCCAGTTCTGGCTCGTTATAATATCAATAATTATATTGGTGTTGGTGCTGGATTACAAGGCATGTTCTCATTGAACAAGAAGCAAAAACAAGAAACGTTGATTGAGCAATTTGAAGGCAATACCGATGAATACCTTATGGGTAGTGAAATCACAAACATTAAAGAAAGTAGTGTTTTTAGCAATTTCAGAACTGGACTTTTATTTGATGTTACTGCTGGTTTTGCTCGAATTGGCCCAAGCCTTGGGGCAAGATATGTGTTAGATTTTAAGGATGACTTCAATTATCTGCAATTTTACGCGATTTGGAAATTTTAATTCTGCTCCGACTAAGGTTAGGCAGCGAATGACAATTCAGAATGAGCCATTTTAAAACAAAATATTCACTGGGATGAAAAGTATCTGCTTCATTATCTTTTTTATTAGCGGACTTACCTTTTCCCAAAATTTGGAGGAGCAGATCTATAATGCCGCCGAAGCATTTATTGCCAATAAAAACGACCAATCCTACCAACGCCTCATTCAGCAGGAAATTGATTTCAAAAACAAAATCAAAACCAAAGATGAACAGCTTGCCCTCGTATTTTTACAATGCAACAAAGCGTTCTATCTCAAAGATTCAAATCGGTTAACCATAGCCATCTCCACCTACGAAGTGGCTTGGAAACGCTATAACGACCATCAACTTTCCGCTATTTCCGATTATGATATCATTGAATATTGCTTAAAACCGCTTGGTAATTTATACACGAAAACAAATAATTACACCAATGCCGAAAACACTATTCAACAGTACATCACTTTAGCCGAAAACAGCAAAAATAAAGATCAATACATCGCTGGAATGATCAACCTTTCCGCTTTATACCAAACGCGCGGGATGCATTCATCGGTGTTGGAACTGGTGGCAAAGGCAGAGCGCATTTCAGATATCAGCATCGCACAAAAAGAAAAACTGAACAGTCTAAAAGCATTCAGTTCTTTATCATCAAAAAACACCAATGACAAAGATTTATCCATAAGACAGAATATGCCAACTATTGAAACACCATTTGCAAAACATAGATTGGCTTACCAACTGGCACTTAAAAACAAAGATTATGTCAAGGCATTGGAACAATTCAAAATGTCAAAGCAAAACCAGAAAGAGAAATTGCTCACCATTAGGGATTTGGCAAAACGACATGTGGAGGAAGCCCAGTTGTATTATCTTCTTAATGAGTTTCAAGCTGCAGATTCATTTCTGGAAAAGGCTATAAGATTATTACTTCCCAATTTTAAAGATCAAGGAATCCCTGAAAAATCGAATCTATACGCTGAAAACACCTTTATAGATATTTTTGATCTTAAGGCCCGATTGCAAACCCAGTCAGAAAAAGCATTGGCATTTTATGATCTGAGTTTTCATGTTGCAAACCTGCTCACTTCCAGCCTGACCTCGCAAGAATCAAAACTAGCCAATTTAATCAGCAATCGAAAACGCAGCGAATGGTGCATTGATATATTGTTTGAAGATTATGAAAAGAATGCAAATCCTGAAATTTTTAAACGCGCCTTAAACTATGCGGAAAAAGATAAGGCGGCTGTTCTACAAGAAGTTTCACAGAAAAAAACATTATTGTCCAAACACCCTAATGACAGCCTATTGCTTCAAGAACAAGAGCTTTTAAAAAAACAAGAACACCTCACCGATGTTCTGATCAAATCTCAATTAGGATACCAAGCCTCTAAAAATGACAGTTTAAACAAACAGTTGTTGGAGGTCAGTATATCCTTGAATTCCTTAGCTCAGGCCATTTGTGATAAATATGGTTCCACACAAAATAAGACCCTTGATTTTGTTATGATAGAGAATCAATTGGAGTTTGATCAAGCAGCGCTCGTAGTCTATTTTTACGGCAGTAATGCGATTTATCAATTTGAAATTTCATCGAGGCAACACAAGTTATTTAAAATTGAACTGAACACTGAGGTCACAAAATCCATCACTGATTTTATACATTTGTTTGACAATGCGTCTGTCATAAATAACAACGTCAATAGCTTTACTTCTCAGGCATTTGAACTTTATAAAACTTTAAAGATCGATCAGGTGGTTAGTCATCCCAATCTGATCATCATTCCTGACGGACTATTAAATTTTATTCCGTTTGAAGCCTTACTTACCGAACTGACGGAGACTACCAATTTCACGAAAATGCCATTTCTGGTCACCTCGAAAAATGTCGTATACAATTCCAATATCAATTTCTATCTACAAAAACAAGAGAAGGCAACCAACCATCAGATTCTTGGCGTCTTTCCTGTGTTTGAGGACAGCAGTCAAGCCCTTGTCTATTCAGTAGATGAAGCTTTAGCCATCAAAAAGTTATCAAAAGCCAAAGTTCTTATGCATACCGACGCAACTAAAGCTGACTTTTTAAAAATGGCTTCCCAATATAGTGTTTTGCATCTATCAACCCATGCCACTGGAGGCGACTTCACAAACCCTGCTAGCATTGCATTTTATGACCAACCCATGTCGGCCAATGAATTGTATAGCATGGACATCCAACCGGAGCTTGTGGTATTAAGTGCCTGCGAAACTGGTATTGGAAGACTGCAAAAAGGTGAAGGCGCTATGAGCATTGCACGGGGATTTCAATATGCAGGTGCCAAAAACCTATTATTTTCACTTTGGCAAATCAATGATGCCTCGACAGCAACATTAATGTCATTATTTTATAACTCTTACGAAAAAACAAGATCAACCCATCTTGCCAACAGACAATCGAAGCTCGATTATTTAAATGACCCTTCGGTTAGCACTACAAAAAAATCACCCTATTACTGGAGCGCTTTTGTTTATTATGGTAAGATTGAGACTGAAGAAACTCATGGAAGCGTCATTTATTATTTCATTAGCATATTTACGATGCTAATTGTCCTATTTTTATGGTTTAGAAAACGAAAACCAACAATTAGATGATTAATAACAACGATATGTCACTTCAGGACTTTCTTTTAGAAAAAGGCTATATTAAAGTCAAGTTGAAATTGACCAAAACAAACCATTTTGAAATCAAAGCGACCTTAAATGGAGTTAAAGGCCTATTTATTTTGGATACGGGCGCATCTAATTCCTGTGTAGGTTTTGAAGCCATTGAAACATTTAACCTAACCGCCAAAGATTCTGAAATCATGGCCGCTGGTGCCGGTGCAACGGATATGTTAACACAGATTTCCAAAAAAAATAAACTCAAAATCGGAAAGTGGAAGAAGGATAAAGTCGCTCTAGTACTTTTCAATTTAACCCACGTCAACACAGCGCTTCTTAACTATAACTCAAAGCCAGTAGATGGCATTATAGGTGCCGATATTTTGAAGAAAGCAAAGGCCATTATTGATTATGACAAACGCTATGTGTACTTGAAATTGTAATGTTTTTCCTTCGTATTAAATATATAAGGGTTATATTTAAGTCCCTATACTTATTATTAATAGCACATGGCAGCCTCTATCATTATAGCAGACGATCACCCCCTTATTCTTAAAGGTCTCACTGATTTTTTAAAAGAAAAAGAATATAATCTTATTGGAAGCGCCATTAATGGCAAGGAGGCTTTTGATATGATTAAATCTGATAGCCCAGAAATTGCCATCTTAGACATACAAATGCCTTTTTTAACCGGTCTGGAAATCGCCGAAAAATGTAAAGAATTAAATCTTCCAACCAAAATCATACTCATTACATTTGAAAAGGATGAAACCATATATAATCAGGCAAAAGCTCTTGAAATTTATGGTTATGTCCTTAAAGAATTCGCACTTGTTGAGATTGAAAACTGTATCGCAGCAGTACTAAATGGTAAATCTTATTTTAGTCCTGAACTGATTGAGTATTTAGAAATAATCGAACCTCCAAAAGAGTTGGAACTACTTACCCCAACTGAAATTGAGGTATTGAGACTTATTGCCTTAAATAAAACAGCTAAAGAAATTGGGAGCATTCTTTTTATATCAGGCAGAACCGTTGAAAAACACAAGAGCCATATCATTAGAAAATTAGATTTAGAGTCCAAAGGTGGGAGCTTGGTACTATTCGCTAAAGAAAACGAAGAATTTCTTGGCAAAAATACGTAGTTCTACGTATTGTTTGGCGTTGATATAATCGTCATCTTTACACTGCTATTAATCAATTCTCTTTTAGGAGAGTCAAAAGGCTCTGGATTGTTACTGGTCCAGAGCTTTTTAAATACCAAGTATCGTGAAAAACACCTTTAGTTTTTCGATCCTTTTTTTGCTCCCATGTTAGGTTCATCTTTGATTATCTATATTCCTACGAATATTACCGTGCATTTTAAGTAGCCAATTCATTTAACAAGCTATAAAAATTCGCGCTCGATTAGTCAATCTGCACAGATTTTTCCGAGAAAAAGACCTAAATCAATTAAAATATACGTAGAACTACGTATTGTTTGGTGTGATATAATTGTCGAAATTTACATTGCTATTAATTCTTAGGGGAATTATTATATAAGGCTCTGGATCTTCATTGATTCAGGGCTTTATTGTTTTAAGCAATTTTTCAAAAAAATACGTAGAACTACGTATTGTTTGGTATCCTTTTAATGGTGAAATTTACATTACGATTAACGTGTTGATTCCTGTGGAAGAATTACCTCTACTACAATTAAGTAGACACTATAAACCCAAATTTTTAAAAACCTATGAAAATCATGAAAGATAATTTCAAAAGTGGCAATCGTTTACTAATCATAGGATTGATAATGAGCGCTATATTGATCATAACTGCAAATATTCTGGTTAATTTCTTTTAATTGTTAGTTAGTCAAAAAAAGGGCAACTTAAATCTTTAAGTTGCCCTTTTTTATTATATAAACGTTTTTATTTACAATTCCAACGTTCTCTTAACATCATTATCCATTAAGAGCTCTATAGGATTTTCAAGAGCTTCTTTGATTGCTACCAAGAATCCTACACTTTCTTTACCATCAATAATTCTATGGTCATAAGATACCGCCAAGAACATGATTGGTCTAATTTCTACATGCCCGTCTATTGCAACAGGACGTTCCACAATATTGTGCATTCCTAAAATAGCACTTTGCGGTGGATTAATGATTGGCGTAGACAACATACTACCAAAAACACCTCCATTGGAAATGGTGAAGGTACCACCGGTCATTTCATCTACCGTGAGCTGACCGTCACGCGCTCTGATGGCCAATCGTTTAACTTCATTTTCCACTCCTCTAAAGGAAAGATTTTCAGCATTTCTAATTACTGGAACCATCAAGCCCCTTGGTCCTGAAACAGCAATACTGATATCACAAAAATCATAACTCACCATTTCCTGACCATCAATCATGGAATTGACTGCAGGATATTCTTTTAAGGCCCTAACCGCTGCCAGGGTAAAGAAACTCATAAAGCCTAATCCAACACCATGCTTGTTTTTGAAGGTTTCTTTGTATTCTTCACGCAATTTGAAAATTGCGGTCATATCCACCTCATTGAAGGTGGTCAACATGGCCGTTTCGTTTTTGGAAGCTACCAATCGCTCTGCGACTTTACGACGCAACATCGATAGTCTTGAGCGCGAAACACCACGATTTCCTCCTGTTGGTGTACCCATTGAAGGTGTTGCCTTGATAGCATCATCCTTGGTGATACGTCCATCCTTCCCTGTTCCGCTTACCTCTGAAGCCGACATGTTTTTTTCTGCCAATACTTTTTTGGCTGCAGGACTAGCTGTTCCAGAAGCATAAGTTTTCTGATCAGGATTTGGTTGTTTCTTTGAATCTTCCTTATTAGGGGTTTCCCTTTGTTCTTTGGAAAGTTCTTTTTCAACATTTTTATCACCAGAACCTTCATCACCTTTGCTTTCTGACTTAGAATCAGAATCACCTGCAGGTTTTTCGGCGGATGTGTCAATCAGACATACCACGGCGCCCACGGCAACTGCATCTCCTACTTCTGCCTTCAAGGTAATGATCCCACTGGCTTCTGCGGGAAGCTCCAAGGTAGCTTTGTCGCTATCTACTTCAGCAATGGCTTGATCTTTTTCTACATAGTCACCATCAGCAACTAACCATTCTGCAATTTCTACTTCTGTAATGGATTCTCCTGGTGAAGGAACTTTCATTTCTAAAATCATAGTTCTTATTGTTTTTTAATTCCTGCGAAGGCAGGAATCTTTTAATTTTATTTCAATTTTTCTTCTACTCTGTAAAACATGACAACACCTTGTTCGATAAAGAAGATAGGCTTTATCCCTTTAAGATGTTGTTTTGAACGTATCACATTTTGTGATGCCACAAATATAATCTCTATTAAATCTATTCTAATACCCTATCGCTGGTTATTCTTTGTTTTGTCAAACACATAATCAACCACTTCTTTATGACGACGTTTCGAACGTGTTGCACTTCCTGCCGCTGGAGCACCATAAGCGCGTCGCGAGGCTATTCTAAAGGATTTCGACTCTTCAAAATGCATCATCATAAAACTGTAGGCTCCCATATTGCGAGGCTCTTCTTGTGCCCACACAATATCATCGGCATTTTTATATTTTTTAATGAGGTCTCGCATCTGTTTTGCCGGCAAAGGAAATAATTGCTCTATTCTCACTAATGCGACATCCTCTCTTTCTTGTTCTTCTCTAACTTCCAAAAGATCATAATAAAACTTCCCAGTCATAAAAACCAAGGTTTTTACTTTATCGACCTCAGCTTTTGCGTCATCAATCACCATTTGGAAACTTCCATTTGCAAATTCATCCACAGTAGAGACCACTAATGGGTGTCTCAATAAACTTTTTGGAGTAAATATGATAAGCGGTTTTCTAAAGTTGGTTTTCATCTGTCTTCTCAACAAATGGTACATGTTTGCTGGCGTTGTACAATCTGCTACAAACATATTATCGCTGGCACAAAGTTGTAAAAAACGCTCCATTCGTCCTGAAGAGTGTTCTGCACCTTGGCCTTCGTAACCATGTGGCAACAACATGACCAATCCGTTTTGGAGTTTCCATTTATCTTCGGCTGCAGATATATATTGGTCCACCATAATTTGGGCACCGTTTCCGAAATCTCCAAATTGCGCCTCCCAAATGGTTAAGCTATTTGGACTTGCCATAGCATATCCATAGTCAAAACCTACAACGCCATATTCAGAAAGCAACGAATTGTAAATATAGAATTTACCCTGGTCATCATTAATATGGTTTAGAAGGACAATTTCTTCTTCACTGTCTTCTACTTTTATAACGGCATGACGATGTGAAAACGTTCCACGTTCAACGTCCTGACCCGAGAAACGTACATCATGGCCCTCTGCTAAGAGTGTACCATAGGCTAAATGCTCTGCCATGGCCCAGTCCAACTTGTTTTCATCAAACATGGTTTTTCTGGATTGAACAAGCCGTTCTATTTTTCGAATGAATTTTTTATCTTTTGGCAAAGTTGAAATGACTTCGGCAATCTTTGATAATTTCTCTTTAGAAAATGTGGTATCCACATCTTGCATCATCATATTAACGTCAGCATATTCATAACCTGTCCATTCATCGTGCATGAATGCTGAAATAACAGTTTTTTCTTGCTTGCGCGAATCTTCTAATTCTTCTTCCAAAGACGCTTTATAAACGTCTTCTAAGTTTTTAACATAGTCCTGGTCAACAAGCCCTTCTTTTATAAGAAGGTCAGCATAAATCTCTCTCGGATTTTTATGTTTTGCAATAGCTTTATATAATTTTGGCTGAGTAAAACGCGGTTCATCACCTTCATTATGTCCATATTTTCTATATCCTAAAAGATCAATAAACACATCGCGCTTAAAGGTCATTCTAAAATCTAAGGCAAATAGCATGGCATGCACTACAGCTTCTACATCATCAGCGTTAACGTGCAATACCGGTGATAAGGTAACCTTACCAACATCAGTACAATAAGTACTTGAACGTGCGTCAAGGTAATTCGTTGTAAAGCCTATTTGATTATTGATCACTATATGTATGGTACCATTGGTCTTGTAACCATCCAAATTCACCATTTGAATCACTTCATAAACCAAGCCCTGTGCGGCAATAGCAGCATCTCCATGAACAATAATAGGCAATACCTGTGATGGGTCATCAACATACTTATCATCTTGCTTGGCTCTTGCAATACCTTCAACCACAGCCCCTACCGTCTCTAAGTGAGATGGATTTGGCGCAATGTTCAAGTTTATTTTCTTACCCCCTTTAGATTCTCTATCGCTCGTCCATCCTAAGTGATACTTTACGTCCCCATCAAATATTTCCTGTTCGTAATCTTTTCCGTCAAATTCGCTAAAAATATCTTTAGCCGATTTTCCAAAAATGTTGATGAGTGTACTCAAACGACCTCTATGGGCCATTCCCATAACAAATTCCTTAACCCCCATTTCGGCAGCAGTTTCGATGAGCGCATCCAGAGCCGGAATTAAAGACTCACCACCTTCCAATGAAAAGCGCTTTTGACCTACATACTTGGTATGTAAAAAGCTTTCAAAAGTAACCGCTTCATTAAGTTTGCTAAGAATATGTTTTTTCTGGTCAGCAGAAAATTTGGGCTGATTATCATTGATGTTCAACTTTTTTTGGATCCACTCAATTTCTTTTGGGTTCCTGATGTACATATATTCCAAACCAATGGAGGAACAATAGATCTTTTCCAGGTGATCCACAATACTTTCTAAAGTCTGCGGTCCAATTCCTAAAATTTCACCTGCAGAAAAAACAGTCTTAAGATCTTCCCTAAGCAGTCCGAAATTTTCAAGAGCCAAAGTGGGCTCGTATTTTCTTCGTTCTCTAACCGGATTGGTTTTAGTAAATAAATGACCTCTATTTCTATACCCATCAATCAGTCTGATGACATTGAACTCTTTGTGCAGATGCTCAGGAACTTCTGGAGAAATACAGACAGCTCCGTCATCATAGGTGCCCTGACTGTTTTCTGAGTTTTCTGAACCAAAGTCAAACCCTTGAAAAAAGGCCCGCCAACTTGGTTCAACGATATCTGGGTTTTGTAAATATTGATCGTATAATTCAGCAAAATAAGCTGAGTGAGCGGCATTTAAAAAGGAATATTTATCCATCATTTTGTAAAACGTTCAGATGTTTTCAAATTTTATTCAAAAATACAACTTTTAGCAAAATAAGAATTGCTTTTAGTATATTTATATGATATAACTGTATCAATAAACAAAATACCAAATTTATGCGATTCTCACTAAATAAAACCCTGTTTTCTTGTATTATTATGATATCATTAACCTTAAACAGCTTTGCGCAAATAAATGCAGGTCAATCTTCTCCTGATTTCTGGAACCACGTTCGATTTGGAGGTGGGATAGGATTGAGTTTTGGTGATGGTTTTTTCAGTGGGACATTAGCTCCAAGTGCTATTTACGAATTTAACGAACAGTTTGCCTTAGGAGTTGGTCTCAATGGCACCTACAACAAAAGGAAAGATTTCTATAAGTCGACCGTTTTTGGAGGAAGTTTGATAGGTTTGTTCAATCCAATACCCGAAATTCAACTGTCGGCAGAATTTGAAGAACTTAACGTCAACAGGAAATGGGAAGACAGACTCAATATTGCTAACGAAAATTACTGGTATCCCGGACTGTTTTTAGGTGCTGGCTTTAGATCTCGTAATGTTGCGGTTGGGATCAGGTACGATGTCTTATACGATAAAGAGAAAAGCATTTACGCCGATCCTTGGGCTCCTTTTGTGAGGGTTTATTTTTAAGAAAAAAGACCAATTTCGTTATTGGCTATTCAAAAATCATCAATCGTTAATCCCCCTTCGCAAGAGCTCCGGGCGGGCATTAATCAAATTTAACTCACCACTCATCCCCATTGACCCTCCTCTTAATACTTTGTACTACATTCTTAATACTACTCCTTTATTTATAAATAGCAATCTCCACTTCCCCACTCGAAGTTCTAAACCCACGGTACATCCCTTCCGTATTGAACGGCATTGCAATATTGCCTTGAGCATCAACGGCAATCAATCCGCCGTCACCTCCTATTTTAAGAATACGGGTATTGATCACTTCGTGAGCAGCTTGCTGCAATGACAATCCTTTATACTCCATCAAGCAAGACACATCGTAAGCCACAACACCTCTGATAAAAAACTCACCACTGCCCGTACAACTTACTGCACAAGTAGTGTCATTGGCATAAGTACCGGCGCCTATCATCGGGCTATCGCCCACTCGGCCCCATTTTTTATTGGTCATTCCGCCAGTTGAAGTGGCCGCAGCAGTATTCCCATTTTGATCACAGGCCACTGCGCCTACGGTTCCAAACTTACCATCCTTTTTGACGCTGTGGTCCAATTGAAAACTATCGCTGTCTTTGATGCCTTGCCATTGTTGGTATCGGACTTCATCGTAAAAATACACAGGATCCAAAATCTCATAACCATTGCTTTTGGCAAATGTCATGGCACCTTCGCCTGCTAAAAAAACATGATAACTCTTATCCATAATATCACGTGCCAATGCCACGGGGTTTTTAATGCCTGTTATGAGAGATACCGCTCCTGCCTTGAGGGTTTGTCCATCCATAATAGAAGCATCCATTTCGTGTGTGCCCTCAGCGGTGAACACCGAACCTTTTCCAGCATTAAAAAGCGGGGTGTCTTCCAACAATTTGACAGCTGTTTCAACCGCATCGAGTGCCGTGCCACCAGTTTCCAAAACACTATAACCTGCATTGAGCGCAGTTTCCAAAGCGGCTTTATAGGCAGCTTCCAATTCTGCCGTCATCAAACCTTTCACTAAAGTTCCTGCACCACCGTGAATGGCAATGCTGTATTTTTTATTCTTCATTTCTATATTGCTGATGGTCATGCTTCAAAAATACGCTTTGATTTTAAATATTTTTCATTGGATGAAGTTTCTTTTGTGTGGCTTCCGCAGAACTCGCAGAAGGACGCAGATAAAAAACAACATGCTTCGTGTTGCCGTGTAACAACCCTCAGATAATAGCATAACAAAATCCTTCGAGTTACATTATTCTATTCCTTACAATATATTTTACGCTCTTTACGTTTAATCATAGCTGTCATAAAACGCAAAAATCTCAGAACTTTATTGCGAACATCGGAAAGTCATACAAACACCATTAGACTCTGATTTTAGGATTTTTAAGGCTGGTTGTTTTCTGTATTATATTTTGCAACTCAGCCCATTCCTCGTACCTTTGGAGCTACCCAAATAACAACCTTATGCTTGACAATTTTTGGTTTAACGTGAAGTACGGCATGAACCATGTTTTGGACATCAATGCATACGATCATGTCCTATTTTTACTGGTACTCACAATACCTTACATGTTCAAAGATTGGAAGCGTATTATCCTACTGGTCACCATATTCACCTTAGGTCACACCCTTAGTTTAGTGCTGGCTGTGTATGGTATTATTAGTGTTAATGCCAGTTTGGTTGAATTCTTAATTCCCATAACGATTATGGTTGTGGCGCTCTACAATGTTTTTACTGCAGGCAAAAAAGCACCCAGTGAAAAAATTGGAATTCTGTTTTTATCGACTTTATTTTTTGGGTTGATCCACGGTCTCGGTTTTGCAGGCGAATTTAAAATGTTTGTAGGGAGGGCGGAAAGCAAATTGATGCCCTTGGTAGAATTTGCATTGGGAATAGAATTAGCGCAGATAATCATTGTTTTTGTCGTGCTGTTTGTAGGTTTTTTATGTCAAACTATTTTCAGGATTTCAAAACGCGATTGGATTGTGGTGTTATCTGCAGTGGTTGTGGGTTTGGTCATCCCAATGCTGATAAACAATGAGTTATTTTCATAAGAGCTATAAGGTTTGCTGAAATTTTAACTCTAAATTGTAAAAATTAAAACATGAAGCTTTTATTTTCGTTGTAGGTTTGCATGAAAAATAGCGACCAAATAATTAAATTAATTAATGCCAAGAAAAAAACAGCTACGCTACGACAAAGCGTATTTAAGAATCGCAAAAGAATGGGGTAAACTATCCCATTGCAAACGCAAGCAGGTTGGTGCACTTATAGTTAAGGACAGAATGATCATTTCTGATGGCTATAATGGCACTCCTACGGGTTTTGAAAACTATTGTGAAGATGATGAAGGATACACAAAATGGTACGTCCTTCATGCCGAAGCCAATGCAATTTTAAAGGTTGCGGCCTCAACACAATCTTGTAAAGGCGCGACCTTATATATTACATTATCACCTTGTAAAGAATGCAGCAAATTGATCCATCAAGCTGGCATCATTCGTGTTGTATATCACCAAGGCTACAAAGATGATTCCGGACTTGCATTTTTGGCCAAAGCGGGAATAGAAATAGAACTTATTGAAGAATTATCCACAGAATGACGTCTAAGAAAAAATATATTCCATTGATTATCGGTGTTGCCATTGCAGCAGGCGTTTTCGTTGGTGGAAAACTCAATTTTACGGATACTTCTGATCGCTTGTTTACTTCAAATAGCAAAAAAGATAAACTCAACAGGCTCATTGACTATATTGATTTTGAATATGTTGATGCTGTGAACACGGATAGTATTGTAGATGTGACGGTCAATGGTATATTAGACAAACTCGATCCACATTCCGTTTACATTCCTAAGAATGAAATGCAACGGGTCAGTGAAAACATGAAGGGTGATTTTGTAGGGATTGGCGTCAGTTTTTACACTTACAAAGATACCATAGCAGTGATCAGATCACTTCCTGGAGGCCCAAGCCATAAAGCAGGGATTAAAAGTGGTGACCGGATTATAATGGCCGATGGCGACTCAATTTTTGGACATCAATGGAGCAATGAAGACATCATTAAGAGATTAAAAGGCGATAAAAACTCTAAAATCAAATTAAAAGTTTATCGTAAAGGGGAGAAAGAACTACTTGATTTTACCATAAGACGGGCGAGCATTCCTATTAACAGCGTGGATGCAGCCTATATGATCACAAAAGATCTAGCTTATATTAAAATCAACCGATTTGCTGAGTCTACTTATAAAGAATTCAAAAAAGCCTTGGACGATCTGCAAGACGAAGGCGCGACCAAATTGGTGCTTGACTTGAGAAATAATCCAGGTGGATTCTTGGGGATTGCCGAACAAATTGTGGACGAGTTTTTGGAGGATGGCAAATTGATCCTTTTCACAAAAAATAAATCTGGGCGGGTAGAAAAAAGTTATGCTACACGTAAAGGCGATTTTGAAGAAGGCGAAGTATTTGTCCTGATCAACGAAAACTCTGCTTCTGCCAGCGAAATAGTTGCTGGCGCCTTGCAGGATAATGACAAAGGCACTATTATTGGACGTAGAAGCTACGGGAAAGGCTTAGTGCAACGCGAAATGGCATTGGGCGATGGCAGTGCTGTGCGTTTGACCGTGTCCAGATATTACACCCCGACAGGACGTTCCATACAACGCCCCTATGACAATGGGCATAATCTAGAATACTACAACGATTATTACAAACGTAGAAGTAGTGGCGAACTTAACGATGAGATCAATATTCAAGTAGCGGATTCCTTAAAATTTACAACTCCCATGGGCAAGGTTGTTTATGGTGGTGGCGGCATTATTCCTGATGTTTTTGTGCCTTTAGATTCAAGCATCCAAAACGAAACCTTAAATTACATCAGACAAAGTGGTCTTATCAGCTATTTCGTTTTTGAAGAGCTCGACAAAGATCGTGAGAGTTATACTGGCGTTTCCGAGCAAGATTTCATCTCTAATTTTGAGGTCAGTGACGACATTCTGATCAGATTCCAAGAGTATTTAAATGGCAGACACAGAGCTAACGTAAATTTTGTAGCTTATAATAAGGAAATGAAACAACTAATCAAAGCCGCCTTGGCCGATCAATTGTATGGTTCAAATGCTTCTGAAGAAATCCTAAATATCACCGATGATATGATTGAGGAAGTGATGAGATTGATCGAAAATAAGTAGCGGAGCTATTGGGTATTTTATCTTGTTATTCTTTATTAACAATATCACTCTTATACACAATCATAGTTGAAAACCAGCATTCCCTTGGTTTAGACTATATCTCCTCCAATATGGATTTTCCACTCGAGTTGTCGCCGGAAGTCCATTGCCAATTTTCATAAAGTCTGATTTTTCCGTTTTCGTGAAGTTCAGGTGTTGAATGACAAACTCCAGTCATTAATTCGCCTTTGACATTGACTTGGTGGTAACGCATTTCGATATGTCCATTTTCGTCCACCAATCCAATTAAATGACCTTTTACTATTTGCCCTCCCTTATATTCCGATGTCAGGATATTGCCTGTTTGTTTATATTCAAATATCGTTTTCTCTGAAGTTTCACCATTTTTGGAGTTTTGAACTGGTCGAAATCTTTTGTTGTTGTAGTTCATTTAACTATAGTTTCTGATGACGTTTACATTTAAATCAGTGCCAGCTCAATCCGTGTTTTCCGCATTCTATTCTTGGGTTTTATCGTGTACATGGGCATCATTCCCATCGTTCCAAAGCGTTAAAATATCCGTTGCCACTTGAGCGCCACTACCAGAAGCAATCGCAAACTGACTTCTCCAGCCTGCCAAGGTCCCCGCAACATACAATCCATCGTCTACCAAATGATCTACGTTTTTCAACCAAATACGCTCCTTAGCGGCAGCGGCTCTTGGATGTGGACCAACGTAGGCCTCCAATCCCTTAATCGTCATTAAATTGGTATAACCCACTGCTACTATTACTGCTTTGGAACTATAACTGTTTTTATTTGTTGTGACCGTATAGCCTTCAGCAGTCTTCAAAATGGAATTTACCCGTTCATTTTTAATTTGATCCACATGTGGATACAATGTGGAGAGTTGCTCTATACCTTGTGCAAGAATATCAGAACCCAAAGTACCTGAAGGAAAGCCTAAAACATTATTGAACAGTGCAGTTTGCAAATGGGAAGCTCTCTGATGTGCAATCAAGCCAATTCGCCTATTCTCGGCAAAGGACTTCGACTTTGCTGATCCTAAAACCAAGGCACAAGACATACCTGCAGCTCCAGCACCAACAATCAATACATCATACATTGCGATTCTGTTTTGAAAGTTTCTCAATACGTTTTGAAATTCTCAAAATCTGCAATAAAACAATAGCACAAAGCGAAAGGATAATAGTAACCGCTGCCACGAAACTTTGACCATACAATAAGCCATTAAAATTGAGTTCTCCAACATTGAAAGCTATTAGTCCCAATGCGACGACAGTTAAAATGATAGTTGCGATTTTCATATACTAATTATTGATTTGATTAAGACAACATGAACAATGTCTTGATATTATGGGCAAATAATTTCACAGCGATAGCTAGCAAAATCACACCAAATATCTTTCGGATGACATTAATACCGCTCGGCCCAAGAAAACGTTCAATTCTTGCTGAGGTCTTTAAAACGATAAAGATAACAACAACATTTAACAAAACCGCCACGATGATATTTTCTACTGAATACTCTGCTCGTAAGGACAATAAAGTGGTCAAGCTTCCTGGACCAGCAATCAATGGGAATGCCAAAGGAAAAACGGTCGCAGTCATACTGCCGCTATCTTCAGTTTTATATAGAGTAATTCCGAGCGTCATTTCTAAAGCAATAAAAAACAGAATAAAAGCACCTGCCACAGCAAAAGAATTGATATCAATACCTATTAAAGACAAAATATTCTGACCTAAAAACAGGAATGTAATCAGTATCAATCCCGCAATAATAGAGGCTTTCCCACTTTCAATATGGCCGAATTTTTTACGTAAGTCAATAATAATTGGAATGTTTCCAATAATATCAATTACCGCAAAAAGAATCATAAATGCGGTGAAAATCTCTTTGAAATTAAGTTGCATAAAATGTAGCTTTAAACTTTTTGCAAAAGTAGATTATTAATACTAATATATAACTATAAATTTTAGCTACTTTTGCAGACTACTTTTTTATATAATTCAGCTCATTTTTAAGCCAATAGACTATGTTTCAATTAGGAAAAACCATCGTTTCAGAAGACATCCTTGAAAAGGATTTTGTATGCAATTTAGCTGCCTGCAAAGGTGCTTGTTGTATTGATGGTGATGCAGGAGCTCCTTTGGAATTGGAGGAAACAAAAATCATGCAGGCCATTTATCCAAAAATCAAACCGTTTTTACGTCAAGAGGGCATTGATGCCATTGAGGCTCAAGGTACGTTTATCACTACGGAAGACGGCGATTATGAAACGCCGTTAATTGATGGTGCAGACTGCTCCTATGTGATATTTGACAAAAAAGGGATTGCGCTTTGCGCCTTTGAAGAGGCCTACAATCAAGGTGAAACAGATTGGAAGAAACCGGTGTCCTGTCATTTATATCCTGTTCGTGTTAAGGAGTATTCTGAATTTTCTGCCCTTAATTATCATAAATGGGATATCTGCGATGCCGCTTGCACTTTAGGCAAAGAACTTCAGGTACCTGTTTATAAGTTCGTCAAACAAGCCCTTATCAGAAAATTTGGAGAAGATTGGTATATGGAACTTGAAGAAATTGCGGAAAAGCAAGGATAACCTTCATTTTTGTTCCAACTATACATTATTCACTACAAACTATACATTGGTTAAATTTTTAATTCATTTGTTTTCATAACTTTAAGGTTCACTTAAATCAATTTAACAGATGAAAAATACATTATATAGAGTCGCATTTTGCTTCATCTTTTTATTTTCTTCAAGTTTGGTCCTATCTCAAAACGGCTCGAAAGAGCTTAAAGATGCCTATGATTTTGACTATATCTATAAACTTAAAATGACCAACAAAAAGGATGATATCCAATTTGACTATTATCTCAAAAAAGATGCGGGCTATTTTGGTTTTGATATTTCAGAAATGACTAAGGGCCAGGAAGGCATGAAGATGTTTACCATTATGGATAATGATAGCGGTACCACTGGTATGTTCATGGATATGATGGGCAAAAAAATAGTCCAAAAATCAAAAATAAAGCTCAGCGATTTTGATTCAGATAAGAATGCGCCTGATTACACACTTACAGAAATAGGATCCAAAACCATTTTGGGTTATAATTGTCAAGGCTTTATCATGGAAAATAAAGACAGTAAAATCACTGTTTACATTACCGACGAAGCCCCTGTGAGCTTTAGTAAAATGGGGGACAATAGCAAAACCAAGATGCCAAAAGGCTTCAACCCCGTTTGGATGGAAAAATATGCGGAAAATGGACTCATGATGGAAATGCAGTACATTGACAAAAAGAAAAGTAAGAATAACATGACCATGTTATGTGTAGGCTTGGAGAAAACAGATTTTTCAATTCAGGCTTCAGATTATGGTTCTATGTTAGGCGCTTTGGGAAATTAACTCCTGTATTCGATTACAGAACTGTTCCCTCAACCTAAAAGGCATTTCACGCATTGAAATGCCTTTTTTGCGCAATTAAGGTTGAGAATGCTTTTCATTGTATTTATCTTTGAGAACATTAGAAACATGTTTTATGAAAACATTTATAAGTATCGTCATTGCAATACTCTCTTTCACTTCTGCCTTTTCAGATCAAATTACGGCAACCGTTGTCTTTGAAAATTTCACCGAAAAAACTTCTATTTCTGGTGTGTTTTATATTTCAGAAACGAATCAAAGATTTCAAATCAGTTCATTAGAGCAATTCACCATTACACTTCCAAAAAAAGGAAAATATCAATTTGAGTTTTATTCTGAAGATGTCAATACATTCACCTATTATCCGATTAGAATTACGGTACGGAAAAATACGGTGACCATAAGATTGGAAAATAAAACCGTCGATTCTGACGCAGTCACAATTCCGAGAGGTTTTCCGATAAAAGACATTTCCAACTTTTCAAGTGAGCAAATTGAGGACGGCATAAATAATGGCACTATCAACTTTATAGTTCACGGATTGTTGACAATAAGTCCTGAAGCCATAAAACCATTTAAAGATGCCTATGGCATTGGTTTTATTAACGAAAACTGTGTGGTAGATCCAATTTCGTTTAGAACTGCAATGAACACCAACAAAAAGATCGAAGGCTACTTAACTATGAAATTTGGTGAGGAATGGAAAAACCAATTACCCGCACAACCTTTTGGGCTATGATGTTTTGAATTCGTTTATAACCCTCCTAGCAAAACCCAACCAAATCAGCTTACGTTTATAAAGCGCTTAGGCAACACTTGAACAACTGTTGAACGGCCACTTAAGCAGAAGATTTCAAGCGGTTGGCACGTGTTGGAATATGCACAACAACCTTAGTGCCCAGCGGTCTTCCTTGCGCATCATATAAGTCTTCAATATCCATTTTGTAATCTGTTGTAAATCGTTTAGAAAAATTGGCCAATCGTGCTTTGGTTATGGCTATACCTACAGACTTACTTTTAAGCACTCGTCCATCGTTTATTTTTTCTGAAGCTTTTCTTCCGATACCATTGTCGGTAATTGAAATATTAACAAAATCATCATCGTCTTTGTAGACCCTTAATTCTATCTGCTTGTTCGCTTTTTTGGAGGAAAGACCGTGCCATAAGGCATTTTCGAGAAAAGGCTGTAAAATAAGAGATGGCACTTTAATAACCGATGTATTAATACCTGGCTCAACATCGACCGTGAAGTTAATTTCATTCGAGAATCGGATGTTTTCAATGTTCATATATAGCTGCATCGTGTCCAGTTCATCTTCTAAAGAAATCTCTTTTTCAGTGGAAGCAATCAATATTTTTCTGATGAATTTTGAGAATTTATTCAAATAATAAACTGCATTTTCCTTTTCATTATTGATGATATAGAGCTTTATGGAATTTAATGAGTTGAAGATAAAGTGCGGATTCATTTGACTTCTCAACATATCTTGCTCTAAAGTCAATATCTGCTTTTCTTGGCTTAACTGTCGGTTTCTGTTAATGGCAATTATAATACCGGCAACAATTGCTAAAGTCAAAAGAGCTGCCCAAAATATGGTTTGATTGCGTTGTAGCTTTGATCTTACCAATTCATTTTCGTTGGCAAGCTGTATGATCTGATTGGTCTTCGCTTCATTTTCATATTGAATGATTATGTCACTCACATATTGCATGTTTCGCTCCGTGAAAATCGTTCTTTCAAGTTCAACGGCCTTCTCATAATGTTTCAATGAGGCCTTGTAATCATTCTTTTTCTTATATAACTCGGACAAATGTTTATGGGCGTCAACAGTTGACGTTTTTAATCCGTAGGTTCCAGAAACTTCCAATCCCTTCTTTAAATTGATTTCTGCTATTTCGTCCATTTCTAATTCCTGTTGCACCCAACCCAAATTGATATAGGCATATGAAATATAGTATTGATCGCCCAATTGAAGCGCCTTCTTCAAACCTTCTTCAATGATAACTTTAGCGTCCGTAAATTTCTTTTGCTTTATATAAACCTGCCCAATACTATTGTAGCAGATCACGCGGCCTACTTCAGAATCAATCTGTTCATTATAATTTAAGGATCGTTTATAGTTTTTAAGTGCAAGATCCAAAAGTCCCTTGGCCTCATCTGCATAGCCCAGATTATGATAATTAATGGCCAACCCCAATCTATTTCCCAATTGATTTTCAATGACCAATGATTTTTCAAATTGCTCAATGGCCAAGTCATACTGTTTTAAAGTTAAATAAATATTTCCCATGCTATTTTGCGAAACCGCAATACTGTGCATCAATTCGTCTGTCGGATCTTTAACAGTTTTTGCAAGATCCAAGGCTTTTTTATGGTAATCAAGAGCAGGTTTTATAAGATCCATCCGCCTGTATACCACACCTATCATATTTAGGCTTATAACCTCCAATTCTGTACTATTAACTTTTCTTGCCAATTCCTCAGCCCTTTCGTGTGCTTCTAAGGCAGCATCGTAAAGCGATTTATTCCTATAGATTTCTCCTAGCTTATTCAGAGCATAACACTCAACTTCCAATGAATGCGCATCGGATGCTTTGACCACCAAACGCTTTAAAATCAAACTGTCTTTTTGAAACTCAGCGAATATCGAATTAATTTCAGTGTATTCTTTTGGCCAATTGCCCTCTACCTTTTGTAATACAGTTTCAAAGTCAGTAGTGCTTTCATTTTGAGCCTGAAGTGCTGGCATAGTGGCAAAACAAATCAACCCTATTGCAAAATGCTTTAAGGCTTTTTTAAAAAGTGCCACTAATTTTTGGAGATGTTGCATAAGTCTATAACTTTTCTAAAAAGTCAGATTTTCGTTGTCTTGCCACGGGAATCTTAAAATTTGAAGCCATCACAACATAGCCTTCACTTTTTATAAATTCTTTTATTTTTTTAAGGTTGATAACGTAGGAGTTGTGAATTCTGAAGAATTGATTTTCTGGCAAAAGATCGTTTACTTCTTTTAGCTTCTTCGTAATGACAATTTTCTGGGCATTATCCATGACAATAGTGCTATAATTACCATCTGACTCCACGTATTCAATTTCTTCAGCATCCAAAAAAATAAGCTTGCCGTCGGTATTGATTGTGATTCTCTTTTGATCAAATCTTGCATTAAAATTAAGCAGTACTTCTTCAATCTTATTTGAATTCACCAATTTAGAAGTGTGCTTTTTAACTTTTTTGATGGTTTCCTGCAAATCATCAGAATCAATAGGTTTCAATAAATAATCAATAGCTTCATTCTTTAACGCTTTTATGGCAAATTCATTATACGCCGTGGTAATGACCACGGAAAAATCCTTGTTGGTAAGTTTCCCAAGCAACTGAAATCCGTCCATTGTTGGCATTTGAATATCCAAAAACAGACAATCAAGAACATTGTTATCTATATAATCAATAGCATCTTCTGGACTCGTGAATGTTTTGATAACTTCGATCTCATCACTAAAACTCGAAAGCTCCCAAGTGAGGCTTTGTATCGCCTTAGACTCATCATCAATAATTACTGCTTTTATCATAATTTAAATATAATAATATTAAAGTTGGAATTTTTATAAAATTGTATGCTTAGTAGTATTTAATGTATAGTGTGTCCATTTTATCACTTTTTTAAAAATCAAGCACCACTATTTTGATATAAATCATGTAAGAATTACCAACTATACATTATTTCATACCAACTATACAAATGTCCTTACTTATCACCTATAATTTTATGATATTTGAAAAGGGATTTATTATTACCCAATAACAATAAAGTGATCGTGGGGATTCACTTTAAGATTAAATGCTATTAATCAAATAAAAAGTCAGGGTTCGTCCCTGGCTTTTTTTAATAAAAAACAGCGATATTACCCTGTTATTTTATAACATTAATCTTAGTTAGTTAGTTAATCGGGAAAGCATCATTTTCATAATTTGGAAAGTGATGCTTTTTAATTTTTGGTTTTGGCTGAAAGCATTATAGTTGAGAACTCTGATCGGATAGTACATGGATGTGAAAAACATAATAATCACGGAAGAGATGCTCGCAAGTAAGACCAAGCGTTTCGTCAATTACCTCATCGATTTAATTCCGTTTTACCTTATTAGTTATGGCCTTATTTATAGCATCTTCTACCTAGGCGACTATTTGGACAATTACGAACTAAGTCAATTTTTTATAAATTTATCGTTCATTGAGGAACTAATAATCGATTCTATCATAATTGTTTTTTATTACTTTATTTTCGAAAGTCTGACCTTCAGATCTTTGGGAAAATACGTAACAAACACCAAAGTTATAATGAAGAACGGCGATGCGCCAACTCCCAAGGATGTTTTAATTAGAGGTCTATGCAGGATAATTCCTTTTGATGGCCTGTCCTTTCTTGGTACAAATGGTAAAGGTTGGCATGATGCCATTTCAAAAACCTATGTAGTGGATATTGAGAAGTTTAAAACATGACAAATTTTGGCAAATGAACTTGATCAAATAGGTCAATCTACTGATTAAGTTCTCTAAATAGGGGATATCGGGATAACCTCAACAATTGTTTTCTCTTTTTATTTGATACTCACATAACTTCATTAAATTTGCATTTCAATTTTTCATACTATGTACAGAAGTCACAACTGTGGTGAGTTAAGAGCATCACATATCGATAATGAGGTTATACTTTCAGGTTGGGTACAGAAAGTGCGCGACCAAGGATTCATGCTTTGGGTAGATTTACGCGACCGTTACGGCATTACACAACTTGTTTTTGATGATGAACGCAGCTCAAAAGCCTTAATGGAGCAAGCCCAAAATTTAGGTCGTGAGTACGTTATCCAAATTAAAGGTAAAGTCATCGAACGTGCTTCCAAGAACGCTAATATTCCAACTGGAGATATCGAAATTTTAGTGTCTGAATTGACTGTTTTGAATTCAGCTATTCTTCCACCCTTTACAATTGAAGACCATACGGATGGTGGCGAAGAATTACGAATGAAATACCGCTATTTGGACATCCGAAGAAATCCAGTAAAAAACAGTTTGATCTTTAGGGCCAAAGTAGCGCAAGAAGTCCGCAACTACTTATCGAGCGAAGGCTTTATAGAAGTTGAAACGCCATATTTAATAAAGTCAACGCCAGAGGGCGCACGCGATTTTGTGGTGCCAAGCCGTATGAACGAAGGACAGTTTTATGCCCTTCCACAAAGTCCACAAACATTTAAGCAATTGTTGATGGTGGGTGGCATGGATAAATATTTCCAGATTGTGAAATGTTTCAGGGATGAAGATCTACGCGCGGACAGACAACCAGAGTTCACACAAATTGACTGTGAAATGGCATTTGTAGAGCAGGAAGACATTTTAAATGCTTTTGAAGGCTTGACCCGTCATTTATTGAAAGAAGTCAATGGTGTTGATATCGAAAAATTTCCCCGCATGACTTATGACGAAGCCATGCAAAAATACGGAAACGACAAACCTGACATCCGTTTTGGGATGGAGTTTGGTGAGCTGAATGCAGTCTCTCAACATAAAGATTTTGGGGTGTTTAACAGTGCTGAATTGGTAATTGGTATTGCAGTTCCAGGCGGAAATACATACACCCGTAAAGAAATAGACCAATTGATTGATTGGGTAAAACGTCCGCAAATTGGTGCATTAGGCATGATTTACGCACGTTATAATGACGATGGAAGCTTTAAATCTTCTGTTGACAAGTTTTATGATCAAGAAGATTTGGCAAAGTGGGCCGAATTAACGGGGGCAAAACCAGGAGATCTTATTTGTGTACTTTCAGGAGATGCTCATAAAGTAAGACCACAATTAAGTGCACTGCGAATGGAATTGGCGACGCGTTTGGGCTTGAGAAACCCGAAGGATTTTGCACCATTATGGGTGGTCGATTTCCCATTATTGGAATGGGATGAAGATACAGAGCGCTATCACGCCATGCACCATCCATTTACAGCTCCAAAGCCAGGACAGTTGGAATTGTTGGATACCGATCCTGGCGCAGTAAAAGCCAATGCCTACGACTTGGTATTGAATGGGAACGAAATTGGTGGCGGATCAATTAGAATCCATGACAAGAAAACTCAAGCGCTTATGTTTGATTATTTAGGGTTTACACCTGAAGAAGCCAATGCGCAATTTGGATTCTTAATGGATGCTTTTCAATATGGTGCACCTCCACATGGTGGATTGGCCTTTGGTTTGGACAGATTGGTTGCCATTTTGGGCGGACAGGAGACCATTCGTGATTTTATTGCATTCCCGAAAAACAATTCTGGTCGCGATGTCATGATTGATGCACCTGCACCAATAGACGATAAACAACTTGCCGAACTGAGTTTAAAATTAAATATAAAGTCAAAATAATATATGTCCTGCTTTACGCAGGACATTTTGTATAAAGCAATGCCAAAGCATAAATCATTAAAACGTTTTTTAATTTTGAGATATAAATATATTTCACAAAAAAACTATGTTTATATCCTTTGTATTATTGTTGGCTTAATGGTGGGCTTGGCCTCTGTAACATTGAAAAACATCACTTTTGCCATTCAAAAAGCTTTGGAGCAGGGCATTGTTGTTTCAGAAAATCAACTTTACTTTATTTTACCGTTTATCGGACTATTGCTGGTATATCTCTTTAGAAAATACCTTGTAAGAAAAGAACTTGTCCCCACAGTACCTTCGTTTTTAAAACGAGCCATTCCATCTCTATTATATTCTCTATTGCGACAAAAAGGACTATTGTCTTATAAACTTATCTATCACCCTTTAATTTTGGCGCCACTAACCGTTGGTTTTGGTGGATCTGTCGGGCTTTTAGGCCCAGCCATTACTTCAGGATCAGCTTTGAGCTCCAACTTAAGTAGGTTGCTGCATGTGGACAAAAAAACCAGAACCTTACTCATTGCCTGCGCCACAGCTGGAGCTATGGCTTCTATGTTTAAGTCACCCATAGCAGGGATCGTTTTTGCTATTGAAGTGTTCAGTCTTGACTTGACCTTTGTCTCATTATTGCCATTGCTAATCGCTTCAATTTGTTCGATTTTGACCTCTTACTTCTTTTTGGGAGATGAGGTATTATTCAACTTTTCGGTTTCAGATAATTTTTCGATCTCAGACACCCCATTCTATATTATTTTAGGCATTGGCACCGGGATTGCCTCATTGTATTTTACAAAGATCTATTTTGCGATTTATGCTTTTTTTGACCGATTTAAAACACGTTTTGTGAAGTTGTTGGTTGGAGGTCTCGCCATAGGAATCATGCTTTATTTCATTCCACCACTTTATGGGGAGGGATTAAGTTTTACACGCGATTTGTTTAGCGGTGATTATTTGAGTGCTTTAGGCTCCAATCCCTTCGACAAATATTTGGATAATGTGTGGGTGGTCATTGTCCTTCTTCTCGGATTTTCAATTTTTAAGGTTATCGCCATGACCACCACGTTTGCAGCGGGTGGCGTAGGTGGGGTCATTGTCCCAACAATGGTGATGGGAAGTGCCTTAGGAAATGTTATTGCTAAAACATTAAATAATTTAGGATTAGGTTTTCAAGTTTCCGAAGCTAATTTCACATTGGTCGGCATGGCAGGATTGATTGCAGGAGTGATTCACGCACCGTTGACCGCTATATTTTTAATTGCCGAAATTACTGGAGGTTACGCACTGTTTTTGCCTTTAATGATTACGGTGGCCATTTCGTATATGATCACCAAAAACTATATGGAACATACCATTTACACGCGGGAATTGGCGGAACGAGGTGACTTATTAACTCATGACAGAGATAAAAATGTGCTGACCCTAATGCGCCTTGAAAGTGTGATTGAAAGAAACTTTATCACCCTACATCCAAAAATGACCTTTGGAGAAATGCTGCACGAAGGGGTGTCAAAATCAACACGAAATTTGTTCCCCGTAACAGATGAGGACAACCAGTTTTTAGGTATTATTTTGTTGGATGATATTCGTGAATTATTGTTTGATCAGAAATTATATGACACGACTTTTGTGAAAGACTATATCCATAATCCTCCAGATGTCATTATCTTTGAAGAAGATACAATGCAAACCGTTATGGACAAATTTCAAAGTTCTGGAGCTTGGAACCTTCCAGTGCTAAAAAACGGAAAATATGACGGTTTTGTATCAAAATCCAAACTATTGACTGCTTATAGACGTCAATTGATTAACTTTAATAAATAATGAAATATCTAATAATCTTTCTATCTATCGCTGCTGTTGGCAGTATTGCTGTAGGGCTTATGGTCGAAACTGAATATTCTCAAAAATTCATTGGTTTTGGAACCATGGGTCTGTTTGTGCTGGTATTTCCATTATTTGCCTATTACCGATGGAAAGATAAAGACTTTAGAGATTATATGCTTACCAAGGAAAATCTTGACAAGATGCGCGATAAAGAAAAACACAATTTCTAATTCAGATTTCGTTTTTCAATAAAAAACCGTTTTAACAACCGCGAGGATTCTTCCGCTAAAACACCGCCAACCATGACCGTTTTCGGATGTAGTTTGGTGTTCAGTGCTGTACAGCCTCTTTCGTCATCTTTTGCGCCATAGACAATCTTACTAATTTGGCTCCAATACAATGCACCGGCACACATTTGGCATGGCTCTAAAGTGACATATAAAGTGCAATTGTTCAGATATTTACCACCTAAGAAATTAGATGCCGCAGTAATGGCCTGCATCTCGGCATGAGCCGTCACATCAACAAGAAGCTCGGTCAGGTTATGGGCTCTTGCAATGATCCTGTTATCAATCACAATGAGTGCACCCACAGGAATTTCACCCTTTTCAAAAGCGTATTCGGCCTCCTGCAAGGCTTTTTTCATAAAGTAAACATCATCAAAAGGGTTTTCCACTGTACAATCTTCAAAGGTTAAAAATCAAAAATACAATTTCAAATGCTACATTTGTACTCTGATGAAAAAATTATTGGATCATATCAATTCGCCTTCTGAATTAAGGCTCTTAAATCAAGAGGATTTACCACAACTTGCCAAAGACTTACGCGAGTTTATTATTGATATTGTAGCCACTAAAGAAGGGCATCTGGGCGCCAGTCTTGGGGTGGTGGAACTGACCATTGCCCTTCATTATGTTTATAATACACCTGAGGATTTATTGGTTTGGGATGTTGGGCATCAAGCCTACGGACACAAAATCCTGACGGGTAGAAAATCGATTTTCCATACCAATAGACAACTTCATGGCATCAGTGGTTTTCCAAAACGAGATGAAAGCGTATATGACACTTTTGGCGTTGGGCATTCTTCTACCTCCATTTCTGCGGCTTTGGGAATGGCTATTGCCTCCCAATTGAAAGGTGATCACAAACATCATGTCGCCATTATTGGTGATGCATCTATTGCGAGCGGAATGGCTTTTGAGGGTCTCAATCATGCAGGTGTTACGGATGCCGATTTTTTGGTAATCCTCAATGATAATGCTATTGGGATAGACCCAAGCGTCGGTGCATTAAAACAATATCTGACCAATGTCAAAAAAGGCACTGAAAAACAAGACAATATTTTTGAGGCCTTAAATTTTGATTATACCGGTCCCATTGACGGTCATGATTTAGACGTGATCATCAAGGAACTCAACCGACTCAAAACGGTAAAAGGTCCCAAGTTTTTGCACGTCATTACTACCAAAGGAAAAGGGTTAAGACAAGCAGAGGAAAATCAAGTTACCTATCATGCTCCAGGAAAATTCGATTCCCTAACAGGAGAGTTGGCTATAAAATCAGCGTCTACACTCACTAAGTTCCAAGATGTTTTTGGGCTGACCATTGTTGAATTGGCAAAACAGAATCCGAAGATTGTAGGCATTACACCTGCAATGCCAACAGGAAGTTCATTAAAATACATGATGGACCTAATGCCCGATCGGGCCTTTGATGTGGGTATCGCAGAACAACATGCCGTCACGCTTTCCGCAGGAATGGCAACACAGGGCATGGTGGTTTTTTGCAATATTTACTCTACTTTTTTACAGCGTGCTTATGACCAAGTCATTCATGATGTCGCTTTACAGAATCTGCCTGTTATTTTTTGTTTGGATCGTGCGGGTTTGGTTGGTGAAGATGGTGCTACCCATCATGGTGTTTTTGATTTGGCTTATTTGAGATGCATTCCGAACCTCATCATTTTTGCGCCACGGGACGAAACTGAATTGCGCAATATCATGTACACAGCACAATTGGGTCTTGAACATCCGATTGCCATTAGGTATCCTCGTGGTTATGGTGTCACTCCAGACTGGAAACAATCATTTAAAAAACTGGAGATAGGGAAAGGTGAATTACTTAAAGAAGGAAGTGAGATCGTCATTTTAACCATTGGATTTATTGCTGAAAATGCAAAAGCAGCTATTTCGAAATTGAGTGCTAATAACAAAGTTGCACATTATGATATGCGATTTGTAAAACCTTTGGATGAAGCACTATTACATGAGATTTTCAAAAAATTCGCTTACATCATCACCGTGGAGGACGGGACAATCAAAGGCGGATTTGGATCGGCAGTTTTAGAATTTGCAGCGGAGCACAATTATTACATTCCCATAAAAACATTAGGTATTCCTGATACTTTCATCGAACAAGGCAGTGTGGCGCAATTACAACAATTGGCTAACGTAGATGCCTATCATATTATAAAAACGATCGAAGCAGCTCTACTCTTCGTCAAAACCCGCAAAATCTAAGTGCTGTTGCGTCTTATGAATGTTAGCTTGTGATGGCTGTTCCTTAGTGTGTGAAAGATCATTAACCACAAATAAAAAAGCTACAGTTATAAGCATGATAACGATGGCGGTAAATGCATTCTTTTTCATAATAATTATGTTAGGATTCATCAAATATACATAAATATCGATTAAAAGCAAATTTATCCGATGAAATGTATTTAAAAGTGAGTTCCCTTCAATTTTTTATGAGTTGATATGGCCTTACTGTCTGAGAATTTAGCAATATAATTGCAAATGCCCATTAAGCTGTTGTATAAATTTTCTTTATCCAGATCCAAAGTTTTTGGGAAGATTTTAAGCACCAATTTGTGATAGTTGCTTAAAGTGCCATGATGATGATTACTGATGGTATCTGTAAAAACATCCAAAATACCGTCGATGATTTTAAAACCTGCTATCTCCTTATCCACAACTTCTTCCGACTGATACACTTTTTCAACACTTAGTTTGATAATATCATTTATCTGAGCTTGATATTTAGAAACGTCCAATAATGCCTTATCGAAAGTACCATTTAGAATGTCTCCCTCATGGGCCATAAATAACTCAACAGCCTCGTTGATCAATGTGCTAATTGCCAAGGCGCGCAAGTAACTGACTCGATCTTCGGTGTTGGATAAGGCATGGTAATTTTTAGAATTAATGGTGTTCTTCACTAATTTGATGAGATATTCCAATGCAAATTCTTCCTCAATCAAGCCTAAATTGATACCATCTTCAAAATCGATTATGGTGTAACAAATATCGTCAGCAGCTTCAACCAGAAAAGCCAAGGGGTGTCTGGAATAGCTCACATTTTGGGTATTCCCACGATTTATCAATCCGAGTTCCTGAGCTACATCTGCAAAGGCCTCCTTTTCACTTTGAAAAAATCCGTATTTTTTATCCGCAATATTCGGCGTTGGTTTTTTGGGTAAGGATTCTTTCGGATATTTCATAAAAGCCCCGAGGGTTGCGTAACTTAATCGCAAACCACCTAATCTCCCCACGCGACTTTCAGTCAATATTTTAAAACCATTCGCATTGCCTTCAAAATCGCATAAATCTTGATATTCCTTATCCGTCAAATGGTCTTTAAACCGTTTGCCATTGCCGTTTTTAAAAAATTCGCCAATCGCTTTTTCACCAGAATGTCCAAACGGCGGATTTCCAATATCATGGGCCAAGGCAGCTGCAGCCACAATGGCCCCAAAATCATTGGTCTGATAGCCATGGATGTTTTGAAGATGAGGATATTTGGCCAATACTTCTTGTCCCACACGCCTGCCAAGACTTCTTCCCACGACGCTTACTTCCAAACTATGGGTCAAGCGGGTGTGAACAAAATCAGTTTGTGACAAAGGAATGACCTGGGTTTTATCCTGAAGGCTTCTAAATTCAGAAGAAAAAATGATACGATCATAATCCACTTCAAAGCCCAAACGGGTTTCATCCTGTTCTTTTCTAATACGTTTATGCGAATCTCCAAATCGTTTTAATGACAATAATTGTTCCCAGTTCATAGTAAGGTTTTATGCGTCCGCAAGATACATTTTTCAATGTTAAATTAAGATGTCCATTTTGTAATAATTAACCCAAAGCTAACATTCACCTAACTTTTTTATGACTTAGGTTTCATCTTGACTTAACCTTCCTCTTGCACATCATGGCTTTCTTTGCAGTGAATATTTATAACCAACAAATGAAGTATATTTTAATTGCATTGCCATTTCTTTTCACCTCAATTCTGAGTGCACAATCTACAGCATCTATAGCCGGAAAATTAATTGATAAAGAATATAACAATGAGCCTTTAGCTTTTGGAAACGTTCTGATAAAAGGCACCACCATTGGAACCACGTCAGATATGGACGGTGTGTACGTTTTTGATAATTTAAATGAAGGACGCTACACGCTCATCTACAGCTTTGTCGGCTATGAAACTAAGGAAATGGAAGTGGCATTAGAGGCAGGAAAAGTAGTCAGTATCGATGTTGATATGGTTGCCAGCGCTGCAAGTTTAGATGAGGTGCTCATTAACGCAACCACCCGAAAAATCAGTGAAACTGCTTTATTGATGGACCAAAAAAGGGCCATTGAAATTAAGCAAAGTATTGGTATTGAAGAATTGTCAAGAAAAGGTGTGAGTGATGTTGCTACTGCTGTAACCAAAACGACAGGGGTTTCAAAACAGGAAGGATCCAATACAATCTATGTGCGTGGTCTTGGCGATCGCTATAATTCAACCTCCATTAATGGCCTTCCTGTAACCTCAAATGATCCTGAAAAGAAAAACATAGACCTTGATCTTTTTTCGACAGATATCGTAGAATATATATCAATTGATAAGGTTTATAGTCCGAAAATCTCAGGAGATTTCGCTGGTGGAAATGTTGATATAACTTCCATTAACTATCGAGGCAAGAGGATGTTTGAATTTTCGTTAGGCTCCACCATGGGAACAAATGCCATGAATAAATTCAATGATTTCAAATTACAGGATGGCCCAAATAGATCTGGTTTCTCTTCTTATGGCGTTCCCAATAATCCACTAAGCGGTTATCATTTTGAAAATAGCTTAGCACCCGTAAAAGAAAAGCCATTAGGAAGCAATTTCGGATTAAAAGCGGGCAAATCTTTCGAGATTGGAGATGAGGGCAGGCTTAACTTATTTGCTACTGCAAGTTTTGACAATAACTTTGAATCTCGTGAAGGCATTAACCAAAGCGTCAGTGCGCAAGGTGCAAAACTAAAATCTTTTCAACAAGAACGATTTTCTTACAACACCAATACGACAGGCATGTTCAATGCCAATTATCGCATCAACGCCATGCATAAAATTGCCTATAACTTTTTAATGGTCAATTCTTCAGAGCAAATTAGAGATACTTATCAAGGATTTATTCGTGACATTGCTGAAGAGGACAACGGACTGATACAACGCAGCACTTACATTCAAAATACTTTATTGATTCATCAACTGTTGGGGAACCATAAGTTATCCGATAAATTCAATTTTGACTGGGCAACTTCTTACAACAAGGTAGAGGGTGACATGCCAGATAGAAGTCAAAACACCTTAAAGTATTCGGACGATGCCAATGGTTATGTTTTTGCGCAAAACACCATTACCGACAACCACCGATATTATCAAAACTTGATTGAAGATGAATTGGCCGCCAACCTCTCAGTAAACTATAAACTTAATGAAGATGTGGATGGCAATTCCAAAGGCAAAGTGACTTTAGGCTATAACGGAAGATTTAAAAAACGTGATTTTGAAGCCATTCAATTTAATTTCAGAATTTCAGGATCTCAATTAAATACACCGATTGACCCTGACAATTTAGACCTGTTCTTAAACCAACAGAATTTTGATAATGGCTTATTTGGCATTGAATCCTTCGCTGGCTTAACCCCTCAAACTTATGATGGTGATCAAAACATTCACGCTGGTTATGCGAGTTTGGAATATCAATTTTCAGAAAAACTGAGCGCTATGGCAGGCCTGCGCTTTGAAAAAGTAGAACAGACCGTGTCTTGGAGAACACAACTCGACGCCTCAGGAAAAAGCAACACATTCGACAGAAATGAGTTTTTGCCAAGTGTTATTTTAAAGTATGAATTGAATGACAAACAAAATTTACGTTTAGGCGCGAGTAAAACCTATACGCTCCCACAATTTAAGGAGAGAGCCCTCTTTATTTATGAGGATGTCACAGAGGTAAAAGTTGGTAATCCAGATCTCTATCCTTCACAAAATTATAATCTCGATTTAAAATGGGAAGTTTTCCCTAAAAGTTCAGAGCTTTTTTCTGTCACAGTCTTTGGAAAATACATTCTGGATCCGATCAACGAAATCACTTTAGCCTCTTCCACCAATGATATTTCATTTATAAATACAGGAGATGCCGGATATGTTTATGGTGCTGAAATCGAACTCAGAAAGGATATTTTCAAGTTTGATGAAGCCCATTCCAATCAACTTTCTGCAGGGTTGAATGCCACTTATATGCAAACAACTCAAGATTTGGATTCTGAAAAAGTAAGGCAAGAAACAAATTACAACACCAATCTAACACATGACACTTCAGGTTTTACCGGAGCTTCTGATTTTTTGTTGAACGCAGATTTATCATACCTCACAAAGTTTAGTAGTGACGCTAACTTGATGGCCACCTTAGCTTATTCCTATACTTCAGACAGACTTTATGCCCTTGGTGTAGAAACCAAAGGAAATCTGGTCGATAAAGGTGTGGGTATTTTGGATTTCATACTAAAAACAAAAATAAACAAGCACATAGGTCTCGATTTCTCGATCAAGAATTTGCTTAATCCAGCCGTAAAAAGAGTTCAAGAAAATGAATCAGAAGATATTACGGTACTGTCGTACAAGCGTGGAGCGTTTTTCAAATTAGGATTGCGTTACAAATTATAACAACTCAATAATTATAAATTAAATAACCAAAATCAATTAACAAGTAACATTATGAAAAAAACAATTTCGAAACTTTTAGGAACAGCACTTTTATTTGCTTTAATATTTACAACGGCCTGTTCAAGTGATGATGACAACTCATCGGATGATGATGGTGGAACTACATTTGTCTTAGATCGTGATAATCTTACAGGAGAAATCAACGACGGGGAAGTCATTTTGGAATCAGGAACTTATAAATTAACCGGAAAATTAATTGTCAACGCGGGCGCGAAGCTGACGATTAAAAGCGGCGTTAAAATAGAAGCTACCTCAGCCACAAGTGGTGATTTTGCGGCGGTACGCTATATTGCTGTTGCACAAAATGGTGAAATTGATGTGCAAGGCACGGCTTCCAACCCAGTAGTTATGACCTCCACAACTCATGCTCCTGGCGCTTGGGGAGGACTGGTATTATGCGGAAATGCTCCAATAAACAAAGGCACCACCGCTTCTGCTGAAGTCTCTGATTTGACCTACGGAGGAGGCGATGCGAATGATAGCTCAGGATCTCTTAAATATTTGAGAATTGAATACTCTGGATTTGCTTACAATTCAGAAAAAGAATTCAATGGTCTCTCACTTTTCGGCGTGGGTAGTGGTACAACCATAGAATATGTTCAAGTTCATGAGGGTTCAGATGACGGTTTTGAGTTTTTTGGAGGAACTGCTACGGCTAAATATTTAGTGGTAAGTAACTTTTCTGAAGATGTAGGTGATGATTTATTCGATTGGACTGAAGGTTGGTCAGGAACTGGTGAAAACTGGTATGGTATCAGAACAAATGCGGGCAATAGAGGCATTGAAGCAGATAACAACTCCAATAATCATTTGGCTACACCAATCTCTAACCCAACTATTAAAAACCTCACCTTAGTTGGTTTGGGAGCTGCTGACACAAGTTCTGAAACACAAGCCATTAAGTTGAGAGTGGGTACTCAAGCACAATTTGACAATGTGGTACTGAGCAACTGGAAAACTGGGTTCGACATTCAACATGATGAAAGTGTAGGTTATGTCACCGCAGGCAGTTTAGCTGCTACAAATGTGAGGTTTGACAATGTCACCACACTATCTGTAGGGAAAAACACTGCAGGTGAAGCTGTTGATGTATCAGGTGTGTATAGCATCAATGAAAATGCTACAGGTGCAGGTAACGGCAGTGCAAAACCTGCTTGGGCGAATGGCTGGACCATAGGTTTATAAAATCAAGAACTTCGGGGCCGTCCAACCGGCACGGGCGGGTATGCCTCGAGGTATAAAAACCCACTGGTATGAATAAAATGCAAGTTAATATTTGAGTTAGTCTTTAAGTTGCAACAGACCTTTTCAATCTTTTGAAAGGGTCTTTTTTTTGTTTTACATTGAAATATGACAAACAATGCAATCCTATGATTTTAAATAAATACTGAATTATACTATCTACAGTTTCCAAAAAGTCCATAAAAAAAACCGTCTTAATTAAGTAATTGAGACGGCTTTAGTACGTCACTAAGCATTCTTTAATTAACTAAAATCTTTCTTGTAACCGATTTAAATCCATCCGAGATATTGATCAAATACATTCCAGATTCTGCATGATCCAATCGGATGACTTCTCTAAAGTTAGTGGTATTCTCAAAACGATTCTCCATAACTTTTCTCCCTCTAATATCGAAAATTGCGACCTTAATTTCCAAACCAGAATGAGACTGTAGTTTAATTGTAAAGATCCCATTATTCGGATTCGGGAAAATTGCAAAAGCATCAAAGCTGTTTTCTTCAATAGATAAAGGTTGCGCCAGACAGAGCTCTAATGTAAACTCATCTAAGCTTCCACCATCATTATCAAAAAGATCCGTGACTTCCAGAGTCCAATTTCCCGCAGACATTTCGCCATAAATTGCAGACAAATCTTCTTCAGGAATAAAAGAGCCCGTAAAAGGTGCGTTCGCATCGATGATAGAAGTTAAGGCTTCTTGATCAAATACTGTGTTCGTGTAATTTTCCTCAAAATCAACGCCATTGTTGTTAGATAATACAATTCGAGTCCCTGCTGGACTGATCAAAACCATTTTTATATCTCTTACCCATGTATGCGCAATATTAACTTTCACATTCACATCCGTTACAGGCAAGTTATCTGTCACTACTATGACAGAAGTATAGACATTTGAACCCATTGCTGCAATTGCAATTGGCGTATCTGTTGCAGTAAAAGCATCCTCACAAGTAGATATTCCTGTAGAGAAACTATAAACAGGAGAGGTTGTACCTATTGCGCATCTATTGGAGCCTGTAACTCTCCAATAATAAACGGTCTCCAAGGCCAGGTTAACAGCGTATGAATTTGATATTATCGTCTGAGAATCTACAATATCGATAAAATTGCTATCAGTTGAAATCTCGATTAAATAATTTTCCACATTAGCATCTTCTTCCCAGGTAAGCTCCACATCACTGTAAAGTCCCGAGGTCCCATTAGCAGGTGTGGTTAATGTTGGCGCATCAATAGTATTGCTAAAAACACTAAGTGCTACTGTAGAGCTGTTTGTTACACTGCCCGAGGTTCCCACTGCTGAAATTTCATAATCCCCAATCGAAGCATTTCCAATGCCAGTAAGCGTCATCGTAACTGGAGTATCATTAGCATTTGCCGAAGTTGGACTGAATGTAGCCGTGATTCCTGCTGGTAAATTCACCGCTGAAAATGTTGTATTCTGAGAATAGCCACCAAATGTATTATAGATAAAATTATAGACCGCACTATCATTAGGTTGACACACTGTAACTGAAGTCGTTGAAAAATTCAAAAGATAATCAACACTTATGATCTCAAAATTAGAAGTATTCACATTGAAAAATATATTCCCTACACTTTCAACCATAATTCTTGCTTCAGTGGTATTGGCACCGGCAGGAACCAAAACTTCATAAGCGCCATTATTAGGGACGTTTGAAGCCAAGGTATACGGGAAAGTCACACCACCATCTATAGACAATTTGATATTGACATTTGTTGCATTTATTGGTGCCATATTAGTATTGGCAACATCCCAAGCAACTGTTTTGGTAGATCCAATTTCCCAAGTTACATTTGAATTTTGAGAAGTTACTTTAAACGAGCCACCAGTGGCAACAGTAGTGACAGCCATATTATCAACAGCTGTTTGTCCGCCTCGAATATCATTGTCTCGCACCGTCAAGACAAAATTAATATCTCTTTCCACTGCGGATAATTTTTCCCAAGCTGTTGAATTTCCACCATTGGCAAGTAGATCTTGTAGTCTTGGAATGTATCTCACCGGATTTGGCGTACCTTGAAAAGATCGCACTATTGGACCAAATTCTGTAGTTTCCGTAGGCATACCAGTAGACCCCAAATCAAACTGCTCCCAAGTGTAAGTGTGGGTGGAGGTACCATCAATATCTGTAGAAGACCCCGTCAATCGATAAGGTGTAGAAATTGGAATATTATAGGATGCCCCGGCCTCAGCTGTAGGAGCTGTATTTCCAGTGACCGTCAAAGCGCCACACGTGCTACTTCCAGTAGTAATGTTAGTCCATATTTGTCTTAAACTAGCCTGATGGAAATAATCATTGCTATTGTTTTGAACATTCTGAGATCCACAAATACCGGCATAACTCAAAATTGTAGAACCACTTCCAGGCTCATAAGCCGTAGCAGTTGTTCTATTCCCCGCTCCACAATTTCCTGCAGAACCATTAAAAGTATGAGTCGCACCAAACTGATGCCCAATTTCATGGGATACATAATCAATTGCAAATGGGTCTCCTAAAGGGTTTGCCAAACCAGTGGTTCCACCACCTTTGTTCGTGTCGCAGGTACTGCGTAAATAGGCAGCTCCTCCAGAGCCTGTAGTAAATGTATGTCCAATATCATAATTGGTGTCTCCAATAAGTCCATTAAAAATGCCTGTAAGTGTTGAAAGACTTTCATTATTTGGAAAAATACTGTCTCCTGTGGTCGAAATCAAAAGATCATTATTGGCTACTAAGGTCATTCTGATGGATAATTCCCGATCAAAAATTCCATTTACTCTTGTCATAGTCGTATTGATTGCAGCCAAAGCAGAGGCTACCGTACCACCATGGAAATTTGTGTACTCAATACTTGTGCCTACCGCTAACCTAAACGTACGTCTTGTACCGTCGTTAGCGTTTCTTGCCGCTGAGACATCCACCTTTAATTCTATTCCATTCGAAAGACCATCATCCAAATTATGGCATTCAAAAAGGTTCTGGGTTACAGAAATGCTTTTCCTCGAAAACACCTCATAGGCATTGTCTGTGGCATACGGATTAATAAACTCTGTTCCCCGTTCAATAGACATGGTCATGGTATGAACGTTGTCTGGAGAAACACTAAAATAGATGACTGTAGATGAATTTTTTAAACTATATCCAACATAAGAACGAATGTCAGGGAATTTTTCTTGGAGTGCAGGATCCATCACTGAATATTCCATAACTCTGAAGGTTTCAATAAATCCATCAGAATTTGGAAAATCAATGAGTGTATTGGATAGCTTTCCTGAATCTCTTTCTGGAGCGGTCTTTAATCTTGACTTCAAACCCTCCATATTTAATGTATAGTATTGGGCTTTGGTCGGAGTAGAATTCTGTGGCAACAATCTTTTCTGAGAAATGCTGTTCTTTGTTGTCTTTGTCCAAAGCGATTCACTTTTTTGTCCATAGATCATGGAAAAAGTAAAGATGAAAATAAAAAACAAACTAAACTTTAAGTAGTTATCTTTCATATAGTTTAAAGGAATTTATTGATATCATAATATAGTCGAGTGAAAGTTACATTCAAATTAAAGAAATCACAAAACAATCTGTTAATGTTTTTAAGAGTTCATATGCAACTTATAATTTAAAATCCTTAATTCTAATATATTCCTGTAAAAACATCATCATAATTAACGGAAATCAAAAAAAATAAAATCAGCTATTTTGATGAAGGAAAATACAACTTCTTTTTAAATCAGAACCTTGTTCGCAATCCCTAAAACAAATTTCGAAATTAAGAACCAGCATCTGTAATTGAATTTTAGAGCACTACTAAGCTTCGGTAACTTCCAAATAACAACACTCAAGATTCAATTCGCAAATAGTAATTTTTTTTAAACCCTGAAATAGCTATTTTTACAAAAAAATCAATTGAAGGTACTTACAGCATCAAACAGTTCCATCCCACAAACACCATCGGTAGTTACGATTGGCACCTTTGATGGCGTCCACATCGGACATCAAAAAATCATCAAAAAACTCACAAAAAAAGCATCCGAAGAAAACTTGATCTCTGTCGTGCTCACTTTTTTTCCTCATCCACGAATGGTCTTGCAACAAAACCCTAACATTGAACTGTTGAATACCATTTCTGAGCGTAAAGAGATTTTATCAGCATTAGGCTTAGACTTTATTTACGTAAAAGAGTTCACTAAGGTTTTTGCAGAACTCTCCGCGCGTGATTTTGTCAAAACTATTTTAGTGGATACACTTCACGCCAAACACGTAATCATCGGATATGATCATCAATTTGGAAAAAACCGAAGCGCCAATATTGATGATTTGAAAAGATTTGGAATAGAATTCGGATTTCAAGTTGAAGAAATCTCTGCCCAAGATGTAGAAGATGTTGCCGTGAGTTCGACAAAAATAAGAACGGCCCTCAAGTCTGGCGATATCAAAACCGCTAATTCCTTCTTAGGATACAACTACTACATTAATGGCACTGTGGTCAGAGGAAAAGGATTTGGTAAAAAAATGGAATTTCCCACGGCCAATATCAACGTTCCTGATGCTTACAAACTCATCCCTAAAAACGGTGTTTATGTGGTTTCTTCAACCTATAACGGGAAAATGATTTTTGGGATGATGAACATCGGAGTCAACCCAACCTTTGACGAGGACAAAAAAACCATTGAAGCCCATTTTTTTGATTTTGACCAAAATCTCTATGATCAAAATTTAAAAATAGTTTTCTTGGATCGATTAAGAGATGAGCATAAATTTGAATCGGTTGAGGCGCTTATCGCACAGTTAAGACGAGATCAAGTAAATGCCAAACAAGTTATTGCAGCGCTCAATGCATAAGCTCCTTTTTAAACATATAGACAATAGCGCGCTTATTGTATTCCGGATTATTTTCGGATTTCTGATTTTTATGGAAAGTGTTGGCTCAATCTTTACAGGATGGATCCGACGAACGTTAATGGAACCACAACAAACATTTTCGTTTATTGGGTTTGAATGGCTTCAACCCCTTCCTGGGAATGGTATGTATGTTTATTATGCTGTGATGGGCCTTTGCGGACTTTTGGTCATGATAGGCTATAAGTACAGGTGGAGTATTCTTGTTTTCACCATCCTCTGGACAGGCACCTATTTGATGCAGAAATCATCGTACAACAACCACTATTATCTTTTGATCTTGCTAAGTAGTATTATGGTATTTCAACCCGCTCATAAATATCTTTCTATAGACGCTCGTTTGAATCCAGAAATCAAAATGATCTCAATGCCTCGTTGGTGTGCCCTGGTATTTATCTTTCAAATGTTTATTGTTTATACCTATGGGGCTGTTGCCAAAATATACCCTGATTGGTTAGATGCAACGGTGCCAGAAATATTAATGAGGGGCAAAAAAGACCTCTTTTTGGTGGGAGAGATCCTGCAACAGAAATGGACACATTATGCTATTGCTTATGTTGGGATTTTATTTGACGCCCTAATTATTCCATTATTACTTTGGAAGCCAACACGGAAACTTGCGTTTTTCGCTTCTATTTTCTTTCATTTATTCAATTCCTTCGTATTTCAGATTGGAATTTTCCCTTACCTATCCTTAGCTTTGGTGCTCTTCTTTTTTCCTACCAAAACCATACATCGCCTCTTTTTAAAGCGGAAACCGTTTTATAATCAGGAAGAAGTTATCGTTCCAAATTATCACAAACCTTTTGTAGTAGTATTCATAATCTACTTTATTGTTCAAATTGGATTGCCGCTTCGTCATTGGTTTTTTAAGGACGATGTGCTCTGGACAGAAGAAGGCCACCGTTTATCATGGCGAATGATGCTTCGTGCCAAGAGCGGCCGAACTACTTTTAAGGTTATTGATGCCGAAACCAATTTGCAGATTCCGATACAGATTGAAGATTATCTCAGTAGAAAACAATTGCGAACCGTCAGCACTAAGCCTGACGTTATTTGGCAGTTTGCACAACGCCTAAAAAAGATGTTTGCAGAGAAAGGTCAAGACGTAAAGATTTATGTCAACACCTCTGTTCGAGTGAATGGTAGCGAACTCAGACAGCTCATTGACCCTGATGTAGATTTGGGCAGCGTGAAATGGCATCCGCTCAAACACAGCGAATGGCTGAGACCGTCCAAACATGAAAACTCCTCAAAAAAATTAGAAGACGACAATTATCTTGATTGAGGCTAAAAGACTTCAAACAGACGCTTAAAATTCCTTATTTTTGACATCAAATTAAAAATTATGTTACAAGTACCATTTATTAGAGATCACCGTGAAAAAGTGATTGAAGGTTTGAAAAAAAGAAACCTTGATGCTGCGCAAATGATTGATGAAGTCATTGCCCTTGATGAAACCCGACGTCGCCTACAGACGGAATTGGATAACACGCTTGCAGAGTCCAACAGCTTATCTAAAGAAATCGGGAACTTGTACAAATCCGGACAAGCCGATAAAGCCAATGCCTTAAAAGAAAAAACCGGAGAACTTAAAGAAACTTCAAAAATACTTGGGGAGGACCTTAATACTACCGTTGAAGCATTGAATCAATTGCTCTATAAACTTCCAAACGTTCCTCATAAAAGTGTTCCAGCGGGGAGTACAGAAGATGATAATGAAGAGGTGTTTAGAAAAGGAGACATTCCAACCTTACACGACAACGCTTTACCGCATTGGGAATTGGCAAAAAAATATGATATCATTAATTTTGAACTGGGGAACAAAATTACCGGTGCAGGATTTCCCGTTTATAAAGGTAAAGGTGCCAAATTACAACGGGCATTGATCTCCTATTTTTTAGATAAAAATACTGCTGCAGGCTATACTGAATACCAATTGCCACTTCTGGTCAATGAAGCGTCAGGCTTTGGTACTGGGCAATTACCAGATAAAGAAGGTCAGATGTATCATGTTACGGAAGACAACCTTTATTTGATTCCTACTTCTGAAGTTCCTGGGACCAATATCTTTAGGGACGAGCTACTCAATGAATCCGACCTTCCTATTGGGATCACAGGATATACGCCGTGTTTTAGGCGTGAAGCCGGAAGTTACGGCGCTCATGTAAGAGGTTTAAACCGACTGCATCAATTTGATAAAGTAGAAATCTTACGTGTGGAACATCCGGACAACTCCTACAAGGCCTTAGATGGCATGGTTGAACATGTAAAGGAAATCTTAGATGAACTCAAGTTACCATACCGCATTTTACGCTTGTGTGGTGGCGATCTCGGATTTACTTCAGCGTTGACCTACGATTTTGAAGTATTTTCTACAGCACAGGACCGATGGCTGGAAATCTCGTCGGTTTCAAATTTTGAAACCTTTCAGGCCAACCGCTTGAAATTACGATTTAGAAATTCAGAAGGAAAAAATGAACTGGCACATACACTTAATGGAAGCTCTTTGGCATTACCTAGAGTTCTGGCTGGAATTTTGGAGAACTACCAAACTGAAGACGGGATCAATATCCCCGATATTTTGATACCATATACAGGATTCGATAAAATCTAATTTGAGAGAATAGTAGTACAAAATCCGATGAAATGCTAAATATTCACGTTGTTCAACGAATATTTGGCATTTTTTTTTGTTATTGTCTAAAAAATATTCAAGTTAGTAGTCCCAAATTGAAATTGACATAGTGATGAAAAATTTTGTACGCATTTTAATAATAATATCCTTAGTGGTATTGTTGATAAAAGTTTTGTTTTAAAAGACCGCGAATCGCTCAAAAATACTTTACAATACCAAAACAGGATATTTGAATCATTTTATAAGTAATGGTTAATAGCACATTTATTTTGATGGTAATGCCTAAACTCACGTTTAGGCATTTTTTTTTATAAAAACATTCACACTACCTGCACTCATAAGTGGTTATATTTACATAAATTAGTTTTATGAAACAGCTCATTTGTTTACTTTTTCTTCTTTTTGGTTTTTTTTCTTTTTCGCAAAGCGATGAAGAAAAATTGGCCGCTGATTATTATAAACGGGGCGAATTTGAGAAAGCACTCATTTCATATCAAAAATTATATGAGGAGCAACCCAATAATTACAACTACATTTTCCATTTGATCAAAACCTATCAAGAACTGGAACAATTTGATGCTTCAGAATCGCTCATCAAATCAAAAATGGCCCTTTACCAAAACCCGGCATTAACGATAGAATTAGGATACAACTATCAGTTACAGGGCGCCATGGACAAGGCCAACGACTATTACGAGGAAGCCATCTCAAAGCTTGAAGAACGCGCTGATTATGCTCCGCTTATTGGAAGACAATTTGAACAGCATTCCTTACTGGATTATGCCATTAAAACTTATGAAAAAGGGATGGCCCTTGATCCTAAGTTGAACTATAACCGGGAATTGGCAAACGTGTACGGCGAACAAGGCAATATTGAAATGCTCTTCACCAACTATTTAGCTTATGTAGAAGTTAGACCTGAGTTTCTAAACAGTGCCAAAAGAGAGTTTAGCGACTTTATTTCAGAAAACAAAGACAATGAGAATAATATACTTTTAAGAAGGCTACTCCTCAAAAAAATCCAAATCCAACCAGATACCTATTGGTACGAAATGCTTAGCTGGTTGTTTATTCAGGAGAAAGCCTACGACAAAGCCTTTACTCAAGAAAGAGCCTTGTTTATGCGTCAGCGCGAAAGTTTAAACCGCATTATTGAATTGGCCTTAACTGCACTCAGTGAAAAAGAAAGTGATGTAGCTACTGAGATATTTAATTACGTGTTGGAGAACACACAAAATATCTCCACAATTCTGACGGCCAACCAATACCTTTTAGATATTGAAACAACTAATGCCACTGCAAAAGATTTACCCAAAATTGAAGAAAAATACAAACAACTTTTCTCAACTTATGGCATTTCCGAACAAACCTTGGGTCTTCAAATAGGTTATGGCAATTTTCTCGCATTTCATTTAAACAGGTCAGGAGAAGCTAGTGATTTTTTAAAGGAAAGTTTAAAACTGAACATTTCAGCCTTTCAACAAGCGACGGTCAAAATGAAGTTGGCTGACATCTTAGTGTTTCAAGAAAAATTTAACGAAGGCTTAATTTATTATACACAAATCCAATCCAATGTGAAAAACAGCGTTCTCGCGCAGGAGGCCCGATTTAAAGTAGCGAAAACAAGTTATTACAAAGGCGATTTTGAATGGGCAGAGTCCCAATTGAAAATACTAAAAGCCTCCACCTCACAACTGATCGCCAACGATGCTTTAGATTTAAAACTGCTCATTTCTGATAATAAATACGAAGACTCACTTCATGTGGCATTAAAACTATACGCCAAAGCCGATTTGATGGCTTTTCAAAACAAAACAGATGAAGCCATATCACTTTTAAACAAAGTTTTGACCGAGCACAAGGGAGAAAGTATTGAAGACCAAGCACTATTTAAACAAGCAGAACTCTTTGTACAAAAAAAGCAATATGAAAAAGCCGTCTCTAATTATGAGTCCATTATAGCTCATTACAGTGATGGTATTTTAGCGGATGATGCCTATTATCATTTGGCAGAATTGTACAACAACATACTTTCCGAACCAGAAAAAGCAAAAGCTTTATATGAAAAAATTCTTTTTAACCATCAAGACAGTATTTATTTTGTGGAAGCACGGAAGAAGTTCAGGATGTTGCGCGGCGATGCGATAAATTAATTTTCAACTAAAAAAATCGGCAATTCTACTCATTCAGTACTAAAACGAAAGATTTAGAAATAAAAAATCAGTAAACTCTTCGTTCAAAATAATAGAAGTTCCTTTATTTGTAAAACCTTATTGCATAGAGAAATAAATTCCCTATCCCAGTGATGAAAATTTGTCTTCATGTCAGCAAACAAGGTCATATAAATTTGAAAAAATTGATACCATGATCATATACAATGTCACCTCAAATATAGATGCCAGCATCCACGATCAGTGGCTTGCCTGGATCAAAGAACACATTCCCCACGTTTTGGCAACCGGCCATTTTACGGAAGCAAAATTGACTAAAGTTTTGGTCGAAGATCAGACGGGAAGTGTTACTTACTCGGTTCAGTACAGAGCAAAATCTCGTGAAGCACTGGTAAGTTACTATAATAACAATGCCGCTAAACTTCGACAAGAAGCGTTTAAAATGTTTGGTGATAAAGTTTTGGCATTCCGCACAGAATTGGAAGTGATTGATGAGTACAGCGCGAAATTTAACTGATTTAACGAGAAAGGACTAAAAGCACCTTGTTCAGCTATAGTTCTGAGTAGATACATTCAGAGTAGATAGCTCAGCGCCCACGTCAGCTCACAGACAGGTCCTCGAGAGATAAGAAAAATAAATCGAACTCTGCATCTCCAAAAATAATTCTCACTAACTTCGCGCTTCAAGTGTAGCGCCTCAAACCTTTTCAAATTTTCAAAATCACCATAAATCTGTGTCAAAAGATCATCAAGTCAGAGCAAAAAAACATCTTGGTCAGCATTTTCTAACCGATGAAAGTATTGCTGAAAAGATTGCAAATTCCCTTTCCTATAAAGGGTATGACCATGTATTGGAAATTGGTCCAGGAATGGGTGTTCTGACCAAATATTTGTTAAAAAAAGATATCACCACGCATGTTATCGAAATTGATACCGAATCTGTAGAATATCTTAAAAGCAACTACTTAAATCTTGCCGATCGGATTATTGAAAAAGATTTTTTAAAGTATAACCTAAAAGAAGTTTTTGAAGATCAACCTTTCGCCATCATCGGAAATTTCCCTTATAATATTTCATCCCAAATCCTTTTCAAAACTTTGGAAATGCGTGATCAAATACCAGAGTTTTCTGGGATGTTCCAAAAGGAAGTAGCGCTTCGGATCTGTTCTAAAGAGGGCAGCAAGGTCTATGGTATTCTTTCAGTTTTAACACAAGCTTTTTACGACGCCGAATATCTTTTTACCGTACCTCCTTCAGTATTCAATCCGCCACCAAAAGTAGATTCGGGCGTCTTACTATTGAAACGAAAGGAAAATCATAAACTTCCATGTGATGAAAAGCTTTTTTTTAGAGTGGTAAAGACAGGCTTTCAACAACGACGTAAAACACTGCGGAACAGCCTAAAATCATTCGATTTATCTGATAATTTAAAATCAAATCTTATCTTTGACCAACGCCCTGAACAATTAAGTGTGCAGCAGTTTATAGCACTGACCCAACTGATAGAAAACGATCGCTAATTCATAAAATCAAGCCATTTGCAAGACAAAAGAGAGAACATACAATTTGAGCTTACTGACGAACTTATTGAACAAGTCCAGCAACTTATCAGCACCAAAAATGATAAGGAGCTCAACCGACTTCTAAATGAATTCCATTACGCCGATATTGCCGAAATTCTTGATGAAGTCAATCTGGAAGAGGCCATGTATGTGATCAAACTTTTGGATTCTGAGACCACATCAGAGGTGTTGATGGAGTTGGATGAAGACAATCGACAAAAAGTCTTACGAAACCTTTCGTCCAAAGAAATTGCAGAAGAAGTTGAAGAATTGGATACCGATGATGCGGCCGATATTATTGCAGAACTTTCTGCAGAACGCCAGCGCGAGGTCATCCATCATATTGAGGACAAAGACCATCAAGCTGAAATCACCGAACTATTAGCTTATGATGAGGATACGGCTGGGGGCCTCATGGCCAAAGAATTGGTCAAGGTGTATGAAACCTGGACCGTGGCAGGATGTTTGCGCCGGATTAGAGGACAAGCCAAAGATGTGACCAGAGTCCACTCCATTTATGTGGTGAACAAGCAAAATAAGCTCATTGGTCGTCTATCTTTAAAAGATTTGATTGTTGCTAAAAGTGATGAAAAAATTGCGGACATCTACATCAAGAATGTTGATTATGTAAAAGTGGACGAAGATCCTGAAGAAGTGGCCAAAATCATGGCAAAATATGACTTGGAGGCGATTCCGGTAGTTGATGATGATATGGTCTTATTAGGCCGTATTACTATTGACGATATTATAGATGTTTTAATTGAGGAAGCGGACAAAGATTACCAATTGGCCGCTGGTATCACCACAGACGTAGAAGCCGATGACAGCATCTGGCACCTCACCAGGGCACGTTTGCCATGGCTCCTTATTGGTATGTTTGGCGGGATTGGAGCGGCAAGTATAATTAATGGCTTCAGCGATGCCATGTTACAGTTTCCAGCGTTGTTACTGTTCATTCCACTGGTTCAGGCAACCGCAGGAAATGTTGGGGTACAATCTTCGGCCATTGTGGTAAAAGGTTTAGCAAATAACACCATTGACGGCAATATTGTAGGAAGACTTTTTAAAGAAATGCTCTTAGGTTTGGTAAACGGACTTGCTATTGCGTTTGTAGTATTAATTATCAGTCATTTCGGCTTTCATACTACCTATTTAGAATCGTTGACAATTTGTGTGGCTTTAGTGACCGTTATTATTATGGCCGCATTAATTGGAACCTTTATTCCAATCTTCTTGGACAGACGCGGCATTGATGCAGCAGTAGCTACAGGACCATTTATAACCACAAGCAATGATATTTTTGGAATTTTAACTTACTTTTTAGTGGCCAAATTTATTTTAGGGTTTTAAACTGTTTTTTGTATAATTTACCAGAGATATACTAAAAGAATTCCTTCCCTTTTTTCAAGGGAAGAGCTTGTCCCGATTTTTTTCGGGATGGATTTAAACTCAGAAAAGGGTTTAAAGTCGGAAGGATTTTAAATTAGAAATGCTTCTTTCTATCTATATATTTAACTCAATTTTCTTAATTTTGATACTATGAACTATTAAAATTGAGATTCCTGCTTTCGCAGGAAATAAACATGAAAATACTTCACCTCGATACCAATCACCCACTACTCATCAATCAACTCAATGCCTTGGGCTTTGAGAACGATGAAGATTATACGTCTTCCAAAGAAGCTATAGAAGCCAAAATCCATAATTACGACGGCCTTATCATAAGAAGTCGTTTTAGCATTGACAAAGCCTTTTTGGATGCCGCCAACAAACTCAAATTTATAGGACGTGTAGGCGCCGGATTGGAAAATATTGATTGTGATTATGCACAGCAAAAAGGCGTCCATCTTATTGCAGCACCAGAAGGCAATAGGAATGCCGTAGGAGAGCACGCATTAGGCATGCTGCTATCTTTATTTAACAAACTGAACAAAGCCGATCAAGAAGTACGCTCCGGAAAATGGCTTCGTGAAGATAACAGAGGAATTGAACTGGATGGAAAAACCGTTGGTCTCATTGGTTATGGCAATATGGGGAAAGCATTTGCCAAAAAACTGCGCGGGTTTGAAGTGGAAGTCCTTTGCTATGACATCAAGCCCAACGTGGGAGATGACCATGCGCTACAAGTATCACTCACTGAATTTCAAGAGAAAGTAGATGTCGTAAGTCTGCACACGCCACAAACGTCACTGACCTTGGGTATGATCAATGCCGATTTTATTAACGCTTTCTCCAAACCATTTTGGTTGATCAATACGGCTCGCGGAAAAAGTGTTGTCACCAAAGATTTGGCAGCTGCTTTAAAATCAGGCAAAGTTTTTGGCGCTGGTCTAGATGTCTTAGAATATGAAAAATCTTCTTTTGAAGACCTATTTACCTCTGAAATTCCGGACGCCTTTCAATATCTCATCAATGCCGAAAACGTGCTCCTCACACCACATGTTGCAGGTTGGACGATTGAAAGTAAAGAAAAATTGGCACAAACCATTGTTGATAAAATAAAAGCATTCTCAAAATCAATGGCTAAATAACCACCAATACTTCAATAAGTTTTAAGTTAAAAGCTATTAGCGATTACGTGACAATCACGTAAGATTTTTACTTCACAACGATGAAGTTGTCTTTATTGTATAATCAAAGGTTTTTTTATTATCTTTAAACTTCTAACCTTAAAAACATTACAACAAAATGGCTGATAATAAAAATCTAGGCGACGATCTTAACGATATGATAGACGATACCCAAAAAAACACAACAGATTTTACTGACAGTACACAGCGAAAGGCCGATGCGTTTTCTGAAGATGCCAAACGAGCGGCCAACCGATTGGAAAACGATGTGAATGCCGTATCAAAAGATGGCAAGAATATTGCCCTCATTGCGCACCTTACCCTAATTGGTTGGGTCATTGCCCTTGTGATGAACAATAATACAAAGAGTGAATTTGGTTCATTTTATATCCGACAAGTATTGGGATTGGGACTCTGTATGTTAATTCTCAATTTTGTTCCCTTTCTTGGATGGATTTTAAGTTTGGGAGTAGTTGTACTTTGGATAATGAGCTTGATTGGTGCCACTAGCGGTGAGAAAAAATTAACTCCTGTCTTGGGAGAGTATTTCCAGGATTGGTTTAAATCCTTATAACATTCTAATATAGAATAATCTAAAAGAGTCAAATTCATCATAATTTGGCTCTTTTTTTTATGTTAACCATAGATTAACTTTCTTGATTATTCAGGCATTCATATACTCAGAAACAACATAATAAAAACAAGTTTAATCAATACCTAAAAACTAAAGTCAACTCCTAAAAGAAGGAATCTAGGCATCAATCTATAGGACGTACTAAACGTACCTATATCTGATATAAAACTTTCTCTGAATGTTTTAACATTTAATAAATTCTTTCCGGTCAAGGTAAAAGTTACATTATTTTTCTTCATTTTATATTTCGTCTCAAAGTCTAAGAAATAGAATGACTTGTGGGTATCAAAATTTCCAAAATAATACCTTTCTGATTGAATTTCCGCATTGAAGTTCTGATTGAAATTAAAGTTTAGATCAATAAAACTTGTATTGTTGGTATTAGAAAATCTGGAAGTTGTCTTAACCACACTGCTATTCCATTTGGCACCTAAATTATAATTAAATAGTCCATCAAAAGCTGAACGGAGTTCAAATCCATATTCATAACTTGTATTTTCCACCAACCTTAACTCTGAATCGTTCACACTGTTTTTAAAATCAGACTTGAAAAAACTAAAATTTAATTTCAGGTTGCTGGACATAAACTTTAAATATCTATCAATAGTTACATCCCCTAATAAAGTTTCAGAATCATTAATGCGAATGATATTTGTCAAAGAATAATCGGGATCAATAATCGTATTGGTTGAAAAAAAGTCATGACTTTTAAGATAGGAAATTCTGGCCCTTGCAAAAAAGCTTTTAGTCCATCTTCCCAAGCTGTAGCCTAAAGTCAATCCACTGGAATTAACTTGACTCGACCCTGCACCTCCTCTTAAAAAATCCTTATTATTAGTAAGCACATAATTATCAAACACCTGAAGAAGTGAAGCATTTGTAAAATTGTTATTATAACTCAAACTCAAATTATTGTTCTCATTAAACTCATAACTCATGGAAAGAGATGGACTCGCAAAAAATGGCGATTGTGATTCTTCGTTTCCATAACTTTCAAATTTATTGAACAATTGATTAAAATCTAATTTGGTATTTAGAGCATAGTTCCCAAATTTAATCTTGTATTTAGCATTCGCGTATAATTTGCCAACTGTATATTTTAAATCATTTTTGAATTCTGAAATGGACTCATCTCCATTGGAACCAATCACATCTAAATTAGATGTCAAAAAATCGATTCTATTTGTAAAACCAATTTTTAATTCCAACAAATCATCTTTTTTCTTTCGATCCAATAAATGCGCTTCAAACCCTGTAAAGTTCATTTGGTTATTGCTAAACTGTCTTGCTGAAGTTGCATCGACATCTGGAAATAAATCATCAAAAACAACTGTATCTAATGTATAGTTTTGAGGTTTTTTGTCATAAATATAAACTCCAGATAGTGCCAAAACTTTTTTGGTAGCCAACTTATTGGTGTAAATTGTTTTATACATAAGACGCTCGTTGTGGTCAGACAGAAACTGGTGTATTGGAACACTATTAAACTCGAGTCGACTTTTTGAATCTTCATTTCCACGCTTGTAGGTAGCATCTATTTCTAACAATTCATTTTGTGATATATCATAATCAAAATCAATCGCGCCAGAGCCTGAAAACAAGTTTTTATTTATCAGGTTTGACTCCCTATTTGTAAAACTTATAGATGAGGTTGTATAATTTTGAATACTTTGCTGTTCAAAAGTCTTCTCGTCCCAACTAAATAGACCATTGGTTTTAATTTTCATCTTTTCATTGATTTTAAAGATGGAATTAAGAGACAGCAGCTCTTGATTATTCAGATTGAAACGACTCTTCTTTAAAGACAACTCATAAGCATCCAAACTAATAAGATTACGCGCGACTTCCATATTACCAATGGCACCAACTTCATTGAGATCTGATGCAGATACGTAAATGGAAGACTCTCCTCCCGAGAACGCGCCAACATTGTTTAAATTGGTTAGGAAGTAGTGTTTCCCTACCTCTCCAAAGCGCATAGCATTCGCTCTTACTTGGTATTTGTTTGTCGTTGTAAGCCCGTAAGCAAGACTTGCATTGCCAAACCAATCAATCTTTCTATCTTTTTTAAGCTTCAAGTTTACAGCAACTTTATGACTATTTTCAATATCCTTCAAAAGTCTATTATTGGAATACTTTTGATAGATTTCAACTTTTTCAACCACATCTGCATTTAAGTTTTTGGTTAATAGCTGATATCCTTTTTTTAAAAAATCATCGCCATCAACCATAACTTTTTCAATTTCCTGATTGCCAATCTTTACAGTTCCATCGGCCTCAACATGAAAGCCAGGGAGATTCTTAAGCAAATCTTCAACAGTGGTTTCGTTTCCTTTAAGAAATGCACCAACAGTTAAAATAATAGTGTCCTTTTTGACGACTATCGCCTTTTCGGTCTGAATTACAACTTCATTGAGCTCAGTAGCTTGCTCTTGTAGCTTGACATTCCTTGTAAAGTCATGTTTTTCTAATATGATTTTTTCAGACTTCGGTTGATAAGATAATGCATTAAAGCTTATGACATATTTCCCTACTTTTTCAATGGTAATCTCATATTTCCCCTGTTCATCGGTAGTCGTGTAGGTAATGATTTGTTTGTTCAATGAATCCCTGAGAATGACATTGACATAGGCAATTGGGTTTTCCAATGTATCGGTGACTCGACCTTTTATAGTTTGGCCACACATAAAATTGCCTAATAGCAAGAGAACTATTAGGCAATAGAATTTTTGTGATTTTAACAAGAATATCTTCATTAATTTTTCTTACTCTCGTCGAGTTCCCATTCATAAACCAATTCAATACCTTTATTTTCGGTTTTGCTCTCAACTATGCGAGTTCCTTTTGACAACTTAGAGAGTCTCATCTTTTCATCTTCAGTTCTTTTCTCAGATTGTGCTTTTAGATAATCTCTTAAAGACATTACTTTGAAATTAGCGCCTGAATGTACTGCATCTAAGGTTTTGACCAATTGAACAGGATATTGAATTTTTGTTGCATTCCATTCAAATAAATTATCCACATCATGCACTTGCAAAATTAATCCTGGTAAGCCGTGAAATTTCCATGGTCCGAATGAAACAGGAATGTCCGTGGTAAACCAAGCAATATACTGCCTACCTCGAAAGTCCACAGTGGCTTTTGTGCATTCGAAATTTTGAATGGTTTTGGTTTCAACGGAAAGTTTCCAATCAAATTTAACACCATTATCTTGGATGATGATAGGTTTACCATTGTCCAACAAATTTAGAGAAATACCATTGTCAACCTTATTATAAATAAGCGTACTCGAATCCCCAACATCTAGAGACGTAAACACATGAAATGATGAATCATCATTTTCATCTTTTATAACATTAGAAATATTCTTGAACTTATCATTGTTGAAAAAAACGGTGTAATGAGATAAATTGTCTTCAGCAACCAAAATGGCGTTCATTTTAAAAGAACCCGTTTCCTTGACTACATTAACTGTATGCTCATATTCAACATATAAATATTGACCGTAAATTGGAGCCATTAAAAAAACAAAGAAGATGAATAGAAGTTTGTTCTTCATAGTTTAATAATATTTTAAAAAGAATATATAGTCGGAATTGACACAAACAAATGCGGTGACACCATTAAAAATATCAGAACACACACAGTATCAAGACCCAGCTAAACTTTATAAATTTACAATAAAGAAAAACAGATATCTAAACTTTTGGATGAAAAAGAGCGAAATTCCCCGCCTAAACCAATGAACCCGAAGGCCATGCCCTACTTGAATAGTACGGTAAACCCGTAACTAAACTAAGCTTCACAAGAAAGTTTTAATTTTTTATTACCAATTAAAAAACTGATTAGGAGTACTAAGTCAGAATGATTTTTAATCCTCAGGAGCATCCCCATTCTCCGCAAATTTCCGCTCCATCTCCGCTTGAAATTCTTCCATCACGGGTTTGACTGTACTCTCAGGTAAGTCAGCTATTCTGATATACATCAAGCCATCCACAGCGTTATTAAACAACGGATCGACATTAAAGGCAACGACCTTCGCATTTTGTTTGATGTATTTTTTAATAAGTATGGGAAGACGTAACGTACCTGGTTCCAATTCATCAATGATACGATCAAATTTCACCAAATCGGCTTCTGTTTCGTCAAAAACAAAATCCTTATCTGCGTCTTTTAACTTCACCTTAAATTCTTTTTTAGGATGCACGTATTGCGCAATATAAGGATCGTAATAGTTGGATTTCATAAATTCTATCATCAGCGATTTTGAAAAATTGGTGAACTTATCGCTAATAGTCACCCCTCCAATTAAATACTTGTGTTCTGGATAGCGCAAGGTGGTGTGTACAATACCTTTCCATAAAAGAAACAAAGGCATCGGTTTGAGTTGGTATTCCTTGATGATAAAAGCGCGGCCCATTTCAATGGATTCGCTCATCATTTTGTAAAGCTCGGGTTCAAATCGGAACAGATCCTGGAGATAGAACCCATCAATCCCATAGGCGGCAAATATTTTGGAACCCAAGCCCATCCGGTAAGCACCTGCTACCATATTGGTGCTATTGTCCCACAAAAACATGTGGTGATAATAATTGTCAAACCGATCTAAATCAATGGCTTCATTAGTGCCCTCGCCCACTTCTCTAAAGGTGATTTCACGAAGTCGACCAATTTCACGTAGGATATTGGGAATGCTCGGGGAATCTGAAAAAAACACTTCGTAATTTTTGCTTTCCAAAAGTCGGCCGTCATTTTCGCGCAGATATGCAACCTCCTTCTGCATACTTTCCAAGCTTACTGGAGTTACAATATTCTTGATCGATTTTCGGACTTTTAAGGTCGAGGAAATATTGCTGAGGATGTTTCCTTTCTGATCAAACGAATTGGCTAGCATATAGGTTTTCTTTCTCAAAAACTCAGAAAACCCTTGAAGCGTCGTATGTTCTTTTTGGTCAGCTACAGAAATTGGTCGACCAATCCGTACCTTTATGACGCGCCGCTTTTGGGTCAACAATTCTGAAGGCAATTTGGCGGTCCTGAACGTATCACTGATTTTGGAAAGTTTATAAAAAAGCTTGCTGTTCTTGGCATGAAAATAAATCGGAACTACAGGAACTTCAGCTTTCTGTACAAGTTTCATGGCTGCCTCTTCCCAAGGACGATCAATCACCAATTTACCGTCTTTATAGGTCGATACTTCACCTGCTGGAAAAATGCCCAACGGATGACCATCACGCAAATGCGAAATAGCGCTTTTGAACCCGGCAATACTGGATTTGACATCCTTTCGATCCTCAAACGGATTGACGGGCATGATGAAAGGTTTCATCGGTTCGATCCTGTGCAAAAGGAAATTGGCAATAATCTTAAAATCTTCACGCTGCTCCAACATCAATTTGAGCAATAAAATGCCATCAATTCCTCCCAACGGATGGTTGGACAGGGTAATATAGGCGCCATCTTTTGGCAAACGTTTCAGATCGTCTTCTGGAATTTCGAATCGGATTTGAAAATCTTCCAAAATAGCATCCAAAAACTCAACATTTTCTAGATGTTTATTGCGATTGTAAATTTTGTTAAGCGTAGATATTTTAAGCAACTTCATTAGCAACCAGCCACTAAATGTACCGAAGGCGCCATACCTGTCCAAATGTATGGCCTTGGCGACTTCTTTTGCATTTACTAATCCTGATTCCTGATGTTTGGTCATGGTTACAAACCTAATCATTTTTTTTAATAAATCCCTTTTGTGGCGCTTCTCAAAGCTACAATTTAACGAACAATTATGCTCGTAAAACTAATGGGCAACCAATTGAACCGTTTCCTGGGTTAACTGCTTCAAAAGTATAGTTTTATCCAGCTCTAACTGTTCAATTGCATCAGAATTATAATGCCTTATTGTATATAAGGACACGTTTTCATGACAAGTGATCTTAAATTTCGCCTTTAAATGAAGTAATAAATTGGGCAGATTGTTATACACATTATCGACACATACAGAAAAACTAATGGCTGAATTTTGAATCACATCCACCTTCATCTTATATAAATGCAAGAGTTTGAAAATCTCACTGATGTTTTCTTCTACAATGTATGAAAAATCCAAGGACGACAACGAGATTAACACCTGATTTTTCTTAACGATAAAACATGGGACCATCGGGTCAATCCCAGGGTCCTTTCCAACCATCGTCCCCGCTCGTTCAGGATGCATGAAAGATTTAACAAAAAGTGGAATTTCTTTTTGCTGTAGGGGCTGCAAGGTTTTAGGATGAATTACGGAAGCGCCATAAAACGCCAACTCTATGGCTTCACGATAAGAAATTTTGTTGAGCAATTGTGAGTTATCAAAATAACGCGGATCAGCATTTAAGACGCCTGGAACATCTTTCCATATCGTCACATTCTCAGCATTTAGGCAATAGGCAAAAATGGCCGCAGTGTAGTCACTGCCTTCGCGACCCAAAGTAGTCGTAAAATTATTGTCATCACTGCCCAAAAACCCTTGGGTAATATTTAAAACAGCTCTGTTCAATTTGTTGGTGATGGCCATTTGTGTGGCTTCCCAATTGACGTTGGCACGTCGGTAGTAATTATCGGTTTTGATATACTCTCTAACGTCCAACCATTTATTTGTGATACCGACCTGATTGAGATATTCACTGATGATCATGGTAGACACCAACTCACCATAGCCAATCACTTGATCGTAAACAAAGTTATAATCAGGCGATTTATTGCGATCAAAAAAGGTTCGCAACTCATCAAATAAAGCGGCCACTTTTTTAAAAATAGGATGTGTTTCCTCACTATTGGTATCAAAAAGATCCATTAAAATAGTATTATGGAATTTTTTGACCTCTTGGAGCGAACTCTGTAATTCGCTTTTATTATGAAAGTAATTATCAAGAACCGTTTCTAATGCATTGGTCGTTTTTCCCATAGCAGAAACCACGATTAGCGTATTCTCAAAACCGACTTTTCGGAGTACAGCTTCCAAGTTTTTAACACCCCGTGCATCTTTGACTGAGGCTCCTCCAAATTTAAATACGTGCATCCTCCAATTTTGATATATAATTTCTAATCCCGATTTCATTCAAATGCACTACATCCCAATCGCGTTTGACATCAGCACCTTTTTTTTCATAAAATTTAATCGCAGGTTCATTCCAGTCGATGACTTCCCAGCAAATTCGTTTTACTCCCAATTGATTGCCATAAAGTACAACTTCATCCAGCAATGCTGTTCCCAATCCACTGCCACGCATTTTCTGGCTCACAATCAAATCCTCCAAATGTAAAACTTTGCCTTTCCATGTGGAATATCGGCCATAAAACAAGGCAATGCCTTCTACTTGACCATCAACATCAGCGACAAAACAATTAAAAGCAGGATGTTTTCCAAATCCATCGGTTTGCAAATCTGAAACTGTGATTTCAACAGCATCCGGTTCTTCTTCGAAAACTGCTAATTCTGTAATTAATTCGAGTACTCGAGGCATGTCTTGTGGGACTGCCTTTCTTATTTTGAAATCCATTATTAAGAAATTGGATTCAAATATAACCTAAACCATGAAAATTAAAATCATTAAGTCTTAACGAAAACGTTGTAGTTTGCCAAAATATGCGATATTTGCAGAAACAAATCCAAAAATATTCCATGTACCGTAAACATCAAACCTTAGGTGAATTTATTATTGAAAACCAAGCATCTTTTAAATACTCATCAGGTGAGCTATCAAGCCTTATCAACTCCATCAGACTCGCTGCAAAAGTAGTGAACTATGAAGTCAACAAAGCAGGATTGGTCGATATTCTTGGTGCAGCTGGGGATACAAATATTCAAGGAGAAGATCAGCAAAAACTGGATGTTTATGCCAATGAAAAGTTTATCCAGACCATGACCAACAGAAATATTGTTTGTGGGATTGCCAGTGAAGAGGAGGATGATTTTATTGCCATCAACAGTCAGGATGAGAATAATCAAAATAAATACGTCGTTCTGATTGATCCATTGGATGGGTCGTCAAACATTGATGTCAACGTCTCCGTCGGAACAATTTTCTCAATCTACAGACGTGTCACTCCAATTGGAACGCCTGTAACACTTCAAGATTTTTTGCAACCGGGCCACCAACAAGTTGCGGCTGGATATGTGGTTTATGGCACCTCAACCATGTTGGTTTATACTACTGGGGATGGCGTCAACGGATTTACACTCAATCCTGCCATTGGCACGTTTTATTTATCACACCCCAATATGCAGTTTCCTGAAGACGGTCGTATTTATTCTGTTAACGAAGGAAATTACATCCATTTTCCACAGGGCGTAAAAAATTATATTAAGTATTGCCAAATGGAGGAAGGGGACCGTCCTTATACGTCCCGTTATATTGGCTCGTTAGTATCTGATTTTCATCGAAACATGATCAAGGGCGGCATTTATATCTATCCGAAGAGCTCTTTAAACTCCAATGGAAAACTACGATTACTTTATGAATGTAATCCTATGGCATTTTTAGCAGAACAAGCTAATGGGAAAGCAAGTAATGGCTTCCAGCGTATTTTGGACATCCATCCTACCGAACTTCATGAACGGGTCCCTTTTGTTTGTGGCAGTAAAAACATGGTGGAAAAATGTGAGGAATTTATTCAAAATGCTCAATAGAAAAACTCTTAATAAGAATGTATCAAATTCCAATGGGCGTGGCAAACAATATTGTATGAGTATTTGTAGAGTTTAGGCCGCATCAGGAAATCTCAAAACCACAGCACCAAGTCCCAATGAGACAATTGTATGTAATCTGTGAGAATTCGTGAAATTTGTGCCTGTTTTAAAAAACATCGATAAACTGCATCATAAAAAAAAACCTGCCTCAGTGCCGAACTATTATCGGGAGAGGCAGGATTGTATGTTAATGATTAATAGCACTGTAAAGATGCCAATCTTTTTTAAAACCACGATAAAAAAACTATAATTGGTCAATAAATCTATATGAATGGTAGTTGCATTCAAAAATAGTCGACGAACTGCACGGTTATAATAAATTCTTTACTCTTAATTATATTTCACTTTTCTTAAAATACGCAAAGTTTCCTTATAACTTCTATACACGCTTGCGCTATGCTCTTTTAAATAGGGCTTGGCCTCAGTAAGTTTATCTACAGCATCATGAAATAAGTTGAAATAGCAGATGAGGTAAGTAGCTGGGAGATTTTTTAGATCTTTTTCTTCATTGGCACTTAAACTCAACCCTTTTTTTAGTTTTTCTAAAATAGCATTATTGGCATTATAAATATGATGCAATACTTTCTTATCGTACTGTGGCGCCTCAAAAAGTAATTTGGTTTCGATATGATAATTGGCATTATTCCCAAAATTGATCATTGTTTCCTCCAACGGATAATATTGATAGGCGTTTTGTAATCCCAAGCTCACATATTCTATAATCTTAAACGAGTCTTCGTCATAGGTAATAGTCACGTCATCCAAGGTCGAAAAAAACAGTCTTACCTGTTCATTGATAAGCTCGATATCTACCCTACTATAAAAGGTTTCTTCTTTAATTACTTTCCTTTGACCCGCCCAACAGAGCACAAAATATTCTTTAAAAACTATGTATTGGGGATGAAAATCTTTTCGCTTATTTAAAAAATCAAAAACACCATCAAGAATATGTTGGATATTATTTTGAGAGTGATTTTCAATGGCTTCTACAATTTTGGAGTTGACATCTTTAATTTCGATATCAAAAACCTTGGGCATGCTCATGCTTCCATCCCTAAAAAACACCGACCCTCCATAATATTTCCAGATATTTTTCCTCAACGACGTCAAACCATCAATGGGCCTAATGGTTACCAAACCCACTACTTTGTCATCAGGTAAATGCGGAAACGGAATATTCTCGTATTGAACAATCGGAGGATTCGTCAGATAGGCATTAATGAGATTTTGAATTTTACTGTCATCAAAAAAATCTACTCCAGTGATGCTATTGTCTTCATCTTCCACACCAATCACGATATAGGAATTGTTCTTTGGATTGCTATTGGACAAGGCACAAATATGCTTTAAAAACTTTGCCTTCCCTTCTTTTTCGCCAATATCCACCTGACGCTTTTTGTCATAAAAGCTGTTCTCATCGTTATGAGCTAATAGATTTTTTATGAGGAGACGTTTGTTGATCATGGCCCTATTCCTGCGAAGGCAGGAATCTTTTAATTAAATAGAAAATATAGGTAATCGATAGAACATTAAATAGTTCTTATATACTTTTTTTAACAATCGTAGACGACGCCTGAGCCGTCGGAAACACCAACAAATCTGCAATGTTAACGTGCGCAGGTCTGGAAACGGCAAAATAGATAATCTCGGCAACGTCTTCCGGCTGTAATGCTTTATAACCTTTATACACACTATCCGCAACAGCATCACCTTTAAATCGCACTTTGGAAAATTCAGTTTCTACCAATCCTGGATTTATGGCACTCACTTTTATGCCAAAGGAATTCAAGTCAATACGCATCCCTTCTGTAATGGCCAAAACGGCATGTTTACTGGCACAATATACATTCCCTTTAGGATAGACCTCCTTTCCTGCGGAAGATCCGATGTTGATGATATGTCCAGATTGCCGTTCGGTCATCTGTGGAATAATTGCTTTACTAACGTACAACAAACCCTTTACGTTGATATCCATCATGGCATCCCAATCGTCAGTATCTCCATTTTGAATGGGATCCAGACCGTGTGCATTTCCGGCATTATTGATTAAAATATCGATTTTTTTGAAATCTTCTGGTAGTCTTGCAATGGCTTCAAAAGTAGCAGCCTTATCGCGGACATCAAAATTCAAGGTGTGAACATCTGTCGTCCTTTCCAATGCTTTTTTGATGGTGTCCAAACGTTCTTGACGTCTGCCGCATAAAATTAAATTAATGTCGTGTTTTGCAAATTCATGTGCTGTGGCGCGTCCAATACCGCTTGTCGCCCCAGTGATTAATGCTGTTTTTCTCATGTCCAATATTCCCCTGAAAACGGGAGTCTCCTTTTTAGTTAATATTATAAATTTTAGCTTTTAAAATAGCTTTATTATCTGATTTTCTAATTATACCGTCAATAACTTAGAAATCCATCATGGAGATAAACTACGTCGAACCAAAAGATTCCTGCCGACGCAGGAATTTAATATTCCCGTGAAAACTGGAATCTCCTTTTTTGTTAATAGTATAAATTTAGTTTTTTAAAATAGCTTTCTTATCTGATCTTCTAATTATACCATCAATAACTTAGAAATCCATCATGGAGATAAGCTAGTCGAACCAAAAGATTCCTGCCTACGCAGGAATTTAATATTCCCGTGAAAACGGGAATCTCCTTTTTTGTTAATAGTATAAATTTAGTTTTTAAAAATAGCTTTATTATCTGATCTTCTAATTATACCATCTATAACTTAGAAATCCATCATGGAGATAAACTACGTCGAACCAAAAGATCCCTGCCTGCGCAGGAATGTTGCCATAAAAATACTTAAAACAGGCAATATCCAGTTGAATTCTTCTTTAATGATAAAAATTTCTTTCATTTAAAAACACGACGACGATTATAGATTTAAAAAATTGTCACTTATAATTAAAGATTGAGCAAATGTCTTTCCCATATCTTAAATTAATATTAAAACTGTAACAGTATGCCGATACACCTCATTTTTTAACCAATCCTTAACAGCAATCCAATAAAAATTTTAACAATTTGCACTACTCAAAAATTCAGACCCTATTTTGAGACTAAAATAAATTCTAAATATGATGGAAGATACTGTTGATATCAAAAGCATTAACGAGAAAATTGAAAGAGAAAGTGCCTTTGTTGACTTGCTTACTTTTGAAATGAACAAGGTCATTGTTGGCCAAAAATATATGGTAGAACGCTTGCTGATTGGATTGCTGGGACAAGGCCATATTTTATTGGAAGGTGTTCCTGGTTTAGCAAAAACATTGGCCATTAATACCTTATCCCAAGCTATTGAATCGAGTTTTAGCAGAATCCAATTTACACCAGATCTATTACCCGCTGATGTTGTTGGGACATTGATCTATAACATGAAGGTGAATGACTTCACCATTAAGAAAGGTCCAATCTTTGCAAATTTCGTCTTAGCAGATGAGATCAACAGAGCGCCTGCCAAAGTGCAATCGGCGTTATTGGAGGCGATGCAGGAAAAGCAAGTGACCATTGGTGATGAAACCTTTAAATTAGATAGACCATTTTTGGTAATGGCCACTCAAAACCCAATTGAACAAGAAGGAACCTACCCACTACCTGAAGCGCAAGTTGACCGTTTTATGTTAAAAACAGTTATCGATTATCCAAAAATTGATGAAGAACAACTTATCGTTCGTGCCAATCTTAAAGGAGCCTTTGACAAAGTAAATGCCGTTGTTTCTACAGAACAAATTTTAAGAGCACAAGAGGCCGTTCGTGAGGTCTATATGGATGAGAAGATCGAAAAATACATACTCGACATTATCTTCGCCACACGTTATCCTGAAAAATATAAACTTGCCGATCTAAAACCATTGATTTCATTTGGTGCATCGCCACGTGGAAGTATCAATTTAGCTATTGCTGCTAAATGTTATGCCTTTATCAAACGTCGTGGCTATGTTATTCCTGAAGATGTTCGTGCTGTTGTCCATGATGTCCTTAGACATAGAATAGGTATTACTTACGAAGCCGAGGCAGAAAATGTCACTTCTGTTGACATTATCAACAAAATCGTTAATCAAATTGAAGTACCATAAACAAGTCCGCAGTATTCAGTATGCAGTCGGCAGCAATCTGGCAACTCATTTCTGAATTATAGCGACTGAAAACTGAAGACTGCCAACAGCAGCCTCAAAAAAAATGGATACAAAAGAGCTTTTAAAAAAAGTACGCAAAATTGAGATTAAGACACGACGCTTGTCTAATCACATCTTTGGAGGAGAGTATCATTCGGCCTTCAAGGGACGCGGTATGACTTTTAGTGAAGTGCGCCAATATCAGTATGGTGATGATGTCCGTAATATCGATTGGAATGTTACCGCGCGCTACAACGAGCCTCATATCAAAATATTTGAGGAAGAGCGCGAACTGACCATGATGCTAATGGTTGATATTTCAGGTTCGGAATGGTTTGGAACTGAATCGCAATTTAAAAATGAAGTGATTACTGAGATCGCCGCAACCTTGTCGTTTTCAGCTACTCAAAATAATGATAAAATAGGATTGATCCTTTTTACGGATGCCATCGAATTATATATTCCACCAAAAAAAGGAAGATTCCACGTGTTGCGCATCATCCGCGAACTGATAGAATTTAAGCCGAAAAGTAGAAAAACAGATATCACGCAAGCCATCAAATTTTTATCCAGCGTGATGAAAAAGAAAGTAATTGTTTTTATTCTTTCTGATTTTATGGCCGATGGTTATAAACAAACACTTAAAATTGCGGCCAACAAACATGACGTAACTGGAATAAGAGTCTACGATAAACGTGAAGAAAATATTCCAAATTTAGGAATGGTCCAAATGATGGATGCAGAAAGTGGCGAATATATGTTGGTCAATACAGGCTCCAAAAAGATGCGGACAGATTATGGAAAATACTATAACGATCGCGTCAACTATTTTAAGGAAACCTTTACAAAATCAGGTGCTGGGGCAATTGACTGTCGCGTTGATGAGAGCTATGTCACAAAATTATTGGGCTATTTTAAACGCAGAGGGTAACGATTTATGAAGTACGAATTTCGACATATAACTATTAAAGCTTCACGCTTCAAGCTCCATGCTTCAAGCGTTCTGTCTATTTTCTTTTTTCTATCGTCTCTTTTCTCTTTTGCACAGGTCAAATCGTCCATCGATTCAACAAAAATCAAGATTGGTGAGCAGATTACCTATAAGATTGAAGTTGAAGCTGACACTACTGATTTAGTCGTATTTCCTGAAGGACAAACTTTTACGCCGTTGGAAATGATCGAGTCCTATAAAGCGGACACAACAAAAAACAAGGCCAAATACAACCTCATCAAAAAATATGGTCTCACCCAATTTGATTCTGGAAGTTATACCATCCCGAGACAAAAGATCATCATTGGCAGCAAAGAATACTTCACCGACTCATTAAGAGTAGAAGTGAACAACATTCTCGTAGACTCAACAAAACAAGGGCTTTATGACATCAAGCCTTTTATAAAAGTCGAGAAAAGCAGCAGTAATTGGTGGAAGACAGCACTCATCATCATCGCCATTCTCGCCTTGGTAGCATTCTTAATGTATTGGTTCATTTGGCGTAAAAAACCATTGACCGAAGCTGAGGAAATTGCATTGCTCCCACCTTATGAGCGGGCAAAAATGGCGTTACAAAAGTTAGATGAATCTGATTATTTACAGCAATCTGAACTTAAGGGTTATTATTCGGAATTGACATTTATCATCCGTCGTTATTTGGATGAACAAGTCTATGATCGTGCATTGGAAAGCACCACTGACGAATTGGTCAATCGCTTAAACCTACTTAAAGATGGCAATCAGATTGAGCTGAGCAAAAACGATATCAGAAATATTGAAACAATATTAAAACGTGCCGATTTGGTGAAATTCGCCAAGGTGACCCCAGATATTGAATTGGCCAAGATTGACAGAAATACTATTGACCTGGAAATTGACAATGTCAAACAGGCTCTACCTGAGCCCACAGAAGAAGAAAAACTACTCGATCAGCAGTATAAAGAAAAACAAGAACGCAAAAAGAAACGTCGTAAAGTCATTATTACTGTCGCCGCTTCACTGTTTTTAATTTTAGCAACTTTTGTTGGCTTCTCTGTAAAATACGGATTTGACTATGTCAAAGACACCATAATCGGTCATGAGAGCAAAGCATTGCTCGAAGGCGTTTGGGTGACGAGCGATTACGGCGTTCCTCCAATTTACATCTCTACACCAGCCGTTTTAGAACGTGTGGAATCGAAAGCGATTGATACCATTTCAAATGCCAAAACAACAATGTTCAGTTATGGAACCTTATTGAGCTCATTGAATATTGCGGTCAGCACTTCAAGGTTGAACATTCCCGATTCAATAAAAGTTGATTTGAATCTAGCCATTGAAGGAAGTCTACAGATGTTGGAGAAGAACAATGTCAAGGACATCATTACTAAGCGAGAAAAATTCGTTACCCCTAATGCTGCCGAAGGTCTGAAAGTTTTTGGTACAGCGTCGTTTCCGGGCCTCCTACCAGACCAATACCGTAAAGGCAAATACGTTTTTCTGGCATTCACTGCCCAGAATATATTACAACAGATCATTTTGGTTTGGGATGCAGAAGACCGATACGCTGAAGAAATTATGGAGCGTGTCTTGAACTCCGTTGAACTTAAAAAGGTAGAATGATGCTGGGAGGAATTGAATTTGTAAACAAAGAGTTTTTTTGGTTGTTTTTACTTCTGCCACTGCTCATTTTATGGTATGTATTAACACATAAAAAGCAAACGGCAGAACTTAAAATATCAACAATAAAAGGGTTTAAGTTGACCAACTCTTGGTTACCAAAAACCAAACATGCCTTATTTGTAATGAGACTGTTGGCATTATCTTTAGTGATTACCGCTTTGGCACGACCAAGGACCGTCGATGTTTCCACAAGGACGAAAACCACAAGAGGAATTGATATTGTCATCGCTATTGATGTTTCTGCAAGTATGCTGGCCAGGGATTTATTGCCCAACCGATTGGAAGCGCTAAAAGTGGTCGCTTCTGAATTTATAAAAAGCCGACCGAATGACCGGATTGGGATTGTGGAATATGCTGGAGAAGCCTATACTAAAACACCTATTACCAGTGACAAGGCTATTGTATTGCGAGCGCTCAACGATATCAAGTATAACACCATTATTGAAGGCGGAACTGCCATTGGTTCTGGTTTAGCAACCGCGGTTAACAGAATCAAAGACAGCAAGGCAAAAAGCAAAGTCATTATTTTATTGACAGATGGCGTCAACAACTCTGGTTTTATCGACCCGAAAACGGCAAGTGAATTAGCCGTAGCTTATGATATAAAAGTGTATACTATTGGGATTGGAACCAACGGAATGGCTTTATCACCAGTTGGAATTTTACCTAATGGAAATTTTAGATATGAACGCCAATTGGTAGAAATTGATGAGGAGTTAATGAAGGACATTGCCAAAGCTACCGGAGGAAAATATTTTAGAGCGGATAACAATAAAAAACTGGAAGCCATCTATGACGAAATTAATCAGCTAGAAAAAACTGACGTCGAAGAGTTTAAATACTCCAAATACGAAGAAAAGTACCGTCCGTTGATATTATTAGCTTTTGGACTCTTGTTGTTTGAATTTTTATTGCGGTCAACCTTGTTTAGAAGCTTTAATTAATGAAAGATAATAGAAACACATTTGTGTATTCATGGCAAATTAACGCCAACTGAATACTACCTGGACGTCCGCTTGCCCGAAACTTTTGTAAAGGTGGGTAGCATTTACGGAGACGGGAACATTGAATATTGAATACTGAACATGCAATTAGAAGAAAAAATATGGTTTTGGGGATTAATGGTCATTCCATTGATCGTTCTTGTATTTTTGTTACTGCAATGGTGGAAACACCGTACGCAGCGCAAATTTGCGAGAAAACCATTATTAAAGAGATTAAGCCCAAATTCGTCCATCTTCAAATCCATTTTGAAAGTTGTGGTGCTTTCTCTTGCTTTTGCGTGCTTAGTCTTGGCCTTGGTCAATCCAAAAGTTGGCACAAAGCTTGAAACAGTCAAACGTGAGGGCGTCGATATTGTTTTTGCTGTTGATGTTTCTAAAAGTATGCTGGCTGAGGACATTGCACCAAATCGTTTGGAAAAATCAAAGCAATTGGTCACCCAAATCATTAATAACTTGGCGAGTGATCGTGTAGGCATTATCGCTTATGCTGGAAAAGCATTCCCACAATTGCCGATCACAACAGACTATGGTTCTGCAAAAATGTTCCTTCAAAGCATGAATACAGACATGCTTTCATCACAAGGTACCGCTATCCATGAAGCTATTGAGCTTGCAAAAGATTATTATGATGATGACCAAGACACTAATCGCGTTCTTATTATCATTTCTGATGGCGAAGACCATGGCGAATTAGCTACACAAGTAGCAAGGGAAGCCTATGAAGAAGGTATCAGGATTTTCACTATAGGTGTTGGGGATGTAAAAGGTGGACGCATTCCAGAAAAACGGAATGGTGTTATTGTCAACTATAAAAAAGATAGGCAAGGAGAAACTGTCATTACCCGTTTAGATGAAAACACATTAAAAAATATTGCCCAAGAAGCTCATGGCTCTTATATTAATGGCAGAAACACAACGGAAGTGGTAGAACACATTCGGGATATTTTGAACAAAATGGACAAAACTGAATTTGAAGCCAAGCAATTTGCCGATTTTGAATCGCAATTCCAATGGTTTTTGGGTGCGGCCATTTTCTTTCTGATGATTGATGTCTTACTACTTGAAAGACGTACATCATGGTTAAAACGTTTGAATTTATTTAACGAAAACGCTACATAACTTTAAGAAAACATTATAATATTGATACCAATAGTTTTTTTAGATTTATGAACTGTTTAAAAATGAGGAAGATAAATTGTGATTTTGATTGAATTGGACTTCTGCAGCACGCAAGCATCAGCTTTTGAAAAGAGTTCATAATGACATAGAAAAATGAAAAACCTTACACTTCTAATAATATTTTTTACATGTTTCGCCTTCTCTCAAGACAAGGATAACGAAAGGGAGCAATTACAGGCAGTAAAGAAATCGAATGATTATATCTATCAAGCCAATGAGCTTATGGATGATGACAATTTCATTTCTGCAGAGAAAGAATATCGAAAAGCCATTTCCAAACAACCATCTTCAGTAGCAGGTACCTATAATTTAGGCAATTCTTATTTCAAGCAAGGAAACTACGAAGAGGCACTTTATAGACAGCAGCAAGCTGCGAAGAATGCCACTGAGAAATCGCAAAAGCATAAGGCATTCCATAACATTGGAAATATCTTGATGAAGAATAAGCAGTGTAAAGAAGCTGTTGAAGCGTATAAAAATGCCTTAAGAAATGATCCAACGGACGATGAAACCCGTTACAATCTTGGTTTGGCAAAAGAATGTGCTGAGCAACAAAAAGACGACCAGCCAGACGAAAATCAAGATAAAGACAAGGACAAACAGGACGAAAATAAAGATCAAGACGATCAGGATAAAGACAATCAAGATCAGGATAATCAAGATCAGGATAATAAAGAAAATAAAGATGATCCAGGTGATCAGGATAAGAAAGAAGACGACGATAAAAAAGATGAGGATAAGCCAAAAGACGAAAAGGAAGATAAAAATCAAGAAGAGAAACCTCAACCGGGCAAATTATCTCCTCAACAAATAAAGAATCTATTGGAAGCCATGAACAACCAGGAACAGAAAGTTCAGGAAAAAATGAATGCCGATAAACAAAAAGGCGTTAAAGTTAAAACGGATAAAGATTGGTAGAGAACAAGTTGGCAGTCAGCAGTTGACAGTTGGCAGTCAGTAGTAGTTGGGAATTAAATGAAATTAAAAACATACATATCATTATTTTTAATTGTAGCAAGTACAAGTTTTGTTGCGGCCCAAGTTAAGTTTGAGGCTAAAGTAAGCAAGACCAAACTTGGCATCAATGAGCGTTTACGTGTAGATTTTGAAATGAATACAGATGGCGATAATTTCAGTCCGCCGTCGTTTAGTGATTTTACGGTTGTGGGTGGTCCAAATCAATCGGTGAGTCATTCTTGGATCAATGGGGTCCGCTCGTTCACAAAAACCTACAGTTATTTTTTAGCGCCTAAGAAAACTGGATCGATCACCATCAATCAAGCAACCATCGAAATTGAAGGTGAAACTTATAAAACATCGCCAGTAACTGTTCAGATTACCTCAGCTGTCAATAGGCCTAATGATCCTGACAATGCTGAAAATGTTGCAGACGATAACCTTCATCTCATTGCAGAAATCTCAAAAGGCAACCCATATCTCAACGAAGCCGTTACTGTAGTTTATAAACTATATGTTTCTGAAGATATTGGTGTGAGTACCTTTAGGGAGATTGACAGTCCCAAATACAATGATTTCTGGAGTCAGAATATCGATCTCAAAGGAAACAAAATTCAAAATGTTGAATTTAGAGGTCGCCCTTACCGCTATTTGGTCATCAAGCAAGTGGTTTTATACCCCCAAAAAACAGGAAAATTGGAAATTGAACCATTAAGCTTGGATATTACCGTTGAAGTGCCGTCCAATAGACGTGACTTTTTTGGTGGACGGATGATGTCTCAAGTGCATAAAACGGTATCCGCCGGAAGCAAATCACTTCAAGTAAAGCCTCTGCCTGAAAACGGAAAACCAGAAAACTTTACTGGAGCTGTAGGTAATTTTGATTTTAAGGTGACCACCTCCAAAACTGAATTGAATGCCACCGAATCTTTGCAGGCACGATTGGAAGTTAAAGGGACAGGAAACCTCAAGCTGTTCCAATTGCCTAAACTAACCTTGCCAAGTTCTTTAGAAGTCTATGAACCGGAACATACCCAAAATATTAGAACCACAATAGATGGTATGCAAGGTGGTATTGCAGACAGTTATACTATTGTCCCACAATTTAAAGGGAAATACCCCATTCCAAATGTTGAGTTTTCCTATTTCGATTTAAAAACAGAGTCGTATAAAACTGTTTCTTCAGGAGAAATGATGATCAGCGTACTTGAAGGTCCAACCAACAGCACCCACACCGATAGTAATATTGCCACTGTTGGAGATGGCAAGCAGCGGGTGATCATGAACAATGAGCAATTTGCATTTGTTAAAAGTGAAGCCAATCTTAAACCGATTACCTCTGAACCATTCTTTAACTCTTCGTGGTTCTGGAGTTCATTTTTATTGCCGCTTATGGCCATTCCATTAGCGATGGTTTTCCGTAAGAAAAAGGCAGAGCGTCGTGCTGATGTCCAAGGAAATAAAATACGCAAGGCAGATAGGCTTGCAAAAAAATATTTGGGAGAAGCCAGAAAATCATTGGGTCAAAAAGAAGCCTTTTATATCGCGCTTGAAAGAGCCCTTCACAATTATTTAAAAGCAAAATTACGTATTGAAACCAGCGATTTCAGTAAGGATCGGATTAAAGAACTACTCTTAAAACGACAAGTGGAGGAATCAGTAATAGATAAGTTTGTAACCATTTTAGACAGTTGTGAATTGGCGAGATATACACCCTTTTCTGAAGTGACCATGCAACATGATTATGATAAGGCCGCCCAAACTATTTCAGTAATTGATAAACAGATTCGATAAGATGAAGCATTTTATTTACATACTGGCAATTTTAATTGGAAGCTTAGGGTTTGGACAAAATGAACAACTTTTTGAGCAAGCAAATGACTTGTACAACGAAGGCGATTTTGAAGAGGCCATTTCAAAATATGAAAGCATTATTGAGTCCGGAGAACACTCTGCGTCCTTGTACTTTAATTTGGCCAATGCGCATTACAAACTCAATCATATTGCCCCAAGTATTTATTATTATGAGAAAGCTTTAATACTCTCTCCCAATGATAAAGAAATCCGAAACAATATTGCATTTGCCCGTAATATGACCATTGATGCCATTGACCAAACACCTGAGTTTGGGTTTGCTAAATTCTCAAAGCGTGTCACCAATTGGCTCACCTTTGATAATTGGGCTAAATTATCAGTGTTGTTAATGGTGCTTTTTGTGGTGTTCTATCTCATTTATTATTTTAATTACGGTGCTACAAAAAAACGATTGGCATTCATTGCCGCTATGACTTTTTTAATTCTTGCATGCAGCTCGGTAGCATTGGCTTTTAATAATTACCATCTTGTAGAAAAAGATCGACCTGCCATTGTTTTTGCTAAAGAAAGTCAAGTGAAAAGCGAGCCAAATCTCAGAAGTTCTGAATCCTTTAAACTTCATGAAGGGACCAAAGTCCAAATTTTGGATACGGTCAATAACTGGAAGAAAATCAAACTTGCCGACGGCAAAACTGGCTGGATTCCTACTGACGCCATCAGGGCACTTTAGATTTTTGTTAATTATTTACTGATGTAAGATGCTCAGTTATTCCGTTTGGGCGTTCTCTATACTTCCTCTAAATTTAATTTAGATTGATTTCCGCATTTACAATGACAATCAAATTAAACGAATTACAGTCCTATCCTATTGTTTTGTAGCCAGTTTATAATGCTAATGACTGTGATTTTTGTTCTTAATATCTAACTGACTCCTTTTAATTATTCCATATTTCATATAAAAAAAGCCATTTTATCACTACTTTTAAGCCATCAATTTCCTATATAAACTGGAAGATTAAAGTAAGGCTCAAATAATACCGATTATGATTTTAAATGTCGCTTAAATGCTCCTTAAAATCTGTATCGACATTATACCTTTTGGAAATAAACACGACATTAAAAATTAAATTGTCATAAGATGGATTTAAATAAAGTATTTGCAAACAATAAAAATTGGATCAAAGAAAGATTGTCTGCTGACCCGAATTTCTTTGAGACTTTAAGTAAAGGACAAAACCCAGAATTACTGTTTATTGGATGTTCGGACAGTCGTGTTGCAGCAGAAGAACTAATGGGTCTAGGTCCCGGTGAGGTCTTTGTACATCGCAACATTGCTAATATGGTCATTAGTATTGACCTCAACGTCATGTCTGTGGTCAATTATGCGGTCAATCAATTGCAAGTTAAAGACGTGATCGTATGCGGCCATTATGCTTGTGGTGGCGTTAAAGCGGCCATGCAATCTGCTGACTTGGGAATATTAAATCCATGGCTCCGTAATATACGGGATGTCTATCGTATCCATCGCAATAAACTTAATGCCATTACAGATGAAGAAAAAAGATATGACCGATTGGTAGAGCTCAACGTTCAGGAACAATGTGTCAACCTGATAAAAACGGCTGCGGTTCAAAAAGCAAATAGAGATAGAGGCCTAAAGGTACACGGTTGGGTATTTGATGTTAAAACGGGTAAGCTGATCGATTTGAAAATTGATTTTGATAAGTACCTCAGTAAAATCATGGAGATTTATCATTTGGAATAATAATCAACAACCTTGGGTATCAAACCCTACTGGCGGGAATAAAAGCTACTCTTTAGCGATTCACCTATCGATAGACAAAGTACTATTAAATGAGAATATTATTGAACGGTTTGATCGGTTTCAGCAGATTCATCTTCTAAATTACCTTCCAATTCCTTTTTCTTTTCTAAAATCAATGGAAAAATCATCGGCACCAAGGATTTTACAGGACTATAAAGTGCTGAGTCTTCAATGCTTTTTTCGTCCGTCATTGGAATGGCGCGATTCATACTCTCAAAGATATTAAGTACCACGCTCAAGATCAAGGCTATTTTTAAAGCACCAAAAAGCCCACCAAGGAGTTTATTGACAATACCCAAAGCGGCAAAGTCCGCAAGCTTTGTCAAAGCTTTGCCAGCCAATGCTATCGCCAAAACAATAATAAGAAAGGTCACGGCAAAAGCAACGATATTGACCGTTTTTTCATCCCATTGCGAATTTTCATCAATAAACGATTCCGCAAAATTACTGAAATGGATGGCACCATATACTCCAGCAATCAAGGCTATAACAGAAGCAATTTCAACAAAAAAACCTTTCATAAGACCTCGCACGAGACCAAGACCAATAAAAGCAATTAAAACAATATCCAAAACACTCATAAGCCGTTATATTTTAGCAAACGTACATAAATTTCAGATTTTTAGACTTATAAACTTTAAACAGAATGCATTGTTCCTTAACTTTGCCTATGAGTTCTATTTGAAAGATTAACAACAACAAAAAACGGTTACTACTATTTAGTTACCGACAAAATTGAACTTGAAGCTGATTTGAACTTCAAGTTTCGTTTTAATTTGAAATTGAATTTCAATACTAACTGAAAAGATTACTGCCTTACTTCGACAAACTGAGTAACACGCAGGAAATTAAAATTGTCACTGCTATTATGGTAATGACAAGGAATTATTAACTAAAAAAGATTCCTGCCTTCGCAGGAAGTGATCATGTCAAGAGACAAACAATTAAAAGAGCGTTGGGAGCTAGTAGTCAATAAGCTTTCTACCCAATTCGCGGAAGGAGATATATTAGATTTGGATGCCATCATCTATTTGATTGGTGTGCAGGAATTAGGACAACTCCATCGAAAGTTCAAGAAAGACCATAAACTAGATTTGATGCACATTGCCATCTGTCGACTATTAGAACCTTATGGCTATTACGAATTTGATTATTTTGATGAGGATAAATGGCCGCATTATATCGTAAAAGAACAGCTACCACCTTTAAAAGCTGGAGAGCAGAGTGTTTTAATGAAGGAAGCCATTGTCAATTATTTTGTTGAAACTGAATATATAAAGTAATTCTATTTTCAGACCTGTCAGATTTTAAAAACCTGACAGGTCTTTAAGGTTTACAAAATCTTATAGGTTTTCATCCGAAAAACCTTAAATTTGCCATTCATTTTTTTGATTTATGATAGACAAGATTAAAGAACTTATCGCTGAAGTCGAAACGTTTAAAGCTCAATCCAAGGAAGAGATCGAAGCATTCCGCATCAAATACTTAGGAAAAAAAGGAGTATTGAATGAGTATTTCGCAGAATTCAAAAATGTTGCCAATGATCAAAAGAAAGAATTTGGGCAGGTCATTAACCAATTGAAAACAACCGCAGAAGAAAAAGTCAATGCGCTAAAGGAGGAACTGGAAAGCAAAGAAGAGGTCAAAGGCGTTTACGGCGATTTATCACGTCCTGGCGAACCTATTGCCATTGGTGCTCGTCATCCTATTTCTATCGTGAAAAACCAAATTATTGAAATCTTTTCACGCGTTGGGTTTAACGTTAGCGAAGGTCCGGAAATTGAAGACGATTGGCATAATTTTACAGCATTAAACTTGCCAGAATACCACCCAGCAAGAGATATGCAGGACACGTTTTTTATTCAAACCAATCCTGATATTTTGTTGCGTACACACACAAGTTCTGTGCAAGTGCGCTATATGGAGACCAACAAACCACCAATCCGTACCATTTCTCCAGGTCGTGTGTTTAGAAACGAAGCCATTTCATCACGCTCGCATTGTTTCTTCCATCAAGTGGAAGGTTTATACATTGATAAAGACGTGAGTTTTGCCGATTTAAAACAAACCCTTCAATATTTCACAACTGAAATGTTTGGGAAAAGTAAAATCCGTTTGCGTCCCTCCTATTTCCCGTTTACGGAACCAAGTGCAGAAGTAGATGTGTATTGGGGACTGGAAACTGAAATCGACCATCGCATCACCAAAGGCACTGGATGGCTGGAAATAATGGGTTGTGGAATGGTAGATCCTAATGTTCTCGAAAATTGTGGTATCGACTCAAAAATCTATTCAGGATTCGCTTTTGGGATGGGTATCGATCGGATTACAATGCTTTTGCACCAAATTGGTGACATCCGTTTATTGAGCGAAAATGATGTTAGATTTTTAGAACAATTTAAATCGTCTTTATAAATCCTTAAGATTCATAACTATAACCGCCGAGATTTCGTCGGTTTTTTTATTTAACATTTTTTTAACTTCGATTGGTTCGGATTGTTCCGAACCCGACTTATCTTTGCATAAAATTTGTAAACATGATAAGCAAAATTCGTACAGAAAAAGAAGACTTAGTCGAAAGATTGGGTGTCTTTATGGAGCAAAAAGAACAACTCGCTCCAGTGGCTGCCCGTATTCTATCATATATAATTTTGACAGGTAAGACAGGAACCACTTTTGAAGATTTAGTGAGGGATTTATGTGCCAGTAAAAGTACTATTTCTACACATTTAAATCATTTAGCCAATCTAAAGAGAATCCTTTACTTCACTAAAACTGGTGATCGAAAAAAATATTATACCATCAATGAAGATAGTATCATACAAAGTATTGATGCCATGACAGAATCATGGATTTTCCAAAAAGAACTGCATTTAGAAATTAGAGAATATAAAGAAAAGACCAACCAGATGAACAGCGATTATGACTCAAAATTCAATCTGGACTTTCATGATAATTACATCAAATTTTTAGATGAAGTCACCAAATCAGTATCCACATTAAAATCAAAAATTCTAGAAAAAACACTAAACTGTAATCAATGAAAACAATCAAACTTCCATTAGTCATCTCTCTTAGTATTATCACTCTTTTCATGAGTTGCGGAGATAAAGAACAAGCACCTCAAGGTCCCCAAGGACCGATGCCGTTTCAAGTGACTACAATTCCTCAAAGAACTGTAACAGGATTTACTACGTATCCAACGAGCATTGAAGGCGTTAATAACAGTGAAGTGCGTCCAAAAATATCAGGTTATATTACAGATGTTTTAGTAGACGAAGGTCAAAGAGTTAGAAAGGGGCAAACCCTTTTCAAATTGGAGACGCAGGCACTCAGCCAGGATGCTGCCGGAGCAAAAGCCAATGTTAATGCGGCTCAAGTTGAAGTCGATAAACTAAAACCTTTGGTTGATAAGAACATTATCAGTAGCGTTCAGTTAGAAACTGCAAAAGCCAAATTACTGCAAGCGCAAAGTGCTTATAACAGTATTGGTGCAAACATTGACTATGCAAACATAAAAAGTCCTGTAGACGGCTATGTTGGCTCCATCAGACTTCGTAAAGGATCTTTAGTTAGTCCTACAGGTCAAGAGCCTTTGACCACGGTTTCTGATATTAGTGAAGTTTATGCATATTTCTCGATGAACGAAAGAGAGTATCTTGATTTTATTCAAAATGCTGAAGGAGAAAATATTAAGGAAAAAATCAAGAACTTCCCAAAAGTGACCTTGATTTTGGCCAACGGAAGCATTTACGACAAAGAAGGCACCATTGAAACCATTAACTCTCAAGTGAATGCCAATACAGGTTCTATCTCGTTTCGCGCTGTCTTTAATAATGATTCAAGATTGTTGACCAACGGAAACAGTGGGAAAATCAGAGTTCCAAAAACATATTCAAATGTGGTGGTGGTCCCTAAGGAATCCACTTATGAGCAGCAAGGCAGTTATTATGTCTATAAATTAGCTGAAGATAATATGGCTGTTTCTACACGTATCGCCGTAATAGCCGATGTCAACAACGTCTACGTAGTATCTGAAGGTCTTCAGGAAGGTGATAAAATTGTTGCAAAAGGCGTAGCAAAGCTAAGAGGTGATTCACAGATAAAGCCTATGGAAGTACCCTTTGATACTATTGCGAAACCAATTGAGAAAGTATTCAGATAAAAAAGTAAGATAAGAAGTTATGATAAAATTATTTATAGAAAGACCAGTACTTTCAACGGTCGTCTCCATCATCATCGTGATTTTGGGTATTCTTGGTCTTACCACATTGCCTATTACGCAATATCCTGATATTGCGCCTCCAACTATTTCAGTAAACGCCAATTATCCTGGTGCCAACGCTGAAACCATCTTGGAAAGTGTGATCATTCCCATAGAAGAGCAGATTAATGGTGTGGAAGGAATGACTTACATTACGTCTAGTGCTTCCAATACCGGAAGCGCAACAATTACTGTGTTTTTTGATCAGGATGTCGATCCTGATATTGCAGCAGTAAACGTTCAAAACCGTGTAGCTCGTGCTAATTCACAACTCCCACAAGCAGTATTGCAAACCGGTGTGACCACCTCAAAGCAACAAACCAGTGCCTTGATGTTTACATCCTTCTACAGTACCAATCCTGATTATGATGCAACATTTTTACAGAATTACCTAAAAATTAACGTGATTCCGGAATTACAAAGGGTTGATGGTGTTGGTGATGTCAATGTGTTTGGAGCTAAAGATTATGCCATGCGTATTTGGTTACGTCCCGAAAAAATGGCAGCCTATGGCGTGATTCCTACGGATGTTACCGCAGCTTTACGAGAACAAAGTTTAGAAGCGGCAGCAGGATCTTTGGGTGAAAATGATGGAGAGGCATTTAGTTATGTCATCAAATATGGCGGACGTTTTAAAACAGAAGCCCAGTATAGTGACATTATCATTAAAGCCTTGGGCAACGGACAATTTCTGAAGCTCTCCGATGTCGCCGATATTGAATTGGGTGCACAATCGTATGCCGGAGGGTCTATTACAAATGGATTACCCGCAGTAAATATGGGTATATTTCAAACCAAAGGCTCGAATGCTCGTGACATTATTATTGAAATCGAGCAAAAACTGGAAGAGATCAAAGCCGATTTACCTAAAGGTGTCGAAATTTTCATTCCTTATAATACCAATACGTTCTTAAACGCCTCCATTGAAAAAGTGGTCACCACTTTAGCTGAAGCGTTTCTACTGGTGTTCTTGGTAGTATTTATTTTCTTGCAGGATTTCAGATCTACTTTAATTCCTGCCATTGCCGTACCGGTGTCTATTATTGGTACTTTCTTCTTTTTGAATCTTTTTGGATATTCCATCAACCTATTAACACTTTTCGCCTTAGTATTGGCCATTGGTATTGTGGTAGATGATGCCATTGTTGTGGTTGAAGCCGTCCATGCCAAGATTGACGAAGGCGAACCCGATCCTAAAAAGGCAACACATGAAGCCATGCAGGAAATTACTGGTGCCATTGTTTCTATTACCTTGGTCATGGCGGCGGTGTTTGTTCCAGTGACATTTATACAAGGCCCCACAGGAGTTTTCTATGAACAGTTTGGTGTAACGCTTATTGTGGCGATTATTATTTCGGCAGTTAATGCTTTAACCTTGAGTCCGGCGTTATGTGCTTTGTTCTTAAAAGGTCATGACGACAAACAAAATAAAAAGAAGAAAGGCTTTCTTGGACGTTTCTTTGACGGTTTCAACAGAGGTTTCAATGCCACCGTTACCAAATACGGAAAGTCAGTTCATTTTCTATACAGACACAAATGGATTACCGTAGTTGCCCTGCTTATATCGGTAGGTGCTATCTGGTGGTCATCTTCTGTATTGCCAACTGGATTTGTTCCTGATGAAGATAGAGGGATCGTATTCGTGAACATTGAACTTCCTCCAGGATCTTCAATAGACAGAACCCATCAGGTGAATGCCGATTTATATAAAAAACTAATCGAAATTCCTGGAGTCAAAGGGGGATCAATCATCGAGGGAAGTAGCTTTTTGGGAGGTGCAGGTAGCAACTTCGGATTGGGCTTTATCCGTTTGGATGATATGGAAGACCGTCAAGACGAGTCGCTTTCTTCGCAGAGTATTACTGGACAAATGTTTGGTGTAGCTGCACAGATTCCTGAAGCCAACATCATTTTCTTCTCACCACCAAGTATTCCAGGATTCGGAAACTCAGCGGGAATTGAAGTCAACTTATTGGACCGTTCTGGCGGAAGTTTTACAGATTTAGATCAAGTCACTCAGGATTTTGCAGGTAAACTTTCACAACGTCCAGAAATCCAATATGCACAGTCATCATTCAACACCAAATATCCGCAGTATGAGATCGAACTCAATGCAGAGTTGGCTAAAGAATTAGGTGTTCCTATTAGTGATATCTTTTCAACACTTCAAGGATATATTGGAAGTATCTTTGCTGCCGACTTCTCCAGATTTGGTAAACAATATCGTGTTTATGTTCAATCCTTACCTCAAGATCGTGCTCAAGAAAGTGATTTGGGCAAACTTTATGTTCGCACAGGCACAGGAGAAATGACCCCGATTACAACTTTTGTGAACCTTGAAAGAGTGTACGGACCGCAATCGGTAACACGTTTCAACTTATTTAATTCTGTAACTTTAAATGCCGCGATAGCCCCTGGGTATAGTTCAGGTGATGCTATTAAAGCGGTAGACGAGGTGTCTCAAAGTTTACCGGCCAATTATACCACAGCGTATTCTGGACTAACACGTGAGGAAGTCAACGCAGGTAACCAAACGACGACCATTTTTATATTATCGTTAGTGTTTGTTTATTTCTTGTTGGCAGCACAGTATGAAAGTTACTTAATTCCTTTCTCTGTACTGCTATCCTTACCATTGGGTGTTTTTGGAGCGTATTTCACAACGCAGCTTACAGGGTTGCAAAATAATATCTATTTCCAAATTGCATTGATTATGTTACTCGGACTATTGGCGAAGAATGCCATCTTGATCGTGGAGTTTGCACTGCAAAGACGACGTAGAGGAGAATCCATTCTGGCTGCGGCCGTTCATGGAGCTGAAGCCCGTTTACGACCTATTTTGATGACCTCCTTTGCTTTTATTTTCGGACTATCGCCATTGGTATTTGCAAGTGGTGTAGGTGCCGCTGGAAACCGTTCTATCGGTACTGGTGCTGTTGGAGGTGTGTTGATTGGAACTGTCCTTGGTGTCTTTGTCATTCCAATTCTGTTCATGTTTTTCCAATGGTTACAGGAAAAGATTTCAGGAGCACCACAACGTGTTTTAGAACTTGAAGCGGAAAACAATCAACAAACATTAGAACTTAACGACGATCAAAATCATGATAACAATGCTTAAAACTCGCACATTAAAATATATGGTCATGCTGACCGTTTCAGCATTCACCCTTCAAAGTTGTTTTGTAGCAAAAGACTATGACCGACCACAGATTGAAGAGACACAGAATTTGTACCGTACGGATGCTTTACCAACAGACAGTCTTTCCATGGCTGATCTGTCTTGGAAAGAATTGTTCACCGACCCTTATTTGGTTCAATATATTGAGCTAGGCCTTCAAAACAACATCGACATCCGCGTTGCCATTCAACAAGTGTTGGCTGCAGAAGCCTATGTAAAACAAGGAAAAGCAGGTTATTTGCCAACCATTAGTGCTGGCGCCAACGCCACGAGATCTTACATTTCTAAAAATGGCCAACAAGGTGCTTTGTTAAATGGCGGTAAAGACCATATGGATCAATTCCAGTTATCTGGAAACCTTTCCTGGGAAGCTGACATTTGGGGCAAGATAAGAAGTAACCATCGCGCGACTGAAGCTGATTATTTAAGAACCGTGGCAGCACACCAAGCAGTAAAATCACGTTTGGTAGCTGACATTGCAGCGACATATTACCAATTGATGGCTTTGGATTCACAATTGGAGATCACCAAAAGAAGCGTTATGGTCAGAGATAGTAGTGTGAGCACTATTCAAGCTTTAAAAGATGCAGGGAATGTCAATCAGGTAGCGGTAGATCAAAATATTGCACAGTACAATAATGCCAGAGCATTGCAAGTGGATTTGGAGACGGCTATTTTTCAGACAGAAAACGTTTTGAGCATATTATTGGGACAACAACCTCAACAGTATGCGCGTAATGTTCTGGACGAACAAAAGTTACAAACGGACTTAAAATTGGGTGTTCCAACAACTTTGTTGAGCAACAGACCTGATGTTATAGCCGCAGAATACAACTTGGTTAGGGCTTTTGAATTGACCAATGTAGCACGAAGCAATTTTTATCCATCGCTAACAATTTCAGCGACTGGAGGTTTTCAAAGTTTAGAATTGGATCAAATATTGAATACCAATTCATTGTTTGCCAACCTTGTTGGTGGATTGGCACAGCCTATCTTCAACCAGCGTAAAATCAGAACCCAAAAAGAAGTTTCTGAAGCACAGCAAGAACAAGCCTTATTAGAATTCAAACGTTCTTTATTGATTGCTGGAAATGAAGTATCCAATGCTTTATATGCCTATAACGCCGAGACAGAGAAGTTTGAATATCGAACCTTAGAAGTGGAAGCCTTGAGAAACGCCGAGCGAAATTCTGATGAATTATTGAAAAACGGTTTTGCCAATTACTTGGACCTATTGACCGCAAGACAAAGCGCCTTAAGCGCTGAATTGAGTGTTATTGACAGTAAGTTGCAACAGTTATTGTCTATCGTTGATTTATACGAAGCGCTTGGTGGTGGTTGGAAATAATATGAAATAGACATATTCCCAAACCATAGTTTTTTTAAAAAAGAAGGCTTTTAATACCTAAGGTATTTTAAGCCTTCTTTCTTTTCATATAAAAAAATATTATCCAAAACAGATTATATAGTTACGCGAGTTTAAGGCTACATTTACAGTAGTTTTATAGTCTTAAGAGACTTGAATAGAAATTTGTAGTTATTTCAACCTCGCTTCTACTATTCACAGATCAATTTTCAGTGATGAACTATTTTTATAGTTGTATTACTATAAAAATAGTTGTAGGTTTGCTTTTCTATGATTCTATTAACTAACTTATGAAAAAATAAACCCCCAACTTTTCTAAATGAAAACCAACTTTTTATTTGTTCTTCTTTCTTTTTACTATTTAAGCAGTTTTGCCCAAATAGAAATTACCGGAAAAATCATAGATTCCGAAACAGAAAAAACCTTGGGAAGCACTTCTATAGTGGTTTCTCCAAAAGGAAAATCCAATATTCTTGGGTATGCAATTTCTGATAGTGAAGGAAAATTCAAAATTAAAATAACACCTACTGTCGATAGTCTGAGCATTAAAGTTTCCTCTCTTGCCTATACTACTTTTAAGAAAGAAATTCTCGCAAGAAATCAGGATTTAACGATTTCATTAGAGCCTGCTGTAGAAACTCTTGATGAAATCTTTCTAAGAAAGCCGCCAATCCGACAGCGTGGCGACACTTTAGTTTTTGATCCCGCAGCTTTTAAAAGCAATAAGGACAGAAGTATTCAAGATGTTTTATCAAAAATGCCGGGAATTGACATTGATCCCAGTGGCGCAATTAAATATCAAGGAAAACCGATTAACAAATTTTATGTCGAAGGTTTAGATTTAATGGGCGGTCAATACGGAATGGTCAGCAATAATTTAAATGCAGATAAAGTGAGTGCCGTTGAAATATTAGAAAATCATCAACCTTTAAAAGTTTTGGACAGCTTAATACCTTCGGAACAAGCGGCTATCAATATAAAATTAAAAAACAAAGTTACAGTTTCGGGAAACATCGAAATGGGTTTGGGTGCTGCTCCTACTTTGTATTTTGGAAAGCTCAGCCCAATGCTTTTTACGAAGAATTTTCAAACCTTGGTCACCTATCAAGCCAATAATAATGGCACGGATATCACACAGGATTTTTCAAGCTTTTCCTATTCCGCCTTTAGGTTTGGAAGAAATGCTGAAGCCAAAAAAGATTGGTTTTCATTAGCTTCCGTAAATCCTCCTCCATTTTCACAGAAACGCTGGTTGAACAATCAGGCGCAAGCGATTTCGGCCAATGCGCTATTTAAAAATGAAAAGGAAGTTGAGTTTAAAGTCAATGCTTCCTATATCAACAACTTGATAAAAAAAGAAGGTGGCAATCTCACAACATACTTTTTACCAGAAGGAAATACGACTATTGAAAATGTGACACAAAACAATTTCCGAGATGAATCATTGGATGTTTCCTTAAGTATTGAACGCAATAAGGACAAGAATTTCTTTAAGGAAAGTTTGAGTTTTAAGAAAGAATGGGATCGTGGTTCGGCTTTTCTAACCGAAAATCAAGATCCTCAGTATCAAAGTTTAAGTACGCCTTTTACGGATTTAAAAAACAATTTTGAAATCATATTTCCTTTCAGAAAACAATTGATCACTTTTAATTCCAATATCCAATACAATGAAACCCCTCAAGACTTGAGGATCAGTCCAGGTGTTTTTACAGAAATCCTTTCTCCCAATGAACCAATAGATCAAGTAGATCAGCAACTGTTCTATAAAAATTTTGTTGCAAATCATTCTTTGGATTTTACGAAAAGGTTTGGGAGCTTCAGTTTGAGTTTACAACCGGGCCTAGATTTTAAACTTCAAAATATGCACTCTCAAATTCTATTGGATGGCATTCTGCATTCGGATATAGATTTTAAAAACGATATGAAATGGCGAGAAGTTTCAACTTATGCGCGCACAGGATTAAATTATCGAACAGATAAGTTAACAGTTTCCTTAAGATTGCCTTTTGAGATCACCCATTACGACATTGACGATCAAATTTCAAATGAAAATCAAACCGAAAATGCATTTACTTTAAATCCATCATTATGGAGCGAATATAAGTTCTGGAACTATTGGAAAACTAATGCAAGTGCACGATACAGTAAAAATTACGGACCCTTAATCGAAATGTATTCGGGATATTTACTATCACATTATCGCAATTTGGCCAGACATAATGTGCCGTTAATGGAGACATCTTCACAATCCTTTTCTTTCGGGTTGGAATATAGAAATCCTATCAATACGTGGTTTGGCCGAATTAACTATTCATATTCCGATGGCAAAAACGATCAAATTTTCAATATGATTACCCAGCCAAATGGTTCAACCGTATTGGAAGCTTTGGACTTGGTCAATAGAAATAATCGGAAGTCAATTGGCGCTTCCGCCAGTAAATTGATTTTACCAATCAAAACCACGTTTAAATTAAGCTCAGATTATACCCACAGCAACCGTGATATACTTTTGAACAGTGAACTGATGAAAAACACTACGGAAACTTGGCAAAACAGCATTAATCTTAACGGCGATTTTGTAAATTGGATGACCGTAGAGTATGATGGAAGTGTCCGATTAAGCCAAACAGAAAACAAAATACAAGACCTACGCAAAGTCTGGACCCAAAATCATAAACTCGGACTGTATTTCTACTTCTTAAAAAATCATACCCTGAGTTTTTCAGGAGAATGGGTACAGTCAAAATTAGAAAACGATTCTTGGGATGATTTCTTTGGTGATATTTTATACCGATTTACACTTTCGGAAAAACGAAAAATTGATTTTGAATTGTCCTTGATCAATGTGTTTAACAAAAAAATCTATCAAAATATTTCTGTCGGAAACTATACGATTTCCGAATCCAATTATATGTTGCGCCCACGACAGATAATGGCGAAAGTCCGAATTCCTTTGTAAAATATATTTAATTCCAAATAACTATGAAACCATTTATTTTAAGTTTAGTGCTTCTATTTTTAGTAAAAACAAGTGTTTTTGCCCAAGAAGAATATGCTACAGATTACAAGGTACATTATGAATTGGTCTTTCATATTGATTCGTTGAATTTGGATCAAAAGGATACTTCCAACCTATATTTATTTACCAACCCTGAATTTGGCGTATTTGTAAATCAAAGCCGCGTGGAAGCCGATGAGCGGTTGGAAAAAATAAGACAAAGACTTGGTGCAAACGTTCAAGTTAAAATCAGTACCAACTCCAACAAGAGTCAAGATTTAAACAAAGTAGTTTTTACGAATCACCAAAGTGGAGAGGTCAAAGTGCTTCAGAATCTTGGTGATAAAGATTATGTTTATATTGAACCTGCAAAAATGGATACTTGGGAAATCAATGAAGACACCAAGGAATTTATGGGTTATACAGTACAAAAAGCAACCATAGATTTTGCCGGAAGATCTTATGAAGCGTGGTTTACCATGGAAATCCCTATTCCAAATGGCCCTTATGTTTTTCATGGACTTCCAGGATTAATTGTTGAACTTCATGACACCCATAATCATTATCATTTTACAATGTTAGGACTTGAAAAATTAGAAACACCAAAAATTTGGACATTGCCAAAAGCCGAAGAATCTTCCAAAGAAAAAATCAATCAGATACAAAAAAGACTTAATGATAATGCTTTAAGCGGATCTGATTATCAATATATGATGGGAAAAACCCCTGGAGTTAGCGGTAGCATCACAGTAGCAGATGGGCAAGCAGCAACAATGAATCTTAAAAATAGATCAGGACAGGACATTTCAAAAGAGGATTTGAAAAGAATGTTCAAGTCCAACCTTGACAACAAGAATAACCCAATTGAGTTGGAGTAATACTCTACTTACTTTTTATTGAAAACAAAAACCTCGATGAAAGCCCAGAAGATATGAGCAAGAAATTGTCTTATCGTTCGAGGCCAACCTCGGAGTATTAAACCCCACTGGTGGAAACAAAAAACTGAAATACTATGAAACTATCTGATTTGATTGCCCTTTTTTTATGTATCACAACTAACAACGTTTTTGCCCAAAATGAATATCCTACTGAATATGAAGTTCAGTATGAAGTTGCCTTTAGTCTTGATTCCACCAATTTGGAAAACAGAGCTATAGAAACACTTTATTTATTTACTGGTCCAAAATATGGTGTTTTTATGAGTTATAAAGAAGCCTTTAAGGAGGAGATTAGGGCCAATTTAGAACATCAACTTAAAACCACGGGAGAGCTTAAAATTTCCAAAGAAATGACTTCCAGTTTTCCAAAACTATTTTATAAAGATCATCAAAACTCCCAAGTATGGACCCATGAAAAAATTGACCGAAAACTCTATAGTTATCAAGAACCCAACATTCCTTTAGAGTGGAAAATAGAAGAAGATTCTAAAGAAATCATGGGGTACGCCGCTCAAAAAGCCACCACACATTTTGCTGGAAGAGATTATATAGCTTGGTTTACTTTAGAAGTTCCAATTCCTGATGGCCCCTATCTCTTCTCTGGTTTACCTGGGCTAATCATTGAACTTTATGATACTGAAGATCATTATCATTTCACTTTGAAATCAATGAGCAAGATGGAAGAGGTCAGAGTTTTTGAATTTGCAAATTCTGAAGATATTGCAAAAACCGATTTCTTGGAACTAAAAGAAAAAGCACTTAAAAATAGAGATCACACTATTTTTAATCAAGGAAATATTCAGATAAGCCTAAGTACAAGTCCACAAATGAGTCAAGAGAGCAAAATGAAAAATCAAGGATTGAAAAGAAAAATTAAAGAAAACCAGGCACGAAAAAATAATTTAATCGAGAGATTTTAGTATTGGTTTTATAGATTTTTCATCAGTCTTGTCTAAACTATTTTCAAATATGGCATTTCTCATCTAGCCTATACATTATTGAATCTTGAAAATCAATACAGCACTGACCTATTTTTGATTTTTGTCATGAACTCAGAGATAGTTATAAAAAAAAGGAAGACTTAGGTAACTGGGGCTTCCTTTTTTAGTCGAATTGAAGTTTTCAAGAATAAACAACCCGACCACTAAGATGTTCTATAGTTTAAGCAAGGTCTTTTTCAGAATACTTATTAATCGTTTTCAATTCCTCCTTTTTGTTTTTCCTTTCCTGTTCGATATCATAATCGTTTTGGATACCGAGCCAGAACTTCGCAGAATTTCCAAAATACTTACTTAATCTTAAGGCTGTATCCGCGGTAATTCTTCTATTACCTTTTATGATTTCAGAAATTCGAGTCTGTGGAACTTTTAGATCCTTCGAAAGTCGATATACCGTAATTTCAAGAGGTTCAAGAAATTCAAAATGCAAAATTTCTCCCGGATGCACATTATCTAATTTTTCCATTTTCTATTTTTCTATTGATAATCAATGATTTCAACCTGACTTGCATTTCCTTGGTTCCAAATAAAAATAATTCTCCATTGTTTGTTAATCCTAATACTATAAAATTCGCTCAATTTCCCACTAAACTTTTCCATTCTGTTTGACGGCGGAATTCTTAAGTCGTTCAGATCCTGTGAATTATTGAGCATTCTTAATTTTCGACGTCCAATGTTCTGAATATCAATGGGCATTTTTTTAACACGAATACCTTTCCAAATTTGGTCGGTTTCTTTAGAACCAAATGATACAATCATACTTTATGCGTTACTAACGTTAAAGGTAGCAAATAAACTTGATATTTAATGAAAATCCTTTTCTATAGGATGACATCACGTTCGTCAAAAACTCTTATTCGTAATAAAATAGTAACTTTGCCGTTCAATTAAAAAGATCCCTGCCTTCGCAGGGAGTAGGCATGAAAAAAGATATCCAAATCCCGAAAGTTGAAGGCGTATATTTAGCCATTGTCAATGAGTATAATGACATTTACAAAACCCACGATTGGAACGCCTATATCATTAATGACAAGGACGTCGATTTAGATATTGTTTTGATTGTTACCAGTGGTTATTCTGAAAATAAAATGACATCTATCTTTCGGAAAAAACTGGATGTTCTTCCTAAGAGAAGTTATGCAAAAATTGAGTTGATTCAAGAAGAACTATTCGCCTTAAACAACGAATTTAAAGTGACTTTTTTTCAGGGGAATACCATGTTTGAAAAAAACTTTCTCTTCAGAAAGAATAGCATTAACGAAAAAGCCTTTCAGAAAATCCCCTTGATGGAGACAAAAGGGGTTTTGGTTAAATAGAACGTGGAGGACGCTAATTATAGCAGATGTTCACAGATTATATCCATTGTCTAAGTTATTCTCGATAGACTTATCTGGAATTTGGAGTTTTTTATTTGAAGGTTTCATCAATTCTCTGTACACGATTTGTCTTGCTTGAAACAATTACATTGTTACCCAGAGATTAATAGAGCTTCACCGAGAGTAATGGGTGAAAAGTTTGTTTTGAACAACTTTCTGAACCTTTGTGTAATAGCTTTTTATAAATACTCAAAAAACGTTCCTTTAAGCGAATAAATTTGGTTGTATTGGACACAAATTATACTAATACCGCAAAACTTAAAGTTGTCTTTAATTTATAAAACAGATAGTCGAGATTTAAATGAATTTCACGAATTGTAGCACACGAATTTACCCATCATTTTATAAATACTCTGCGCCTCCTGCGCCTTTGCGAGAAAATCTTACAGCCTCCAGCTTCGCGCTTCCAACCTCGTGCTTCCAGCGCCACTTCTAATCCAACTTCTCTGTCAATTTCTGAAATATCCTTTTTGGATCCTTACCTTCATATAAAATCGCATAAACTGCAGTAATGATAGGTAGCTTATCTTTTCTTTCATTTTTTTCAATAAGATCGTAAGCACTTTTTGTGGCATAGTAACCCTCAGCCACCATGTTCATTTCCATTTGTGCGGATTTAACGGTGTAACCCTTACCAATCATATTTCCGAACATTCTATTTCGGGAAAATAGCGAATACCCAGTGACCAACAAGTCGCCTAAGTAAGCCGAATCATTGATGTTGCGTTTCATCTTATGTCGTTTTTTAATAAAACGTTTCATTTCGCGTATGGCATTACTCATCAATACACTTTGAAAATTATCACCATAACCCAATCCGTGTGCAATACCTGCGGCTATGGCATAAATATTTTTGAGCATAACGGCGTACTCTATGCCTATCACATCATCACTCGTAGAGGTTTTAATATAATTACTTGATAAAGCGTTGGCAATTTGCTTGGCCTTTTCTTCATCAGCACAAGCAATCGTTAGATAAGATAAACGTTCCAATGCCACTTCTTCCGCATGGCAAGGGCCTGAAATGACCGCTATATTCTCATAAGAAACACTATAGACATCATGAAAATGTTCGCCCACCAATTTTCCCGTTTCAGGCATGATGCCCTTGACGGCAGACACGATGGTTTTATCTTTTAAATCAACCTTAAGTTTTAGCAATTCGTCGTAAATAAAGGCCGATGGAATTACAAAAATCAACACATCAGCATAGTCTGCCATCTCATTGATGTCATTACTAATCTTCAATTGTGAGGTCTTAAACTCAACCGAGCTCAAATAACTTGGATTGTGCTGTTCCTTCAGCAAGTGTTCCTTAATGTAAACACTTCGCATATACCAACCTACTTCATCAAGATTTTCGCAAAGCATTTTAACAATCGCTGTGGCCCAGCTTCCTGATCCAAAAACGGCATATTTTATTGGTGTACTCATAAATATATTAAAGTTGATGCAGTTCAAAAATACATAAAATATAGCGGTTATTACATTTCAAAATCAACCGAAAATAAATTTTTGGCACGTGTTTTGAATTCTACCCATTATAATCTTTAAAATGTTGGATTGTTAAAAATGTAAAGTGTTTACAATTTGTTTTGCTAATTTCAACGAACTGTCGACAAACAGATCAAACCAATATTTTAAAATAAACCTGAACGGATGAAAACTCTAAAATTACTTTTCGGATTTGCCTTAGCTGCAACCATATTGACGTCTTGCAGTACAAATACTGTTCATGAAGAGCCGGCCATTTCATTGAATCAATTATTAGGTTCTTATGATCTGTGGTATGTTGATATCAATCAAACAGCAGGTTATGGAGAAACACCTTTTCTACAAATTGCATTTACACTCTCTTTTAAAAATGGTGTATTGTTCGCCAATAATAATTTAGTTGGTTTTGGACCTAATGGCCAAGGCAACGGTTACGGAATAGACGTTGGAGAGTATGATGCCTACGAAATGACTTTAGATGTGTACCATGATCTTGATGGCTATCAAACATTTGATGTTTATCAAGTAGATTTTGACACCATAGAGTTGTACAATCCTTTTAATGATACCTCGTATTTTTTACATGGGTATCAAAAATCAGCCTTTGATTACGACTTCGTGTTTTATGATAATATCCACTTTTTCTTGCAAGAATATAACGCTTGGGAAAAAACCTATACCAGTCAAATGGGTGCCTTAAATGAATTTGACAGCGAAAATTACTTACAGTTTTTAGCCGGTGGAAATGATTCTGAATTTAGAAGTTCGCAAGACTACAACATCTCTAATCCCAACGACATTTATTGGGATTATACTGGGGTTTATGGCGTGGGTAATATAACCGGAAATACGCACCTCAAAACATTAACATTAGATTATGATTATTTTGATAATGAATTCTTCGAATTGAGCGTTCTTAATGATCAAGTGATAAAGCTTTACCATGCGAATTCCGGTACAACCTATGAATTTACAGGACGTGGCTACATCCAATATATGAGGAATGCCGAAGCTAAAGGTGTTGAAAACGATGGCAAGACAAAATCATCTGAGATACTAAAAAAACGTAAGCAGAAAACTGCGAAAAAAGATAACCCTCGGGTAAATAAAAGAAACTAAATTTTGGTTGGTTATTTAGTTTCTGGAAACGCTCATCTGATTCATTTCAGATGAGCGTTCTCTTTTTATTTAATAATATATTGATAAGACACACCATAAGGTTTCAATTAGTTGTTGTAAATTACCTATCAAATCATTAACTCTTAAAAACTTAAAATTATATGGGACTATTTTCATTTATTAAAAATGCCGGAGCCAAGGTCTTTGGTGTCGGGAAAACTGATACGGAAGAAAAAGCACAAGCACAAGTTGCTGCAAATAAAAAAGCAGCTGCAGACGAACTTAAAGCAAAAGAAGCAGGAGCCAGAAAACTCGAAGAAACAATAAAGGACTTAAAACTTGAGGTTGAGGATCTAAAAATCAAAATTGATGATGACATGGCTATTGTAACAGGTCAGGCTCATGACCAATCTACCAAAGAAAAAGTAGTTTTGGTGATTGGCAACACCAACGGAATTGCATCAGTAGACGACCAGATGAGTGTTGAGCACGCCGAACCTGAAGCGCAGTTCCATACGGTCATTAAAGGTGATACCTTAGGAAAAATAGCCAAAAAATATTATGGAAACGCTATGAAGTATCCACTAATATTTGATGCCAATAAACCTATGTTGACTGATCCTGATAAAATATACCCGGGACAAGTTTTGAGAATTCCCAGTTTGGCATAAGACAAAAAAATAGGCTGTTTTTTTCAAAACAGCCTATTTTTTTACAAGTCATTTAAAAGGGCTTGTAACTCTTCTAAACTATCCGGTTTTGCAATAATTTTTTTGTTCTTATCCAAAATAAAGTAGGTAGGTGTACTTTCTACACCATATTCACCGCTCACAAATCGTCTTGGCCATGCTCTATCAATAACATGAATAAAGTTAGGGTACTTAAGGATTTCTCTATCCCAGGCAACATCTTCCCCTTGTGTACCATAAGCAATCACTTTTAATGTTTTGGCATCTAGTTGATCAACCGTTTTTCTGACTTCAGGTAATTGCTCCAAACAATGTGAACAGCCACTATTCCAAAAAATAAGCAGATAATTATCGGCCATGTTTAGGCCATGTAATGTTGTTGCAATGTTTTTGCCATCAACTTCTGAATGAATAGGGAAATCTATTGCTGTCGCCCCCACCGAATTATTTTTAAAAATGGTCAATACTTTAACCAACATCGTATTGTCGGCTTCCTTTGCGAGCGCTAATAAATAGGTATCGGAAATATAATTAGCGACGCTATCTACTTCTATTTGCACCATATTAGACCATATTGCTTGCAACAATGCCATCTTTATTTCTGAATTGTCCTCTCCAATATAATTGACCAGATTATCAATTTGGCGCTTATAGAAATCTTCGGTGGCATCTGCCGACATTCCAAAAATATATGCCCTCACCCGATCGGTTAAAAACTCCGAACTCTGCAACAACGGATTGCCAAAATCAACATTGGCGAGATACGTCTCCTTCAGGTTTTTGGAATAGGTGGAAATATCTTCATAAGTTTCAGGAATATAAGGCTTATTCGCTTTGATAAATACCGAAGCCATGGTACCTTTTGAAGCCAGTTCAAAAGCATCCTGAGTTTCTTTCAGGGTTTTAAAGATGTCCTTAAAAGCCGCTTCATCGCCACTTTTATGTGTATAAAAATTGCTGATGGCTCTGTTGATCATTTCAATGCTATTGGTATAGGATGCCCATAATTTATTTTCATTGGACTCCTTAAACTCTAAACCTTCAGTCAAACTAAAATGCAACACGACATCTTCCTTTCCATTATAGATCAAGTCAAAATTGTTAGTTTCTTGTGGCACGCCATAGACTATTTTATAAATTCCTGCAGTCTCTGCCGTATCCAATTCAATTTTGAATTGGCCTTTTTCGCCTACTTTAGCTCTATCAACATATTCTGCACCTGTCGGACTTGATTTATATAGAAAAGCGTAGGTAAAATCTTCCACTGGCGAAAAGGTGCCTTCAATTGAATGCTGTGCCATCAAAAAGGATGGCAAAAATGTTAAAAGTATAATCAGTTTTCTCATGCGATAGCTATTTTTATTTTTTATAAATCTACTAATCCCGAAGCTTCTGGATTTAAAATTTTAGTGCTTCAATAATCAAGCCGCTATAGGCTTCAGTGCTGTTAAGGCTTGGTTAACCGTTTTAATATGTTCAAAGGTAAGCAATAAACGCAGTCCTGTCCGGGTTTGCTTTTCTTTCATTCTTCCCCCACCTGGTTGGGTTTGGACGTACTCAATCACTTTATTAAATTTAGCACTTTGATAAAACGCGCTTTGTTGATCGCTAATAAAATAGCCTATCAACCTCCCCTGTTTCATCACTACTTTTTCCAAGCCAATTTTTGTAGCAACCCATTTGATACGGACGCTGTTTAATAAATCAACAACTTGTTTTGGCATTTCACCAAAGCGATCGATGATATCGGTTTCAAACTTTCGAAGTTCCTCTTCCGTTTTGATCTCATTCAGTTTGGTATATAGATTCAAACGCTCCGCAATATTATTCACATAATCATCAGGAAATAACAATTCAAAATCCGTATCGATGGTGATGTCCTTGACATAATCTCTTTCTATATGGTCATCTTGATACAAATCCTTGAATTCATTTTCCTTTAATTCCTCTATGGCTTCATTTAATATTTTTTGATAGGTGTCAAAGCCTATATCATTGATAAATCCACTTTGTTCACCACCGAGCAAATCGCCTGCACCTCTAATTTCCAAATCTTTCATGGCAATATTGAAACCACTTCCCAGTTCCGTGAATTGTTCCAGAGCGGTGATTCGCTTTCGTGCATCATCGGTCATGGCCGAATATTCTGGGGTGATAAAATAACAAAAGGCCTTTTTATTGCTTCGACCCACTCGACCGCGCATTTGGTGCAAATCACTCAAGCCAAAATTGTTCGCATTATTGATGAAAATGGTATTGGCATTGGCAACGTCCAAACCACTTTCTACAATAGTGGTACTGACTAAAACATCAAATTCACCATTCATAAAGCCTAACATTAATTGCTCTAATTTTTTACCTTCCAATTGCCCATGTCCAATGCCAATTTTAGCATCGGGTACCAAACGCTGGATCATGCCGGCAACTTCCTTAATGTTTTCTATCCGATTATGGATAAAGAACACTTGTCCTCCACGTTGGATCTCATATATCACCGCATCGCGGATGGTTTCCTCACTAAATCGGATGACATGACTTTCTATCGGGTACCGATTGGGAGGTGGCGTTGTAATGACAGATAAATCACGCGCCGCCATCAAACTAAACTGTAGAGTTCTTGGGATGGGCGTCGCAGTTAAAGTCAATACGTCCACATTATCTTTGAGAGTTTTTAATTTCTCTTTGACGGCCACCCCAAATTTCTGCTCCTCATCAACTATTAAAAGTCCTAAATCCTTAAATTTTACATTTTTGTTGACCAATTGATGGGTTCCGATGATGATATCCAAATTGCCGCTTTCAAGGCGCTCCAGCGTGTCCCGTTTTTCCTTTGCGGTTCTAAATCGGTTGAGATAATCCACGGTTACCGGAAAATCTTTTAATCGTTCTGTAAAGGTTCTGGAATGTTGATAGGCTAAAACGGTGGTTGGCACTAAAATAGCCACTTGTTTGCCATTATCCACAGCTTTAAAGGCTGCTCTCACAGCGACTTCCGTTTTACCAAAGCCCACATCACCGCAGATCAATCGATCCATGGGACGTTCGCTTTCCATATCCGATTTTATATCGGCGGTAGCTGTACTTTGATCTGGTGTGTCTTCATAAATGAAAGAAGCTTCCAACTCCATCTGCATGCCGCTATCGACATTATATTGATAACCTTTTTCCAATTTGCGTTTGGCGTACAGCTGAATCAAATTAAAGGCTATTTCCTTAACTCTTGTTTTGGTCTTCTGTTTTAATTTTTTCCAAGCATTACTACCCAGTTTGTATATTTTTGGTGGCTTGCCATCCTTACCATTAAATTTGGATATTTTATGTAAAGAATGGATGCTCAAATAAAGAACATCACGTTCGCCATAAATCAATTTGATGGCTTCTTGCATCTTACCTTCAACATCAATCTTCTGCAAGCCTCCAAACCGTCCAATCCCATGGTCAATATGAGTGACATAATCGCCGATATCAAGGTTGGTCAATTCTTTTAATGTAATGGCCTGCTTTTTTGCGTAGCCATTTTTAAGATGGAATTTATGGTAGCGTTCAAAGATTTGGTGATCAGTATAACACGTTATCTTGTTCTCGTGATCAATAAATCCTTGATACAAAGACAAGACAATAGTTTTGTAATGCACGCCAAGTTCCAATGCTCTATGGCGCTCCGTACTGACATCTTCAAAAATATCATGAAAACGCTTGGCCTGTTGCTCGCTTGCACATGCAATAAAATTGGTATAGCCTTTATCGTGATAAGTGTTTAAATTTTCAATCAGTAGATCAAATTGCTTATTGAACGACGGTTGCGGCGTAGTATGAAACTCGACCAATTCCTTGCTCAACACCGACGAAGAACCAAATTCGACCAAAGTAAATTCAAGTAGTTGTCTTTTTAAAAATTCTGAACTGCAGAACAATTCTTCCGGAGAAGCTCGTCTAATTTCTTGGGAAAGGGATTTAAAAGCCTCTTCAGCCTTTCCATAAAAATCATCAATTCTCGAAAATAGCAAATCTAAGCTTTTAGTAAAAACGATCGTCTTTGAAGCAATATATTTCAAGAAGCTTTCACGAGTCTCATCCGAAAATTTGTTTTCAACATTGGGAATGACGTTGATCTTTTTAATTTTTTCGGTGGATAATTGTGTTTCGACATCAAAGGTTCTGATGCTATCCACTTCATCACCAAAAAACTCAATCCGGTAGGGTTCGTCGTTGGAGAATGAAAATACGTCTACAATTCCGCCACGGACCGAAAACTCGCCTGGTTCCGTTACAAAATCCACCCGCTTGAATTGATATTCAAAAAGCACCTCGTTTACAAAATCAATAGAGAGATTATCATTTACAGAGATTTTTAAGGTATTGCGCTCCAACTCCTTTCGGGTCACAACTTTCTCAAAGAGTGCATCAGGATAGGTGACAATTATCGCCGGTTTTTTACGACTATTGATTCGGTTTAAAACCTCTGCACGCAAAAGTACGTTGGCATTATCTGTTTCTTCAATTTGATAGGGTCTTCTGTAGCTCCCTGGATAAAAAAGTACATCCTTATCGTTGATCAACAACTCTAAATCATTAAGATAAAAAGCAGCTTCTTCTTTATCATTAAAAACCAGTAAAAAGGGGGATTCGGAGGTCTTGAAAGTTTCAGATATTACGAAACTTAAGGAAGACCCAATCAGTCCTTTCAAATGCGTTTTACTTTGATTTATGGCAATAGCAGCTTGCAGATTCTGCGTTTGCAAAGTCTGTGCATAAGCTTGCGAGAGATGTGATTTACTCAAGGCAATTTATTTTAAGCAAATATAAAGGTTAGAAGTTATATGTGCCATATTACCACTGTGAATTTAATCTTAAAATAAATCGATAAACCATCTCCTGATCTTCTTCGAGAAAGAAGAGAATAGGTCACTATTTTTCATTATATTTTTTTAGGTCATTAATAAAAAAAATATGTAGTTTTGAAGGTCACAAAACGTGGCGATTAAAACAAAACAAGTATGTCAATTTCAGATTTATTCGATAGCGGATTTAAAAAGCGTAATGAAGACCATTTTGCTTCAATTGTTAGACTAGCCATGGATGATGGTGTTATAACCGACGATGAGAAAGCGTTTTTAGATCGCTTGGCTCACAGTTTGGATATTAGCGAAGGAGAATATAAAAACATCCTTAAGAATTACCAGTCACATCCCATAAATCCTCCAACATCTTATGACCGACGTTTAGAGCGTTTATTTGATTTGGCGCGCATGGTGCACGTAGACCACATCCAAGGGGATGGGGAAGAGGTGTTGTTGAAGAAAATTGCTATTGGATTAGGTTTTAGAACGCATAATGTAAAGTATATTGTGGACAAAGCTTTAACCTTGGTTGCCAATGGTGTTGATATCGATACTTTTATTGATGAAATGAAAAACATGAATAGATAAATCAGAGCAAAGACCGCTTCACTTTTAGTCCCGAAAGCTATCGGGAAAAGAATCAAGACTTGATTTCTGATCCATAAAAATCAGCTTTCATTGTTTATAACGTCTATAGTCGATTAAAGTTCTAATAATTACAACTACATCCCATTGAAATAAGTCCTTACAAAAAAATAAAACCAGAGTTTATAGCTCTGGTTTTTTTATGAATTGGAATTAATAATGATTTGTTAGAACCAAGTATTCCACGGAATTTTTGCCAAGACACAAATAAGAGCCAAGGTGTAAAAAATGGCCAACATTTTGAATTTTGGCACCGAAGTCAATTTCTTTTTGTGCTTTGAATAACCGATAGTAATTAAAACAACGGCTATGATCATCATTAGAGGATGTTCTACAACATTCGATCTCATGACACTATTGCCCATGATTTCCTTCATACCCGCCCCGGAAATCACGTTAAGATAAGCAAAGAGGAGAACGATACCTAAAAGCAGTTGAATATGTGACACAATAAGGGTAAACAAAGAAATTCTAAAATCCAAAGGATGGAACTCCTTCTTTCCAAAATATTTAAACAAAGCGTTTAAAGTAGCTATTACAATCAATAATAGGGTCAAATAGGCCCAATAGGAGTGCAACATTTTTACTGTTTCGTACATGGTTTTTTGTTTGAAAGGTTAAAAACAAAAATAGTCATTTTATATATTGATTTGGATGCATTATTCCGAAATTTCGATCCAACGCTTACTTTCATTGCCAAATGCATCTACTACCGTAATCACATGTTTCCCCTGTTTTGGCTGCATGGCGAATTCATGGATGTCTGTGGTGCTACCTAAATAACGTTCATCCAGATACCAAAATACTAAAGTTTCGGGTTTGGAATGCGCCACTTTCAATATCAAATCATTGGTTTGTCCGTCAAAATCCTTAGGTAAAAAAATGGTATTGTTTTCCTTCGGATATATGAATTCCATAACAACAGTGTTCTCCCCCAAACAATCCTCTCGAAATGGCGGCAGTGGTTTGTAGAACGGATTTTGGGCTTTGTAATAATATTCCATAAGTGGCGGCAATACAAACCACGATTTATGAACCATATTATTCAAGTCTTCACAAGAAGAATTGACTTGGTATTGCTCATTCTTGTCCAAGTGTACCAAGATGTGATAAGGACAGGGGGCCGTTTTTAATCCAGCCAATTGGATAAATTTTGGTTCTTTGTTTTCACAATTTGGAGAGGCTCGATGACCCGATTGTGAACAGATCTCAACCTCCTGCATTTCGTCGTAAGGCTTGGTGAACCAATCACTTTTGGGCAGGACATCAAACACATCAAACAAAATTGGTGCGGCGGTCTGTACCCCGACCAACCCTGGTCGGCCTTCGCCATCTGCATTTCCAATCCAAACCCCTACCACATAATCTTTTGTAGTACCGATGGCCCAAGCATCCCTGAAACCAAAACTCGTACCTGTTTTCCAGGCAATCTGTTTGGAACTGTCGTAAAATTCCCAGTTTTCATTGCCTTCAGGTCGGTTCACTTCTTTCAAACTTTCAAAGGTCAAATAAATGGAAGCCGCATCGAATAAGGTTTTATCAGAGGTTCTTTTGCCAAAGTCAATTGTTTGATCTGCTAAAAATGTAGGTTCACAGAATTCATTGCTGAAGTATTCGCTGGAGGTCTCGCTAAAATGATTTAGCGTTGATGATAAGGCTGCGTAGCTTTTGCATAAATCCCACAGATTACTTTCTGCCCCGCCAAGAATGAGCGATAACCCATAATGATTGGCATTGTATTGCAAGTCCTTTAACTGCAATGCTTTTAAATAATGATGAAACCGATCCAATCCAAATTCCTGCAACATCCTTACCGACGGCACATTCAATGAACGTGACAAGGCACGACTTGCAGGAACCGCCCCATCATATTGTTTGTCATAATTCTCAGGATTATAACTTCCGTATTGTGTGGGAACGTCAGCTAACAAAGTATTGGGCAATAGATCTCCGGCATCCAACATGGCGGCATACAAAAACGGTTTTAATATACTGCCAGTACTTCTTGGTTTGTCAATCACATCCACGTCTTTCTCGTGTTCCTTATCTGTTGGTGTATTGCCAACGTACGCTAAGACTTTACGGGTTTTGACATCCAACACCAAAACCGCTGCATTGTAAATTTCGTTCTGCTTTAAATTGTTATAGTGGTTATAAACAATTCTATTGACTTGCTCCTGAATCGGCTTTCTGACCGTGGTCTGAACATAGTTCCCAAAATGCGTTTGAGTCACTTTTTGAAGTAAGTGCGGTGCAATTTGTGGCAACGGATACGGTTTTTGAGGCAATCCTTCAGCTATTGACAATTGATAGGTGAGGGTATCGATAACGCCCTGTGACATCAATTTTTCCAATAACCGATTACGTTTCTTGAACAGCTGCTCTTGGTTTTTTCCGGGATAGATCAAACTTGGTGCATTTGGTAAAACGGCTAAAGTGGCGCTTTCTGCCCAAGATAATTGTGAGGCATCTCTATTAAAATATCGCCATGAGGCCGCATCCAATCCCACGACATTCCCTCCAAAAGGCGCATTGCTACTGTAATAGGAGAGAATTTTTTCTTTGGAAGCTCTAAATTCCAATCGGGTGGCGAAAATAATCTCTTTAATTTTTTCAAAATAGGTTCGAGACTGGCCTTTTCGGGAGAGACGGATAACTTGTTGTGTGATGGTACTGCCGCCTCTCTTAACGCCTCCAGAACTTAAGTTTTGCCTTAAAGCCTTAAAAATAGACACTGGATTGAATCCTGGATGCTGAAAAAAATAGGCATCTTCAAACTGAAGAATACAGATTTTGAATTTTTCTGGGACGGTATCGTTTTGAGGAAATCGCCATTGCCCATCTTCGGCAATCATGGCTCCTAAAAGTTCGTTGTTAGAGCTTGTAATGACCGTTGCCGTCGGCTCTTTAAACAATTGCCTTGGTAAACAAAAATAATACACCACCACTACTATAAAAATAATGGCAGACTTAAATTTGTGGCGTTTTATGTAGGTTAGTAGTTTGTTCATGGTTAAAGACCTCACAGGTTTTTGAAACCTGTGAGGTCTAAGTGTGATTTTTATTTTAATTTTTTGTTAGGATTTAACCCTTCCGACTTTAAGCTCTATTCTGAGCTTAAAGCCATCCCGAAAAAAATCGGGACAAGCTCTTCCCTTTAAAAGGGAAGGAAGTTTTTGATTCGGCATTATTTAAAAATATACGCCTCATTTCAAATCTAATCATAATCTAAACTTCTCCTCCTTTTTAAGAAGGAGTGGATTCATCACGAGAATCGGGATGAAGACGAGGTGGTTGTTCTCATGCAAAATTCCGTTTTATTTCATTTAGCAAGCTTTCCAAATTTT
>NZ_JAGEVG010000014.1 GCF_017581925.1 Gelidibacter pelagius | reverse complement strand
GGTTAGCTAATTTAAAATACAATTTGCCAACTTGAAAGAGGATGAGCTTATATTTGTAGATTAAATTAGAAGAGCCGTATGATGGGAGACTATCACGTACGGTTCTGTGAGAGGCTCGGGGTGAAACTCCCCTTGTCTACTCGACACGAAACGTTGTAAAACATACCAAAGAAAAATCCATATGTAAAAAACATAATTCCGAATTTCGAAAATAGTAACTTTTAAGTTACCTTTGTGCCAATGGAAAAAGTTAGGCAAGTAATACAATACAAACATTATTTCGAAGAGTTTCTACTTGCTCAACCGAAAAAGATACAGGACAAAATATTTAAGGTCATCGAAATAATCGAAACCTTTCAACACGTGCCGAAAACATATTTGGCACCAATGAAAACCCATAAAGGATTATATGAGGCTCGAATAAAATTAGGGTCGGATATATGGCGGGTTTTTTGCTTCTTCGACAAAGGTAAGTTAGTTATACTCTTAAACGGATTTACAAAAAAGACGCAAAAAACACCGAAAAAAGAAATCGACAAAGCTGTCCGATTAATGAAAGAGTATTATGAAGAAAAAAACAACAGAGATGGAAACTAAAAGCTGGAAAGACATAAAAGATACCGTTTACGGAGAAAAAGGAACTGAACGCAGAGACGAACTCGAAAGAGATTTTGAGTCATTTAAAATCGGCTTGCTTTTACGAAATGCACGAGAAGAAAAAAACCTGACACAAGAACAACTTGGCGAACTCATTGACAAAAAGCGAACTTACATTTCACGAGTGGAAAATAATGGTAGCAATCTCACTTTAAAAACCTTATTTGACATCGTGGAAAAAGGACTTGGCGGAAAGGTAAACATTACAATCGAAATCTAATAAAGTACGTTTTACAACAATATGTATAAGCAATGGCTTGTCCTCGCCTACTTGGAAAATCCTTCGGATTTTCCTCTAGCAAGTACCTGTTTGGAATGGTCCGTGACGAACCACGCCACTGCCCATACTCGAAACGTTGTACCACATACTGACAAAACTTCGAGATATGAGTATAATTCAGTAAATTTATATAAAATCATAGAAAATGGAAACTATCCGAATTGACATAATAAACCCAAAGGCAAAAAAACTTCTAAAAAACTTAGCAGGTTTAAATTTGATAAAGATTAATAAAGGCAATAATAAATCGGACTTATCATCTCTGCTAAAAAAAATACGAGCGAAATCTAATGATGAAATTTCATTAGATGAAATAACCAAAGAAGTTGAAGAAGTGAGAAAATCACGATATGAAAAGTAAGAAAATAATCCTCGATACAAATCTTTGGATTAGCTTTCTAATTTCAAAAAAATTCAGTCAGATTGATAAACTGATTGAAAGCAAGAGAATTAATGGGTCTTTTTCAACTTCATCTTGAAGCACCAACCGAAATAATCAAAAAATGGATTGATGAAAATGGATTGACAGGTGATTTAACCGCAGAAGAACTGAACTATTTGGAAACGAAATACAAAGACTTGCCTAAACAGAGTCAAAAAGACATTTATTGGTATGTTGAGGCGATTTGGACTTTTGCTTGGATTGGAGGACTTCACAATAATCTAACTCTAAATACTGGAGTTGAGGATACCCTAATTACTTTAATGCCAAACATTCATAAAAATGAATCCACGACAAAATTTGTTTCTAATTTCCAATTAAGAAATCGATTAGAAATTTTTGAAACGTTGGATAAATTCTATCGTGCTCATTGGTTTGCGAAAAAAAATAACTTGAAAGGAGAGAAATCTGATAAAGTGGATTTGGATATAATAATGGAAAGAAGAAAAGCACTTGAATTTACTTGCTATAAAGAATTTATATGGGATGAAATTTCATTAGACACCTGAAAAACAACTATGCACAACAAGTCGTATATAGCTCAATGAAGTCAGAACTCCTAATCGGAATTCATTACAATTCTATTACCTTTCGGTCACGGCTAATAATCGTCACAGATTTCGCTCAATCGGCCTAAAGAAACGCATTGGCTTTGAGCAGGTTTAAATCATTATATTTTCTAACTTGCGCCGCATCAAAATATCTAAATATAGCATTGGCACAAATGACAAAAACAATTCAATCTATTTACAACAAACCAATTATTTACTTAAAGCGTCTTAAGAAAAAATCACTTTTTCCAAACCTTGTTTTTTTTAGCCTAAAACTAATTTCATTTGCATTATTAATCGTGATATGGTCTTGTGATAAAAGCAGTGATTCTATTGATGATGAAGTTGAAGTTATAATCGATCCAACTTTGAAAATTGATAATGTATTACCCAATAAAGCTGATTTAGGAGATACCCTTTCCATAATTGGAAAAAATTTTAAAAGAAGCGTAGTTTTATATCTTGATGAAAAAAAATTAGATCTTGTTTTTAACAATGATTCTTTGGTTAAATTTAAAGTTCCATACGACGGATTCAATCCATTTGATTTCAAAATCAAAATTGACAATGGCGAAGGTGTCGACAAAATGGAAATTTTAACATCCCCTTTTCAATTATATGCGCCGAGTGTCGATTCAATACCGATCAATTTTAGGTTCGGGAAGGAAGTTGTAATTTATGGTAAACATTTAACGAATATACCAACAAAGAAAACTGATATTATTTACTTGAATAACACACCGATTACTGTTACTAGCCACAGCAGAGATTCAATTTCATTTAAACTTCCTTATAATTTACAAAGTTTTGATCACAACCTATTGATAAAGGCCCAACTTCAAGAACTTGACATAGTAAATGGAATAAAAATTCCAGAACCAATTATTATGGGCGCGTCGAAAAATGAAGTGAAAGTAGGTGAAGAGATTATGATCTATTTATCAGATTTTCATCCTGGGATTACTGGATTGGATGATTTTTTCATAGCAGACAATAAAGTTGAAATAACAGAAAGATATACGGATTCACTGCGTGTAAAAATTCCTTTGGGCCCTTATAAAAGTAGGGATATAGGAAACTTAAAAATTAAAATGTTTGATACTGAATTTGAAAAAAATATAAATTTAAACCTGATATCGAAATGGTATTTATGGTCATACAAAAAAGACTATGAACTCACTGGTGGATTAGCAGGTGTAGGCCATTTAACTTTCTGGAGTTTTTATGATAATAATGCAGCCTATTTTAATGTTTTCAAAAACGGCAATGCCACCCTAAACAATGCCATATTTAAATACACGCCGGACAGCAACGAATGGGAGGAATCTATAGTACCCATATCAACCAGTGGGATGAGATTTGGACAAGTATTTTATTTTTTTCCTTTGGAAGATGGTGAAAATGCCTATTTGTATATTAGCAGGGACACCAATAACTTTTACAAATATAATTTCCTAACAAATACGGTCACTCAACTCAAAGACTTTGTAAACAATGAACTTATAAAGCAACCTACCGGATTCTTAAACAATGGTGAATTATATTTTGGATTGGGATTCACGGGGGGTACATCTGTATACCAAAATAGAAAAATATGGAAGTATAAAGAATCCAGTAATTCCTGGGATCAAATAACAGAAATTCCGTTAGTAAATAATTACGACTTGAGAAATGCCCCTAGTGTTTTTAAAAGAAACGACAAGTTTTATATAGGCAACGGAGAAGAACGTACAACTAATTTTTGGGAATTCACTCCTGACAACACTTGGGTCAGAAAAAGTGATATTACCAAACCAGTTCAATATGCCATCAATGTTCAAGTTGATGACCGCGGATTTTATTACAACAATCAACTTGCAAATTTTTGGGAATATAACATTGGAAGCGATCAATGGTCAGAACGCAATGACTTAAAGCCAGAGGGTTATAGCTTTGGGCAGGAATATATGTTTATTCATGACAACTATGTTTATTTAGTTGGTTATCAACAGGGATACCCTCCATCAAATGCACCGTTTTTTAATTATGATCATATAATCTTAAGGACTGAACTTTCAAACTTCTAACACAATGGTAAAAAATATATTTTATTCTTCCATATTACTGATCTTAGTTTTAAGCTGTCAAAATGATGATTTAACTCCAAAGTCTGAACTAATTAATTTAACCTTATCTGTTTCTGTTCCCCAATCGGGAGGAGCGAAATTAAAGGCAACCTATACTGGTGTAGAGCAAAATAAAATTTCCGAATCGGGGTTTTTATTATCCAGACAGCCTTTGCCAAATTTAAATAACGCTATCATTATAGAAAGCAAAAGATCAGGAAACCAATTAGAAAGCACAATTGACACAGATTTAATCTATAATGGCGAATACTTTGTTAGAGCCTATATAAAACTAGTTAGTAAAGAAATTCACTATAGCGATGAACAATCCTTTGTGTCTTTAGGCTCATCACCTCCAGTAATTGAAGAAGTAACACAGCAAGCACATCTACTGGATACCATTACAATTTCCGGTAAAAACTTCACATCAAAAATCAATAATATCCAAGTAAAATTTGGAGAGGAATCCAGTAGAATACTTGTTTCCAGTGATAGTATTATTAAGTGTATTGTGCCAGTGACCTTAAAAAGCTCTAATCCATCCATAGAAGTTAAAGTATATGAGAAAGAAGTCGCTTTTAATGGTTTTTCTTTATTTAAACCCGAAATCGCTTCGGTGTCATCTTTAAATGCCACTTTTAGGGATCATTTGACCATTGAGGGAGATCATTTTGATTTTGAAGCATCAAGAAATAAGGTTTATTTTGGAAACATAGAAGCCGCCGTAACCTATTCAGATAGAAGGACTTTGAAAATTATGGTTCCAGACGGTTTGGAAAGTAGTTCTGAGCAAATTAAGATAATAACTCAATTACAAGAAACAATTCACACTACCAACTTTCAGCTTATAGCACCTCAAATAAGCTTCGTTCCAGAAGATTTATTTGCCAACCAAGAAGTTGTTATTCAAGGCGCTTATTTTCATCCTGTAAAAGATAAAAACAAAATTATCTTTGAAGATGCAGTAGCAAACATTAGCTCCGGAGACACTGAAACCCTACATACAAAAGTGCCATTGGGACCTTTTCCCAGAAGAAAAGCTATCGTAAAAGTCCAAGTGTTGGATATGATTGCAACCTATGAAATTGAACTTGATGTACTTGATAAATGGGCTATGGTATCAAATGATTTACCTTTTCGTTATTATGGATCAATTCATAACGCTATTGTTGCCAGTAATACTGCTTACATTATCACGGAAAAAAGAGATGAGTATGCGGGTACAAAATATTTATGGAAATTTAACCCTGAAGATCTTTCCTGGCAACAGCACAACCTCCCTTTTGATTTCGGTGTGAATGAAATAGGAGCAATAGCAGAAACCGATGGTACCAATATTTATGTTTATTTACCTAACAATTCAAATGATTTCTGGGAATATAACACCACGACGTCTACATGGTCCAAAAAAGCTAATTTTATTGGTAATAAAAGAGGAGCAGCTACACATTTTTCAATTAATGGAGAAATCTATATTGGGTTAGGAGTCGATTCCCTGCCACATAGTCCTATTAGCTATAATGATTTCTATAAGTATAGCCCGTCTAGCAATACTTGGGTCCAGGTCTATGATAACCCTTTTGGAATTTATGCTGGAAGCACAAGAAGAAATGTTAGTACATTCGTCATTAATAATATAGCGTATTTAACGGGAGGTGCATACTCAACTGGAGATACAGACAGTTGGTCATACAATCCAAACTCAAATACTTGGAGAAGAATAGCTGACTTTAATTCTGCAAGGCATAGCTCAGCTTCATTTGCATTAAATGGTTTTGGTTATGTTACAGGTGGATCACGTGTTAGTGGTAGCAACCGAAATGATTGCTGGAGATATGATCCATCTTCAGATAGTTGGGTTCAAATGGAAGATGTTGGCCATATACCAAGAGGAAGACACTTTTCGTTCACTCTCAATGGCAAAGCATATGTTGGAGGTGGAGGCATTTATGATTCTGGAGGATCTAACGGCTATGATTTATACGAATACATCCCGTAAAAGTTGTACTTCTTTGAAATGCGATAATGTAATTAAAACCCACTTGTGGGAAAAAAAATATGATAAAAGGAATACTTAAAATCTCAATACTGATTCTAATAGGAATTACAGTTTTCACTTGCGACAAGGATAGTCCAGAATTATATGGAAATGTTCAAGGTACTATTACCTCAAATGGTTTAAGAGTTAGTGGAGCATCAGTTACATTAGGTACTACCAGCCAAACGACAAGTAATTCCGAAGGACAATACAGTTTCGAGGACATAAAGGCAAAAACCTATCAAATAAAAATATCTAAAGCAGGATATTCTCCCATGATTGACAATATAGTTGTTTCGGGTGAACAGAATCAAGTTAAGAATTTCGATATTATTAAAATTAGTGATCCGGTAATTTTCACAGGAACTACAGTTGATATCACCCAAACATCGGCAACTCTAAATGCAAATATTAATTTTCTAGGAACAGGTTATCCTGGGACAATGGAGCATGGCCACTGTTGGGCCTTAACTCCAAACCCCACAACCAATGACTCAAAATCAGAATTAGGAGTCCCAAGTTCAACGGGAGAATATCAAAGTAAAATTACTGGACTTAAAGCTAAAACAACATATTATATTCGCTCATATATAAGAATTGGTCTCATTGAGTTTTATGGCAACCCTATGGAGTTTAAGACAAAGGCTCATCCTCCAGAAATAACCGATTTTAATCCTAAATACGGTCCTGTTGGAACCGTTGTGGAAATTAGTGGTAACAATTTCTCGACTACAATTTTAGAAAATAGTGTAAAGTTTGGCGATTTTACAGCAGAAATTGAATCCGCCACAGAAGACCTACTAATTGTCAAGGTGCCTTATGTGGATATCGCTCAGAAAGTAAACATTTCAGTTACCATTGAAGATAACACAGATACTTCCCAGGATCTTTTTGATATATGGTTTCCTTGGCTACAAAAAAATGGTCAAGTTTCAAAAACATATAATGCTGCATCTTTTGCAATTAATGGTTTTGGCTATGTAATTGGAGCAAACTCCTTAAATATGCTTAAATATAATCCTATCGATAATTTGTGGGAAAGTGATTTAAGTTTACCTGAGAGCTCGGGTAAAAAACCTTTTGCTTTTACTTCTGGATCAAAAGTATTTGTTTTATTAGCCAATGGATTTTGGGAATACAATTCAGTAACGGATACCTGGACCCAAAGAGAAAATTTTCCAGGCACATTACAAACAGATAGGCGATATAATTTCAATTTTAGCATAGATGATAAACTATATCTTGGAAATTGTTATAAAACCTATGATTTCTGGGAGTATAATATAGATCAAGATTATTGGAATAGAAAAGCTGATTTTGTAGGAGGTTTTGACATGAGTAACCCAGTTTGGGGAAACTATAGTTTTTCAGTTGATAATAAAGGTTTTTTGGGAGTAAGTCAAACAGCATTTGCTATCAATACTCTCTGGCAATATAGTCCTTCTGAAGATACTTGGGTTTCGAAAGCCCCTTTACCTTCAAACGCTTACAGTTTATATGCCAGTTTTGTTCTTAATAATGAAGCTTACGTCGGGTTGGGTAAAAATTTTGAATGGGGAGATGGGTATGTTTCCAATACGCTATGGAAATATGACACAATTAATAATACGTGGGTCAAACTACAAAATTCTCCAATCAACATGTCTGTTTATGCCAGTTTTGGCATAGACAACAAAGGCTACATCCTACCAATGTACACCAAGTTTGATAAAAGAATAAATAACGTTTGGGAATTTGACCCTTCCCAAAATTAAGATGATAAACGATTAATTGTGCTAGAATATTGACTTCTAGTTAGAGAAATAACCTAAAGCCAATTGAGACTATTTCGTATTTTATGCAATAGCCACAGTATCTCCCTGTCCCATATCTAATTTCCATATGATTTACGATTTTTGTGGTATTTGATCATCATCTTATAAAGTTCGATGTGCTTCTCGCTAAAACGTTCGGTAATCTCCTTATCGAATACGGCATGCAGGATATATTCGCTAAGGCTCAATCATGAGGCTGTTGCCTTAATGTTCAAAAGTTTCTTTTCGTAGATGGAACTTCTGAATTTGACCAGATCACTTTTATCCAGAATATGGATGTATTTATTGGTTAAAAAGACGGTCGCATTTTTTCCCGCTTTATCGTGATCTAAATAGAACAATTTAACATCAAGAAGAATGTTGTTGTTGTTGTTAGAAACTGAAAAATATCGAAAACCTAATACCAATCACATCATAAAGCAAGAAAAGCCTCTCTAAAAAGAGAAGCTTTGATTTCTGTACAGGTGGGGAGACTCGAACTCCCACACCTCGCGGCACTAGATCCTAAGTCTAGCGTGTCTACCAATTCCACCACACCTGCATAGGTTCCGATTATTATCGGGTTGCAAATATAAACATTCCATTGAATATACAAATAACTTTATTCAAGAAAAATTCACTTCATTTTTCGTACTTTTGATTCTCTTGGAAATCAACTTCCAAAACATTAGAAATAATTAAATATTATAAGATGCAAAACATAGACAGCTACGTAGAAAAAAACAAAGACCGATTTATAAATGAACTGATAGAGCTTCTGAAAATCCCATCCGTTAGTGCAGATTCTGCATTTAAAAAGGACGTATTGAGAACGGCTGATGAAGTCAAGAAAAGCCTCGAAAAAGCAGGCTGTGATCATGTTGAAATTTGTGAAACTGAAGGCTACCCTATTGTTTATGGCGAAAAAATAATCGATAAAAATTTACCAACGGTCTTGGTTTATGGACATTACGATGTACAACCTGCCGATCCAATCGAATTATGGACCTCTCCTCCTTTTGAACCGGTGATTAAAAAAACAGACCTGCATCCAGAAGGTGCTATTTATGCAAGAGGTGCCTGCGATGACAAAGGCCAAATGTATATGCACGTCAAAGCGATGGAGTTTATGACCTCGACCAATCAGTTGCCCTGCAATGTCAAATTTATGATAGAGGGCGAAGAGGAAGTGGGCAGCGTCAACCTCGCAAAATTCGTAAAAGTTAATCAAGAAAAACTCAAGAATGATGTCATCTTGATCTCCGATACTGGCATGATTTCAAAAGAAACCCCATCAATCACCACAGGATTAAGAGGCTTGAGTTATGTGGAAGTGGAAGTTACAGGTCCTAACAGAGACTTGCATTCTGGTTTATACGGGGGAGCGGTAGCCAATCCGATCAATGTATTGACCAAGATGATTGCTGCGCTACACGATGAAAATAATCACATTACGATTCCCGGATTTTACGATAAAGTCGAAAACCTTTCAGACGAAGAGCGTGCACAAATGGCAAAAGCGCCGTTTTCATTGGAAGATTATAAAAAAGCATTGGATATTGATGATGTATATGGTGAAAAAGGATACACCACCAACGAACGGAATTCCATAAGACCAACATTGGACGTCAACGGCATTTGGGGAGGTTATATAGGAGAAGGTGCCAAAACAGTCATCGCCAGCAAAGCATTTGCTAAAATCTCAATGCGGTTGGTGCCACATCAAGACTGGGAGGAAATCACAGAATTGTTTAAAAAACATTTTGAAAGTCTTGCCCCGAAAGGCGTGAAAGTCTTGGTTAAACCTCATCATGGCGGTCAAGGCTATGTAACGCCTATTGACAGTATCGGGTATCAAGCCGCTTCAAAGGCTTATGAAGAAACTTTCGGAAAAACACCAATTCCACAACGCAGTGGTGGCAGCATCCCTATTGTTTCACTTTTTGAACAGGAATTAAAAAGTAAAACGATTTTAATGGGCTTCGGATTGGACAGTGATGCCATCCACTCACCTAACGAGCATTTTGGAATCTGGAATTATTTGAAAGGGATTTCGACCATTCCTTTATTCTATAAGTACTTTACGGAGATGAGTAAATAACATTTTTTTCGCAGAGGCGCTGAGGCGCTAAGTTTACAGGCCACGAATACACGAGTATGTCTTTATGACATTCGTGAATTCGTGGCTTTTTTTCTTCCCAATTTCTAAAATAACTTCTCATTTATAGATTCTTGACATAAAAAAAAGAAACATTGTATTTGGTTATGTTGTTTTTTGTTCTACATTTGTAGAACATATTCTAAACATGTAGAACAATGGAACTCACAAAAACAGAAGAAGACTTAATGAACCACCTTTGGAAAATGGAAAAAGCTTTTATGAAAGACCTTCTTGAAGCCTATCCCGAACCTAAGCCAGCACCGTCTACCGTGGCCACTTTATTGAAACGGATGCATGACAAACATTTTGTGGGGTACACACTCTACGGAAAATCAAGAGAATACTATCCTTTGGTAAAGAAGAAAGATTATTTCAGCAAGCACGTTAACGGTCTCATCAAAAGTTTTTTTAACGACAGCGCCACGCAGTTTGCTTCATTTTTCACAAAATCGACCAATCTCACCAAAGCAGAATTGGAAGATTTAAAAGCACTCATCGACAGCGAAATCAAAAAGAAACCATAACCACTCAATTTTTGAATTTCCGTTAAGGCGAAATGAGACCGAATAACAATTAACAAACTTAAAAACAACACATCATGCTAATCTATCTCTTAAAATCTGGCGCATGTTTGGCGATTTTTATGATCTTCTATCAGTTCTTTTTAGAAAAGGAAAACATGCATGTGTTTAAACGTTTCTACTTATTGGGGGCGCTCATCATCGCGTTTGCCATTCCATTGATCACCTTTACGCAATACATAGAAGTACCCGCTTTACCGATGGCGAAAGAAACCTTTGCACCCGTTGCTTTCTATACTGACCACAGTCCACAAATCGAAGAAACCAATTATTTACCCTTTATTTTTTGGAGCATTTATGCATTGGGTGTCTTAGTTTTCGGATTACTATTTATAAAGAACCTTATTCAGATTGTTTTTAAGATCAAACGCAATCCGAAGCAAAAATCGAAACATGTCATCCATGTCCTTTTAAATGATCTGGTCACTCCCCATACTTTTTTCAACTACATTTTTTTGAATAGACAGAAATTTGAAAAACATGAAATTCCGAAAGAAGTGTTTTGGCATGAAGAGTCACACGCCAAGCAAAAACACAGTATTGATGTTTTGTTTATCGAATTGCTTCAAGTCATCTTTTGGTTCAATCCGCTCATTTACTTTGTGAAACACGCCATAAAAATGAACCACGAATTCTTGGCAGACCAAGCGGTTCTACAAAAAGGCATTTCATTACCAACCTACCAACACATTTTATTGGCATTCTCATCAAATGCGTCAGAGTCACCATTGGCAAACGCCATTAATTATTCATCCACCCGTCACGTTGCAGGCGTGATCAAAAAACGATTTACAGTTATGAAAACACACACCACAAAACAAAAAATATGGTTAAGAAGCCTTGTGCTTTTGCCATTATTTGCACTGACCCTGTATGGGTTTAGTGAGAAAAAGGAGGTAGTTAAATTCTCCACAACTCAAAATTTAAGTTCAGATGCCATTCAAGACATCTTGATTTATATTGATGAAAACAATGCCATTTCACTAAATGGTAGCTCAGTCACATTTGAAGATTTGGAAATAGAGATTAACGCTCTTAATCCGAATTTATCGAAAGCGCAAAAACAAACTTTTGTATCTGCAACTATCCAATATGAAAATGACAAAAGCATCGGCTTGACACAGAAGATTCTACCCGTGCTGCTTAAAACAGGAGTATCCACATCCAGCACTCTTAATATCAACACCTTCAAAAGATTAGGATTACCAATTACAACCCTTAACAATAAATACGTTGGTAAGACCCTTGCAGAAGCCAACGCTATTTTTGATGAGGAAATCATTGACCTATCTCCTCCAAAACCGATGGATCCAAATTCACCTTGGCAATTAGGATATGAAGTAAGCGCAATATCCTACGAGGAAACTGAAGTAAAATCAGTAACGGTTACCTCAGAGATGCTTAAAGAATACAATGCAATTGCTAAAAACATCAACATTCAACCAGAAGCAACCAGAACTGCCAAACTGAAAGATTTTAATCGCATATCTGAAATTTACAGTTATATGTCAGAAGAGCAAAAGCAAGTTTCAGAACCGTTTCCATCACTTCCAAATTATGGCCTTGTTGAAAACAGACAACAAAAAGCAACTCCCGAGGAAGTAGCAGAATATAATAAATTGGCCAAATACTACAATGATCAATCGGATTATAGCTATGTCCTAAAACTAAAGGACATGAAGCGCGTCACTGAGATTTACAAAAAAATGGATGCGTCGCAAAAAGCCAACGCCGAGCCATTTCCAAATTTTCCGCCTCCACCTCCACCAACAGCGCCAAATCCAGAATCGAAAACAATACAAACTTTACCACCTCCCCCTCCGCCGCCATCCGTAAATCTTACAGCAGAGCAGAAGAAATTGTATTTGGAGGCACTAAATAACAGCACTGCAGGACAGATCTATACTTATAAACATGAAAGTAAAGATGGGAAGGACGGCTATGTTGTATTGATATCAGATCGCGATGAAACAGATTCACCATCCAAAGCAGCATTAGATCATATAACTGATATGAAGAAAAAAGACGCACTCTTTTTTTACAACAACAAAGCCATCTCAGGAGACGAGGCTATAGCGTATGTCAAAAGAATTAAAGAACTTTATATTTCGACAGAGCAAATCGATAGTAAGGAACCTAAGGTATATATCTCAAGCCAACCTACTATATCGGCAAGTAAAACACAGGACAAAGAACGGGTAATGGTAAATGGAACTAAGCCCATTAATGATGTGATGAGTATGACTAGAGCACAATTAATAGCGGCTCAACTTAGTGTCAATGGGGGAGAAATCATAAGTTTTAAACTTAAAATACCTGGAAAGCCAACACAATCCATCAAAGGTAATGTTATGGATGCTGAAGCCAAAACCTTAATCAATGGAGCTTATGATAACGATGCGACACAAATTTTCATGATCAAAGACTCTGATGGTATTGATTATCCACCAATAACAATTTTGATTAAAGAAACAAAAGCTGATCTGAAACAATCATATAATCTCAAACAATACCTCTTAGAACGGGACAGAACCTCCAAATTATTAAAGAATCCAACAGAATATCCTGGTAGTTTTTTAGAAATGTCGGATGGTGATCAAAGAATATTTCAAGCGCAATACATGAAGATGCATAGAGCGTATTCTAAGTTGACCGAATTAGAAAAGAAATCTGCTCCTAAAATGTTGCCACCAGCCCCAGACCCAAAGGGGTATATTTTGAAAAATGGAAAAATAATAAAGAAAAACCAATAGCAATTTTATCAAAGAAAGATTAATAACTTAACATCATTGACAAACCTCTCAGGTTTTTGAAACCTGAGAGGTTTTTTAATAGCATTAATCATTGAATCATTATTGTCCGATCAAAATACGATCCGAGAGCGTTACAAATTCTCAAAACAAATAAATTCAATTATATTAGTGCTATTGAAACTTTAAACCATGAGCTAAATGCAAGTGAAAACAATCACCGCATTTCCTAAAAGCGCTCAACTTATAATTGAACTATAAATACCTCTTCAATGGAAAAACCCAGACGATTATTTTTAAGAAACCTTGGCTTAGCAGGTGCTGCTGCAGTTCTAACCCCTTCTGCTTTTGCCAAAACACCGGAAGCCATTAATTTTCTTGAAAGAAAGCCTTTAGCTTCCAGTAATCTTAAAACCTTAAAAATCGCCTTAATCGGTGCAGGTGGCATGGGTGTTGCCGACACCAATACGGCCTTACAACATCAAAACATAGAACTGGTTGCCGTTTGCGATCTTTACGATGGCAGATTAGCCGATGCCAAAAACAATTGGGGCAGTGATTTGATGATCACCAAAAACTACAAAGACATTTTAAAACGTGCGGACATCGATGCCGTAATCATAGGAACGCCCGATTTCTGGCATAAAAAAATAAGCATCGACGCCTTAAATGCCGGCAAGCACGTCTATTGCGAAAAGCCCATGGTACACAGTGTCGATGAAGGCCACGAGATTATCGATGCTTGGGAGAAATCAGGAAAGGTCTATATCGTGGGCAGTCAAGGGATGTCTTCCTTGGGCAACGAAAAAGCAAAGGAGCTATTGGCAGCAGGGGCTATTGGTGAACTCAATTATGCCGAAGGGTTTTGGGCCCGAAACTCCCCAGTCGGAGCTTGGCAATACCCTATTCCAAATGATGCCTCGACAAAAACGGTAGATTGGAAGAATTATCTCTCTATAAGCAAAGACCTTCCTTTCGACCCTTTACGATTTTTTCGATGGCGAAATTATCTCGATTACGGAACAGGGATGGCGGGCGATCTTTTTGTCCATTTGTTTTCCAGTCTACATTTTATCACAAATTCTCTAGGCCCCAATAAAATTGCCGCCATGGGAGGCTTACGATATTGGAAAGATGGTCGGGAAGTACCGGATGTCCTTTTAGGGATGTTTGATTATCCAGATACCAAAGAACATCCAGCATTTAACCTTTCCTTGCGTTGTAATTTTGTGGATGGAACCAGTGGCACCACCTATTTAAAACTTGTGGGCAGCAAAGGATCTATGGACGTTGAATGGGATCGTGTGACATTAAAGCGCAATGCAGGAGGCGAAAGTGATGATCCATTTTTAGCGGCAAAAGCCAAAGAAGAAGGAGCCGTCCAATCCGATAGAAAAAAAATGGAACCGCCATTAACCACCGTTTATAACGCCCAAAGCGGATATAAAGGGGCACATTATGATCATTTCGCGAACTTCTTCGATGCCATCCGAAATAATGGAACAGTCGCAGAAGATCCTCTTTTTGGTTTTCGTGCCGCGGCCCCAGCATTACTCTGTAACGAAAGCTATGAGAAAAATGCGTTTATAGGTTGGGATCCAGAAAAAATGAAACAGATTTAATTCTAAAATTATAACTATGACAAAAATAGTAATGACTGTGCTATTGGCACTTTCAATAATCGCCTGTAAAGATTCAAGTGACACCAAAAAACAAGTTGAAGAAGGAGCGATAACCCAAGAAGACAGCAAAAGTGATATTCAAAAGACTGAAGTCGAGTGGCAGTATTTGTTCGATGGCACCACCCTTGAGGGCTGGAGAGGCTATAATGAAGACAAAATGCCTCCGGGCTGGGTCATAAATAACGGCGAGCTTACTTATGATACTGAGCTGGGATTGGAACAAGACTACACAGGTGGAAGGGACATTATTTATGGTGCCGAAGAGTTTGACAACTTTGAACTCTACTTGGAATGGAAACTTCCAAAAGGTGGCAACAGCGGCATTTTTTATCATATTAAAGAAGGCTATCCCGCTCCCTACGATTCGGCTCCCGAATATCAACTCATAGACGATGACAACTATGCTCAAATCCACGATCTAACTGGTTATAATAAAAGCGTTGGCCACACCGAAAACCTATCGGAATTAAAGCCCTTGAATAAAACAGCCGCCGATTACGCCATGCACGGGCCGGATCTTAACAAGAAAAAACTAAATCCTGTAGGCGAATGGAATAGTAGTAAAATAGTATTCACACCCGAAAAGGTGGAGCATTGGTTAAATGGCCAAAAAGTACTTTCATTCGTGCCATGGGATGATGAATGGGATAAGAAAAAGAATTCCGGAAAATGGAAAGAGAGTCCAAATTACGGCAAATACAAATCAGGATTTATTGGCTTGCAGGATCATGCCAGCCCGATTTGGTTTCGAAATATTAAGATCAGAAAATTATAAAAAATGTCAGCCTAAGCAATTTTTAGGCTGACATTTTTATTTATAAATCCAGGCTCAAACAATCTAAAGACCAGAAGACATTGACCTCTTAAATTTAAAATATGAAAAAAATAAGTTTGTTCGCGATTTTACTTAGTATCGCATTGACCAGTTGTCAGTCTGGAAAAGAACTTTTCAACGGAAAAAATCTTGACGGATGGCAAACCTACGGCACCGAAAAATGGTATGTAGAAGATGGTTTATTGATCTCTGAAAGTGGCCCCGACAAAATGTACGGTTATCTCGCCACTGAGGATAATTATAAAGACTTTGAGATTACCTTAGAATTCAAGCAAGAAGCCGATGGAAACAGCGGTGTATTTATACGGTCTGAGATTGAAGGCACCAAAATAGCGGGATGGCAGATAGAGGTAGCGCCGCCAAATCTCCACACCGGTGGTATTTATGAATCCTATGGCCGCGGTTGGCTGATAAAACCAACGCCAGAAAAAGAAGCCGCACTTAAATACGGCGAATGGAATAAATTAAAAATAAAAGTAAAAGGCAACCAAGTGACAAGTTGGTTAAATGGTGTGGAAATGGTCGACTTTTCTGATGATAAAATAGGTGCGGCAAACGGCAAAATTGCCTTACAGATCCACGACGGCGGCGGCATCAAAGTGTATTGGAGGAATATCCGATTGAAGACGCTTTAACAGATATTTCAAAGGCCGTCTTCTTGAAAGAATTAATATTCAAACGTCACAACACCTTCTACCATGAAACCTATTTATCTATTCTTGTTAATACTTGTATTTTCTTGCAATTCAAACGTCAAAAACGATACGTTTCCATCAGAAAACGAGGCGAAAACTGCCATAGAAAAAGTTTTGGCCGATCAGGAAATTGCGTGGAACAATCATGATTTGCAAGGGTTTATGCAAGGCTATTGGAAAAACGATTCTCTAAGGTTTTTCGGGAGCAAAGGTCTTACTTACGGTTGGGATAAGGCCTTGTCAAACTACAAAAATGGGTATCCAACCCTTGATGAGACTGGAACACTCAAATTTGTCATCACAGATATTTCAAAGATTGAAAATGGTGCTTATTTGGTGTTTGGGGAATACCATTTGGAAAGAAACGTAGGCAACGCCAATGGCATTTTCACTATTGTATTCAAATACATTAATGGCCATTGGAAAATCATTGCAGATATGTCCTGTTGATCAGGCTGCAGTTTCTTCAGACTTGAAATGCTCATACAAGTCATCGCATCCCATTCCTATAATAGAGAGTTTTTTACGTTTTGCCAGAGATTCATTGTGCAATTGCGCCAATGCATTCACTCCATAACGATCAATACTGGTCAGACCTTCGATATTTATGATTAACGAATCACGTTTATCAAAAACATTCGAAAATTCTTTTTTGAAGAGATGTAGATTGAATTTGGTAAGAGTACCATTTACTTGAAAAAAAGTAGGGTGTTTGATGATTTCTAAATTCATAATAGCGTAAATTAAGGTCGTTAAAAAATAAATTCTGCGCTATTAATCATTGGGGATGAGACAAATATGATAAATAATTTCAAAACCACACAATGTTTTCGACCAACGGTATTTTCATGGGTTTAGTGAAACACAAACTCCATTTACTTCGATAAAATGTAAGAAACTGGAGTCATAATTACTTAAAACTTTCGGTCTGGATTAAATAAATTCAAGTCCAAACTCGGTTTCTTTTCTGAAATCAGCTTCAAAAACCTACTTTACAGTTTCAGTCCTAACACAAGCCTATGATTCTACCGTTGATAACGAAAACCCTTTAATTCATTTACTCCCATTTAAAATCCCAAATTGGTGTTTCTCCCTTTAAATGCTCCACAAAATAATTCCACCTTTTTTTGGTGAAATATTTGTTAGCTTTCCCTTGATAGCCGTGGCGTTGACTAGGAAAAATCAACAAATCAAAATCCTTATCGGCATTTACTAAAGCTTCCGCCAATTTAAACGTTGCCGAAGGATTGACGTTCTCATCAATGCCTCCATGTACCAACAACAGCTTTCCTTTTAAATTTTTAGCATTCGTTATATTGGATACTTTGTGATAGGTTGAATCTACTGGCCAGCCTTGATACATTTCAGGCCACCACGCTTTTTCCATTCTAAAATCATGATCTGCGGAACTCGCCACACCCACTTTGTAAACCTCCGGAAATGCAAGCATTGCTCTTCCAGTATCAAATCCACCTGCCGAATGACCAAAAATACCAACGCGCTCGGAATCAATCCACGGATATTTTTTTCCTAAATAGGTGATGGCCAAAACGTGATCTTCAAGATTATTTCCCATATTTTTATAGGAATGGTTATGGAATTCCTTTGAACGTCCGGAAGTCCCCAGTCCATCCACCATCATCACTATAAAGCCAAGTTCTGCCAATGATTGATTCATAAAAGCTCTATCAAATGATTTTGGAAACATTTGCGTGTGTGGACCAGTATAGGTATGATCTATTATTGGATAAGACTTGGTTGGATCGAAATTGGTTGGTTTCCAAATGGCACCATAAATAGTCGTTTTTCCATCTTTTGCAATTAATTGAAATGTTTCTGGCGCTTGCCATCCTTTTCCCAAGGCGTCAGAAACATCTGCTGATGTTAATTCTGCTAAAATTTTCCCGGTTTTCGCCAACCTCAACACGGTTTTTGTAGGCTTGTCTACCGTTGAATAATTATCGACAAAATAGTTTCCATCTTCTGAAAAAGACACGGAATGATGGGCATTTTCTGGCGTTAATAAGGTCGTATTCCCTTTAAAATCAACTTTATAAAGTTGCTGATGATAAGGATTCATATTTAGGTCCTTTCCAGATGCCAAAAAGTAGATTTCTTCCTTGTCTTCACTGGTATGTGCCACTGAATTGATATAATAATTACCTTGAGTCAAGCGAGTTGTTGCTTTCGTTTTCATGTCAACCATATAGAGTTGACGCCATCCACTGCGTTCTGATAAGAAAATGACTTTTTGTTTTTTATCTAACTTTCTATACCAGAAATTGTCAATATTGGTTTCACTTGTTTCTTCAATAAGCGTTTGCTCAGTTTCATTATTAAGGTCTACAAGTTTTAAAAATTCTTTTTGAAACCCTCTTTCTGAATATTCTGCCAAAAGCAGACCAGACCTCTCCATCCACTCAACAGTCACGGAATTGATATGTGTACCTTTTGGTAAGTGTGTTTTCACTTCCTTTTTGCTTTCAACATTGAAAAACGTAGGCCTTACATGAACCATAGTGGTGTCTCCCGGAGAGCCTCGATAATAGGATAGTAATTTTGATTTGTAAAGGGAGTCGATGCTATGGTCCAGCAAATACATTTTTTCAGCATTTCTAAAATCGACAACATCCGCTGCAATCCATTTAGAATCTTTGGACCAGTTGGCTCTGAAGTGTTTTGGCCGTTCAGCATTCTCTCCTTCCATAATATCATACCAACCATAATAGGTTGCGTACTCATAATCCTTTTTGCCATCGTGGCTCAATTGATATTCCTGCCCAGTTGTGGTTGACTTTATATAGAGATTATAGTCTTTGCTATAAGCAATCCAATTTCCATCTGGAGATTTAGATTCAAATTCATTCCTTTCTTCTTTCTTCTCTTCTTTTTTGAGCTGAAGTTGATAGGTTTTAAGGTCAAGTGTATAGGTCTTTGATTCAAAATCGAATTTAAGATATCCTTCTTTTGTTCGTTCAATATTTGAGAGCGATATTTGACCTGATTCAAGTTCATTTTCCGCAATTTTGGATAATGATTGTGCTAGCTTATCGTGATCAAACAAAGGTTTTATCTTATTATTCTTAAAAGACAGGGTTTTATATGTCTTACCATTTTTGTCATAATCTACAAACCAAAGTCCGGACTTATCTTTAAACCAATACACCTGAGTATAAAGATTAAAAACTGTTTTATTGTTTAAATTCTCGGGCATAAAACTAACCGCTCTTTGATAATCTTCTTGAGTGAGTTTTTGTGCCTGGATTTGTGTTGTTAATAACAACATTACTACTGCATAATAATAGTTTTTCATAATGATTGATTTTTATCGAATTACACTCAAATCAGAGCTTGGTGTTCAAAACTGAATATAATGATGTCGTGCCGATCCATTTTCATCGCACTTTCACGGTTTTGCACAACGGCCTATTAGTTTACAAAGTAGGATCGTCTTTAAAAATGAAGGAGCAGCACAAAATGCCAACCATCTCATTTCAAGGCTTTTAGATTAACATTGAACAACTTGTTCTTTAGTCATATTCTATCAAATAGATCATGGCCACGAATTTGTTCCGACCTATTTCTTAGATTTCTTGATATAATTATTGACCCGTTCTTCCATAATAGCCAAGGTTACAGTACCCTGTTCAAGAATGATTTCATGGAAGGCTCTGATGTCAAAATTTTCACCCAATTCGGTTTCTGCTTTTTCACGCAACTCCCTTATTTTCAATTCCCCGATTTTATAAGACAAGGCTTGACCTGGCCAAGAAATATACCGATCCGTTTCAGTATTGACCTCGTGCATCGACAAGGCGGTATTTGAGGACATATAGTCCACCACCTGCTCACGTGTCCATCCTTTGGCATGAATTCCGGTGTCAACGACCAAACGGCAAGCGCGCCACATTTCGTAGGTCAATTTACCAAACTGCTCATAAGGTGTGGTATACATGCCCATTTCGTCCGCCAAAAATTCGCAATATAAGCCCCAACCTTCACCATAAGCGGAGAGATATAGATTCTTTCGAAACCGCGGAATACTGTCGCCCAATTCGTTGTTCAAACTGCCCTGTAGGTGATGCCCTGGCACAGCTTCGTGTACGGTTAGCGCGGGTAAAGTGTATAAAGTTCTACTTGGCAAATCGTAAGTATTTACCCAATAATAGCCTGGTTCCGTACTTTCCTTTGAAGTTCCAATATAACGACCTGCCGTGTATTTTGGAGCAATGGCATCAGGCACTGGCGCTACCCCATAAGGTTTACGAGGCAATGTTTTAAAATAGCGTGGCAATTGTGCATCTGCTCGTTTTGCCATATCACGTGCAATCATCAACAATTGCTCTGGAGTTTCAGCATAAAACTGTTTGTCTGTTCTTAAAAAATGAAAGAAATCAGCAAAGCTTCCTTCAAACTTCAAATCTTTGATGATTTGCTCCATTTCTGCTTTGATACGTGCCACTTCACGCAATCCAATTTGATGAATATCGTCCGCTGAATATTGGGTACTTGTAGTGTAAAAGTCAATTCTATTTTGATAGAATGCCTTACCATTGGGAGTTTCTGAAACCCCTAAAGTGGTTCTTGTCTTAGGAAAATATTCAGATTCAAAGAAATTCTTGATCCGTTTAAATTCTGGTGTGACCTTCGTTTCAATGGTTGTTTTAGCAGCTGCCAATACCGAGTCTTTTTGGACTTTGGTCAAGTCATTCGGCAAATTTTTAAAAGGCGAATAATAGAAACTGTCTTCAAAATCAGTCACAATATGATCGTTATAGGTCGATTCATAACCCTTGAAGATTACCAAAGGTTGTGACACTCCTTTTTCCAATCCTTCCCTTAAATTTTCAAGATTCTGACTTACAAATTGCGGAATGGCATTCAATCGGTCCAAATAACCTTTTACCTGTGCATAGTTTGCCAATGGTCGAACCTGATAGGTTAGGTTGGTATGAAATCCGGTATCAGAGAGCAGCGGATTCAAATATTGTTCAAACTTGTAATAATTGATTTTATCGTTCAACACAAACCCTAAAAGTTCAGCAGAAATCTTTTCGGTTTCACTCAATCCAGCCGTGTCAACCTTATTGAGTTCGTCCAGTACTTGCTGGGCAAATTCAGCTTCAGACTTAAAATAATCTTTGGTGTACAATCCCAAGGGATATACTTTTCTATCATAACCTCTATGTTGTTCGTATTTTTTAATCACACTGTCCAATACCACCTGAGGGTTTTGAGAAGATGTATTCTGAATAGAAAAAAGAAAAAGTAACAGAGTGACGGCAATCGGGTGTAAGACTTTCATAAGTTGTTTTTGATTATTGTTTTGGTAACAAATGCATGAGCAAATTCAATAGATTAAGCCCAACAAAACAAATTTAATCAAATCGCCTGAAAAGGCGCAACATATTTGGATGAGCTTAGGTCAAAGCCTATAATCAGATAAAATAATATCTATCTTGGAATATTTTTGATTATATATACCAATGATGACTTTAAATGTCGCATTAATGCACCTAAAATCTATATCGAAATTATACTTCATGGAAATAAAAACAACTTCAAAAAATTAATTTGGTAGTATTGCTGAAATATCAGGAATGTGTAATATTTCAAACTTTAAATCGACACATCTAAAATAGCTTTGGAAATGACAATCTTCGTTGATTGAAAAACAACTGTAGTATGAAAACAAAATACGTATGGATACTTCTGACCATAGCGGCCCTAATCACCATTTATGGCGTCCTCTCTGGGAAGTTTTTCTTTCTTTTTTTCATGTTGCCACTTGGATTTGGACTTTTTAAAAGAAAGGATAAGGATGAAGACATGTAATATGTGGAAGGTATGAGGCTAGATTGAAATTTCATAAGAATCAAATTCCAATCTATCCTACTTGAAAAAATTAGCTCTTTTTGACATATTTAGTGATGATGACAATCTGCTGTCCGTCAACGCGACCTTCAATAAATTCGGCATTTTCATGATCCAGACGAATATTTCTAACTGCAGTTCCTTGTTTGGCAACCATACTGGAACCTTTGACCTTTAAATCTTTGATCAAAACGACAGAATCGCCTGCTTCCAAAACAACTCCATTGACATCGCGATGGATAATTTTGTTAGCTTCATCTTCGTGCTCGCCCGTGGCTCTTGCCAAGGCCAAAGCCTCATCATCAAGATACATCATGTCCAACAAATCTTTTGGCCACCCTTCATTTCGTAAACGTTGAAGCATTCGCCACGACATAATTTGAACGGCTACATGTTCACTCCACATACTGTCATTCAGGCAGCGCCAATGGTTGGTATCCATGTCAACATTGCCTTCAATTTGGTTCAAACAAGTTTTGCAGACCAAAACATCATTGGCTACATTTTCATTCAGCGATGGCGGAATGGTATATTGTGATAAATTTTCTTTGGAACCACATAGTTCGCAAGTAGTGTTGCTTCGATCTTGAAGCATTTGTAAAACCGACATAAGAGTAACGATTGAAGATTAATAGAACTTGAAATTCCAAATAAAAAATATAAAATTCCAATTTAAGATTTTGATTTTTCAAAGATAGGACTTTTTTGAACTTGAAACTTGGAATTTGGAATTTGGAACTTTAAACCCTAAGACGGGTTTTTAATTTGCCAGAACTTACTTTTCACTGACCAAATCAATTCGTTCAGACGGACGAGAGAGGCGAATGGTTGTGTAGTTATTTATTTCTGTAAACATACTGTTTTATATAGACCTACAAGGTTTTGAAAACCTTGCAGGTCAACGGAAAGCTCTTTGATCACTAAATCGACAAAACAATAAATGTGTTCAAGAGGAAGTTGCTCAAACCTTTCAGGTTTTGAAAACCTGAAAGGTTTTTACATGATATTCATTTTAAAGAATCTTGCATCTTTTTGGACATTCCTCTGACCACCATCTCGTAGGAATGGTCAATGAGTTCAGTAAGGAGTTTTGGAGAAATTTCATCCAAAGTCAAATCGATTGTGTTCCAATGTTTTTTACTCATGTGGTAGCCAGGATAAATGGCCTCATACTCAGCTCGTAATTCTTCGGCATAATCAGGATCGCACTTCAGATTCACTGCTTTTTGACCTGCTTCCCATTTCTCCAAACCTATTAATGCAAACATTTTGCCTAACACTTTAAAAACAAGTGTATCGGGATCAAAAGGAAAATCTTCGGTGACTTCTTTTTTAGAGATACAATATTGGCGAAGTTGTTCGATGTTCATAAATACGCGTTTAAATTTAAATAGCAGGTATTTAAATTTAATGTTTTTGAACGAAATCCTAAAAGTATTTTCCTATCCATTTACAATCGGGGATGCCTTCCACGGATATAATCGAAACTTTATCAGGAAAAGACGCCATCACATTGGGATCTGTTTTATGGATATTTTCAATCTTATATTCGATAAAATTGAAACCTTCTTTAAGGTTCAGATTAAAACTATAAGCAATTTCCATATCTGGATCATCACTCATGCTCGAGCGTGTTTGAATACACTCGCCTTCATATGTAAAAGCAGAGGACACATAAATCAATTCAAAGTAAGAACCCAAAACAGGCTCTTCATAACCAGGATCTTGAACCCAAGGCATCATCGCTTCGTCAGAAACAGCTATTATTACACCTGCATAAGGATTGTCGGCAGTGGTTAGTGTGAGCGCTCCTGCTTCAAAAGACGGACGATTATCTTTATCAGAAATCATTCTTAGACCTTCATTACACACGCTAAAGACCGTGTAAATCAAATCTTGCATAAAGTTTTCTTCAGTTTCCTTAGAAATCTCTGGAAGAGTTTTAGGAAATTGGAAATTGATTACGCCCGATTTTGTCAGCGTACCAATAGTAATAGGATGCTCCATCCCGAATGGAAATACGACCACACTTACATCTGAGTTAGCCAATGCATAATCCTCCAATTTTGGTCGGTCTTGGGAAAATCCTAAGGTGATAAAAAACAAACTGATAATTAAAATTGATGTTTTCATGAGATTAGTTTTTAGTTTAATAATTGAAATAATGCATCGGTAATTTCAAGATATAAGTTTGGAGCAAAAACAGCCAATCACCATAAAGGACCAATAATCCTAACAAGCCTATTCGCAATAAAGCTATCGTCGATACAAGGCCCCAATGTTGCTTGCTGGGTTTTTGTTAGATTATAAAACACATCAACAATTTGATGCTTGAAGTATTTGGACTTTAGCTTTCAGTTTTAATGAACCTTTCAATCGTTAAACACGGCTCTAAAAAAATAAGTTGCATCCTTAGGTATTGAAGCTATTATGCTATGCTCGTGTTTTTTAAACCGCGACCTATCCTCTTCTGGCGCATCCGGAAAATGATGTGTCCCAATCACTTCTGTCTCTACTAAATTCCAACCGGTTTTAAAACTTAAGTTATAAACTACATTGGTTTCAACTATTAATGGTGTTCCTGTATTGCTTAAATCGCCTTTCCAATTTTCATTGGCATTGACTGCACATGGCTTATCAACATAGACCCATGACAATATATAACCTTCATCACCAAAATATAAGTCTCCAGGGATTAATAAATTGCGTGTTACTTTAACGGAGTTGCCAATGGTTAATGTTCCGATTTTTTGATCATTTTGATACACTAATAAATATGAATTAAGTTTAAAACCTGCATCTCCATTGTTATAATGATAAGAATCTGGATTGTGAATATCATAAAACGCATTGTTATTCTTGAAGTTATTTAAGGGTTGCAAAATAGGAACTGCATTTGTTGGATGCAACTCGATAGTGCCGTCAGATTTAATTACGCCAACTTTCACATAATTGAGTTGGTCTTTTCTTGAATCGTAAGAATAACTAAACACAAGATCGGCTGTTCCATTTTTCCAATTTTCCAGTTTGTTATTGTTTTTACTGGCCATCGTGTTGTGCCAGTATTTATCTATGGTTTTGGTGCTTGAAGATATCGATTTTACTTTTTGGGACGTTTTTTTATTTTTTTCCATCTCCCCAGCCTGTTTCATGATGGCTTTAATCTCTGGCGTATTCATAATGCTATCGCGCATCCGCTCGGCTTTCTCAATCATTTTTTGCTGCTCAGGTGTTTGAGCATAGGATGAAAATCCCATAATTAGTATCAGAAGTAAGATAATTTTTTTTAATGTTTTCATGATTTTTCTGTTTATAATCTTTCAGAGGCTCGGTTATACATAAATCTGTTTCTAAGCTAAACTTCGTTTATCTGTACAGTTGGAACGCTATAATCAACTATAGGGATTTGTGCTTCCTCCCATGAAACTGATAAGATTATCCAATCCGGGCATACTTCCCAATCTCCCACCACCAACACCATAGCAAATGGTTTTTGCAACATTGAATGCCAATTCTTTTAAAGCTTGGGTAATTTTAGCATCCATACCAGTTGTATCCATAATCACAATAGATTCACATACTATAGCATACAACTTGGTTAATGTCACGCCGTAGGTAGCAACGATGCTAAGCGCCATCCCACCAATGGAATTCACACCTCCCATTTTTTGGATAATAGATATGTAGATACTCATCACAATCATTATTCTGTTAAGCTCGGCAATCATCTCTTCACTTCCACCACCGCCAGTGTCATCTCTCAAAATTCCGTACAATTCACCTTGAGCGTTGATTGTCCAAAATGCCGTTTGGGTTCCAGAGCCATCAAATATTTTTATATTGCCATCGCCCCGATAAATACGTTCATACCAATACATATAATCCGTGCTGTTACGATCCAAATTTTCATACCAATTATTTGAAAGCGCGTTAGTACGCTCAACAAGGGGTATTCCTCCTAAAAGTGTTAAGGTGCTCGTGTCAAAAAGAGCTGCTTCCCGTATGGCCAATTGCGCTGTTTTGCCAAGATTGACTTTAAAACTATCTCCCTTGTCTTTAGCAAAACTCACATAATTGGACGTTGGTAAAAAATCAAAGGACTCTTTAGTCTTTTTCTCTTCAATATGAAGCTGTTGCTTGTAGATGCAAACTCGCATTCCGGAGGCAAATGTGAAAGAACTATCAGTAACATGGTCATCTAACGGCGCCAATAAAGACATTGGCTTTGAATGGTACTGATATCCACCTTTTTCAAATTCTATTTTAGCAGTTTCTAAATCGTCATTCAAAAGCGCTTCGCCCCAGCCGCGGGTTGAAAGTTTATATTTTAGCAAATCCACTATTGAGGTTGCCATAGTTGGTCCTTCACCTTCAAAATAAAAACTCAATCCGCCCAATATCAAACTTTTTACATCTAAAAAATCAGCATTGGTAGGTACCTGATTTTTTTGTGCAATGGGATCCCAACCTGCCAAAACACGTTTTACCAGTGTCTTGCCAACTTTAATATTGAGATATATGCCGATAATGCCTTGGTTGATTTCCGAGGAATCTGTTGCCAGTGTATATTGTGCTTTTGCAATTAATCGTTTTTGATCCATTTGAAGCTCCACCTCATGATTTTCTTCGGAAATAGCATAAAATGAGAAGGTATATGGCGGGATATCCATACCGTTAACATGAGACACAATTCCTTCTAAAGTGGCTGCTTGATCTTCCGCATCAATTACTGAACCATTGGTCACAGCTGCCATTTGATTAAACGTATTTATGGTATGTGTTGCAGTAGAATTATAAACATTAAGAATAATAACTGGTGGTCCGTTTTGGTAGGTTGCCAAATTCTTTTCCTCGTAGACATCATCATTATGACCATCAGTGGCAAAAACCACTAAATCGTAACTGGTTTTAGATGCTTTCAACAACCAAGTAAACAAATTTGAAGTGGTAACCCATTTGCCAACTTTGGCCGCAGGGAAATTTTCCAGTATTTTCTCCTCAATTGACGACACAAAAAGATCCATGTTTTCTTGGTAATAGGCTTTTGGCATGCTATAAGAACCATCATATAAAATTAGAACTGACGGTGTCTTCCTATTGGATTCCATTAAAACCTGAATGGGTTGTTTATTATCTGCAAATGCAAAATCACTGGCTTGCAAACCTTCTACAACCTGTCCATCAGCATTGGTTGGTCTTACTTCCAGTTTTACCAAGGATTTATTTACAGGAAGAGCCTTAATTGAAATTTCACTTATGGTTTTAAGTAATTGTGCACTAGATGAATTAACAACGATAGGTGATTTGCTGCCTGTTTGAATATCCGGAAGTTGTATTTTCTGACCTTCCAAGGTAAAAGGATCAGCAATAAATGAACGCTCTTCCATAACTTCAAGTGGACTGTCAAAGTTCTGATAGGCCAATGATGGCGTAAAAATGCGCAAGCTGCCAATAGGTGTATAGGCAGATTGTTCTAAATCTAATCCGTTAAGATTTGCAAAATGGATTTGACTCCCTATTAAATCCCTCGCTTTCCAATTGCCCGAAATCATTTCCAATTCCTTATCGGGATGAATCGATTCCCTATAGGTAATATTGATTTCGACAGTGTCGTCATTCAATTTTACCGAATCGGCTTCCTTCAATGCGCCATCATTTTTTAGTTTTCCGAAAGAAATATTAGGATCAAACAGATGTGCATAAGCTGTAATACCATCCTTTTCAAATTGCACTGTGGGTGTCCGGTAATTGTCCCAGCGTAAATCAAAATTGGTTCTTCTGATATTTTCATTATCTGGAATAAGACTCCAAAGCTTGTCGGCGAGGACTTCAGCCTGAGAGGCATCTATATTCTGATCTGGCATTTCAAAGTTGGAATCGTCTACATTCAGTTCTTTTTTCCATTGCTTCCATTGCTGTTCAGAAACATCAAGATTGAAGTTTCTTTGTATTGGTCGCAAAAAGAAGGTCATCGCTTCTTCGGGAGTAATATCGGTGCGCTCATACATCACTTTAGAAACAAATCCAGCTTCTGAATACATTTGGCTTAATAATTCGGCCTTTTCTCGTGGGGTTGCCATTCCATAACGCAAAACGCCTTTAATCCCCCATTTAAATTGCCAACCTATTTGACCAAGGGCTTTATTTGAAGCAGGCATTAGATAAATTTCGTTCTTTACAAAATTATACATCGCCTCGGCATCCTTTGAGGCTACCAAAGCTTTCATCCGACCTTCCAAATAATCCGGACAAGTTTGCAAGGCCATGAGCATTTCTTCCCAGACTTTATAAGGAATTTTCCCTGAACCTTTATAAGATTGTTCCTCATCTGAACACGCTACAAAAGTCAATGGCATATGCGCTGCCAAATAACACAATGCTAATTCTTGCATAAATGCACGACGGGAATTGTGTTGTAATATATGTGGTTCTTCCGTTGCCATTTGAGATCTCAATTAGGTGGTTGATTGGAAATTTTATTAGTTTTTAAAATTCTTTAAGGCGTTTAAATCAAAGGTATCCCAAAGTGCTTCAACATTCATGTTCTTACCTTCTAATGTAACATAAAATCGATCATTATATAAAAACCTAAGTTCAGAGTGGAAATCAGCTTTAGTGTCTTCATCACGATCGGTTCCAAAAGTCATGATTCCATTTCGTTCTTTTTTTGAATATCGAATTGTATTGTTCATTTCAGATGTCACTTTATTGAGATGTAGCATTTTCAGCGGAAGTACTGCACCCATAGCGTTTTGTCCGGCGGCATCTAAAATTTCCATTCTAATTCTAATGGCATGTTCTCCAAAAGAGCCAACTACAGAATTATCGCTTGTTACACGTGGTTGAGTTGATGAATCGCCACTTAAACCACCCAAGTGTTTTGGAAAAGCTTCCAGCAATTCAGCTTCCGTCAATGGTGTTTGCGTGCCTAACTCTTGTAATAGTGCGTCGTATTTTTCATTTATAACATCATTTCTACCAACAACTTCGTCCATTACACTTTCTATACCTTTGGAATTTGAGACATCTTTACAAGCCACCATTAGCACTATCACGAAGATTAATTTGATTATTGTTCTCATTTTGATCTGATTTTTAGAATTATCCATGATTAGCTTTATCTGTTCAATTCTTTATATTTTTTAAGGGACTCTATATCAAAAGTTTCCCAAAGTTCATCGGGCGTCATCGCTTTTGCACTAAGATTAACCATAAAACGATTGTCAAGAAGCAATTTCATTTCGGTTTCGTTATACTTATAGTCACTTATCGTTTTAAAACCGTCTCTTTCAATTTTGATTAGTTTACTCTTTTCATTGGAAGGCGGCACGTATTCATAAAAACTAAGAAACGTGATCGCTGCAGAGTTTTTATTCCCAACTGCATCGACAATGGAAAGTGCTATTTTCCCATTATTAAATTGCCCATAAACTTGTGACATTCCTGGGATAGCATTGACTTCATCCAACGGAAAACCCATCAACTCCTTAGGAAATGCACGCACTAATTGTTCATCAGTCAAGGGCGTTTTATTTATAAGCGCTTCTTTTAATTTTTCCAATTCAGAGTTCGACGGGCTGTCTTTTTTCTCTTTAGAGACTTCTGTATTTACCGATTTCATTATGGTCTCTCCATCTACTTTAGTGTCATTTTTACAGCTAAATAAAATAGAAAGCGCCAACAAAAAAACTGGTATTTTTGATGTATGTTTCATCTGTAGAAATTAAAATTGTTCAGTAATAATTAATTTTGCCAATTCGATGGTTTTTTCTTTATCCAAACTATCATCATTAGAAATATCGACCTGTAGTGTAAATGAAACGCCGTTATAATACACCTCTAAATGTTGCTTCTCAGAATTCCAATACGCACGCTGGCCAACGCCATTGATTTTTACTAATTCTGGATGTGCTTCAAGATCGATGAAGTCTAAAAAAGATGCCATATCCGCTTCTCCGTCCACCCATTTTAACTGAACGAGATCAGATCGTGGGTAGCTCACTGTTTTACGATTTGAAGCCGATTTTTCTTTCACTTCTTCTCTTCCATTTTCCCAGTAATACCGCAGGGTTTCACCCATCATCCCTTTCATTGTGTGCATTTTATTGGCCTTTGATGCATCGAACCCGGTAATTCTGGATGCCATTTCCAAGGTGAGTAAATCGTCGTAATCACCGCTGAACACGAAATTACTATCTGGATTGGGACTGTCATTGTTCGATATAGGTTCAGTAGTTTGCCCGTTTCCTTTACAAGAAAAAAAGAGCGCTATAAAAATTGATACATAAATATATTTTTTCATGACTTTTGTTAGTTCTTTATGAATTTGACCGTTTGCTTTCCATCATTCTCAGAGTTGATGTTTAGAAAATAAAGACCTTTTGATAAGGTTGAAACATCCAATGAAGAAGACGATGTATTCTTGTTTTGTCTTAAAACAAGTTGCCCTAATTGATTTATAACCTTCAATTTATAATTTGCGCCAACTGGAGTTTCAATAGTTAAAATATTGGAGACTGGATTTGGGTAAACTGAATAAACACTTTGTTCTATAACATCAAGAGATAACACTGCACAGTTTGTCAAAACTGGAGTTCTTACTGATCCGGTGCTAGGTCCGTTTCCTACTTGACCACTGTTGTTATATCCCCAAGCCCAAATATTACCATCTGTTTTCAAGGCTTTTGACTGAAGGTTTCCCGCAGATACAGATTGCCAATCAGTCTCCATACCAATTTGAACAGGAGCATTTCTATTAATGATGGTATTATCGCCTACTGAACCTGCGCCATTCAAGCCCCATGCCCACAAGGTGCCATCCGTTTTTGTTGTGAGAGTATGGTGAACTCCTGCATCAACCGCTTTCCAATCGGTATCTGTTCCTATTTGAGTCGGGGTTATTCGTTGTGAATTTGTACCATCACCTAATTGCCCAAAATTATTAATACCCCAAGCCCATAAGGTGCCGTCAGTTTTTATTGCGATGACGTGTTGATATCCCGTAGCTATGGTTGCCCAGTCCGTATCGGATCCTATTTTAAATGGCACTCGTTTTTCGGTGGTTGTTCCATCGCCCAATTGCCCTCCTGAATTATGTCCCCAAGTCCACAAGGTGCCATCAGTTTTTATGGCTATCGTAAAAATTTCCCCAGCGAAGGCCTTTTCCCACTTGGTAGAGTCATATTGACTTATAATATGAATAGGCAGATGTGAGTTTTCTGAACCACCATTTCCCAATTCACCTTTTACATTAGATCCCCAAGCCCATAAGGATCCATCAGTTTTTATGCCCACACTGTGACTAGGACCTGACGATACCCAATCCCAATCAGTATCTGTACCGATTCTCGTCAAAAACTCTAAGTCTGTATTAGTTCCGTTTCCCAATTGCCCAGACCAGTTATAGCCCCATCCCCATAGCGACCCATCGGTTTTAATGGCAAAACTATGCTTATTTTCTGTCGAAATAAATTTCCAATCTGTATCTGTACCTAATTGTTTTGGGATATTAGAATGAACACTTCCATCCCCTAAACCGTAAGAGCTTAGACCCCAAGTCCATAAGCTACCTTCAGGAGTCAATGCAATGGTATGGGTGTTTCCAACCGATACTGATTGCCAGCATTGACCCTTGCTGCCTTGAGAAAACAATAAAGTTATTCCGATGAATAATAACTTGGTACAAACTAGATTTTTGGTATATAAATGTGATTTCATAATCTTGGTTTTAATTGAACAATCGAGTTAAAACATCTATAAGTGCATTATATAGGTTTGGGAAAAAAATTGCTAAAACACTCAACAAAAAAAGAACTCCCAAAACACCGATGATCAAAAAAGCCCCATCCGTTCTTCCAGGTTCCAATACCGATTGTTTTGGATTTTTAGGATTGTAGAACACATTGACAATTTGGTATTTGGAATATCTTTGTTCGAATTCCTCAGCCAATCTTTTGGAATAGGTTGTGGTATTTGAATAAAAAATCCTTCTGCTGGTAAACGTATGATCACCTAAGCTATATTCATAGTGCAACCTGAATTTTGCACCTAACTGAAATTCTTCTGTAGTGGTAATCATCCCATTTATTTTAGTCCAATGTTTAGAAGCTTTTGAAAGCATGATATTTCGGATGGTAAACAGCAAAAATGGTGTTGTCGAGACTAACACAATCAATGCGGGTGTATGAATATTAAAATTTAAAATCACAGAAGCGTCCATATTATCATTCTTAAACATTAAGAAGTGCCATTTTCAGTCGAAAAAAAATTCATTAGGGTCTGGAATTTAAACATCCGAATTCCAATTATAGGCTTTATTTTTCAGCCCTTTTGCCCCCTTAATTTCTATTTAAAATCAATTGAGTTAGACATAATTCTCCCATCTCCAACCTTATTTTAAACTTGACCCTTCCTCTTTCTGGTCTTGGCATGAAGAAAATAGCGCAAGGAACATGACAATTTTTAGATGTTTTTTCACATTCATTATTTACTAGTTTTTAATGATTTTAATTGTTTGGAAATTCCTATTGTCATCCATCACGTTCAAAACATATAGGCCTCTTGATAATGACGATAGATCCAATTCTGCGGAAGCACTATTACTATCTTGACTCATTACAAGTTGCCCCAAACTATTGACCAGTTTTAAATTGAAATTTTTTGAAGATGGCGATTGAATAAATAATTTATCGGTAACTGGATTGGGATAAAGTTTGACCATTTGATGTTCTAATTGTGAAACAGATAAGGTATAACTAACATTCACTCCAAATTCTGATGTATTTCCATTGGCATCGGTGGCCGTAGCGACAATGTTTTCATAATCAGCGGGATCATAACCACTAGGAAGCTCTATAGTTACGGTTTTAACTCCTGGAGCGGTATATGAATCTGAATCTATAAAAAATTTGCCTTGATCATTGGTTGCCCCAAAAAACTCAATCCATAAAGGATAGGCAGAGTTGGTCACGGAACTTGGAACGGCATAGATGATTTCTATCTGACCTCCTCCCATATACGTAATGGTACTGATTTCTGGGGTGTTTTGAAGATTATTAGGCCCTGTATCAGCATCGCCAATATCATTTTTAGTTGCACCCACCAGATGAATTCCTATATAAGAATTATCAAAAATGCTGTTCTCCAAAATGGATACTTGAGTTGGAGTTCCTGAAGAAGGACTTAACTCTATGCCTGTTTGGTTATTTGCTATACGGTTATACTTGATGGAATTACCTGTGTTGGCACCTGTAATGAAGATACCGCTATAGTTATTTCCAATATTGGAAGTACCGTCTAAACCCACGCCTATAGAATTATACCCTACGCTATTGTTACTCGAGTTTTCAACCATGAGTATGCCATGGGTACCATGATTGCCGAAGATATTCCCTTCAGCTGCAGTAGTACCTCCTATCCTATTATTACTGGAACTATTCAATGTCAAACCAACGCCCACATTGATAACTCCCGTATTCCCGTCGGGCAATGTTCCTACTTTATTGCTATAGAAATGAACCTCCTCTGCTAAAACAAAACTCACGTTTATGGATCGGCCCATAATGGTACCGTTACCCGAAATCGTATTGTGGGACACCTTGGTATCGGTTAATGTTCCGCCTAAGATTAAGCCTTCGTAACCATTGCTGATGACTCCTGTGCCCTGCGCATTTAATCCTATATAATTATTCTGAATATTGTGTCCAATCCCAGAAACTGAAATTCCAAAATTGCTATTTCCAGAAATAATGTTTCGATTGGATGGATCAGCACCTCCAACGGTCGTGTTTGTCGAGGCAGCTCTAATGGATACTCCTATGGCATTAGGCACCGCCCCATTGCCCGCAGCGTTTAATCCTATGTAATTTCCGATCACCAGGTTATTCCTACCACTAGTTAAAGAAATCCCGGTATCATTCCCCGAGATCACATTTCGAGAATTTACTGAAGTGCCACCAATGCTATTATTATTGGTTTGTCCTCCATTCATAATTATGCCCCTTCCGTTAGGCAGGGCGATAGTTCCGGTAACATCAACACCAATATAGTTTCCTTGAACTGTATTGGAACTCACAGAATCTAAAGTGTCATCACCTTGAAAATAAAGGCCAAATAGTCCATTTCCGGAAATTAGGTTTCCTTCTCCCACTTGATCGGTTCCAATCTCATTATCATGGGCTCCAAACAGCACAAAAATTCCGCCTCTTACATTGGGAATGGATTTGGTTCCCGTAATATCCGTACCAATATAGTTTCCGATAATTTTATTACCATAAGCCTCCGGTCCTGAAACTGCGATTCCAGTTCCTACCTTGTCATCAGTTTCAGAATAGCTTCCAGAAATAATATTACGGGCCGCCTCTGTATTGCCTCCCAGAATATTGTTGTGGGCATTTAAAAATTGAACATTATAAACGTTTCCTCTATTTAAAGTCCCAGTAATATCCGTACCAATTAAGTTACCTTGAACCCTATTATTAGTAGCGGCAGAATTTGTGGCGAGGCCTTCAAAAGTAACTCCGGCTGCCCGGTTTCCTGAAATTAAATTCCCCTGATTTGGTTGGACTCCTCCAACAAGGTTTCCGCCCGAATTTCTGAAATACATACCATCACCAGTGTTGGCATTAACGGTCGTTCCATCTCCCCTCATCCCAATATAATTGGCCTGAATAATATGATTCCCAGTATTTGCATATATCCCATAACCCCGACTAAATGGATAGTCCACTAAACGTTTAAAGCCACCAATACTTAATCCGTAAATTTCACTACCCTCAGAACTCCCTATAAGTTGTAGCCCATTTCTATCTGTTGGTAATGCATTGCCATCTATCTCGATGAGAGGTGCATTAGTATAACCAGGCTGAGTACGTCCATCGATGATAATAGGTCTCGTGATAGATGGTAATATATCATCCATAACCGCAATGACAAATGGTCCCGTGCCAGAAATATTGAAATGAATGACATCCTTCGTGCTGGTTTTATTTGCATTTTGAATGGCAGCTCTCAAAGTGCAATTCCCGTTGACATCTGCACAAACCGTGTCATTAATATTGTTATCAGGTAGATTGTCCACACTGTTAACCGTATAGGTCGTTTGTGAAAATAGGGTAACTGTAAACGTTACGCTCAGCAAAAAAAGTAGTAGTTTTTTCATGACTTTCTTATTTAGATGATTATTTGATTTTTAATGATCTACTACATGAATGTATAATCAGATTTGTTGATCGACTTTTGAACTTCCTCAAGCCCTATACATTCCATGGTGGCATTCTCTTTTTTATTTTTAAGATTTCTCATATCCATATGGATCATTAGAATTTTATCGTCTTCATTGAAATAATCCTTGAGCGCATCAGGAATTTTTGTCCTGCTGTTTTTATAAATGTCATCAAAGCTTATTTCGGCATCCGTAATAAAATACATGGTCATCTCATAGTCCTCATTGACCGCTTTGACGCCTTTACAATCATATCCGTTTATGGTTTTGTCAGGCAAGGTTTCAAAAGTGAAATTTTCTGGTACTTCATTGGCTTCCTCTAAATCTATCTCTGGCATTTGATTGACCATACCAATATTGTTACCATCAGACGCCATAAATACAGCCATTATATTATGATCAGTATCCATGACCGTGAACATATTGTTCATCATTGCAGAAGTGAATCCGAAATAAGCTGCATCAGGTTTTAGATAATAATCAAAAACGATCTCCCCTTCTTTAGTGGACATTTTTAATGAATATTTCCAAGTGAAATCATAATTATCGGCAACCAAAGAAGGATCTGCCTTTTCTTTACTTCCTCCAAACGGATTGATGTCAAACATTTTGTCCATGGATTTGGTCGCTTTTTCAGCGGCCTTATTGGCCGTTTTTTCGATAACTGCATTCTCTACTTTTTGTTCTACTCGCTTTTTGAGTTTTTTAAGAAACTGTGCATTCGCATCTGGGACAAAAACCAGGCAACACAGTAATAATATCAAATAATGAGACAGATTTGTTTTAACTTTTAGCGTTTTCATGAGTTATAGGGTATTAAAAATTAATTGTGAAGCATTCACTTCTTTAACTTCAAACTTTGATCTATCAAGTGAGAACATGTCACCTGGAAGAAACATATCTCCAGGAAGAAACATGTCGCCAGGAAGAAACATATCTCCAGGAAGGAACATATCTCCGGGTAATTTCTTTTTATCCGTATACATGGTAATGACTGCTCCTTTATTTGGTTTCATCCGATTATTCTCCATTTTATAATTGCCTTTTAACACGCCTAAAAAGAACTTCTTTTTAGGATACTTTTTAACCAGCATTTCAGTGCTTTCTTTTTCGAAGAGCTCTAAACCTTCAATCTTGTTGGACTTTTTATTCACTACAAATACTACTTTGGTAGATTTCAACTGTCGTCTCTGTGAATAGGTGTTCTGTACTGCAAAACCCAATACAATCAGGCATAGGATCATTTTAGTTTTCATTATGTTTGATTTTTAGGTGATTGATCTTTAGTGGAACAAAAAACACAGTTGTTTTTAAATTCCATTCATAGTGATTTTTAGTCTAAATACTAATGAAGCACTATGCAAACAAATTTAGATAGGAGATTTGTAAAGGGATACCATATTTGTAACAACCTATAGAACAGGTGTAACATTGAGGCCATTTGACGGGGAATTTGCTATTTTTTTAGATACTCGTTAGGTGTCTCTCCGTAGAGTTTCTTAAAACATTTTATAAAATAGGAAGGAGTATTAAATCCGACCATATAGGCCACTTCATTGATGCTATATTCGGAAGCTTGCAGAATAAGTGTGGCTTGTTTCAAGCGTTGTGATCTTATGAAATTTGACGTAGAAAGTCCTGTATAGGCCAACATTTTTCGGTGCAGTTGCATTCGGCTCATACCGACCTGCTTACTGAACGTATCGGCATTAAACTCTGGATCAGATAAGTTTTGATCCAATATTTTTTGAACCTTTTTCAAAAAGACTTCATCGGCTGATGTTACCGCAATTTCCTGAGGCCTAAAGAGATTATCCTGTTGGTAGCGTTTATGTAATTTTTTCCGATTTTCTATAATATTATGAATCTTAATTTGAAACGTTCGGGGATTAAATGGCTTTGTAATATAGTCATCTGCACCAGTGGCCAAACCTATAATCTCATTGGTTTCATCTGTTTTTCCGGTCAGCATAATAATCGGAATATGGGACGTTCGATCATCCTGTTTTAAGGTTTTACAGAGTTCAAATCCAGTCTTTATCGGCATGACCACATCCGAAATGATAATATCAGGAATGTGCTTAAACGCTTTTTCAATACCTTCAGATCCGTTTTTCGCCTTGATCACCCTAAAATCAGCGGTCAGCAACGATTTAATGAAGTTTCGAATATCCTGGTTATCATCAACCACCAAGGCGATTGGCTTTGTATTGGGCTGTTTGTTCTTTGGCGTTATCTCTAGGTGCGATTCAATCGTTTGAAAGGGTACTGTATAATCGATCTCGTTTTCGGAAAAAGCCTCTTTTCTAATGGGTAAATTGATTACAAATTTCATTTTTGTGGTTCCTAAATAGGAGGCCTCAATAGTGCCGTGGGCTAAAGTAGCGAGTTCCTTAACTAAGGAAAGACCAATCCCAGAGCCTTCCGAATCTTCATTGATTTGATGAAATCGATTAAATATCTTGGAAATATTCTGTTCTACGATGCCATCGATATCGTTTATAAAAGTCATTTTACACCGCCCCAGATGATCTTCTTTCACGTGTAAATAAATCTCTCCCCCTTTTGACGTATATTTTATAGCATTAGAAAAAAGGTTGTTTACTATTTTTTCAACAATATCTGCATCAAACCACGCATTCTCAATCTCCGGAATGGAGGCTTTAAGTTTCAATCCATGTTGCTCTGCCAAAAATTGAAAGGATTCCGTAATTACCTTTAAATACAATCCTAAATCATGCTGCTTCACCTTGAGTCTCAACTTCCCAGATTCCAACTTTGATAATTCCAGCAATTGATCGACCAAGTTTAAGAGTTGGTTAGTGTTACGTTCTACTAATTTCAGATCGTTTTTTGCTTCTGACTTTAAATCATTGCGAAGCAATTGCTTTTTTATTGGCGCGGTGATGAGCGTTAACGGCGACCGAAATTCATGGGCCAAATTGGTGTATAGTTTTGTTTTGTATTCGTCCAACCGCTTTAATCGCACCGATTCTTCTTTTTCCTGTTTTAAGTCCAACTGCATTTTCCAACGCCATTTAAAATAATAATAGGTGAGAAAAGCCAATACCATGCTCAGAAAAATATAGGCAAAAAGCATCCAATTACTTAAATACCATGGTTTTGAGATAACAAAAGAAAGACTTTCCGGCACGTCATTCCAAACACCATCATAATTACTTGATTTTACTAAAAACTGGTAATTTCCTGAAGCCAAATTGGTGTATCTCACCTTATTGGTAAACTTGGAGTCGATCCAATCTTGATCATAATTCTCTAACTTATAACGATAATTATTTTTCTTAGGAAGCGAAAACTGTAAACTTGAAAATGTAAATGATAACGTATTTTGCTTATAATTAAGGATAGTATCATTGGTTAAAGGGAGACTTCTATTAAACACCTCGAAATTGGTCAAAACTGTTTTTGGAATGACTTTATTCTCTTGAATCTCGGCAGGATTGAACCAATAGAACCCCTCTAACCCGCCAAAATAAAGACTATTGTTTTTGGCCTTAAAATAGGCTCCTGTATTGAACTCGGTGGCCAATCCGTCATAATTATTATAATTGACTATGACTGGTTTGTGTTTAAGATTTTCCGGAGGTTCTATCATAGTAATCCCTCTATTGGAACTCAACCATAGATTGTTTTCTGAATCTGGAAGAATGGCATAAATCACATTATTTGGCAAACCGTCTTCCATGGTGTATTGGTAATATTCGCCGTTCTTAATGTCAAAAACCACGAGTCCATCCCCGTTGGTCCCTACCCATAACAGACCCTTGTTATCGTAATAAAGCGATTTTATTTTTTTAAATAAACTTTTATCTTCAACCTGAAAATCTTTCAAGACATCCGTAATAACTTCAGTTTTAGTGTTAAATGAAAAAACACCATCTTCCTCTGTACCAATCCAGAGCTTATCCTTTTCGCCGGGGATGGTAATTCTTATATTGTTGCTCATTAAACCCTTTGAAGCATCAATTATTTTTAAAACCCCTTTATATTTATCAAATTGAATCAGTCCATTATCCCTGGTTGAAAGCCAAATATTTTGAGCTTCGTCTTTTAAAATACTCCAAATGGTTTGCGCAGGAAGGGCTATGCTGGTCGTATGGTTGTAATGGGTTATTCTTCCATTGGCCTGCAAGATGTTTAAACCACCTTCTTGTGTTCCAATCCACAACTCATCTTCAACATCATCTGTAAATAAACTCACTATTCGGTTAGAACTCAAACCGTTCTTCGATCTGACATAGGTTTTCCATTGGTTAGTTTGCGGTGAATAGGCAGAAAGACCTTTGCCGCTGGTACCAATCCAAACCTTTTTATTCTTATCCACATGGATGGCTCTCACCAAATCAATATGGATACCTTCCGGAGTTTGGTTATTATTTATGAAATTGAATTTCTCAAGATATTCATCATAAAAACTAATTCCCGCGCCATCGGTTCCAAACCACAGCGTGCCCGTGTAGTCTTCAAAAATGCATAGAATGTCATTGTGACGTATGGCTCTTGGATCTTGTTTTTTTACTTCAAAATGTTTTATCTGAGAACTGTTGAGATTCAGTTTAAAAAGTCCGTTGCCAAAAGTTCCTACCCACAATCTGTTTTTTTTATCTAAATGCATCGATAAGATATTCAGATTGTCCGGCAACTCAAAATCATCTTCATTTAGAGCATTGATCCGTTTAAAATCAGACGATTCACCATCCTTATGCCACAAACCATTCCCGTAGGTCCCTAGCCAAATCCCATCTAATCCATCTGCTATTAATTTGCTGTAATTTACTTTCGAATCTGTATCGCCATCCGGAAAATAATTTTGGATGGCACCGTCTTGATCGATACTTATGATTTTTCCCTGACTAGTAATCCAAAGCGTTCCCTGAGGATCTTCAGCAATTGAAAAAATAGTCTTTATTTGGTAGGATGAAAGCACAGAAACCATCCTGCCGCTTGTAAAATCTTTCTTGAATACACCAGATGCGTAGGTCCCAAACCAGTAATTTTTTTTACGATCCTGAAATACGGTACTGACATCTTGCAAATTTGAAAACGAAGTAAATCTATTTTCCTTTTTATTATAGATTTGGGGGTTTTTAGATATAGGAATTGTAATAATATTGCCATCCCTATCGGTATAAATTTGGCCCAAATAACTGTAATCGGGCCGTGTAATATCGACAAAAAACTCGTTAAATATTTCAAATTGATGCCCGTCATACTTATTGAGACCATCCTGTGTAGCTAACCATAAATAGCCTATACTGTCTTGAGTGACAGAAACCACACTATTTTGAGAAAGACCGTCATGAACCGATAATTGCCTAAAAGATACTTGGGATTGACCAAAAAGTTGAGCCATACCAAAAACATACATCATACAACAAAGTATATTCTTGTTAATTTGTATATTTTTTGATGTCTTATCCATTCTACTGATTTTAGTTGTTTTCAGGCTTCATTTGGAGGTTTCATCTGGAAAAACGGTCTCAAGAATCATTTCAATGCCTTTTTACTTTATTTATGATCCTCTGCAGATGTACAAATAGCTCCAAATCCATAAACAGCTATCGTTAGTCTATATTGGTAAAATCAGAACCTTTTCAGACTAACCTGTTAATCAACTCTTAAATATAATCGAAAAAAACAGACCAAATCCTATCATTCCTTTCAAATATTCTTATGTTTCCCACTTTCTATCAATATGTTACCATCGCTACTTAGATGAAATAATTTCCAACCCATTTACGTATCGTCTCTTCAATCCAAAAAATCAGGACACCTATTTACGACGGTCTTTACTGGACGTGGTAAACTTAAATTTCCTTTTCAACACCAGCTTCGGTTTTATTAAAGTTTATGTTTATGACGGAAATAAGAAAGAAAAAAGTTGTTCCAAACAAAAGCCTTTTGAGTTTTTCGTTTTCAATTCATACAGAATCATTTATATTTTATCTTATAAACAACATAAATATGAACGTTTTTTAGAAAAAAACCCCAAATCCGATCTGGAACATCATTATCTAGATGCGTCAAAAGAAAATGACTACAAGCTGGTCAAGGATCTCTATGGCGGCTATAGTGTAGAGTTGCAAGAATTGTTAAACTATCTTTTTGATAATTGGTTTGGGAATAGCCAAAATGCAGATATAAAAATGAAACATGATGTTTCATAAGCCCGTTTAAACTCTTTAAATTTAAACAATAAACTCAATTCAATAATGGTTCATTTCACTATTTCAATGGGTGATTACTGTCATTTTTTAGAAGTCCCAAGTGCGTATCATTAAAAGAGCTTTGGTATTTTAATCCATAACCAAAAACTCGATCAAAAGCTGAATGCGAAAATAAGATGATTCCCACAAGTTGCAAGACATCATTGGCAAGATAAAGACCCAAAAAGTAAACTAAAATGGCCATCCCTTTATGATGAAAAAGGTTATAACTGAGCGCGCCAATTTTTGAATTCACCAAGTATCCAAGCATTCCAATATCCGGGGTCAAGATCAGAACCAAAAACCACCACCAGGCAAAATCTAATTGGTTAAAAGCAAAGATTCCCAGCCCGAACATGGCCAATTCTTCAAATCTCAAAGTCGTTTTCATGTCACTCGAAAATTTTAAATAATACAGGTTTACTCGGTGTTGCATCATTCGCAAACGGAGCTATCTGCAGATTTAACAGATAACTACCGTCCTCTATTTTATTTTTAACATAGATGAGTTCAGTGATGGTGCAATCCATCCTTCTCTCGCCATCAAAATCCCAAAAAGCTTTGTGGGAAGTCAGCTTTCCACCATCATGCTCCCGATCCACACTTGGCAAATCGATCAACAGATGCTTGATACCTTTTTCTCTCATAAATACCATTGCTTCTTCGGTTAAATAGGTCCAATTGGTTTCAGAATACTGTCGGCTTTTTTTGCCTTTTGTATTTGGAAGTGTCCTAATAACCAATGCTTCAGGTATTTTACCTTTCAACAACACCTCTATTTGTTGCCTGGAAATGACCGTGTCGTTCATATAATTTTCCGGAGCGACAGAAATCAATTCCGCAGTAAAGAAAAACTGCTTCAAATTTTTATTGATGGAGTGGAATTCTTCTGTAATATGACCAATACACTCCGTATGCGTACCATGGGCGTGTGGATTGAAATAAATATTGTTAAAGTTGACCGCACCCCCCGCTTTCACATTTCCAATCCAATCACGCGTTTTAACAGGTTCAATTTTCGGTTCTCCAATATACCACGCATTCACATTTGTTTTTGAAGCACGCAGAGGAATGGATATATCAAGGGGTTGAGATAAGTCTATCTCGTAAGTATTTGACTGGTATTGTATGGTTGTTTTCATCATTTTACTTGTATTTCAACTTTTTTTTATCACTTATCCCTCTCAGGGTTCGAAACCCTGAGAGGGCTGGGTTTGAAACCCTGAGAGGGTTTAAAATCACTCCAAAATTAAAGATTTAACATCTTCAAAATCTTGATTCTTGGCATGATATATATTAAAATTCGGCAAATCGTCAAACAGCTCAATGACGTCATTTTTTAATATATAAGTTGGCTTAGATGATAGGATTGAATGGTAAGAAGACCATTTATAATCTGAAATTGTATCCACTAATCGGTGATGAACTGGATTATTATGGATATAAAAAATCAATTTTCTGAAATAATCCTGAGAAGATACTGTTTTTCTTTTGAAAGGTTTTTCAAACACGCTTCCGGTTCGGTCATACTTTTTATTTACAGCTTGTGTGTAAGCATTGAACAGATGTGAAAATTGCTTTGACGGATTAACTTTTTTTATGTTTATTCTAATGTTCGTGGAATAATTTAATTGTTCTATCTTGATTTCATCAAGTTCTCTAATCCTGATTAAAAAATGAAAGTGGTTTTTTAGCAAGCACCAACAATAAGTATCTGCTACAGGATAAATATACTTTAGATAGAGTGAAAGAAAATATCTGTAATTTTCTTCATCAAAGAAAATAGCAACACCATTGTTTCCCCTATTATAGATATGGTAATAATGACCGAATTGTATTTTATCTAATGACGCCATATTATTTAGAACGCTCTCAAAGCTCTCTCAGGGTTTCAAACCCTGAGAGAGTTATCTTTTCTTTAATTCAACATAAATAAATCAGAAGCTATGCCATCACTCAAAAACTTACCTTTTTTGGTGACTAGCAATTTGCCATCGTCAAGATACAATAATTGTTCAATAATATGTTTTTGGGATTGCTCCAGCAGATAGGTTTTGTATTTTTCTCCGAATTCCTGCTCTACTTTTTCCAAGGAAACACCCCAAATGGTTCGCAATCCTGTCATCACATATTCATTGTATTTATCAGTTGCAGAAAGGGTTTCTGTTTCTATGGGAAGTATATTCTTTTCTAAAGAATTGATGTATTTTGAATTATTTCTAACGTTCCAACTACGATTTTTCCCGTCAAAAGAATGTGCCGAAGGTCCAATGCCCAAATACGGTTTGCCTTGCCAATAGGCTGAATTGTTTCTGCTGAAATACTCTGGTTTTCCAAAATTGGAAAGTTCGTAGTGAATAAAGCCAGCAGCTTCCAGTTTTTCAATCATGATGTGAAATTGCTCTTGTGCCAAATCATCATCTACATTTTTAATGATGCCTTTTTTGATAAAGCTAGCCAAAGCTGTTTTTGGCTCGACGGTCAAGGCATAGCTTGAAATATGGGGAATATTGAATGCTAAGGCAGTCTCTAAATTTTGAATCCAGCGCTCGTTGCTCATTCCTGGAATGCCGTAAATTAAATCGATAGAAATATTATCGAAGTGTTTGGTGGCTTCTTCCAAACATCTTTTGGCTTCTTCTGAATTGTGTGCGCGATTCATCAGTTTTAAGTCTTCCTCGAAAAAGGATTGAATGCCGATAGAAAGACGATTGATAGGTGAATCTGAATAATCGTTAAGCTTCTGGTGTGTTAAATCGTCGGGATTGACTTCTATCGTAATTTCTGGACTTTCAGATACATCATAGATTTTGTAAACCTCATCAATTAAAAACTGCAACTCTTCAATCGATAATAATGACGGGGTGCCGCCACCGAAATAGATGGTGTCGACGTTTTGGTTTTTGAATTCATCTTTTCGCAAAACCAGTTCTTTTGCTAAGGCATTGACCAATTCATCTTTCTTCTTTAATGAGGTCGAAAAATGGAAGTCGCAGTAGTGACAGGCTTGTTTGCAAAATGGGATGTGGATGTAGATGCCGAAGGCCCCATCTAACTTCCCCGAAGGGGAAGAACTCTTACTTGAATGGATAGTCTCTTTGTTTGTCAAAATGGATTAAGTCTTTTATTTTAATGGTTATTTCCTAAGATCATTCGAGCCTTTTACTAAACTAATTTAAAAATTCGACAGATTTGATTAACGAAAGTAAAAAAGCTATTCGACAAAGTCATATATAGAATGTACTAAAATTGAAAACTGAGACTCCCAATTGCCGACTTCTTATTGCTGACTGCCGACTGAAGACTGTCAACTAACTCTCATCTTTTCTTCTTTCTCAAATCAACAATCGGATTATTTCTTACGCCTCCTTTGGAAGCTGGGGCACTGTTCTGTTTCACAAAAGCAGCCCATCCAGTATAATTTTTACCGATCTCAATTTTACCTGAATTATAAAAATGGCAAACCGCTGCGGCCAAGCCATCCATGGAATCAAGGTTTTTTGGTAAGGTTTTCAAACCCAACAAACTTTGAAGCATTTTAGCAACTTGTTCTTTACTGGCACTTCCATTTCCAGTAATTGCCATTTTAATTTTTTTTGGAGCATATTCTGTGATCGGAATTTCCCTACTTAATCCCGCTGCCATGGCCACACCTTGGGCACGCCCCAACTTCAACATACTTTGCACGTTCTTGCCGAAAAAGGGTGCTTCAATAGCTATTTCATCGGGATGATGCGTATCAATGAGTTCAATGGTGCGTTCAAATATAAGCTTGAGTTTGAGATAGTGGTCGTCATATTTTTTGAGATCGAGTTCGTTAAGTTGTAAAAATAACATGTTTTTACCAACCACTTTTATAAGACCGAAACCCATAATGGTGGTACCTGGATCAATTCCTAAAATAATTTTTTCTTTTATCATTTAATAACAATAATGGCATCCGCTCAAAGATATAGATACCCCGAAAGCAACATACATTAAATCACCGTTAAATGAAAATCCATCTGTATCCACATCATATTTATCCTTTCCTGATAGCGAATAGGCATAACCCCCATCAGCAAAAATGGATACAGATTCTGACAATCTATAATGCACTTCCAATCCGCCTAAAACATTGACATAGCTATAGGTGTTATTGGCATAACTCCCCAAAGGTTTAGTCATGCTCACACCTGGCCCTGCATGGGCTACAACGCCAATTGGAGGTGGCAGGAAAGTGAACAGATCTTTAAAATCATAAACCGCTTGAACATTGATGCGTGTATAATTCATTTTATAAGGAATAGATCCTGTTTCTGACGAGGCTCTATTGTATCCCAAGTCTAGTTTTGCTCCCAAATTACTGGAAAACATATGCTGCACCCCTAAATTAACAGTGGGAAAATTGACATACTTGGAATAATAACCGTCATCTTGCCCTCTATCAATTGGGTTATTAATTCCTATAGCAAGCTGTAATTTCCATTTTTCTACATCTTTTTGAGCCATACTCAATGAGCTGACCATAAGTGCTAAAAACAATAGCCAACTAAAGTTTTGTGTTTTAAAATAAGGCGTCATAAGCTAATTATCATTTAATTTGTGACTATGTTAACGGCAATCTCCTACAAAACTAAACAATTCTTACTTGTACTTATTAAATTAAGTCTTGTTGTTGCTGCTTTTTACTTCATATATTCGAAATTATTTCAAAATGGAGATTTGAGTTTTGGAGAATTCATCCAAAATTTGATAAAATTCAGCTCTATTTCATCAATGACAGTATTAATCTTATTGTTTTTGAGCCTTTTTAACTGGTTTTTAGAAATCCAGAAATGGCAGACTTTAGTAAGTGCCGTTATGAGAATTTCATTTATTGAAGCCAAATCACAAAGTTTAGGAGCACTTACCGCCTCTTTATTGACCCCGAACCGCATTGGCGATTATGGGGCCAAGGCGATGTACTTTCAATCGCATCTTCGAAAAAAAATAATGTTTCTGAATTTACTCGGAAATAGTGCACAAATGGCAATGACCACTATTTTTGGATCTGTTGGATTTATTTACTTTGTGCTCCGATTTGAACCTGAATTGAACTATAGCGGTATCATCATTTGGCTTGCTGTGATTGTAACTACAAGTCTTTTGCTTATTTGGACTTTGAAAGCGAAATGGTTAAGTAAACAGACAAAAATATTTTACAAACTAATTGATTTTATGAAGTGTATTTCCATAAAGATTACGCTTAAAGTACTTCTGTATTCTCTATTCCGCTATCTCATTTTTTCCTTTCAATTTTATTATCTGTTATTCTTATTTGGGGTGGACATGAGCTATTTGGAAGCCATGGTCGCCATCTCAAGCATGTACCTTTTAACGTCAATTATTCCGTCAATTTTTATTTTCGATGTCGTCATTAAAGGCGGTGTTGCAATTTATTTATTCGGATTAATTGGTGTTTCTGAGTCAATTATTTTGTCCATTGTCACCTGCATGTGGATTTTAAATTTTGTACTCCCGAGCGTGATTGGCAGCTACCATGTGCTTAGGTTCAAACTACCTGAAACCGTATCATGATTTTTATTTTCATTTGTATCGGTATCACTTTAATTTACGTCGTCCTTATTGCGAATTTTAGCTTGGGTTTTGACCGCATTAAAACCTTTGAGCTGAGCCAACATAAACCAATAACACGTTTTAGCATTATTATTCCCTTTAGGAATGAGGAAAAAATGCTCCCGACACTGTTGGAATCGATTTTAAACCTCACTTATCCAAAGGACTATTTCGAAATTATTTTTGTAGATGATGATTCTGATGACACTTCGGTTCAGATGCTAAATTCCACTTTGATAAATAACGGAACCTCTCCCATCGACTTCAAAATAGTTAAAAATATAAAGTCCAGCAATTCACCAAAAAAAGATGCCATTAGTTTGGCCATTTCACAGGCTAAATATGATTGGATCGTGACTACAGATGCCGATGGTATACTTCCAAAATATTGGTTGGACAGCTTTGATGCGTTCATCCAAAAACAAGAGCCTGACTTTATTGCTGCGCCAATAACCTACGCCAATAGCCAAGGTTTTTTACAAAACTTCCAACTTTCGGATGTATTGAGTTTGCAAGGCGCAACAATTGGAGGCTTTGGCATAAAAAGACCATTTTTATGCAATGGCGCTAATTTGGCTTATAAAAAAGAATTATTTAAAACGCTCAATGGCTTTCAAGGCAACTCAGAAATAGCCAGTGGCGATGATGTGTTTTTACTTGAAAAAGCCACAGAACAAAGTTCAAACAAGGTGCATTATTTAAAATGCCAAGGCGCTGTCGTTTCTACATTTGCATTAACTTCATGGTCTGATCTGATTGAACAGCGCGTGCGTTGGGCAGCCAAATCGAGTGCTTATAAAAATTGGTTCGGAAAACTTGTGGGACTGATCGTTTTAAGCCAAAATGCGCTTTTGGTTAGCTGTGTCTTATTAGCTGCTATCGGCATTATGAAACCTCTACATTTACTAATTATTTTCCTCATAAAATTCTGCATTGATTTTCTATTGATTTATAAAGCTGCCAATTTCTTCAATCAGAAACACCATTTAAAATATTACTTTTTATCATCATTTCTCTATCCATTCTTTAGTGTTTTAGTGACCTTCTTAGCTGTATTTAAGGGCTTTAAATGGAAAGATAGAAGCTATAAAAAATAGTGCGCTATCATTTCTTTTTGTAGATTTACATTCATCCAAATCCTGTTTTATGAAAAAATTAATTCTAATTGCAATTTTTTTATTCAGCTCCACTTTGATCTTTGCCCAAGAAACCTATACTATTGACGGCCAATCTGTTCATTTAAAAACTGCCGCCGAAGGCCCTTTGGGCTTGTTATGGAATATTATTGATAATCAGTATCGCTATTTCATAAAGACTCAAGACCATCAGTTGGTGGAATTGACCAACACGAAAAATGCCGACAATGCTTATCAGGAACAATATAAATCGACCTTAAAAGATCTTACCAACAACACCATAGATATATCCAACGTCAAGTTGAGCATACCAAGCTTAGCGCGTTTTATTGACCGCTATAACTCCTCTGTCGACCCAGATTATGTATCCATGAACGCTAATTTCAACCCTGAAATCCGCTTGGGTATTTTTGGAGGCATCACCAACAGTCCGTTTGTGGGCAATCCTCAGAATGTAAAATCGGCCGTATTTGGTGCAGAGATTGAAATGCTCATGAGTGCGAACAAAAGGCATTCTGGCTATTTACAGTTGCGTCATGTGGCTGAAAAAGATGATTTCAAATATAAAACTACGGAGCTTTCCTTAGGGTATCGCTATCGATTTGTTCAGACGTCAAGATTTAGTGTTTACGGCGACGCAAAATTTGCAACCCTAAATTTCACAAAAGCCACCATTACCGGTGTTGATGACGACATTATAAGTAGCGAGCATGTTAATGAAACCGCATTCGATATTCCGCTAATTATTGGATTGGGTGCCGACGTAAAATTGAGCAATAGCATCTATGCCAATCTGAGCTATAACCAGATTTTTGCCATCTTTTTTAAAAACCAAGGCAACTTTTCTTCGGATATCACCCTTGGACTCAAATTTAACGTCAACTAGTTAATGTTGACAATGACCGGTAAACTAAATTCGGTAGCCACTTGCTGACTGCGTTTAATGGCAGGATAAATTTTTGGAAGTGAATCAAAACTATGCCTCAAAATGCTGTCCAAATGTGGGATTTGAGCTTTAGTCATCGCATCCATATCAATATTACGGATGGAAAATTGTCCAGTTTTATCAATATGAATTTTCAGTAGCACCGTATCTGAAACATCTTCAGTAACTATAATTATTTGTTTTTCTAAATGAGACGTGAGCAATTCATGAAGGTGGTTTTCAAAACAAGCTTTTTTTTCTTGATTTGTAGTTGCTGTATCACAATCAGAAAACGTCGGGTACTCATCCACGTCATTCCAATTGATAGCCTGCATTTCTTCTTCCAAAAGTTGTTCGGGGGACACTTTTTTGGATTGAAAATAATCACAAGAGCACAGTAGGATAAAAAAAACAAGTAATAATGGCTTCATTTCATTGAGTACTGAAGCTGAAAAATACAATTTTTTTAGAGAATAAATTCACTCGAAGCCGTTCTGTTCATTAATTTATTTGTGTCAATGGGATTTGATAGTTGAGCTTGATCGCGATCGGAAAATTATTTTCGTTTTAGAGGATAGTTCTTATGCTAAAACTTAACCGCAAGGAGCGCAACGAAAAAACGTTAAGAACGTAAGGAGCGGAAATGAAATTGTAATAGCCAATTCCATTCAGCCATGCTCAAACTCGAAACTCGAAACTTTGAATCCAAAACTCTGAACCCAAAACTTAGAATCCAAACCCCTAACCGTCAGAGCAAGTAAAGTTTTAATATGCGAATAGAATAAAGCATTGCGATATTGGCGCAACCCTTCATTCCCACTGGATATCGGAATTGCGTTAAAAATATAGCACCTCGTTGCTTATTCAGATTTCATGAATTTCTCATCCTTAAGCTCTCTCAAGCGTCTATTAGCAAAAGGAATATAGACGCTTTTGGGAAACTTTTCCTTAAAAACTTCATAGACCTTAATTTTGGAGTCTCTGTCGGCATAATATTCGTCCTTAGTACGCACCAAAAAGAATTGTGCCGTCTCATCCTGAGGATTCTCCTTTATTGCATTTTGAAGCGCGGCAATGGCTTGCTGATATTTTCCTTGCTGATTTAAAACGGTGGCCAATTTGGTGTATTCGGCGTTTAATGGCTGATCCATGATGAACAAAGCCTCAGAAATCCACTTTTCCGCAGATGCATAATCCTTAACAGTTTCGTACAGCTGTCCCAAAATATAAAGATTGGTTGCGCTTTTTGGATCGAAACTTACGGCTTGATTCGCATGAACAATCGCTTTCTCATACAAGGCTTGTTGGGCGTAGCAGAAACTCAATTTTTCATGGATAAACTGAGAGTTTTCACCCAAAGCCAATAATTTCTCAAACCATAGTGAAGATTCCTTATAATCCTCTTTCCAATAATAATTAAGTGCTTTTAAATTGATCAACTCCACATTGTCGGCATAACTCTCCAAACCCTTGTTGATATAACGGAGTGATGACTCATGTTTTCGTTTTGCCAAAAAATACCTGCCAATTTTATAAATGGCTTTTTGATGAGTGGAATCGAGCTCATACGCCGAATGAAATCTTTTCATCGCTGTGGAATCGCCTTGCTTTTCAAAAACAAGACCCAACTCGTAATGGTAATTTGGATTTCTATAATCGAGATATACCAGTTCACTGAACAACACCACAGCATCATTGAGTTTCTTGCTTCTGGACAGCAATTTGGCATAATCATACTTGATGAGCGCATCCTCAGGAAAAGCATTGAGCGCAAGATCATAGTTTTTTAAAGCCAAGTCATAGTTACCAAGTGCCAGATAAGCTTTGGCCATCTTTTCATAGACTAGATCTTGCTGCTCATAGGTTTCATACGCCTCAATGGCTTTAGAATAGTTGCCGTGCGCATACAAGCTGTCTGCTCGCTTTAAGAGAACGTCCTGCGCTTGGATGGACCATGTGAGCAACGTAATTATTAAAAGAGTACAGTATTTAATCATGATGGCCATTAATTGATATTGGGCATAATCCTTTTAGTGATTTTGCCATCAGTAATATTTAAGTGGGTAAAATAAGGATCTCTATTCAGTAAAATAATGAGACCGTCAAAACGTTTTTGTTCGGCCTTAGTAAATTGTTCATGATTCGCCACCACCAATTTCAAAATACCGTCTTGGGTACTGTTTTCCCAGTGTTCCCTGGCTTTATCAATTTTTCTATAATTGACGTAATCCTGATAGGTTTTATGATTTTTTAATTTTTTGGACCTTTCAAAATCGCTCGCAGTATCACTTCCATTTTCCATTTTCATGGCCAACATTTTATCTGCCACATAATTCAAATGAACTACAAACCTATAATAAGCCTCGCGAGACTGAATGTATTGATCGGTCTCCACAATAAACTTTGCAAAAATCAACGGCGGGGTGGCGCCTCTATGTTCCATATCCAAGAGTTCCTTTTCAAGTGTAAATTGAAGTTGCTCATCAGACATATTTTCGAAATCTACATGCTGGGCAATAGTACAAAGAGGGAAAAACATAAGTAGAAGAAGCTTGGACATGACTATAAAACTTTATGGGACTTGAAAAATTACAGGAAGGCTATAAGACACAATTACTGCTTTACCATTTTGTTTGCCAGGCTTCAGTTTAGGCAAGGCTTTTATGACACGGATTAGCTCCTTTTCTAATTCTGGATGTTTAGCTCTCGCTCTAATGTTCAAAATTGTGCCGTCAGTACCTATTTTAAAAATCGCGTTCATGCGCTGTCTTCCAGTCAAGCCTATTTCTTTGGCCAGTTTGGGATTGAAGTTTTTATTGACGAAGGAGGCGATTTTATCAGAAGTACATTTTTTACGATCTTCATTTAAATCTAAAGTTTCACAAGATGGAAATACAGGCACTTCATCTACAACGGCATAAGGAATTTCCGTTTCATCCACTATCTTTTTCTGCTCTTTTGATTGCAAGGCTTTAAGATAATCCTGTTCTGACTGATCTTTGTTTCCATTATTTGTTCCCGGTGCATCCGCTTGAACCTGAAACAAAATTGGTAGGCTATAAGGCACCGTCACAGTTTTTCCTTTTTGTTTACCAGGGATGAAATCGGGCATGGATTGAATGACCCTAACTGCCTCGACTTCCAAAGCTGGATGAGGGGCTCTTGCCATGACATCTCGAACTTTTCCGTCCTCGCCAATTTTAAAAATGACGTTGATGCGCTGTCTTCCTTTAAGGTTCAGTTCTGTAGCAATATCGATGTTGAAGTTTTTATTGACAAACTGCGCTATATTATCAGAGGTACATCGTCTATCATGGTCCTTAGAACCGGATGCTTCACAACCATCGAATAACGGTGGTTGGTCAATTACGGCGTAAGGCACTTCTATCCGATCATCTATATTTTGGTCGCGGGTTTCAACGATTTCTATGATTTCATTTGAATCCCTTACAACTTTCTTCTCCGCTTTTTCAGCACTAACATTATCATTCTGCACCTGAAACAGAATTGGCAAGCTATATGGCACCGTGACGGTTTTTCCTTTTTGTTTGCCGGGCGTAAAATCTGGCATGGATTGAATGACCCTAACGGCTTCCGCTTCCAACGCTGGATGTGGCGCTCTTGCCATGACATCTCTAATCTTTCCCTTCTCGTCAATTTTAAAAATGACATTGATGCGCTGTCTTCCTTCAAGATTCTGTTCTGTAGCAATATCGACGTTGAAGTTTTTATTGACAAACTGGGCTACCTTATCAGAGGTACATCTCTTATCATTTTCGTTTGACCCTGATGCTACACATCCGTCAAACAATGGCACTTCCTCAATCACGGCAAATGGCACTTCAATGTCATAGGATTCGAAATCTTCGTTTTCCCCTTCTTTATCTTTTTTACCAAAATTTAGTGATGTACTTGCTTTACCATCGGTCATAATCAAGGTGTGATAGAAATCATCTTTATTTATCAACTCTAATTTTTCGGCTCTCAGTTTATTTTCTGATGCTGTTAAATTCTTCATATCTTCAACCACCAAGCGCAGTTCACCACCTCTTGCTTTACTTTCCCAATCTCTTTTTGCTTGATCTGTTTTTTTATAAGCGAGATATTCTTCATAAGTTGTGTATTCTTTTGTGATTTGTCCATAAACCCCTTCATTAGCTTCTTTACTTTCTCCATCAGTTATCTTTTTAACCGGTAGTTTTAAACGTATATACTTCATAAAGGCCTGATTTTTAGCCAGTTCATTTTCGTTTAGGATAAAGAATCCAGCATTTTTGCGGTATTCCCAAAAGATATTTCCTATACCGGTATTTTGAGTTGCTGCCATTTCAACAATTTCATTATAATATTTGTCCACCAATTCCTTAAAGTTTAATTCCTGATCCAACGCTTCATTTTGAAACACTGGAAAAGGATCTTTTATTTCACTCGCATAAGACGACGTGTACATCAACATGCCCATAACAATAGGAACCAGGAGGACATATTTAATGAGACGGATCTGTTTTGATTTTGATTTGCTTAACATGACGATTCGTTTTTTGACCTGCCCGTTATTGAATGTAAATTGTTTTCCAAATACGTTCAGGCGGGTTAATGATTTTTTGAAAAATGGATTGATGAAGGAGATCTGCTGGGTCTCAAAAACCTGGGACAGCAAATTTTGATAATAGGCCGATTTGCCTTTGTACTTGACGGCTTTTGCATCGGCGATGAACTCGTGCAAATTGGAAAGCTTGTTTTGATAGATATATATTAATGGGTTGAACCAAAACACAATTCTCAAGATCTCGAAGACCAGTAAATCCCAACTGTGTTTTTCTTTAACATGCACCATTTCATGCTGTAGGATATGTTCTTTCTTTTCAGCTGAAATATCAGTTCCCAAAAAGATATAATGGAAAAAAGAGAAGGCTGCACTACTGTTCAACAAAAACACAATCAGGGCGTCACCTTGCCAACGTTGCGGATTTTTGTAGAGCATTCTGCCAATCTTAATGATCTTATAGGCTAAAATTAATGCCGCCAAGACCATTCCCACAATCCAAACGTAAGTCCAAGAAAAACCTGCCGCTTGCTCTGTAATTTGCTCTGATCCCATCACCAATACAGTGTTGTCAAATGTTGGCGAAACGTCGCCAATGATGACTTCTGGCAGTCGGACGACCATAGGCTCAGGAACGATGGCTTTGATGCTCTCAAATTTTAGAAAAGGTAAGGTAAACGACAAGAACGCCGTACCGATCAAATACGCACGATTCCAATTAAAGAAAGTTTCGTTTTTTAAAAACACATCGTAAATGATCAAAAAGAACACTTGAAACGCAATGGTCTGTAAGATGTAGTGTAACATAATTAGTCGTCTTTTTTATTGATCTCCTTTAAAATCGATTCCATATCCTTTAAGCTCAAATCATTTTTCTTGACAAAAAATGAGACCATGCTTTTGAAAGAGCCTTGAAAATAATTATCTACCAGCATATTAATACTTTGGTTGCTGTATTCCGTTTTTGGCAACAACGGAAAATAAATATGTCCCTTGCCCTGCTTTTCATAATCCACAAATCCTTTGCTTTCCAAAATCCGCACAATCGTCGATACCGTATTATAGGCAGGCTTTGGTTTGGGCAATTCTTCTATAATCTGTTTGACATTGGCTTTCTGCAGTTGCCATAACACCTGCATGATCTCTTCTTCGGCTTTTGTAAGTTGTTTCATAATAACAGTCTGCGGAGGCAGGAATTTTTTTAGTTAATTTAGAAATTTATCATGGTTAAGGACATTAAAATTTCATATTCCTTTACTTTGACAAAGCTAATATAACTAAAATATTAGTTGAAACTAACATTTTAGTTTAAAAGATTGAAAATAATATAGAAGTGGGAAAAGTATTTATAAATATCTTGGAGTATCAATAAGATATTAAAGAGCGGAAATTCACGTTATTGTAAACGAGGAACTACAGATTTGACAGTTGAAAAATTGGATGTACTTCGTTTTTGGGTTTTGGGTTTAGATTCCGCCAATCCCGATACCAATCGGGCGGGATTATCCCGATAGCTATCGGGACAACCAACAAAACCCAATGCGCTTCGCTTTTGGGTTTCGGGTTTCACTAAAAAAACCTAAAAGCTTTCCAGACGGTCAACTATTAGGTTTTTACTTTTTTTGCTATTAACTCAACAAATTACTTAGAGGGATTAATTAATTATTGTTGACAACTCAAATATAGAAAAGAGAATTGACATTTTGTTACGGTAAAACCGTAAACTTGTTGCGGAAAAACCGTAGTCTTTAGGCGCTGTAGGGTTTTGGAGAATTCTCAAAAATCAAAAAAAGAGAAACTTTAACACTTTTTATTAAATAAAGCCTTTTTTTCGTGCCTTTTCAATCAGAGTTTCATCCTTTCCATCATCTACAGAGAACAAAAGCTTGAGTTGCTTTTTGCGTTTTTCAATAGCACTCATAGATAAATTGATATGCTCTCTTAGAGTAACTGTCCTAATGCCTTGCGACAAAAGATGTAGAATTTTCCGATTGATGTCATCAACATAAATGTCGGTGGTAACCGTTTTTTTCAGAAAATTGCTAACAGTACTACTATAATAAGGTGGCGAAGATAAAATATGTTGGAAGGCCTCAGCCAATTCACTGGACGTCATATCGCTTTTAATCAAAAATCCGTCGGGATTAATATCCTTAATAATGCTATGCACCCTATAGGATTCATCGAACATCGTCAGAATAACTATTTTGGCATTGGGCATGATGTCCCGAGTCATTTTGGCCAAATCTTCCCCTGATGTCAATTTGCCATCTACGGAACTGGGCAGGCTGATATCAAAAAAGCAAATATCATAAGGTTTTTCATTTGCGGCACGCTGCAATAATTGATTGGCGGTGTCACAGTCATTTGCAGTATCTATGCGTAAAATTTGGTTTTCTTTCTTGGATGCCATCAAAGTATTTTGGTAACCCTCAATTATGATAGGATGGTCATCTACCATCAATATATGAATGTGTTGCATTGGTTTTAGGTTGTATAGGGGATTTTTACTTTTATGCTTGTGCCTTGATCAATTTTTGAATGGAATGTCACCGTTCCATTGAGCTCCTTTACTCGGGAATTGATGTTTTTTAGACCGATGCCTTTCTTACTCTTATTTGTATCGAAGCCAATACCATCATCAATAATTAACAAGCAAATTACAGATTTTTTTAGTTGAAAGCTAATTTTAACGGTTTTAGCTTTAGCGTGCTTGTAGATGTTTTGGAGTGATTCCTGGACCATTCTGTAAATATTAATTTTGGTTTTATTCGAAACAACGTCCCAATTGATATCGTCAGTATAATCAAAATCATAGCCCAGCTGGTAGGCTTCAGTTTGTTTCTCAATCAACTCTTTCAAAATATCCATAAATCCGGAGCCTGATACAAAATCGGTGCTTAAATCGTGAGAAATCTTCCGAATATCGTTTTCAATGGCCTGCAATTCAGAAATATATTTTGATCTTACCTGAACCGCTTCCTTTCCTTCATTTAAATTATAGCTGTCCAAACTCAATCGCGTACCAAAAAGCCGTCCTAAAACACCATCATGCAGCTCCTGCGAAATACGCTTTTTTTCTTCTGCTCTTGCACCATCAACTTTGTCCTGTTGTGATAACATTAAATTATAAATCTCTTCATTGGCCAATTGCTGGTCTTGTCTAAACTTCAATGCCTTGTTTTTGTTCCGCTGTGTGAAAATAATATAGACCAAGATGGAGCCCACCAATAACACAATGGAGCTAATGGTCCACCACATTTTCGCTGCGGCAATCCGCTCATTTTCCAATTCCATTTGATCGGTCTCAAACTCAATGCGCGCAAACCTGTTTCTGATGCCACGTTCATAAGCCAAGAGACTATCACTTAATTTGATGTGCTCTTTCAAATAAACTTTTCCTTCCTCTCCTGGTTTTAATTCAGAGAGCAGAACCATGGATTCTAGTAGGATGTCGTTAGACGAAATATCATTTGCCAAATGGTAAGATTCTTCGGCATACTTTAATGCTTTGTCTTTCAGGCCTCGAGCTTTATAAAATTTTGAAAGATCAATGGTCACATAGAGCATGGTCACAGGATCTTTGAGACTATCAGAAATATGATACGCTCTTTCAAACATATGCTCCAACTGTTCAAAATCCTTACTCCCATTCAGAAATCTTGCGTAAGCCACATTGTCCAAAATCAAGGCATAAAAATCAGGCTCTATTTCAAATAACTCTTTATAATCTAAAATACCTTCATATAGCGTCAATGCTTTTTTATAATCACCCATTTCCTTATAGACATGTGCCATATTGTTTTCTGAAGACAACTGCAAGATGAACCCCTCTTTCATTTTTTTAGCAATAGCGTAGGCTTTCTCATGATACTCAAGCGCTCTATCCCATACTTTGATGGTCGTGGCCCCTGTACCGATCCTTGTATAGAGCAACCATAAACTATCCATCATATACTCATCCTTAGGAAGATGTTCAGCCAACTTTATGGCCTCGATCGCACTTTCTTCACTACCTATATAATCTTTTTCAAGGCCTTGAATTTCTGAGATGTTTATTAATATCTCTACCTGACGTGACGTAAGCGCCAACTGTTCAGAAATCTTATAGGCTTTAGAATAATAATAATAGGCACTATCATTTTGAACCCTATTTTGATGATGGTACCAACCCAAGTTATGGTTGGCAATAGCCATGGCCAAGGAGTCCTTGATTGATTTTGAAAGCTTTAGGGTTTTGAAATTGATCCTTTTAAATTCATCAAAATCACCGGTATAAATGCACAGCAAGGAATAATTATGATTTGCCTTAATGATGACAGAATCAATCTTCAATGCAGTTGCAAGCGCCACTGCTTTTTTTGCATAGGCAAATTGCTCCGCAAGAGTTAGCTTATTATTTTTACTGAGCGATTGAAACTTTAGGATACTATCGTATTCAGGCGACTCCAACTTCTTTTGGGAATAGACGCTCGATCCGAAAAAAAATAAAAGTACAATTAGGAAACTTAACCTGAACACGCTGGATTATTTTATTTGAATGCTTCCAAATTTATAATAATTTATTCAATCTCTACGGTTTAATTTAGGCCAACGCAGAAAGCTCTTATTAATAACAATAAGAGCTCATGCTTTTTATAAAGACATTAAAATCTATCCTTGGGTTGGAATACGAATCCCGCTTCGTGAGTGTGCCAACAAGTCAAATTGGGTTTTTGACTGTTCGTACTTATTTGCTTCCGATTTAGTTTGAGAAGGCGCTGTGTCAGTTTGGCTAGATACCATTAAAAATAAAGCAAGTAATAAAGTAATTTTTAAAGTTTTCATTTAATTACAATTTAGGGGGTTATATACTATTTTAGTTAATTAATAATTGGGCATAAAAAATGCCATTCGAGGGAAGAATGGATTATTAATTTCTGAGCATAAAAAGCTCTAGTATTGCAATTTCATGTCGAGGGAAGTAAGGACATGCAATAACACCTTGTAAAAAAATGGATTAAATTATTCTTGAAACAAGTTGGTTTAGGGGCTTATTTAAGAGTGACAAATATATTATAAAAAAGTTATTAACAAAATTATTAAGAGAGGAATGTAAAATATATTCGATGAAAAACAAAAAAGCATCCCGATTCTGTTAAAAACAGAAAAGGAAAGCTTCTCATCGGAATACCAAATTGCTTTGGTATCACTACGTTCCGTCCCGATAGCTATCGGGATTAGGAAACAACACAACATCTTCTTCCCATGCCGATGGGAATCTTGCCAAAAAAAGCTCCAAATTTCTTTAGAGCTTCTTAGCATTATTGCGGTCTGGACGGGACTCGAACCCGCGACCTCCGCCGTGACAGGGCGGCATTCTAACCAGCTGAACTACCAGACCGTTGCGTTAATGCGAGTGCAAATATACACTGCATTTTCAATATCGCAAACAATTTAGCTCATTTTTTACAAAATTATTACTTACTTAAATTTTCCGCGCTCTACCATGTATGTTGTCAGGATTTTATCGAAATCTTTTGTGATGTCTGCCTCCACATATTTAATTTGATATTGACCACATTTTAGTCGCAATTCATCAAAATAAGAGCCCACAGCCCGTTCATAATCTTCTTTAATGGTTTCTGGGTACAAATTGATGTGTTCACCCGTTTCAACATCTATAAAACGTTTTGGTGTGTTTTCAAAATCAAAAGTCAACTCCTTGTCCTTATCGAACACATGAAACAAAACTACTTCGTGCTTTTTATGTTTTAAATGCCTTAACGCTTCAATCAGTCTTGCTTCGTCAGCTGTTGTTTGAAACATATCGGTAAAAAAGAAAATCAACGATCTCCGATGTATTTTCTCGGCAATCTGGTGGAGATAGGTATAAGTTTCCGTTTGTTTGTTAACTGGTTTTGAAACTACAGTCTTGCTCAATTCGCTCAACAACATTTGATGATGGCGCTCACTGCCCTTTTCTGGTGCGTAATAATCATAAGCATCACTGTAAATACTCATGCCCACGGCATCACGTTGTTTTTTAAGAATATGCATTAAACTGGCTGAAGCTAGTGCTGAAAAGGCTATCTTATTAAGATTGCTTATTGAGAACTCCTTCATTTCAGGATAATGCATAGAGCTACTGTTATCAATAATCAAGTGGCAACGCAAATTGGTTTCCTCATCATAGCGCTTGGTAAACAACTTATCTGTTTTAGCGTACAGTTTCCAATCAATATGTTTGGTACTTTCACCTTGATTGTAAATCTTATGCTCAGCAAATTCCGCCGAAAACCCATGAAACGGACTTTTGTGCATTCCAGCAATAAATCCTTCAACCACTTGTTTGGCGAGGAGTTCAAGGTTTTTAAAACCTCCCGTTTTATTGAGTTCTGCCTGTAAGTTCATCAATTTAGATATTAGACCACTTTGCTTTTGAAATTAAGCATTAAGACCGAAATTGAGGACACTTCAGTCTTAATACTTTGTACTTGATACTTAATACTTATTTAATTATTTTATCCACAATCCCATAAGCCACAGATTCCTCTGCACCCATCCAATGGTCGCGGTTAAAATCTTTCATCACCTTTTCAATGGTCTGACCACAATTTTCTGCCAATAAACGCGCACTCAATTCTTTGGTTTTCAATATTTCCTGTGCCGTAATTTCAATATCACTTGCTGGCCCACGCGCACCGCCACTTGGTTGGTGGATCATCACACGTGCGTGTGGCTGGATAAAACGTTTTCCTTTTTCTCCTGCTGACAATAAGATCGAACCCATAGAGGCGGCAAATCCTGTACAGATTGTGGACACCTCACTTTTTAAGGATTTCATGCAATCATAAACTGCAAAGCCCGAAGTCACATAGCCTCCCGGACTATTGATGTATAAATGGATGTCTTTGGTCTCCAAAGCGTCCAAATACATTAATCGGTCAATAACATGTTTTGCAGATTTATCATCTACTTGCCCCCAAAGAAACACTTTACGCTCTTCTATCAATTTACTATCGATAAGATCTTGTATTTTTAATTTATTGCTCATTTTATAAGTTTAAATTTTTATCTAAAATAAAAAAAGGTTTGCCATTACAGCAAACCTTTTATCATATTATCCGAATATTATGCTTTTTTGATGACAGATATCACATCACATCATAATTATTTACTCTGAATCGATTATGACGGCAGTTGCTTCTCTGTAATTAACGACTATAGAAGCGCATCAATAGCGTCAGTATAGGCGTTCTTTGGAGCCACACCAACTTGTCTTCCAACTACTTCTCCGTTTTGGAAAACTAAAACCGTTGGAATGTTACGCACACCATACTTGGCAGCAAACTCTTGATTTGCATCAACGTCTACTTTACCAACAATGGCCTTACCTTCGTACTCATCGCTAATTTGGTCAATGATTGGCCCAACCATTCTACATGGTCCACACCAAGCGGCCCAAAAATCTACTACTACAGGCTTATCACTTTTCAAAACCGTTTCTTCAAAATTCGCATCTGTTATTTCTAATGCCATATTTTCTATGTTTTAATTGTTGTTTTTCACTTAAAGAGACAAAATTAGTCAAAATATTTACCAATCCTTATAGGCTTAACATTTGTTTTGCTTATAGCTGGATTTGCGATGGTTATGATGATTTTCAGGGCACATGAACCGGGCTTTCGATCACAACTACATTTGTTAACTAATAGTTCTTGTTATGCTAAATTCACTAATCCTATAAAAAGAATCCCATTGCAATCCCATGTATAAATTTGGAAAATTATAACTAACATAAGCATCCAAAAGCTCATGATTTAAACATTGTGAAGGAATCCATGGCGATTTATATCAAAACAAATCTTCTCATTATTAGATTAACGAGTTTAAAAGGATTCCCGCCTGCGCGGGAATTGTATACACTCATCTTCTTATCATGATGTACCTACCATCGCAGGCCTTGGTTAATTCAACTTATAATACACATTCTGGTTGTCAAGTTCATCGAGCAACTCCTGAGAAATTCTCACCTTTTGCTTCCTACTCGGCATGTGTAATTTCATTTTCTCTTCTGTATCGTACACTAAGAAATTAAGCGCATGGTTACCTTCATGCATTCTTAAAACATCCTCAAGCGCCTTAATTTTGGTCTCTTTCAAATCTTTTATCTCCAATTGGATGGACAATTTTTTAGCATAGGTATCCATGACGTCATGCAACAACTGAAAATTGGAAAACTGCAATCTCGGATCGGTTCTCTTACCCGTCTCTTTATTGATCCAACCTTCTTTAACATACACTCTAACATACACAAATGAACTTCTCACTAAAAAGTGTCTGAATCTCAGGTATTCCTCTCCAAATATCCGGAATTCAAAACTATCCGTATAATCTTCAATAGTAAACATGGCCCAACCTTTACCTTGCTTGCTAACACGGTGTTCCACATTGGTCACTACACCACCAAATGTCATTTCACGATTCACAAAAGGTTCCAAATTTGCAAAATGTGCCAGAGTCGCATTGCAGAAAGTCTTCATTTCTACCTTAAAATCATCAAGTGGATGCCCGGAGATATAGATTCCGACCACTTCACGTTCCTGTGCCAATTTTTCCATAGTACCCCATTCTTCACAAGGTGGGACCAAAGGCTCTGCGATTTGGACATCACTGGCATCGCCAAACAAGCTTACCTGGGCTGAATTTTCATTTTCCTGATGTTTATTGCCATACTTTATGGCTTTCTCCAGAAAGGTAATTCCGTCGCCTTCATCCTGAAAATACTGTGCTCTATGGGTATCTGTGAAACAATCAAACCCGCCAGCCAAAGCCAAATTCTCAAAGGCTTTTTTGTTTGCTGCTCTTAAATCTACTCGTTTTGCAAAATCGAAAATGGATTTATATTGGCCATCTTTTCTTCGATTTTCCACAATGGTCATCACCGCTCCTTGTCCAACACCTTTTATGGCCCCCATTCCAAAACGAACCGCATAGTCTTTATTTACAGAAAATTTATAAAAGGATTCATTGACATCAGGTCCAAGCACGTTTAATTTCATGCGCTTGCACTCTTCCATAAAGAAAGTCACTTGCTTGATGTCGTTCATGTTATTGCTCAATACCGCAGCCATATATTCGGCAGGGTAATGTGCTTTTAAATAGGCGGTTTGATAGGCTATCCACGCGTAACAAGTTGAATGTGATTTATTAAACGCATAACTCGCAAAGGCTTCCCAGTCCTTCCAAATTTTTTCCAATTTTTTAGCGTCATGACCATTTGCTTCCGCTTGGGCAATGAATTTTGGTTTCATTTTGTCCAAAACTGCAATTTGCTTCTTACCCATCGCCTTACGCAAAACGTCAGCTTCCCCCTTAGTGAAATCGGCTAACTTTTGGGACAGCAACATCACCTGCTCTTGGTAAACGGTAATACCGTAAGTTTCTTTTAAATACTCCTCCATCGCAGGGAGGTCATATTCAATCTCTTCATCACCATGCTTACGTCGGGTAAAACTCGGAATGTATTCCATTGGCCCTGGGCGATACAAAGCGTTCATTGCAATCAAATCCTCAAAGACGGTTGGTTTCAATTCCTTGAGATGTTTTTGCATCCCTGGCGATTCATACTGAAACACCCCAACGGTTTCGCCCTTTTGGAAGAGCTCGTAAGTCAATTCATCATCTAAAGGAAAAGTATCTGGGTCCAGCAGAATATCGTGTTTTGCTTTCACAATTTTCACTGTATCCTTAATTAAGGTCAAGGTTTTTAATCCCAAGAAATCCATTTTCAGCAATCCCGCATCCTCCACAACAGAGTTGTCAAATTGGGTCACATACAAATCAGAATCCTTAGCGGTAGCTACCGGGACGAATTTTGTAATATCATCAGGGGTAATGATCACCCCACAAGCGTGAATTCCGGTATTTCTTACAGATCCTTCAAGAATTCGTGCCAAATTAAGAGTTTCAGCCTCCAAGCCAGATCCATCGGCGATATTGAGCAACTCGTTTACTTTCTCTAAATCCTCAGACCTGAACGCTTTACTGAGTTGTTTTTCGTCATAACCAAATATTTTACTCAATTTGGACATGGTAGGGATCAGTTTCGAAATCCTATCGGCATCAAAAAGTGGCAGATCTAAAACTCTTGCGGTATCTCTGATAGAGGATTTGGCCGCCATCGTACCATAAGTAATGATTTGAGCCACTTGGTTACTTCCATATTTCTGGATGACATAATCCATCACCTTGCTTCGCCCTTCATCATCAAAATCGATATCAATATCTGGCATGCTGATACGGTCCGGATTCAAGAAACGCTCAAAAAGCAGATTGTACATGAGCGGATCAATATTGGTAATCTTCAGGCAATAGGCTACTACCGAACCTGCGGCAGATCCACGCCCTGGACCTACGGAAACGTCCATATTCCGTGCTTCCCTGATAAAGTCCTCAACAATCAAGAAGTACCCAGGATATCCCGTATTTTCAATAACACTCAACTCAAAGTCGATGCGTTCTCTAATTTCATCCGTAAGTTCCGGATAACGTTTTTTGGCGCCTTCATAGGTAATATGGCGCAAATAGGCATTCTCTCCCCGTTTACCTTTATCGATAAGATCTTCTTCATGCTTGAATTCGTCAGGAATTCCGAATGCCGGCAACAGTACATCTCTTGCCAATTCAAATGCCTCAATCTTGTCCACCACTTCCTGAATATTGGAGATGGCTTCCGGAATGTCCTTAAAGAGTTTTTTCATCTCTTCTGAAGACTTGAAATAATATTCCTGGTTAGGCATCCCGTAACGATAACCTCTGCCGCGACCGATTGGAGTGGCCTGCTTCTCACCATCTTTGACACACAACAAAATATCGTGCGCATTGGCATCTTCTTTCTTACTATAATAGGTATTGTTGGTAGCCACCAACTTGATATCATGTTTTCTTGCAAAATCAATCAACACAGGATTCACACGATTTTCATCTTCCTGATTATGGCGCATCAATTCGATATACAGATCGTCGCCAAATTCTTCTTTCCACCAGAGCAGTGCTTCCTCTGCTTGGTTTTCACCAATATTCAAAATCTTACTTGGAACTTCGCCATAGAGATTCCCGGTCAATACAATTAAATCTTCCTTGTACTGTTGGATCAGCTTCTTATCAATCCGTGGCAGATAATAAAAGCCATCCACAAAAGCATGCGATGACAATTTGGATAAGTTATGGTAGCCGTTTTTATTTTTGGCCAAGATGACAATCTGATAACCATTATCCTTTCGCGACTTATCTTTATGGTCTTCACATACAAAAAACTCACAGCCAAGAATGGGTTTGATTATTTTTTCGGTAGGTGTTTCACCGCGCTCTTCCGCAGCTTTATTTTTTGCTTCAACAGTTTTATTATGATTACCAACCGCTCTTATAAAGTGAAAGGCTCCCATCATATTGGCATGGTCAGTAAGCGCCACCGCAGGCATATTTTGCTCCGCTGCTATGGCTACCAATTGAGGAACGCTAATGGTAGATTGCAATACAGAGAATTGAGAGTGGTTGTGCAAATGCACAAATTCCACTTCTTTTAGCTCTTCTATATTTTGGGCAATCTCCTTTTTTGTCGGCTCGTCAGATTCTTGGAGTGCCTCAATCTGTTTTTTGATTTTCGCACTTTCAGCCTTTAAGTTGATGTGCTTTAATCCGATAAGCTGAATTGTTGCCGGATTTGCCTCTTTAAAATTCTCGAAATAATCTGGCGATACATCCAACTGTTCCTGGGTGTACTCCTCACGTCTTATCAACTCCAAGAAACAGCGCGTTGTTGCTTCAACATCGGCGGTAGCGTTGTGAGCTTCTGAAAAAGGTGTACTAAAAAGAAACTCGTGCAACTCCGTTAAGGTTGGCAATTTGAACCTACCGTAACGTCCTCCAGGGAGTTGACATAAGTTTGCGGTATGTTCAGTACAAGTATCCAAAACCGGAAGTTCCTGTAAATTATTGACCACAGCTTCACGATGGAACTCCGCTCCCATTATATTCAGGTCGAAACCGACATTCTGACCCACCACAAATTTGGCTTTTGCCAAAGCAGCATTAAATTTCTCTAATACTTCAGATAGTGGAACACCTTGTTGTTGTGCCAATTCGGTCGAAATACCGTGGATTTTCTCAGCATCATAAGGGATATTAAATCCGTCAGGTTGCACCAGATAGTCCTCATGTTCAATACAATTCCCCATGCCATCGTGCAATTGCCATGCAATTTGGATGCATCTTGGCCAGTTGTCCGTATCGGTAATGGGCGCATCCCAACGTTTTGGTAATCCTGTAGTTTCGGTATCGAATATTAAATACATAAAAAATCCCCTTTTAATTTCCCCAAAGGGGAAAAATGTTATGACTATACTTATTACTTTTCCTCAAACCCACAATCATAGGATCGTTTTTCAAACATTATTTGAAACAATTTCTAAATGGCTGCGTATTTGACCACGAATTCACGACTGTTTGAGCTTAAAATGGCTGAAATTGCTGGATTTTTTCTATGAAAGAAAAGTTTTTAAAATTACATATAAATAACGCTTTTTTAAAGGGAAAGTTATAAACAGTTGCCAACAAAAAAAAGCATCGTTGTGGTTAATTAGGCCATATCAACTATAATAGTAAGTTTCTAAATGTATTATGCTCTATTTTTAAATAGAAGGGATGCAGTAACAGAAAGTTTTGGGAATTAAGACAACTCAAGAAGCAGCAAATTTAAAATTGAAAACTCCAATAAGACGATCTGTGAAGTTCTGTTCAATACGCGTTTGAAAATCAGTGAAAACAAGCCTAAATGGCGTCATCTGCGTTCCATTGCGACAAAGGCACCATAATTATGCTCTAAAAACGTTGCCATTTAAATTCATTCATGATTCTTTACATTATCGTACTGGCACTTTATAGAATATTCCTTCATTGAATCCTACGGAATCCAAACCGTCTGCCGAAAAGGCAATAAATCTAAAGGTTCCAGTAATTGTATTTCCATCAAATTCCGTTATAATCACTTGCCCATTTTCCATATCAAAATTGCCCTCTGGATTTTGTGGGTTAATCGTAGAATATGAAATGTTTTCAAGATCTAAAAAATTGATTTTTGAATCACTCATTTCAGATAAACTATAGGTTCCTTGCTGAAGTGACGACAGCACAAAATTCATTTTCTCAAGTTTGTTTCCAGCATTGATAGTCAGTTTGCCATTTTCACCAAGTACAGCGTCAAAATAAGTAGCGCGCCAAAGTTGATAGTTTTTATTTCCTTGCAGCGCAGGCGTATTAAATTGCACCTCATCACCACACCCATATAATGTCGAAATTGTAATTAAAAACAAGACAATTTTTCTCATAGTATTAAATTAAAGCAACTTATTTAGAGGCTAAATAAACGAAAAATAAGCTTTTCATTAGCATAAAACGGAAGGTATTTAAAACCTAAGACCTTTTTAAAGAGCAAACGTACTAAAGCCAATTTTACATTTTCGGACACTACGCCCACTTATTCAAATAAACAACCAACTTCAACTCATTTAAATCACCACGATATGACGCTCCTAAACCATTCCTGCCATTGACGAAACCCTTTGATTCTTCATTAATCAGTAAATATTTGTGTCTCAGGACATCAAATGTATTTAATCACACTTTATTTACTGTAAATAATTTGACAATAAAAAAATATTTGTAGTATCTTTGCGCCCGCCTGAAAGATATAAATTGTTTATATCGGGCAGGCACTTATTAATAATAGAGGTCGCGAACCTCACTAATTAATTATTTATGTCAGTTAAAATCAGATTACAAAGACGTGGAAAAAAAGGGAAACCTTATTTCTGGATTGTTGCAGCTGATGCACGATCAAAAAGAGATGGTAAATACTTAGAGAAAATCGGTGCTTACGATCCTACAACCAATCCAGCAACTATTGAATTAGATGTTGACTTGGCTGTAAGTTGGCTTCAAAATGGTGCACAACCTACTGATACGGCAAGAGGAATTTTGTCTTACAAAGGGGCCATGTTGAAAAATCATCTTGCAGGTGGTGTTAGAAAAGGTGCTTTAACAGAAGAGCAAGCAGAAGAAAAGTATGCTGCTTGGTTAGAAGAAAAAGCAAGTAAAGTTGATGCCAAAAAAGAAGGTTTAGCAAAGGCTGGTGCCGATGCGAAAGCGAAAGCTCTTGAAGCTGAAAAAGAAGTAAATGCGAAGCGTGAAGCTGAAGCTGCACAGGTTATCGCCGACGCAGAAGCTGCTGAAGCTGCTGCAAATGCGCCTGCTGAAGAAGTTGCAGAAGTTGAAGAAACTCCTGCAGAAGATGCGGAAACAAAAACAGAAGAATAAAGAATTTATTTTTTATACTTTTAAACTCCGATATGACCTATCGGAGTTTTTTTGTGAAATAGCATTCTTTTTATATTTAAAATATCGAGATTTTAAAACCCACTGGTGGGAATAAAAAGAATGCGTTATTGAACAAATCCCGCCTTTTGGCGAGATCCCACTTAAATTGGGCACATTTTCTCCGTTATGTAGGATCTTAATTAAATTATAGATTAAATAAAAAAAAAGAACCGATGCTAAAAAAAGACTGCTTTTTCGTTGGGAAAATTGTAAAGAAATACAGTTTCAAAGGCGAACTGTTGATAAAATTGGACACGGATGAACCAGAAATGTTTGAAGACATGGAATCCGTTTTTGTTGATCTTCGCAATAATCTGGTGCCATTTTTCATCGAATCCTCTCAATTGCATAAATCAGAATTGTTGCGCATTAAATTCGAAGATGTGGACACCGAACAGGATGCCGACGCCTTATTAAAATCTGATCTCTATCTCCCTTTGGAATTTCTACCTAAGCTTGAGGGCGATAAATTTTATTTTCATGAGATCATCGGATTTACGGTTGAAGATGTCAATTTCGGAAAGGTCGGCATCGTAAAATCTGTCAATGACTCCACAGCCCAAGCGCTTTTCGAGATTGATCGTGATGGGATTGAAATCTTGATTCCGATGAATGATGCCTTTATTAAGAAAGTGGACAAAAAGAAGAAATTAATTATTGTTGACACACCAGAAGGGTTGATTGATCTCTACTTATAAGCCATCCTAAATCCTTCACAAAGGGAAGGACTTTCACTCTTATGGAAAACCGATTTAGCTTCAAACAATTCACAATAAACCAAGACCGTTGCGCCATGAAAATTGGCACAGATTCGGTATTGCTTGGCGCTTGGACGTCTTTGGATGCACACCCTTATTCTATTTTAGATATTGGGGCAGGCACTGGCGTCCTAGCATTGATGTTGGCACAACGCAGCGGCGCCCAACTTATTGATGCCATCGAAATTGATGACGCTGCCTACGAACAATGTGTTGAAAATTTCGAAAATTCACCTTGGGGAGATCGGCTTTTCTGTTATCATGCTTCATTGGAGGAGTTTGTTGAAGATCACTCTGATGATGAGTCAGAACCCGAAGAGAAATATGACCTGATTATTTCGAATCCGCCATTTTACCTAAACACATACAAGAGCGACAATGAGCAACGTGATTTGGCCCGATTCATGGATGCTATGCCGTTCAGGCAGCTTATTGAAAGTGTGTCAAAATTACTTTCTCCACAAGGATATTTTTCTGTAGTCATTCCGTTTTCGGAAGAAAAGGAGTTTATCGTATTAGCATCCAAAGAACATCTTTATGCCAACCGGATTCTAAGAGTTAAAGGAACACCGCAGTCAGAAATCAAACGAAGTTTACTTCAATTCTCTTTTCAGGAAACTTCAGTGGAGCCAAAGGAGCTTATCATCGAAACTACACGGCACCAGTACACTGAAGAGTATATTGCCCTGACGAAAGATTTCTATCTCAAAATGTAGTTTAAAATTGTTCCCTGATATCGTTTTCGTTACTTTTGTGTTTCAATAATTTAAATCCAAAAGAATGAAGCCAGATTTGTTTCAAGCCCCTGATTATTATAATATTGATGAGTTACTAAATGACGAACATCGTTTGGTACGTGATGCCTCAAGAGAATGGGTAAAACGTGAAGTTTCCCCAATCATTGAAGACTATGCTCAACGAGCGGAATTCCCAAAACAGATCATCGACGGCCTTGCCGAAATTGGTGCTTTTGGGCCTTATATTCCTGTAGAATATGGTGGTGCTGGCTTAGATCAAATTTCGTATGGCCTAATCATGCAGGAAATTGAGCGTGGCGATTCTGGTGTGAGAAGTACAGCTTCTGTACAATCGTCATTAGTGATGTATCCTATCTGGAAATACGGTAACGAAGAACAACGTAAAAAATATCTTCCAAAACTTGCCAGTGGTGAGTGGATGGGAAGTTTCGGACTGACTGAACCAGATCATGGTAGTGATCCAGGAGGTATGACCACAAACTTTAAGGACAAAGGCGATCATTATCTTCTAAATGGTGCCAAAATGTGGATTTCAAATGCACCCTTTTGTCAAGTGGCTGTAGTTTGGGCTAAGAACGAAGAAGGCCGAATCCATGGATTGATTGTAGAACGCGGTATGGAAGGCTTTTCAACCCCTGAAACACATAATAAATGGTCCTTGAGAGCTTCGGCTACAGGAGAACTTATTTTTGATAATGTTAAAGTTCCCAAAGAAAACTTATTGCCTAATAAATCTGGTCTAGGCGCACCATTAGGATGCTTGGATTCAGCGCGTTATGGCATTGCTTGGGGCGCCATTGGAGCTGCTATGGATTGTTATGACACAGCATTGCGCTATAGCAAAGAGCGCATGCAGTTTGGAAAGCCTATTGGACAATTCCAATTGCAACAAAAGAAATTGGCCGAAATGATTACAGAGATCACCAAAGCACAACTCTTGGCTTGGAGACTTGGAGTCATGAGAGAAAATGGAACGGCAACCTCAGCACAAATATCCATGGCAAAACGAAATAATGTTGATATGGCAATCAACATTGCTCGTGAAGCACGTCAAATATTGGGAGGCATGGGAATTACTGGTGAATACAGCATCATGCGCCACTCGATGAACCTTGAAAGCGTCATCACTTACGAAGGGACGCACGACATCCACCTACTGATTACAGGATTGGACATTACTGGTTTGAACGCTTTTAAATAAAATTCCTGCGTAGGCAGGAATCCTTTAGGTTCAACCTAATTAATCTTGAAGTTGGTTGGTATTCTTATCCAATCGATTTGTAAAACATAAAATGCTTCTTTTTACGGAAGCATTTTTTTGTGTTTTTAAATAAAAGAATAAAGACCGATAGACCTGACAGGTTTTTAAAACCTGTCAGGTCTTCTGCTAATTAAGATTCGGGCGCCAATTCCACTTCCAAACCCTCCAATTCAAGGGTAATAGGAATTTGGCAACTCAATCGTGAATTATCTTTCACATAAAATGCTTCAGATAGCATCGCCTCTTCTTCATCTTGCATTTCTGGCAGCGGAGTGCCATTTATAACATAGCATTGGCAAGAAGCACACATGGCCATTCCTCCACAGGTACCAATGGTGCCTTCTGGAGCAAGTTCGTAGCTTCTAACGACCTCCATTAAGTTCATGGCCATATCCGTGGGCGCCATAACCTCATGAGTAACACCTTCTCTATCTGTTATTTTGATTTTTACATCTTGTTCCATGAAGTAATCTTTAATTGCTATAAGTTTTAAACCTACAAGGTTTTAGAAACCTTGCAGGATGTTTTAGAAACCTTGCAGGAGGTTTTGGAATTCCTATTGAATATTCTATTCTCTATCTACAACTACATCTTACTGCATACTACTTATTAGCGCCATCTGCATACTGCCAACTGCTCACTGCCGACTACATTAATCGATTGCCTTCACAACTTGTTTCGGTGCTTCCTTGCGTGTACCATCAAAACCATCAACACCACTTACCGTTGTGTATTTTAAAACATAGCGCTTACCAGGATTAAGTATTTGATACGCAGCCTGGCACATCAAGGTCGCTTCATGAAAACCGCACAAAATGAGTTTTAATTTACCAGGGTAAGTATTCACATCACCAATGGCAAAAATTCCAGGGATATTGGTTTGATAGTCCAAGGCATTGTTGACGACTATCGCATTTTTTTCGATTTCAAGTCCCCATTTTGCAATCGGTCCCAGTTTAGGAGATAGCCCAAACAATGGAATAAAATGATCGCACTCAATCTCAAATTCCTTTTCGATATTTAAGGCTTGAGAAACTACCACCGCCTCAACTTTATGATCACCAACGATATTGATAACTTCAGCAGGTGTCACTAAATTGATTTTTCCGGCATCTTTTAATTCTTGGACTTTGTCCACAGAATCCAATGCTCCTCTAAATTCAGTACGTCTATGGATCAAAGTGACCTCTTTGGCAATATCGGAAAGGTAAATGCTCCAATCCAAAGCGGAATCTCCGCCACCTGAAATGACCACACGTTTATTTCTATAAATCTCTGGGTCTTTTATAAAGTATTCCACACCTTTATCTTCAAAATAGCCGATATTGGCAATCAAAGGCTTACGTGGCTCAAAACTCCCTAAACCACCAGCAATAGCGACTACTGGAGCTTGGTGTTTCGTGCCCTTATTTGTGGTGACAATGAAACTGCCGTCTTCTTGTTTTTCAATGGTATCTGCCCGCTCACCCAAAGTAAATCCAGGTTCAAACTGCTTACACTGTTCCAAAAGATTTTTAGTTAAATCGCCCGCTAAGATCTCAGGAAATCCAGGAATATCATAGATGGGTTTTTTAGGGTAAAGCTCTGTACATTGACCGCCAGGTTGTGGCAAAGCATCAATAAGGTGGCATTTCATTTTTAATAATCCGGCTTCGAACACAGCAAAAAGTCCTGTTGGTCCTGCGCCAATGATAAGTATATCTGTTTTAATCATATAGTGGCCACTAACCTGTCTGTCAACAGGCCAAAGTGGTATTTCATTTAATTCAACTTCGTTTTATTCCGCAAAACTCCAAATAATAAAACTTAAATTTCATGATATTTGTCATTTGCGTAGAGAATTCGGTTCTGATGTTTTTGAAAATAATGTCTAAAGAGATAATTGACAAAAACCTTCCCGATAGCTATCGGGACAGTAACCTCTCTCTGCTTTATTTGCCATCAACATTGATGACATGCTCAATTTGTGGTGCATATTTTTTAATGGTCATTTCAACTCCCGATTTTAAGGTCATTTGATTGACCGAACATCCCACACAAGCACCTTCTAACTGTACTCTTACCAAATTGTCATTTTCAATGGACAATAAAGCAATGTCCCCACCATCACTTTGCAGAAATGGACGGATTTCATCAAGTGCTTTCTCAACATTTAATCTAAGTTCTTCGGTTGTCATATTACTTATTTAAGGGTGTTGACAATACCAATTAAGGGTATTGCTATTTATTTTTTAACTGCTGAGCATCCAGCCATCGTTGTAATTTTAATTGCTTCTGTAGGTGGTAGATCGTCATTACGTCTGACTACTTCTTCCACGACGTTCTGAGTTAATTTTTCAAAGGCTTTTTCCAAAGGCGTGGCCGTTTGTAAAGCTGCAGGTCGCCCCACATCTCCTGCTTCGCGGATGCTTTGTACTAATGGAATTTCACCTAAAAATGGAACATCTAAATCTTGGGCGAGGTGTCTAGCGCCTTCTTTTCCAAAAATATAGTATTTGTTATCTGGTAATTCAGCTGGTGTAAAATAGGCCATATTTTCAATAATACCTAACACCGGAACGTTTATGCTTTCTTGTTGAAACATGGATACACCTTTCTTGGCATCCGCCAAAGCAACATTTTGCGGGGTACTGACAATAACAGCCCCTGTGATAGGTAAGGACTGCATAATACTTAAATGGATATCACCGGTTCCAGGAGGTAAATCGATGAGCATAAAATCCAACTCGCCCCAATGCGCGTCAAAAATCATTTGATTAAGAGCCTTTGCCGCCATTGGTCCTCGCCAGACTACAGCTTGATTTGGTTGGGTAAAAAAACCGATAGACAAAATCTTAACACCGTAACTCTCTACTGGTTTCATTTTGGATTTACCATCGACATTTATGGCAATAGGCTTTTCTAATTCCACATCAAACATGATAGGAACAGATGGTCCATAAATATCAGCATCCAGAATGCCTACTTTAAAACCCATTTTAGCCAAAGTGACCGCTAAATTTGCGGTAACCGTTGACTTCCCAACGCCACCTTTACCCGAAGCTACTGCTATAATATTTTGAATCCCGGGAATGGCTTTCCCTTTAATGGTATTGGCTGGCGATTTTGGTGGCGCATCCACCTTTATATTGACGGTAACTTTTGCTTTTTCGTAAACCTTATCATGGATGGTTTTCATAATTTCTACTTCCGTCTTCTTTTTAGCCTGAAGTGTCGGATTAGAAATAGTAATGTCTACAATAACTTCGTCAGCAAAAGTAACTACGTTTTTCACTGCACCACTTTCCACCATGTTTTTACCCTCGCCAGGAACAGAAATGCTCTCGAGCGCCCTAAGGATGTCTTGTTTATGTAATTTCATTGTTATAAGATGCTAAAAGACAAAGAAAAAAGAGGGTTATACAAGTCCGTCGTTAAATCTTTGCTTAGTTTTATTAAGAATCATTCTAAAGTGCAAATATAATTAATATAGCTGGAAGAAGGAAACTGGAAGCATGAAGATTTCAATGGCAAGATTGAAATGGTCTATCACTATTTTTTATGTGATTATTTGTAAATTTTACAGAAATTAGGAAAAAATAGAACAAAATTCTAAGACTGAACATCCGATTGAAATGATCAATGCCTGATAATTCGGTTTTGAGAGTTGGAATTTATAATTCTTTACTGGGTTCCCAAAAGATTTCATCAAAATTCTGGACTTGATTATCCTTTACGATAACACCCTCACTCTCCAAGAGTTGCTGCATTAAGTTAGTGCCTTCAAAATGGTGTTTACCAGTAAGCAACCCCTTTCTATTGACCACACGATGTGCTGGAACATCCTTACCAACCGAACCATTTAAGGCATAGCCGACCATTCGTGCGCTTCGAGCTGCGCCCAAAAAGTTTGCGATTGCTCCAAAGCTGGTTACGCGACCGTAGGGAATTTGTTTGGCAACCTCATATACTTTATCAAAAAAATTGAACGTTTCTGGTTTCATAGGTCTGCTATAATATTGACCAAAGTGACAACGGCTATAATACCAGTTATCGTACCAATGATATAGTTCATGTTTTTTTGAGAGGTGAGATTTTTATTTTTGATTTTATCAAAAAAGAAAATATACATATATAACATCACAAAGGTTCCCGTCACTGCACCTCCAACATAAGAAATAATCATGGGCCTGTTGAATTCCAACCAACCAAATGAAGCCAACGTAACGGTCATATAAGCCTGATAGGGAATCGGGAATACATTGATAGCCGATAAAAACATGCCATGAAAAAACCGACTGTGCTTACTTCTGGGCTGTGGCTCAATTTCCTTTTTCGGGGTTGATTTCGCGATAAGAAGATAATAAACCGTGATCAGCACAAATATAACAAATGCCACACGTTGCAATACGTCAACCACATCTTGATGGTTGGTTAAATATCTTGCGAACATGGCCGCAATATAGGTTTGTAAAAACACGATGACACAAACACCAATCGAAAACATAATGCCTCTTACATGTCCTTCTTTAAGGCTTATTTTGGCCGCTGTCATATTCAATAATCCAGGAGGAATAACACCAACAAGGGCGATGACCATTCCAAGTAAAAATATGACAGTAATGTTCAAGTTTATTTAATTTTGAATCTAATATAGGTAATTGCTTTGTTTTTTTCTAAATACTGACCTTCATAATACGTCTGAATTTCTGTGACTTCCGCAGGACTTCCCTCTTGTTTGTATACATTATGATTAGCATACACCACGTCATGCCCTGCACCATGCAGCAAGCCCAAGGTGTAACCATGCATAAACTCACTGTCCGTTTTTAAATGCACCACGCCATCTGGCTTAAGGATTGATTTATAGCGCTCCAAAAAAACAGCATTTGTCATACGGTGCTTGGTACGCTTATATTTAATTTGAGGGTCTGGGAAGGTAATCCAAATTTCGTCAACTTCATTTTTGCCAAAGGCGTGGTCAATGAGCTCTATTTGCGTACGCAAGAATGCAACATTTGGAACGTCATCTTCCACGGCAGTTTTTGCACCTCTCCAAAATCGGGCACCTTTTATATCTATGCCAATGAAGTTTTTATTTGGATATCTCTCTGCCAAACCAAGAGTATATTCTCCTTTGCCACACCCCAGTTCTAAAACCAAAGGGTGATCGTTTTTAAAAACCTCAGCATTCCAACGTCCTTTCAAATCAAAATTGTCATTGACCAGTTCTTCTCTCGTCGGTTGATAAACGTTTGAAAAGGTTTCATTTTCCTTAAATCTCTTGAGTTTGTTTTTACTTCCCACTTTTTAGATGTTTCTTGTTTGTCGTTTCAGGGTTGTACGCATCTGAACATGCTTGTCTTTTAATAATTGGCAAAATTAATCAAATATATGAAAGCCATAAGTTCCTTATCTTCGAATGTTAAGAGATTCTTTTTGAATGTTTGCTAAATTTGTGCGAGAGCTTGGAACAGCATCCGTTTTTTGCCTTTACAAGAACGTTCAATAGCCTTTTGTTTGTTTAGTCAAAACCTTTGCTAATATTAGGCAAGTACAGCAGAGAAAGCCAACGACACGCCTTGAAATTTTTGGAAGGTGTGGTCGCTCGCAAAAATCATGATGAAAAAAAAGATATTAATTGCACCTTTAAATTGGGGATTGGGTCATGCCACGCGTTGCATTCCGATCATCCATGCTTTAATTCAGCACAATTTCACTCCTATTCTTGCGAGTGATGGCGCTGCCCTTGCTCTTTTGACAAAAGAGTTCCCTAATTTGGAAGCCTTGGAATTACCGTCTTACAATATCAGCTATTCCAAAAAAGGCCACTTTTTAAAATTTAAACTTTTTAGAGATTCTCCAAAGATTGTAAGTACAATACGCGAAGAACAAAAAACAATCAAAAAAATCGTAGAGACGCACGCTATTGATGGTGTTATTTCGGATAACCGATTTGGAATTTACCATAAAGAGTTACCATCCGTTTTTATAACCCATCAGTTAAAAGTACTAAGTGGAAATACGACATGGCTCAGCACAAAAATACATCAAAATACTATCAAAAAATTTGATGAATGCTGGGTTCCTGACGTTTTAAACCCGCCTAATTTAAGCGGAGAAATGGGGCATATAGATAATTCAAAACTCAACATAAAATACATTGGACCATTAAGTAGGTTTCAAAAAAAATCATGTGAGACATCCTATGACATTATGGTGTTGCTGTCTGGTCCTGAGCCACAACGCGAGATTTTAGAGAAAAAATTATTAGAGGAATTTAAAATCTATCAAGGCAAAGTGCTTTTTGTAAGCGGTGTTATAGAAGATGAGCAAAGGATTGAAGAATCTGGTAACCTCACTATTTACAACTTTATGACCACCGGTTTATTGGAGAAATGCATAAATTCAAGTCGATTAATTATAGCGCGTTCTGGCTATACCACCATCATGGATTTGGCCAAATTGGGCAAAAAAGCCTTCTTCATTCCGACACCTGGGCAATTTGAGCAAGAGTATTTAGCAAAAAGAATGCAAGAAAACAATATGGCACCATTTTGCAAACAAGAGCATTTCAATTTAGAAAAACTTAAAGATATTGACAACTTTAAAGGTTTGGAAACTATTGAAGACACTCCAAATTTTAAAGAACTATTTAACCTTTTCGAGGGTAAATGAGAATTCACTACCGACGCTCAATTCGCTTTCAATATAAATCTTCTCATCGTGCGCTTCAATAATGTGTTTTACAATCGATAATCCCAATCCTGAACCACCTTCCTTACGCGAGCCGCTCTTATCAATTCTATAAAAACGCTCAAAAAGACGAGGAATATTTGCTTTTGCAATCCCTTCGCCATTGTCAGTAACCCGCACAATAACCTTGTTCTTTATCAAATTTTCGATGCTAATTTCGGTTGTTCCCTTGATTCTTCCATATTTGATGGAATTGACAACTAGATTTGTGAGCACTTGTCTGATCCGTTCTTTATCGGCTTTGACCATAATTGGATCGGGATAGTGCATATCAAAAGTCAAAGTGATTTTTTTCTTTGCAGATTTCATTTCCAGCAAATCAAACACACCTTCCACCAATGCTACGATATCAAATGGTTCTATATTAAGACTCAAATCGCCTACCTCTAATTTGGTAATCATATCCAAATCTTGCACAATGTAGATCAATCGTTCCACACCTTTATTGGCTCTTTCAAGATATTTTACCCTGAGATTTTCATTGTCCATGGCGCCATCCAATAAGGTCAAAACATAACCTTGGACTGTAAACAACGGCGTTTTTAATTCATGTGAAATATTTCCCAAAAACTCCTTGCGATACTCTTCCCTAACTTTTAGGGTTTCTATCTCAAGTTTTTTATCCTGGGCAAATTTTCCAATTTCCTGTGTTAGGGTGGCCATATCCGTAGTTATGGGCTGTTTGCGTAAAGAAGCAGATTCCAATAGAGTCAAATCATCATAGATTTTTTTGACTCTTCTATAGATAAAACGCTCCACACGATATTGAATGATGAAAAATGAAATGATATAAGTAATCACCGCAAAACCTAAGATCGGCCATATATTGAAGGATTTTGTGACCAATGAAAACACAGTAAGCACTACCGTCAAAACCAAAGTAATATACAATGTGGTTTTAAAAGCAAACTTATAGGACTTCCTTATCTCTTTTCTTCGCATTAGTCAACAAACTTGTAGCCTACCCCTTTTACGGTCTTAAAACAATCGTCACCGATTTTTTCACGCAATTTCCTTATGTGGACATCAATGGTGCGACCGCCTACGACGACATCATTCCCCCACACTTTATTTAAGATTTCTTCGCGTTCAAATACTTTATTAGGCTTGGTTGCTAACAAAGATAACAATTCGAATTCCTTTCTTGGTAAAATGATCTCAGTGCCATGATGCGAGATCTTATACTCTTCTCTATTGATAATCAACTCGCCAATCTTAAGAATTTTTTGCGATGGTCGCTCCTCATTTAATCGTCTGAGTAAGGCTTTCACTTTACTGGTCAACACTTTGGGCTTGATGGGCTTAGTGATATAATCATCAGCCCCAGCATCAAAACCAGCCATCTGAGAATAGTCCTCACCACGCGCAGTCAAAAAAGTAATGATGGTATTGCTCAGTTCTGGAATTTTACGAATTTGCTCACAGGCTTCAATTCCGTCCATTCCAGGCATCATCACATCCATAATGATAAGCTGCGGACGTTCTTTCTTCGCTTTTTTTATAGCCTTAATGCCATCATCTGCCGTAATGATTTCATAACCTTCCACAGATAGATTGTAGCCAATTATCTCTAAAATGTCAGGTTCATCATCAACCAATAAAATTTTTATATCCTTTTTATTCATCAGGGGGTCATTCAAATATTATTATGTAAAGATAAGGTTATAAGCAGATACTTATAAAAAAGCACAGGATTGATAACATTAAGATAACCTGTGGAAAACAATCTTTTAACCTTTTGTCGAAAACTTTAATTGTTTAACACTCTTTTGGTATGGGATTTGCCATAATATTAGTACATTTATATTAAAAGATTTCAATTTGATGAAAAACTACTTTTACATTCTTTTTTTAATCTTCGGACTTGGCTTTGGCGTTACAACTAGTCACGCACAAACGAATTCCTCCAAACCATTGATATCTACATCAGATGGCATTATCGGTTTGTCCATTTACCCAAACCCTGTAAGCAACGGTAAAATCTATATTACCACGAAAGAAAATTTGTCGAAAGACATTGAAATATATGATGTTTTGGGCAAAAAAATCCTTTCAACTTCACTTTTTGGAAAAGAGTTGAACATTTCCAAATTGGTTGCTGGCATTTACATTCTAAAAATTAAGGAAGGCGGCAATTCTGCCACTAGAAAACTTGTCGTAAGGTAGTTGCAACTCCGAATATGTAATAAAACTCACATAAAGCAATGCCTCTATCGGAAAATCATCTCCTTTTTTATTTGATTGATAAATGATTTTTAGTCTAAAGTCTAATCTCAAACGAACAATTCTGAATTAACTGCTTTGAATGAGACGGCATTACGTAGAAATTACACCAATTTAAATGAGAAATTATTGATTTCGGAACAATCCTTTAAAATATTGGAAAAGCGTTATCGTATATAGGTAAGGCTTTTTTTATTTTCTATATTTTTGTGATATGATTACGAAGGATACTATTTTCAACATTCAAACACCTGCCGAATTTGAATCAGCAAGCTTAGAGGTTTTTAAATTTCAATTTGAGAACAACCGAGTGTATCGTTCGTTTTGCGATTTGCTATATATTCATTCAAGTGACGTTAACCGTATTGCCGACATTCCGTTTTTTCCCATTCAATTCTTTAAATCTCATGATGTATTAAGCACTAGGCAATCTGTTGAACAAGTGTTCACGAGTTCAGGAACTACAGGCGACTTAACCAGCAAGCACCACGTCACGGATCTAAATATTTACAAAGAGAGCTTTAGGCGTGCTTTCACCCATTTTTATGGTCCCGTTGAAGACTATGTTGTGTTGGCATTATTGCCTTCCTATTTGGAGCGTGAAGGCTCGTCCTTAATCTATATGGTGGAAGATATGATCAAACATTCTGGACATGTTGAAAGTGGATTTTACCTCCATAACCTTTCGGAATTAAAAGACCTTTTAATAGCCTTGGATAGTCAAGGCAAAAAGGTGCTGCTTATTGGCGTTTCCTTCGCTTTATTGGATTTGGTCGAATCTTACCAATTTCAATTAAAAAACACCATTATCATGGAAACTGGCGGAATGAAGGGAAGACGAAAAGAATTGGTACGGGAGGAACTACATCAAATTCTCAAACAAGGTTTTGGAGTAAACAGCATTCATAGTGAATATGGGATGACCGAGTTATTGAGCCAAGCATATTCCAAAGGCCAGGGCATTTTTGAATGTCCCAATTGGATGCGCATTCTTACCAGAGACACAGAAGATCCACTGTCCATACTTCCAAATCACAAAACAGGCGGCATCAATATTATTGACTTGGCCAATATCCATTCCTGTGCATTTATCGCTACCCAAGACTTAGGAAAGACTTTATCTGATAGCACTTTTGAAGTCATTGGTCGCTTTGATAATTCTGACATTAGAGGCTGCAACCTAATGGTGTTATAAATCTATGTTAAAGTCTGGAATTCATGTAATCAACTTGCAATTTACACGACCAACTACGTACTTAAAAAACTGACTTTTTGGGAAACCAAAAGAAAGTATTCTATAATTGAAAAAGAGAAGTTTTTAAGTTGATTGGTTGGTTTTTTAACGCCTGGGGAAGTTTAGTTCGTCAGGCGTTTTTTTTAGTGAAGCAGTCTCGCCATCCCGATGGTAATCGGGAGTGGGACGTAGCTGAACTAATCCCACTTTCGGACGGGATCTAATAAATTTAATTTTTTAACTTTTTTAAAAAAATGAAATCTCATAAAAAAGAGAACACAATCAGATGAAATAGCTCGTTTCAATGGCGCTATCATTATGATTCATCACTAACTAAGAACTCACTTTTATAATATAGGTACTCTTCTTCCCTCTATTGAGAATGATGTATTTGTCATTGATCAGATCCTCTGCTGTCAAGATATAATCTTCAGCAACCTTCTCCTTGTTCACGGAAATAGAGTTTTCTTTCAATGCACGTCTCGCTTCTCCATTGGAATTCAAAAAATTCGTCTTGGCCGCAAGTGCAGCAATCATATCCACACCTTCGTCAAATTCAGATCTAGAAATTTCTGCTAAGGGTACGCCTTCAAAAACCTCTAAAAACATGGCTTCGTTCAAGGTTCTGATATCCTGTTTAAAGCTATCACTGAACAATATATTTGAGGCTCTTTCAGCATTTTCAAAATCCTCTTTGGAATGTACAAAAGTAGTGACCTCCTCAGCCAATCGCTTTTGTAAGATTCTTAAATGGGGTGCTTCCTGGTGTTCTGTAATTAATTTCTCAATAGTCGCCCGATCTAAAAACGTAAATATTTTAATGTATCTAACGGCATCTTCATCACTAGTATTCAACCAGTATTGGTAAAATTTGTAGACCGAAGTTTTATCAGCATCCAGCCAAATATTCCCGCCTTCACTCTTACCAAATTTAGTACCGTCGGCTTTGGTAATCAGTGGACAGGTCATCGCATAAGCTTTTGCCTCCTGGCCAACATTCATACGCCTTACCAACTCGGTTCCTGTGGTAATATTCCCCCATTGGTCACTGCCTCCCATTTGCAAAAGAATATTATGGTGCTTGTGCAAATGATAAAAATCGTAACCTTGTATCAATTGGTAGGTGAATTCAGTAAAAGACATCCCAACGTTGCCTTCTTCACCTGAAAAACGCTTCTTGACCGAATCTTTGGACATCATATAGTTGACCGTAATCCGCTTGCCTACATCTCTCGCAAAATCAATGAATGAAAAATCTTTCATCCAATCGTAGTTATTCACCAAAACAGGAGCATTCTTAGCTGTTGAATTGAAATCCAAAAATCTGGACAGCACTGATTTTATGCCGGCCACATTCTTTGCTAAAGCTGCCTCATCCAATAAATTGCGCTCATCACTTTTCCCTGAAGGATCGCCGATCATGCCAGTGGCACCACCAACCAAAGCATAGGGTTTGTGTCCCGCTTTTTCCAAATGGACCAAAAGAATAATAGGCACTAAACTGCCGATATGTAGTGAATCTGATGTAGGATCAAAGCCAATATAAGCGCTGGTCATCTCTTTACTGAGTTGTTCTTCAGTTCCGGGCATGATATCGTGTACCATTCCTCTCCAGCGTAAATCTTCTACAAAAGGATTTGTCATGAGTTTTGAAATTAATTTTATAAATTTTCTGCAAAGATAAACATCAAAGCAGAAGTAGGGATTAATATCTAATAATTCTTTATTTTAGTGATATGATATTAGTCACAGGAGGCACAGGTTTGGTAGGTTCGCATTTACTATATAAGCTACTAAAAACCAACGATAAGGTTAAAGCAATTTACCGAAGGGAACATAAATTGGAATTGGTAAAAAAGGTCTTTGCCTACTACACCACCGATTATGAGTCACTTTACCAGAAAATAGAATGGATAAATGCCGACATTACAGACGTGCCAGCACTTCAGATCGCCTTTAAGGATATAGATTATGTTTACCATTGTGCGGCTTTTGTAAGTTTTGAACCCGACAAATACCATCAATTGCGTAAGATCAATATTGAAGGCACTGCCAATGTGGTCAATTTATGTATATCGCATCAGGTAAAAAAACTATGTTACGTCAGTTCTATCGCCACTATTGGCCATCATCAAAATCCACAGCAATTAATCACAGAAGATACGTATTGGAATCAGGATGGCGACAATAGCGTGTATGCCATTACTAAATATGGCGCTGAAATTGAAGTCTGGAGAGGCACTCAAGAAGGCGTAGATGCTGTTATTTTGAATCCTGGAATTATTATCGGTCCAGGATTATGGCATAGTGGCGGCAGTAGCGGCTTGATCAAAAAAATATATAAAGGCATGCCGTATTACACTCATGGTGTTACGGCTTATGTCGATGTCGATGATGTTGTTAGAGCGATGGTATCATTAATGGAAAGCACAATTAAAAACGAACGTTTTATCGTCATTTCTGAGAATCTGTCCTTTAAGGAATTTCAGGATCAGACCGCTTCGGCACTTGGTGTAAAACCAGCATCAAAAGAGGCCACACCGCTCATACTTGGGATAGGATGGCGATTGGATTGGTTAAGTCGTTTATTTACAGGAAAGCGCAGAAGATTGTCCAAGCAGATGACCAAAAGCGCGAGGAGCATCACAAAATATGACGCTTCAAAATTAAAAAACACTTTGGGTTTTGAATTTAAGCCAATGCAGGTTTCCATTGAAGAAAACTGCCAATTGTTTTTGGAAGATTTAAAGAAAGAATCTTAATCTAATGACTCGTTTTGTAAGTTCGTTATGGTATCTTTTACTTTCTTATTGGCTTTTTTAATGGAATCTTTTACCCTTTGCTCTTCCTTGGTCAGTTTTTCGTAAAGGTCTTTGTCCTTTTGCAAATCTGTCTTTACCTTTTCCACAAGAGCAGCATAGGCCTTTGTATCATACGCATAATAGGTGTTGCTTTGAGCAAATTGCAAACTATCAATACCATATTTTTTGTACACATATTCCGAAGGCATAATCCCGTTAAGTTCCAACACTTTTTTATTGACTCCTTTTGCTGCATTAAGAATATATAGGTCATACATGATGTCTGACATTTTATTCTTAGCAATCAAATCTTTAGGTTTCTTAGGCCTATTAATCGTGTTGCAACCAACAAAAGAAATAAGGATTAAGATGTAAAAAAGGTGTTTCATCTTTCAAAAGTTAATCGTTTCCCCGCTTTAACGTCCAACACTTTGAAATTCTTATAAACCAAAGTACCATTGACAAAAGTATGGGTTATTCTCGACTTGAATGATACGTTTTCAAAAGGCGACCATCCACACTTGTAGAGGATATTATCCTTATTTACCGTCCAAGGACTATTAATGTCCACAATGGCCAAATCAGCATAATACCCGGGTTTGATATAACCGCGCTTCTCAATTTGAAACAAAATAGCAGGATTATGGCACATTTTTTCAGCAATTTTCTCCAAACTTATTTTATCCTTATGATAAGCTTCAATCATGGCAATCAAGGCATGTTGCACCAAAGGTCCTCCAGAAGGTGCATCGGTATACATATTTTGTTTTTCCTCTAAGGTATGCGGCGCGTGATCAGTTGCAACCACATCTATGCGGTCATCCAGAAGGGCTTTCCACAACTCTTCACGATCATTGACTGTCTTTACTGCAGGATTCCATTTGATGAGTGTTCCTTTTTTCTTATAATCTTCATCACTAAACCACAGATGGTGAATACACACTTCAGCGGTGATCTTCTTATCCTTTAGCGGTATTTTATTTGTGAACAACTTGGTCTCCTTCGCTGTTGATACGTGGAAAACATGCAGTCGCGCTCCTGTTTTCTTAGCTAATTCGATGGCTTTAGAGGATGATATAAAACACGCCTCTTCACTTCTGATTATCGGATGACATTCCATAGGAATATCATTTCCGTATTTTTGAATATGTTCTTCAAGGTTTCGCTTAATTGTCGCCTCATCTTCACAATGCACAGAAATCAATAAATCAGTACTTTTGAAGATGTTTTCCAAAACCTCGGTATTATCCACCAACATGTCTCCAGTAGATGATCCCAAAAACAACTTCAATCCTGCCACATTTTTAGAATCCACCTTCAATATTTCATCCAAATTGGTATTGGTTCCTCCAAACATAAACGAGTAATTGGCGTACGACGTGTTTGCAGCAATGTCAAATTTCTCCTCAAGCTTTTCTATGGTCGTGGTTTGTGGCGAGGTATTTGGCATTTCGATAAACGATGTAATACCGCCAGCAATTGCTGCCTTAGACTCTGATTCGATTGTTGCCTTATGGGTCAATCCAGGCTCTCTAAAATGCACCTGATCATCTATCACTCCAGGAAAAACGTAGCTCCCTTCAACATCAATCACCACCACATCTGAGGTTTTTGCGCTAATAGAATCAGCAACTTCCTTAATAAATTCTCCTTCTATTAAGATATCACCTTCAAAAATGCGCCCTTCATTGACAATTTTGGCATTTTTAATAAGTACGGTTTTTTCTTTCATTTGATTATTTTATAGTTTTTTAACGGACACATGCTGTTCGCAATCAACCTTTCCAATGGGGTTTAAAACCTTTAGCATGCTCGGTTCATATTACTTGCCAAACAGGCTTTTAAGTTTCATGTTTATAACTCCAAAAACAGCTTCAGAAATAATGCCTCCGCTCATTTTTGATTTTCCTTTTGCTCGATCTGTAAAGATCACTGGGACCTCCACAATGTTAAAACCTTTTAAATGGGCTTTAAATTTCATCTCAATTTGAAACGCATAACCGACAAATTTAATGGCGTCTAAATCGATGGTTTCCAACACTTTCCTTTTATAGCAAACAAAGCCCGCTGTGGTGTCCTGAATTTTCATTCTTGTAATAAATCGCACATATTTTGATGCAAAATACGACAATAATATTCTGTTCATTGGCCAATTGACCACGTTGACCCCTGTTATATATCGAGATCCGATGGCAACGTCAGCACCATCCTTGGCACAGGCATGATAAAGTTTCACCAAATCGTCAGGATTATGAGAAAAATCAGCGTCCATTTCAAAAATATATTCATATTTATTCTTCAAGCACCATTTAAATCCATCAATATAAGCAGTTCCCAATCCAGTTTTATTCTTTCGTTGGAGCAAAAACAGACGGTCTGGAAATTCTGCCTGAAGAAACTTCACTTTTTCTGCCGTCAAATCTGGTGAGTTGTCATCCACTACAAGAACGTTAAAAGCTTTATCTTGGGCAAAAACCGCAATGATAATAGCCTCAATGTTCTCAATTTCATTGTAGGTTGGAATGATGACAATAGCGTCTTTCATTGGTAAAAATTTTAGCAAAAGTAAGTTTTTTTAAAAGATTAATTTTATTGAAATGGACAGATAAAATTTTCTTTATAATTTAGCAGCATGATGAGAGAAATAATATCTAACGAATGGTTTACCATTTTCATGGTTTTGGGATTGGTTTTCATAAGCCTCGCGAAAGTATTATTCACCAATCGTTTTATGGATTTTATCGGCGTTTTTGGCAATTCCAAATACCTTAAGATTTATACTAAAGATCAGAAATTCATTGACATTTTTGACGGACTCTTGTTTTTCAACTTAGTCATCTCACTTTCCATTTTCGGCTACCTCTCTTTTCTTACCCTACAACCAGACCATACTTTTGAGCTTGATGTTTTTTTAAAAATCATTCTCGGAATATCTACATTGGGAATTATAAAGATTTTAATAGAACGACTGATAGGAAGTCTTTTTGAAATTGACAAAGTGATCGAATCTTACCTGTTCCAAAAGACAAGTTATAAAAACTTTAGCGGCTTTGTGCTTTTACCTCTTAATGCCCTGTTATTATATACCATAACCCCATCAAAAAACAGCATTCTATTAGTCATCTTGGTATTGGTCCTTATAAACCTTATCGGTTTTATGACCTCGTTTAAAATTCATCAAAAGACTGTGTTAAGCAACATATTCTATTTTATTTTGTATCTTTGCGCACTTGAAATTGGGCCTTATCTGATTTTATATAAAATAATTGTAGAATATAAAGCTTAAAACTATCGCAAGCCTATGAAAGTGAAAACAATTTTAGTGTCACAGCCCGAACCTAAAATCGAAAATTCGCCTTATTTTGATCTCCAGGAAAAACAAAAAGTCAAGATTGACTTCCGACCATTTATCCATGTTGAAGGTGTTGCTGCGAAAGATGTAAGACAGCAAAAGGTTGATTTAAATCAATATTCTGCTATTATTCTAACCAGTAGAAACTCTGTAGATCACTTTTTTAGAGTGGCTGATGAGATGCGCTTTAAAGTGCCTGACACTTTAAAATATTTTTGTCAAAGTGAAGCCGTAGCTTTCTATCTTCAAAAATATGTCGTGTATAGAAAACGAAGGATTTATGTTGGAAAACGCAACTTTGAAGACCTTTCACCTTTGATCAAGAAATACAAGGATGAAACCTTCTTATTGCCAACTACCGATAAATTAAAGGACGAAGTACCGGAACTCCTAAATAGTTTAAATATTCAGTGGAAGGAAGCTGTTTTTTACAAAACGGTTATTAGCGATCTTTCTGATCTCGCCGATGTCTTTTATGATATTTTAGTGTTTTTCAGTCCCTCAGGTATTGAGTCTCTATTCCATAATTTTCCGGACTTTAAGCAAAACACCACGCGAATTGCTGTATTTGGAAATACTACGGCAAAAGCAGTTGAGGATCATGGTTTGAGAGTTGATGTTTTAGCACCTACTCCTGAAACACCGTCAATGACCATGGCTTTGGAAAAATATATTGAAAAAGCTAATAAAGGAAAATAATATCTCATTTTTTTATAAACAAAATAGGCGATTCAGAATTCTGAATCGCCTATTTTGTTTTATAAGAAGTTTGATCTAAAACGCATAACGTTGTGGACCTCCTCTTCTAATTTCCTCACTCGCAAAACTTTCAAATTTCTTGAAGTTCTCTCTAAAGGCATTGGTCAATTTAAAGGCCGTTGTATAATAGGCTTCATCATTGTTCCAAGTAGTTCTTGGGCTTAGCACTTCAGTAGGTACACCTGGGCAAGATCTTGGTTGTGCCACTCCAAATACGGAGTGAATATGGTAATGGTCGTAATCATAAAGACCCAAATCGCCATTCAATACGGCGTTGATCATCGCTCTTGTATATTTCAGTTTCATTCGGGTACCCACACCATACGGGCCACCTGTCCAACCTGTGTTCACCAACCACACATTGACGCCGGTTTCCTTCATTTTAGTGCTCAACATTTCAGCATATTTTGCAGGATGCAATGGCATAAAAGGCGCACCGAAACAGGCTGAAAAATTTGGAGTAGGTTCTACAACACCAGCTTCAGTTCCTGCAACTTTTGCCGTATATCCTGAAATAAAATGATATGCTGCTTGACTCGGTGTCAGTTTTGAAATTGGAGGTAAAACACCAAAGGCATCTGCGGTTAAAAAGAAAATATTTTTAGGATTTTTACCAATGGAAGGCACAGCGATATTGTCAATATGATCAATCGGATAACTCACACGCGTATTTTGTGTGATGGACACATCATCAAAATCAACATCCCCATTAGCATCCAAGATCACATTTTCTAAAATGGCACCTTTCTTAATCGCTTTAAAAATATCGGGTTCATTTTCTTCACAAAGATTGATCACCTTCGCATAACAGCCTCCCTCAAAATTGAATACTGTATTTTCTTTGGTCCAACCATGTTCGTCATCTCCAATCAATCGTCTTTCTGGATCTGCAGATAAGGTTGTTTTTCCTGTTCCTGACAATCCGAAGAAAATAGCAGTATCATCATCTTTACCTATATTGGCACTGCAATGCATTGGCAAGGTGTTTTTATATACGGGCAAAATAAAGTTTAATGCAGAAAATATTCCTTTTTTAATTTCACCTGTATATCCTGTTCCTCCAATGAGTGCGATTTTTCTGGTGAAATCTAAAATAGCAAAATTATGCTGGCGGGTCCCATCGACTTTTGGATCTGCCATAAAACCAGGTGCGTTAACTATGGTCCATTCAGGAGAAAAGTTCTTTAATTCCTCTTCTGTTGGTCGTAAAAACATATTGTTGGCAAATTGATTGCTCCAAGGATACTCGGTAATGACCCTAATATTTAATTTATAATTTTCATCAGCACATGCATAACTGTCTCTTACAAAAACCTCTTTCCCTGAAAGATAATTGGTTACTTTATCATATAATTTTTGAAAATCGTTGGAGTCGAACGGAATATTGACGTTTCCCCACCAGACGCGATCTTTGGTGACATCATCTTTAACAATGAACCTGTCCAATGGTGATCGCCCTGTGAATTCTCCAGTGTTAACTGCAAGGGCACCAGAAGATGCTTCTACGCCTTGCCCTTTGGCAATTGCAATATCATGAAGCTTTTCTGGAGAGAGTTGGTAATGTACTTCGGCATTTTTAATACCGTACTCATCTAACGAAATCGATTTCGTAGCTTGGGTGTTGTTGGCCATAATAATATTGTGTTGTTTGTTGTACAAAATTAAACATTATTTTAAAGTAGGCACCTATTTTTAGGAATTATCCCGCTTTAGTTTTAAAAAATTGAGCAGCATCAATGTCCAAGAAAGAATGAGTAGCATTCCGCCTATTGGGGTTATAAAGCCGATGCTTTTAAAGTTAAGTCCCGTTAAGTCCATTGTTGACAGACCGTATATGGAACCTGAAAAAAATACGACTCCTATAAGAACTAAATAATAAATCGTTTTCTTTGATTTAACGCTTAAAAACGTCGTCCCTCCAACAAACAACAGCATGATGGCATGATACATTTGATACCGTACTCCTGTTTCAAAGGTTTGCTGTGCTTCAATGGAGAGCACCTCTTTTAAACCATGTGCAGCAAAAGCGCCTAACGCGATGGCAATGATTCCTAAGACTGCTGCTGTAATCAATATAGTTCTATTCATTATATTTATATTTTTGGCTTCAATAACCGAGAGTTATTTAGTAAATTCGTCCTTACAAAAAACAAAATTACTCAACAATTCCCATTATGCGAAAGATTCTAGTCATAGGTTCAGGAAAATCATCATCTTATCTAATTAAATATTTATTGGACAAATCAATAGAAGAAGATCTACACATTATTGTTGGTGATATTGACATTCGAAATGCCCAAAAGCTCATCAATAATCATGAGCATGGACATGCTATTACCTTGGATGTTTTCAATCATCACTCCCGTAAAGAGGCCATAGAAAATGCTGATATAGTTGTGTCCATGCTTCCTGCCCGATATCATATTGAAGTGGCCAGAGACTGTATCACTCTTGGGAAAAACATGGTTACTGCTTCTTATGTGAGCAAAGAGATGGAAGACCTCGATACTGCAGCAAAAAACAAGGGATTGGTCTTTATGAATGAGATAGGTGTGGATCCAGGTATTGACCACATGAGCGCCATGAAAGTTATTGACAGCATTAGGGCAAAAGGAGGCAAGATGATATTGTTTGAATCTTTTGCTGGCGGCTTGGTAGCTCCGGAAAGTGATAACAATTTGTGGAATTACAAATTCACGTGGAACCCGCGAAATGTGGTGGTTGCCGGACAAGGAAGTGCTGCAAAATTCATTCAGGAAGGCAATTATAAGTACATCCCGTATCACCGATTATTCAGAAGAACAGAATTTTTGGAAGTAGATGGCTATGGACGCTTTGAGGCTTATGCCAACAGAGATTCGCTAAAATACCAGAGTGCTTATGGCTTGGACCAAATTAAAACATTATATCGAGGTACCATGCGCAGGGTTGGCTTTAGTAGAGCGTGGAATATCTTCGTTCAATTAGGAATGACAGATGACAGTTATACTATTGATGACAGCGAAAACATGAGCTACCGCGATTTTGTAAATGCTTTTTTACCTTACAGCCATACCGATTCTGTAGAACTTAAATTTAGATTGTCACTCAAAATTGATCAGGACGATATAGTTTGGGAAAAGCTCGAGGAATTGGATCTTTTCAATAGCAATAAAATGGTTGGACTCAAAAAAGCGACACCTGCCGAAATACTTCAAAAAATATTGATGGACAGCTGGATGCTTGAAGAGCATGAGAAAGATATGATCGTCATGTACCATAAATTTGGTTATAAACTGAATGACAAAATGCACCAAATTGAGTCCACCATGGTGACCCTTGGCGAAGATCAAACCTATACGGCAATGGCAAAAACAGTTGGACTTCCGGTAGCTATTGCGACATTAGCCATTTTAAATGAAAAAATAACAACCCCTGGGGTCCAAATCCCAATAACTAAAGAAGTCTATGGCCCGATTTTAAAAGAATTGGAAGATTTTGACATTATCTTTACTGAAAAAGAAGTACCTTATTTGGGATATAATCCATTGAACGTATAAGGTCAATTTCAAAATTCCAAAAATATAAAAACTTCTAAAGGATCAGAATAAAACGGTATACCGCACAACAAGTAAGTACAAAAGCTTGATGTTGAAAGTTGGTAATCTGATTTTGAGTATCAATATAAAGTCTAAGAGATTCCCGCTTTCGCGGGAAGTAAACATGAAAATAGTCAATCAAAATATTCAAATTGATGGTATCGATAAAAAGATACTTCGCGCATTAATGGCAGATGCCAGAACGCCCATTCTGGAAATTGCCAGAAATGTAGGTATTTCGGGAGCTGCAATCCATCAACGGTTAAGAAAATTAGAGAAATCAGGTTTAATATCTGGTTCAAAATTTATCATTAACCCGAAAGTTCTGGGCTATAGTACGATGGCTTTTGTTGGTATTTATTTGGACAAGGCCATGAGCAACCCTGAAGCGGTTAAGCAGCTCCAAAAAATCCCTGAAGTATTGGAGTGCCATTACACTACGGGAAATTGGAGTATCCTCATAAAAATCCTATGTAAGGACAATGAACATTTGATGCACTTGCTGAATAAGGAAATTCAATCCATCGCCGGGGTGTCTCGAACGGAGACCTTCATCTCCCTAAATCAACAGATTGATAGACAGATTCAGATTTAAGAACAACATATTTCCAAACAAAAAAACTCCTGAAATTATCAGGAGTTTTTTTATATCATTTGCTGATGTTAATCGCGAGACATAAAGATCTGAAGCACATACCAGAACAATAGCATTAAGGATGCGAATAATCCTAATGCTGCCGGAATATAATCCTCAGTTGAATATTTGTTCACTAAGTTGGACGTCTGGTACAAAATAGAGCCACCCGCCAAAAGGCACATGCCTACGGAAAACCATAGGCCCAAGTTAAATCCGAATAAAATCCCGGCTACAATCAGTCCAATGGCAATAAAAAACCCAACGGTCAAACCTGTCCTAAGGAATGAGAAATCCTTTTTGGTTAAAAATACTACGGCAGATAATCCCGTAAACAAAGCCAAAGTCACAATAGCAGCTTGATTCAAAATCTCAGGACCGGAATCCATATAATATGCCGCTATATAAATTAATGGCACAAAAATAAAAGCTTGGGCCAAAATATAAAGCCCAAAAGCGAAATACTGTTTATTCTTATCCGGAGACTTCATGGTCATCCTTTCCGCATAACTGGTTATAAACATAAAGCCGCCCAACATGATCAGCCATTTGTAACCTTCAGTCATTGACAAGGCAAAATTGACAACGGTTTCACTTTGCAGCAATAAGTATTCAAAAACGATAAAGACCAAAACACCGCCGGCAACGTGGCCATAGGTTTTTTTATAAAAATCAACACGCTCCGCATCAGAGGTGTGGGCCAATAGTTTAGCATCAAAACTATTAAAAGGGCTATCAGTAGGTTGTTCCATAAAATAGATGGGTTAAGTTTAGAGGTTAAAAATAAGGAAAATAATATACCAAACAACGGCTTGATAATTTATAAGCCATTTTTCCAAAAACTGGAACATTCGCTTTCATTATGTTTGAATAAATTCTTCTAAAAACTTTGAATTGGTATGTTGAACGTGAATTCCACGTTCAAAGACTATTATATATCCAAGCCAAAAAAAACATCAATTATTAAAGTTTTATGAAAATTCACTATTTTAGCCCTGATTCTCAAGCACTGAAGCTTCAGAATACACCCAAATCAACCTATAGAAAACATTGCCCTTACTGTAAAGAGGCGACGTTTTTGCTGAACTAAAAACCTACATTATGAAAAACCTACGCCTTATTTACATTCTATTCTTCTCATTGTCATTTATGTCCTGCAGCAGTGATGATGCTATTAATGATCCTTCTGAAGGTCCTCAATTTCAAGCCACAATCAATGGTGGCACATTTTCCAATTACAGTTTCAAACTTGGAGCTTATGAAGCGGTAAAGGGTTCCAATGGCAACACCCTAAGAATTACTATGGCCGATAAAAGCGGCAAACAGATTACTTTGTTCTTAAACAATACCGGAGGTTTCAACAAAGGTACTGTGAAACAGATGGGAGATGTTGATTCGGATAAGTTTAGAACTTATGTGGAGATTAAAGACAACCAACCATCAGCGCAGTATTTTTCACAAAGTGGCAACTTGAAAATCACTAACAACAGAGAACACACATCAAATTCACAAAAAAGTTTGATTTCTGGGGAGTTCGATATTGTAGCATCTACAATCGACGGCACTATTTCCGTAACGATGAAGGGTTCATTTAGTGATCTTGAATTTGTGAAATAAACCTATCAATAATGCGTTAATAACAAAAAACCGAATTTCACCTGATTATGGTAAAATTCGGTTTTGATATTTTTAGAATGGTCTTAAGCTTAATCTCTTCCGCCAAAGACTTGCATTGCCCAGTATAACAACGAAGCCAAAGCGCCAATGGCAGCAACCAAATAGGTTCTTGCAGCCCATTTCAGCGCATCTTCCGATCCTTTGTATTCTTCTGGAGTCAGCATATTTTTTCCTTTTAACCAAGCCAAGGCTCTATTACTTGCATCATATTCCACTGGTAAGGTAATAAAGCTGAATAGTGTTGCAAAACCCATGAACACCAACCCAGCGATAGCAATATAATAGCCAAATCCGGCACCTGCAGCGGCACCAAGAATCAGACCACCAATCACTAACCATTGTGACATTCCAGACGTCACACTCACCACGGGTACCAATGCCGAACGCATTTTCAAGGCACTATAAGCTTGCGCATGTTGCACGGCATGACCACATTCGTGGGCCGCAACCGCTGCGGCAGCTGCGTTACGTTGTGCATACACCGATTCACTCAAGTTAACAGTTTTATTTGCCGGATTGTAATGGTCTGTCAATTGCCCTTTTACGGAAATAACTTCCACATCAGTAATGCCATTATCGGCCAACATTTTCTCAGCAATTTCTTTCCCGCTCATCCCATTTCTTAAATGGACTTGCGAGTATTTTTTAAACTTTTGTTTTAATTGGTTGCTTACTAGCCAACTTACTAGCGCGATTCCACCAATTAAAATCCAATAGCCCATACCTATTCCTCCCATGTTTATTCTTTTTTTAAATTCTAATTAAATATAACAAAAAGTAAGCCAACTTAACAACAGGAAATTTTGTCAGTTCTTTCTCTAACTCCTTCGTAACTTTACGTTCAAAAGGCTACTAATTTCTCATATTACCTATCGGCGTATTCTCCTTTCAAAAACAGTAAAACCTGCTTATCCAACAATATTCACAATCTTCCCAGGAACTACAATCACTTTTTTAGGCGTACGTCCTTCCAATTGTGCTATGGTTTTCTCATGTGCCATCACTGCTTTTTCGATGTCATCCTTAGACATGTCCGTTGGCAGTTCCAATGTGAATTTTACTTTCCCATTGAAGGAAATTGGATACTTCTTACTGCTTTCTACCAAATGCTTCGCATCAAATTCTGGAAATGCTGCAGTAGATATGGATTCGTTATGTCCTAACTGATTCCATAATTCTTCAGAAATATGTGGCGCATAAGGCGATAATAGAATCAACAGAGGCTCCAAAATTTCTTTACTGGTACATTTTTGAGCCGTCAATTCGTTGACAGCAATCATAAATGTAGAAACAGAAGTATTAAATGAGAAGCTTTCGATATCCTCTTCTACCTTCTTAATGGTTTTATGAAGGGTTTTTAGAGCCTCCCCTAACCCCTCCGAAGGAGGGGAACTGTTGACGTAAAAACTGCCGTTCTCTCCTTGATGATACAATTTCCACAGTTTTTTTAAAAAACCATTGACACCTGAAATTCCCGCGGTGTTCCATGGTTTTGCTTGTTCCAATGGGCCGAGGAACATTTCGTACATACGAAGACTGTCAGCACCATATTGCTCACAAATGGCATCTGGATTAACGACATTCAACTTTGATTTTGACATTTTCTCTACTTCGCGGCCAACTTTAAAGGCCTCTCCTAAATCCTCTCCAAATGAGAGGACTTTGCCACTCTCTCCTATAAAAATACCGTCTTTAAAATCTTCACCAAATTCATTGTCATTTTTCAAACCCTGAATGTCTAATTCATCTGAAGCGTTTACATATTGAACTTTAACATGAATTGGAACAAGCCCAAATGACAAATCTTGACTGTCAAAACCTGAACTTTTCAAATCTTGAATTTTCATTATAACTGTTTGATAGAAACTGTTATCTTCCAATTTTCTATTCATTGAGCCAACTTCAATTACATGTGATTCGATATCATTTTTAACACCTTCACTTAAATATAATCCGAAAGGAAAATCTAAAACTTCTTGAGTCGATTTTGAGAAAGGTGTTACTCTATACACAAAAGCACTCGTCCCCAAAATCATCCCTTGATTGATCAGCTTTTTAAAAGGCTCTTCAATGTTGACAAAACCTCTATCTTTCATAAATTTCACCCAAAAACGAGAGTAAAGCAAATGGCCTGTGGCGTGTTCACTGCCACCAATGTACAAATCGACGTCTTTCCAATACTCTAAAGCTTCTTCACTGGCAAAAACCTCATCATTCTGGGCATCCATATATCTAAAGAAGTACCAAGAACTTCCCGCCCAACCCGGCATGGTGTTCAATTCAAGTGGAAAAACATTCACATGGTCAATATCTTCATTTTTCACCACCTCACCCTTTAGCGTGTCCCACGCCCAAACATCGGCGCGTCCTAAAGGCGGCTCACCCGTTTCGGTGGGTAAATATTTTTCTACTTCCGGCAAACGGATCGGCAAATATTTTTTGTCAATCATTTGTGGCATGCCGTTCACGTAATACACTGGGAAAGGTTCACCCCAATAGCGCTGACGGGAGAACACCGCATCACGTAATCGGTAATTTATTTTCCCTTCGCCTTGACCTAATTTTTCAAGTTCTGAAATGACTTTTTTAGTGGCTTCTTTATAAGGTAATCCGTTTAAAAAATCAGAATTGGCAATGACCACATTATCTTTTGACGCATACGCTTCTTCCGAGACATCAATTCCCTCAAAAATATTAGGAATGGGAATATTGAAGTGCTTCGCAAAATCGTAATCTCGTTGGTCGCCACAAGGTACAGACATCACTGCCCCTGTTCCGTAGCCCGCCAATACATAATCGCCAATCCAAATGGGAATGGGCTCTTTTGAAAATGGATGTTCGGCATAGGCGCCTGTAAACGCCCCCGTGATGGTTTTGACATCAGACATACGGTCGCGTTCGCTTCGTTTGGCAGTCGTTTTTATATAAGCCTCAATTTCCGATTTCTGATCATCCGTTACAATTTTCTCTACAAGTTCATGTTCCGGAGCCAGTGTCATAAAACTCACACCAAAGATAGTATCAGGTCTGGTCGTAAACACAGGAATCTTGAACTCTGAATTCTGAATATTAAACTCCACTTGGGCCCCAATGGATTTCCCAATCCAATTGCGCTGGCTTTCTTTTAGTGATTCTGTCCAATCAATATCATTTAAACCTTGAAGCAAGCGTTCGGCATAGGCTGAAATCCGCATGCTCCATTGGGTCATTTTTTTTCTAACTACAGAATGTCCACCACGTTCTGAAACGCCGTTGACAATTTCGTCATTGGCCAATACGGTTCCTAAAGCAGGACACCAATTCACTTCAGTTTCTGCCAAATAGGTCAGCCTGTATTTTAAAAGGATCTCTTGTTGTTTTTCTGGGGAGAAAGCATTCCATTCTGAAGAAGAGAATGCTTCAACATTATCATCGCATACAGCTTCTACTGCTTGGTTTCCTTCTTTAGAAAATACCTCAACTAATTCTGAAATCGGAAATGCTTTGTCAGCATGTCTACAATACCAAGATTCGAACAATTGGATGAAAATCCATTGCGTCCATTTATAATATGACGGATCAGAAGTTCGCACTTCCCTACTCCAATCGAATGAAAAGCCAATTTGATCCAACTGTCGGCGATAGGTTTTGATGTTTTCTTCGGTAGTAACTGCTGGATGTTGTCCAGTTTGAATCGCATACTGTTCCGCAGGCAGTCCAAAACTATCATAACCTTGAGGATGCAATACGTTGAAACCTTTATGGCGTTTATAACGCGCATAAATATCGCTGGCAATATATCCCAACGGATGTCCCACATGGAGTCCCGCACCACTTGGGTAGGGAAACATGTCCAAAACATAATAAGCCTCCCCCAACCCCTCCGAAGGAGGGGAGTTTTTGGTATCTGGATTTTTTGCCTGAAAAGTTTTATGGTCTTTCCAATATTTTTGCCATTTGGCCTCTATCTCGTTAAAATTATAAGTCATAAATCGTAGTATCGTTGTTCTCTCACATTATTCAGCCCGCAAATTTAAACTTATTATAACAATGTTGAAAGTTTAAACGTTGTAAACCTTAACAGATTAGATTTGTTTCATATTTTTACAGCTTCAATCAAAATTCTATGAGTTCATCTTTTGACAGATATCAAAAACGAAAGTTAATTTCGTCTTACTTTTCTGTGGTTATCAGTATTGCTTTAGTCCTTTTCCTATTGGGCTGTTTGGGGCTTTTGGTTTTAAATGCCAAAAAAGTTGCCGACCACTTTAAGGAGCAGGTTGTAGTGACCATTTATTTAAACGATTCTGCAAAAGAAGTTGAAGTCAAGCAGCTTGAAAAAAGTCTGGCCATGGCAGAATACACCAAAAGCACGGAATATGTTTCCAAAGAAGCGGCTGCCGAATCGATGAAAGCAGAAACAGGAGAGGATTTTATGGATTTTGTAGGTTATAATCCGCTGCAAAACTCCATTGATGTGCATTTGAAAGCCGATTTCGTTACCACAGAAACTCTGGCTTCCATCACCGAAGAATTGGCTACGAAAAAGTTTATTGAAGAAATCCGCTATGATAATGATTTGGTGGAATTGATGAATGATAACGTCAAAAAGATCACCTTTTGGGTCTTGATCATCAGCGCTATTTTTACGTTGATTGCAGTTTTATTAATCAACAGTTCTATCCGATTGGCAGTGTACTCCAAACGATTTATTATTAAAACCATGCAGATGGTGGGCGCGACCAAAACTTTTATCCGCAGGCCTTTTGTTTATAAAAGTGTGCAATTGGGAGTGATTGGGGCCATTATCGCTTTGATTGGAATGGGTGTAGTCCTATATTATCTCAATGAAACTTTTGTGGAACTACAACTCCTATCCAATCCCATATTGATTGGTGGTTTATTTCTTGCGATTTTCCTATTGGGGATTCTAATTACATGGATCAGTACTTTTATTGCTACGCAACGTTTCCTGAACTTGAAAACGGATGCGCTATATTACTAATAGATGATTTTGACATAAGAGTCAAGAGCGCTTCATTTTTAGAATATTGACGTTGAACTCATTTACGCTTATGCATACAGTCAGCACAAAAATTTACCCGCAAGGAACGTAAGATTTAAAAGTGAAAACAACAACGTATTGTGAACATTGCGGTAAAATACAGAGTCATTCCCTTTTAAGTCATTAATTATAGGCCTTTGTAACATGCACAGAAAAAAAGAGATATATTGGTTTATCGGAACAATTGTTCTGGTATTAATTTTGAACTTTGCCTTTTTTGGAAGTGATGCGTTTAGTGCAGATACAACTGTCGATTTAAATATCCATGATACTTATTTTGTAATTGCAAATATCCATTTTGTTTTACTTCTTTCCGTTTTCCTATTTTTTGGGATTTATCTTATAAGAACACTGCGCAGGAATTTTAAAAACTTGACTGCAAATATCATTTTGATGATTTCAATCATCCTTCTGATTTTGTTTTTTACAGCCACAAACTCAGTTATTGCTGTATTGATTCAACAAAGTGCTGGATGGACCATATATCCACCTTTAAGTGCTGGAGCTATTGAACATGAAATTGAGCCCGATGAGAGTTATTTAGGAGTTCTAAAAAATGTGATTTATGGGATCCAGATCTTACTTCTGATTTTACTGACTTTCTGCGGATTTAAGACTGGACGAAATTATAAGCAGAGCGAACCCAACCAATCGAACTAACTTTTCCCAAAACCATTCAAATCATCGCTTAATCCCAAGTATTTAGATACTATTAACGAAAAGGTTTAAATAAATCCGTTAATTTGCAGCCTAATATTATTGTAATCGTCATGGGAGAGAAAAAACGCAAAGAAAGCGCCAACAACAATTTTATTTTCGGCAAAAAAAACTACAAATTTATGCTCATTGGCTTGGGCATTATCGCACTGGGATTCATTTTAATGTCGGGTGGCGGTAGTGATGACCCAAATGTTTTCAATCCTGAAATCTTTAATTGGAGACGCATACGCTTGGCACCTACATTAGTGCTGATTGGTTTTGGTGTTCAGGTTTATGCCATTTTGTTAAATCCAGATAAAAGTAAAAACTCCAAATCTTAAGTTCCCTGCCTGACATCGGGCTGGCAAATTCCACTTTCACTCATTCTGTCATTCTTGGAATTTGAATCTTGATAATTAATTACCTTATGAATTTAATTGACGCCATTATTTTAGCCATTATTGAAGGCATTACAGAGTATTTACCAGTTTCTTCAACAGGCCACATGATCATCGCTTCTTCATTTATGAAAATTGCATCTGATGATTTTACAAAATTATTCACGATCGCAATCCAATTAGGTGCCATTTTAGCTGTTGTCGTATTGTATTGGAAACGCTTTTTTCAAAGTTTAGACTTTTACTTCAAACTATTGGTAGCTCTTCTTCCTGCGGTTGTTTTAGGTTTACTTTTAAGTGATATTATTGATGATCTTTTAGAAAGTCCTGTCACCGTAGCTATTTCACTAATTATAGGTGGTTTTATTTTATTGAAAGTTGACGAATGGTTTAAATCGAATGAAGTCTATGACGAAGCAAACCCGGAAGCACATACTAAAGTCAGCTATGCAACGGCCTTAAAAATTGGTTTTTTTCAATGTTTGGCAATGATACCTGGAACCTCACGAAGTGGTGCTTCCATTGTTGGTGGGATGACCCAAAAGTTAAATCGTAAAACGGCGGCCGAATTCTCATTTTTCCTTGCTGTTCCTACAATGTTCGGTGCAACGGCCAAAAAATCTTATGACTATTTTAAAGCAGGATTTGAATTGAGCAGTGATCAAGTCAATTATCTTATTATTGGTAATGTCATTGCTTTTATTGTGGCATTTATTGCTATTAAATCATTTATTGATTACTTGAGTAAACGTGGCTTCAAGATTTTCGGTTATTACAGAATCTTAATAGGAATTGCACTTTTAATCATCCATTATTTCATTTATCCATTAACAACAATCTAAATGCTTTCAGGCGACGATTATCTATCTGGTCAAGTTCTTTTAATTGACAAACCTTTGCATTGGACCTCCTTTCAGGTGGTGAACAAATTGCGTTGGGAAATACGTCGCGCCTTCAAGATCAAAAAGATTAAAGTAGGTCATGCCGGAACTTTAGATCCTTTGGCTACAGGTTTACTCGTCATCTGCACCGGAAAAATGACCAAAAATATTGATAGTTTTCAAGCACAAATCAAAGAATATACGGGCACCTTCGTTTTAGGAAGCTCAACACCATCTTACGATTTAGAAACTGAAATTGACCACACCTATCCTACTGAACATATTACCGAGGAATTAATTCGAGATGCCACACAGCAATTTATTGGTGAAATTGCTCAATTCCCTCCAGTATTTTCAGCTCTTAAAAAAGACGGTAAGCGACTGTACGAATTTGCAAGAGCCGGAGAAGCAGTAGACATTCCTTCAAGAAAAGTCCATATTTCAGAATTTGAAATCACACGGATCGACAAGTTAGAAGTCGATTTCAGGGTGATTTGCAGTAAAGGCACCTACATCCGATCCTTAGCCAACGATTTTGGGAAAGCCCTTAATTCTGGCGCGCATTTATCGGCTTTAAGACGGACTAAAATTGGCGATTTCGATGTTGACAATGCGGTAAGCATCGAAGACTTTATAAAAGCACTTCCTTCGGAATAGTTTTTGATAAAGTAATAGTTCCTAATACTGCTTTATGAAATCAATTGTGCTGAGTTGTGTTTTGTGCTGTTCTCTGTTAACACTATTTGCACAAGAAGATATCAAAACCAATGGCCTGTATTATAAGATTTCAGTAGCCACCACCTTGACCACCAATGAAGAATATACGCTCTTTAATGACGACGACGAGAGTTTTCTTGCGTTTAACGCTGTGTTTATAAACAATTCCATAGGCTATCAATTCGATAACCGCGCCAGTATTGATCTTAATGGTGAATACGATCATCACAGCCGAAAAAACTTGAATTTCTTACCCGTTTTTTTGGGGTTCAATTACAATATCCTTGACTTCGACGATGTTCTTTTTATACGAGGCGGTTATGGAAGACTCCTTAAGGCTGGAAAAAATTTTGAAAAGGGCACCATGTATAAAGTGGGGATTGGGTACAGAACCTTTGATGGGAATTTTAAAAACTCATGGTTGATAGGGCTCGATTTTAATAGAAAACGCTTCGGATACAAGCAGCAAGAGAAACTTTCAAGTGTGTCTGTTTTTCTTGAATTTATGGTATTTTAAACTATTTTACTTACTTTGACGTATATATTGATGCATAACGCCATTGGAAATCATTGAAAAAACAGATTTTTGGAATTTATAGATAAACATAAAGCCTTAATAATTACCACTTTAATCAGTGGCACATTGGTGCTTGCTATGTTTGCCATTGGTATCAAGCAGCAAACTGAAGTAATGGCGGAAAGCTATTATGAATTGCCGCCACCTCTAACACCAGAGGAACAGAAAATACTTGAGGAATTGGCATTGAGTGATCCCAACATTTCAGAAACCAATAAAGCCTACAACTCTGAAAATGAGTTTAAGGAGATTATGAAGAATTTCAAGACGGTTAATTCTGACGATCTTAACGAAAACGCAAAAAAAACAGAGACCGAAAACACTGAAACTCCAGAAGAAGTCACGGATGTAGAAAACCAACCTACAGCTGAAGATTATTCTCTTAATGAGAACGAATTGTCTTCCTATAGTAAAATCAACAACGTCATCGCGATGCGTTCAGCTGAAAAACGTCAATCCTCAATCTCAAACGGCAATAACTCTACCAATAACTTAGCTAATAATTCTGCATTGAACACTAATAGTAGCGTTTCTTATAGCTTGGTCAACAGAAAGGACAAACATTTGCCTCCTCCGGTATATCTCTGCGAAGAAAGCGGTAAAATAGTGATAAACATTACAGTGAATAATTTGGGAGAAGTCACTAATGCTTATGTCAACACCTCTTCCACTTCAAAAAACGTCTGTTTGATTGAAAGTGCGTTGCAATATGCCAATGAGGCACGCTTTAGCCCTGATGCTTCCAAGGCCAAGCAAATTGGCTCTATCACTTATCATTTTAAAGGGAAGAACTAATAGTAGCCCCTCCCTTTAATATAATAAAATACGTCTGATTTTTTTTAAGTGAAGGCTAACTCGTTTAAATGCGCCATCCCAGAATTTATGTGTTGAATCCTTTAGGAAAGTCCGATAAGATTCAACAAGTCAGCTATCGTATTTTGACCTTTATCTTTATTATACCACACCTGCATGTTTTCCTTCAAACCTTCCGTAACAACCCCGTGCTCCGCTAAGTAATCTTCAACCAATTTCGTAGCTCCAGCCGGTCTTGGACCAAAGGTGCCAAGAACTTCTCCAGAGGTATTATCTATCATAATCAACTTAGGAATTGATTTACCACCATTGGTTAAGAATTGCTGCATAAGTGCATCGTTCTCATCACGCAACACCAATTTCAAATCGATGTTAGCGTTCAATTCTGCTGCTTTATTGATAACAGGAATTACGTGTGCCGCATCACCACACCAACTTTCGGTAAGCACCAACCAGGTGATATTCCCTTTGAATGACGTGATTTTTTCTTGGGCTTCTTCTGAAACCTTAACCGTCTTGTCCCAACGTTTCATGCGCTGCTCATTCAAAACGGTATAAGCAACCATATCGACGCTTTTGTCCATTCCCGTTGTGGATTGGTTTTTAACCAATTCAGCCATTAACAGTCTGTATTCTTTATAGGACATACTTTTGTTCAAGCTTTCCTTAATTATTTTTTTTATTTCGTTGTGTGTGATTGTATCCATAAATATATTTTTCACAAATTTAATCCTATTTTATGTATTATTGGGTAACCCTAGTTACATTAGTAGTTCAGATCAAATTAGCAAAAAATGGAAAAACAAAGATGTGGTTGGTGTAAAGGTGATGCACTTTATGAACAGTATCACGATAGAGAATGGGGTGTTCCGGTAAAAGATGACGACACGCTTTTTGAGTTTTTAGTTTTAGAAACCTTTCAGGCAGGATTGAGCTGGATTACCATCTTGCGCAAGCGCGAGAATTTCAGAACTGCTTTTGATGGATTTGACTATAAGACAATAGCAAAGTACAAACAAAATAAAATTGACAGTCTGCTTCAAGATCCTGGTATTGTCAGAAACAAACTAAAAGCTCATGCAACGGTTACCAATGCGCAACTCTTCATGAAAGTTCAGGAGGAATTCGGTTCCTTTTCCAAATATATTTGGGGGTTTGTAGATGGTAAACCGATCAAAAACAACGTCAAGAACTATAAAGAAGCACCTCCAACTACAGCCCAAAGTGATGCTTTGAGCAAAGATTTAAAAAAGCGCGGCTTTAAGTTTGTGGGTTCTACAGTCATGTATGCCTATATGCAAGCGGTGGGCATGGTTAATGATCATGAGGTGGATTGTTTTAGATACGAGGAGATTCAATAATGCCGAGGGTGCTTTTTGATTGAAGATTTTGGATTAACCGTTTTTTGTACAGACGGTTTAACAATTTAGGAAAATAAAACAGCTGTTCCACAAAGGTCTCAATAAGTTAGATGACGAGTTAAGACTGACACTCCGGAGCGATAACTGAGGATTGAAACTGAGAACTGAAGACTAAAAACAGCTGTTCTACAAAGGTGCACAAAGAAGCACGAACTTTTACAAAGGTCGGAATAAGATAAATAGCGATTTACAATTAACGCAATTCTGGAATGTGGTATTTGGTATCTAAAATTAGAAAATTAGAACTTGGAACTCGAAACCAGAAACTTTAAAATCTAATCCTCTTTCAAATATTCCAAAAACTCACTTCGTTCTATCTCTTCAGCACCCAAACTTGCCAAATGATTGGTGTACACCTGACAATCGATAAGTTTATAGTTTGTGTTCTGAATAAAAGTGATGAAAGCCACTTTACTCGCGTTACTGACTTTAGCGAACATACTCTCACCGCAAAACACGCCATTGCCCAGATCAACACCATACAAACCACCTACCAACATCTCATTCTGCCATACTTCAACAGAGGTTGCATAACCCAAATAGTGAAGTTTTGTATAGGCTTTGATCATCTCATATGTGATCCAAGTACCAGCCTGTCCTTGACGTTTGGCTTTTGAACACTCCAAAATCACTGATTCAAAATCCTGATTAATGGTGACCGTAAAACCTTTATTTCGAAGTACCTGAGTCATGCTTTTAGAGACTTTCAAACGTTCAGGAAACAGAACAAATCGCGGATTTGGTGACCACCACAAGATGAAGGTATTATCGTCGTTGAACCATGGAAAAACACCGCTTTTATAGGCTAAAAGCAATCGCTTCACAGACAGATCGCCACCAACAGCCAACAGGCCATCGGGGTCGGCTTGAGTTGGGTCAGGAAATTCGATTTTATCTGTTAAAAGAATCATGAAATAGGTCTTTTTATCATTGTTAAATATCACAAAAAAACCTCAATGCTAGATACATTGAGGCTCTTTTATAAGATTCTCACTTCTGAACATTTCGACAAGCTCCATGTTCCAAAGCCGAAAATTCTGTTTACTTAAAACGGGAGATCATCGTGATCATCCTCTTTTAAATCGTTTGCTGGTTGAAACGCTTCAGCAGGAGCAGCAGGAGGCATACCTCCAGAAGATGCTTCTTGTAAATTCTCAATACGCCATCCTTGGATAGAGTTGAAGTATTTAGTTTCGCCTTGTGGATTCACCCATTCTCTTCCTCTCAAATTGATACTGATTTTCACATTTTGACCAACTTGATAATTATTTAACAAATCGGTCTTGTCCTGTACGAACTCAACCATAATATGCTGAGGGTATTGATCTTCTGTAGTCACTACCACTTCTCTTTTCCTAAACCCACCACTTCCGACAGTTTGAGTTTCTCCTACCATTTTGATTTTTCCTTGTACTTCCATTTGACTAATTTTTATTATTCCTATTTATTATTATTCTCTATTCTTTATTGATATTCGTTATTGCCGTGAATTTCAAGTTTTTAATCTTAAACTCAAAAATTAAGAAAGCAACAATTTCCAGGCACTGTCAACATCGCCATAGCTCAGATAATTCCTTGCCATTTTGTGCTTTTCGCGATGTGTCATTTCTTTGATATCGGCGTGATGTTCACCAACACTCTTTACAAAATCCGCAATCGCTTCATCTGTTGGGAACGCCTCGATATTGCCCAACATTCCTAAGTCATTTCCTGTAAAAATCATACTGTTTTTAATTGCTTCTGGCATTGCGTCAATACCAATACCCATCGTGCGCAAAGGTTTTGGTACTTTAAAAAAACCGCTCTTAGCACGGCTATAATGATCGCCACCTGCTCTAGCTACCAAATCCAACTTTTCTTGATCGATCATTTCGTTGTCATCCAAAACTTCCTTTGAAATATGAAGTTTTACCACCTCACAAATGACCAAATTACCCGCTCCGCCTTCTGTGCCCAATTTTATAATTTCCTTGACCTTACATTCTAATTGTATTGGCGATTCTGCCACCCTAAAGGGTTTTACAATATCTGATTTAAGCATGGTCAAACCGGCTTTATCAAATTCATTGATTCCTTTTTCGTATTCCGTACTGCTCAATGACGCTTGGTGTACCAGATCATAATTGACAACATTTATCACAACTTCCATCGTGGCTTCCACATTCTCTAAGGTATGTTTCACGGTATTATTCCTTACGCGTCTTGCAGGCGAAAAAACGAGTATTGGCGGATTCGCACTAAACACATTAAAGAAACTAAAAGGCGATAAGTTAGGATTCCCATCAACATCCACAGTACTCGCAAAAGCAATTGGTCGCGGTGCCACAGCACTTAACAAATAACCATGTAATTTGCCTGTAGACAGGTCTTTAGAATCAAAACTTACCATTTAAAAAAATTGTTAGTTGCAAATGTAACCATATTGTTAAACCTATAAAAATGAATTAGAACAAGAATCAAACAATAATATCAACATAATTGCATTAGTTAAGTAGTGCTTAAAAATTATCGGTATAAAGATTTTCTATTTGCTGTTTTCTTTAAGTATATTTAAAATCACAAATGTATTGATGCCTTACTCTATGAACCGAAATATTTTGCGGTGGATCATTATTGCTTCGTCTTTTATAATTATCTCTTTAATTTTATGGAATACGTATATTTTCTTTCAGAATTTCAAAGCTGAAGAGCGCATCAAAATGCAAAACTGGTCATTTGCCCAATCCGAACTCCTAAAATCTGACGCTGACGAGAATGTGGAACTTACGCTTAAGATTTTAGAAAGCAATCATACTACGCCTATGTTGGCCATTAATAAAGATGGAAGTTTAGGCACTTTCAAAAATATTGATAAAAAGAAAGTTGATAATCCCGCCTCAGTCCAAAATCTTATAGCAGCATTTGAAAGTGAAAACAAACCTATTGAGGTGTATTATGACAATGAAATTTATTACACCATTTATTATGGCAACTCACCGTTAATCAACAAACTCAAATACTATCCATTAGCATTACTCCTCATTATTGTGCTTTTTGCTGCCGTGGTTTACTTTTTCTATCGCAGTTCAAAAATTGCCGCACAGAACAAACTCTGGACGGGAATGGCAAAGGAAACTGCTCACCAAATTGGTACACCTCTATCTTCTTTAATAGGATGGACAGAAATTTTACGTTCTGAAGATATTAACCCATCTTATCTCATGGAAATTGAAAAGGACATCACACGTTTACAAACCATTACCGATCGTTTTAGTAAGATTGGTTCGATGCCAACTTTAAAAAGGTCGGATATCGTCAAAGAAACCGTCGATTCCTATGAATATCTGAAAGCGCGTTCCAGCAAATTAATAGGTTTTGAAATTGAAGCGCCAGATCATCCCATTTATGTCAATTTGAATCAGCAACTCTACAGTTGGACGATTGAAAATTTAGTGAAAAATGCCATAGATGCCATGCGAGGTAAAGGCCATTTAAAAGTGACCATCATTGAGGGTGAGAAGGATGTTAAAATTACAGTTACAGATTCTGGCAAGGGCCTTCCCAAAAGTTTGTTCAACCAGATCTTTGAACCAGGTTTTACCAGTAAGAAACGTGGTTGGGGCTTAGGACTTTCATTGGCAAAACGGATTGTAGAAGATTACCACGATGGAAAAATTAAAGTGCTTCATTCAGAAATTGACAAAGGAACTACCATGCAGATGTCATTAAAATTAATTCCGTAAATTTAGCTCATGGATAACAAGTATTTTACTTTAAGTGAAGTCGAATTAAATAATAACTGTCCTGAATGTTATTCAAGAGACGGACTGCAATTGACATTCAAGCAACGCTTTGTCGAAAACTTTTTTTACAAAGCCATTTCATCAGAGACCGTTCATTCATTATTTTGTAAGGTTTGTGAGACCATGATCTTCCCTGCACGGTGGACCGACGATATTGATAGAGTTTTTGAATATCAGCAACGTGCATCACCACCAAAACCAACGTCGTTCAAATTGAAAACTTCATCTTGGATTTTAATTCTAGTACTGGTATCACTATTAGTCGCAACTATACTCTTCTTTTTGGGAGTTTTTTAGGTATAGAATAAAAATTTGATTGTAACAAAATGATAACACCTATTATTTAAACAAGATGTTATTTTAAAAACAGCCTAACATCCTTCTCTTTAAATGGTTTGTTAACTTTTTATTATTCTACCGGACACTAATAAAATAGAATTATAGTCGGTCTGAGATCCGTTGAGCTATGGCTTCAAACTCTTCCTTTTCCAAGCTCACCTTATTTATAAACCGAATATCATCCATGCTATGGAGCGGAATCAAATGGACGTGTACATGAGGGACTTCCAATCCAACAACAGACATCCCGACACGTTTACATGGCACTGCCTTTTTTAATGCAATAGCAACACTTCTAGAAAACTCCATTAATCCTACATAGGTAGTTTCATCTAAATCAAAAAGTTGATCAACTTCAATTTTGGGAATACAAAGCGTGTGACCTTCTGTATTGGGGTTCACATCTAAAAAGGCCAAAAAATCTTTCGTTTCAGCAACTTTGTAACATGGAATTTCACCATTGACTATTTTAGTAAATATCGATGCCATTTTTTTCTTGTTTCTTATTTCCCGCCTCCGCAAAAGCTACGGACGGACAGGCTTGTTTCCCGCCTCCGCAAAAGCTGCGGACGGGCAAGCTTGTTTCTTGTTTCTTGTTTCTTGTTTCTTGTTTCTTGTTTCTTGTTTCTTGTTTCTTGTTTCTTAGAAAGTACTGTTTTTCTTGAAACTCTGAACTCTATAAATATAAAAAGAAAATTCCTGTTAGAATTGATCTTAACAGGAATGTTGTGTTTTTTAATTTAAAAAAATCTAAATCTGATTATCTGGAAATTTCCAAAATATCAAATTTCAAAATACCGTTGGGTACTTGAATGTCCGCAACCTCACCTACAGTCTTGCCTAAAAGGCCTCTTCCGATAGGGGAGTTGACCGAAATTTTACCTGAAGCTAAATCAGCTTCACCATCAGCCACCAAGGTATAGGTCACCTCCATGCCATTCGTTTGGTTTTTTATTTTCACTTTAGAAAGCACCAAAACTTTGGAACTATCCAATTGTGATTCATCAATCAAGCGGGCATTTGATAAGGTTTCCTCCAATTTGGAGATCTTCATTTCCAACATGCCCTGTGCCTCTTTGGCTGCATCATATTCGGCGTTCTCACTCAAATCACCCTTATCCCTCGCCTCACCAATCGCCCGAGAGGCATTTGGGCGCTCCACGTCTTTTAACTGACTGAGTTCTTCCCTTAACTTCTTTAAACCTTCAGCGGTATAATAAGATACTTTACTCATAATTCTTCGTTTTACTATATATAAAATATGCTGAAACCCCGTTTTGGAGAACAGCATAAAAAAATCCCGCTAGCACGAGATATGAAACAAATATACAAAATATTTACCACAACTTTGAGATTGTTGTAAATTGCATCATAATTTAAATCTGATGAAACAGTTTTTTTTACTTGTTAGCCTTATTTTTTTAACTGCTTGTAGCAGAAACAATAGCGATGAGAATTGCAAGTTCCTGGTCAATGCTTCTGTGAATGCTACTGTCAACATGAATTTGCCACAGTACAACCAGTTGCAATTTACCAGCAATTCAGTATATATCGCCAACCAAGGCAATAAAGGCATTATCGTAATAAATGTTGGTAGCGGTTTTCGTGCATGGGATGCTGCAGATCCCAACCACGAACAGACGTCCTGCTCTTTACTTACAATTACTGGCGCCAACGCGATTTGTGGTTGCGTTGACGCCAATACTTATAGCTTATTTACTGGAGGTTCCATCGGGACCCAATTACCTTGTGGACTCAAAGAATACCGCGTGTCCGTGTCTGGAAACTCCCTCCTTATTACCAATTAAAATTTTAAAGTCGCCCCAACCAGAAAATTAGTAGTGGCTTGAGGAAAATAACCAGCACCTTCTATGGTCGTTACTCGATTTGGATCGGTCCAGTTATCGTCATAGGTGTAATAAAACCCATTGGATATATATTTCTTATTGAAAATATTATTCACCAACCCAGAAAACAAAACCGATTTGAGAAAAGGTTTCTTCTGAGAGTCTTCTTTCGATTTTAAATGCCATTCGTAAGTGATGTTTAAATCATTCACAAAATAAGCGTCCAGTTTAGAAGCTGGAGAATCGGTGTTGCCCATAAACTGTTCCCCTACGTATTTGCTCAACAAGCTCATTTGAAAATGTTCTTTAGGTTGGAACACTAGCGCGTTTGACGCTACAAGTTCAGGAGAAAATGAAATATTCGTTTTACCCAAATCCACTAACTCACCATCACGCTCTATGACCGAATTTTTGGTTTTATTTGAACTCACGGTCACACTTGGCTGTAAACTCCATTGGGAAGTCAGCCTCACCGCCGCCTCAATTTCCAAACCTAAACGGTAGCTATCTCCACTGTTGGTCCGGATTGGATTCCCAGTAGTGTCAAGTTCACCTGTTAACACCAATTGCTCATTATACAACATATAATAAGCATTGGCATTGATACGAACCGCTGGATCATCAAATCTCCATCCCAACTCAAAATCATTAAGTTGCTCGGGCTTGACATCGGTATTATTTTGAAAATCCTTTCGACTTGGTTCTCTATTGGCTCTTGCATAAGAAAAGTACAAGGCATTTGCTGCGTTGAACTGATAGGTCAATCCTGCTTTGGGATTAAAGAAATTAAAAGTCTCGTCAATTTCCATGAGGTCCATATCTGAGTTGGTGCCGGTAGTTGAATAGGCCACATTACGAAATTGTAAATCGCCATAGAAACTCAGTTGTTCATCAAACTGATAGGTAGCTTTTACGAACGAATTGGCGTCGGTTTTCTTCCCGTTACCATCATAATAACGATGTCCTTTGGGTGAGTTCCCGGCATATTGGGCCCAAATCACCTCTCCATAATGATCGCCACTATACGTACTATATGATGTTCCAAATGAAAGATCCAAATCGTTCTTTTTATAATTGGCGTTGGCATTTACCACATAGAAATGGTTATCTAACCAGCGACGGCGCACCAAATCACTGCGAGTGATGCTTTCACCTCCCAATTCGATGTTTTCCATCCCATATTGAACCAATTTTTGATCTTCCTTATACTGCTCAAAAAACCCTAAACCACGTGTGTAGTTTAACCCCATAGTTGTGGACCAATTGTTGTTGATGCGCTCATTCCAATGCAGTTGGTAATGATCTTGCTTATAATCGTCAATTTCATTATCGTAAAACTGAATGTTTCCATCAACATCAGTATACATTCCGGCCGTATTAAAGGTTCTATCGTTCTTTAATACATCCAAGTCTTCCAATCCGTTCCACGCCTGATACGTGATTTCTTGACCTCCAAAAACAACTGCCTTTATCAATCTATTGGTATCAACATAAGCACCTTGCAAGAAGTACGATTTTAAATCAGAAGACGCACGATCAATATAGCCATCCGACTTAATATTTGACAGACGCCCTGAAATTTCGAAGTGGTCATTTAAGCGTCCAGTACTAAACTTAAGCGTGTGTTTGTGGGTATTATAACTCCCGAAACTATTGGCAATTTCAGCACTTGCTTCATTAGATACTCCTTCAGTAAGCACATTAATACTTGCACCAAATGCACCAGCGCCATTTGTTGAAGTTCCGACGCCACGTTGCAATTGCATACTTTCGGTTGACGAGGCAAAATCGCTCAGATTTACCCAGAAGGTTCCCATGGACTCCGCATCGTTATAAGGAATGCCATTAATGGTAATGTTGGTGGATTGCGCATTAATCCCACGCACCCGAATACCTGTATAGCCAACACCTGCTCCTGCATCAGTGGTCGTTACAACTGATGGCAAAAAGTTAAGAAGCATAGGAATGTCTTGGCCTAAATTGCGCTTTTCCAGATCTTCCTTTGAGATATTGGAGTGTGTAATTGGCGAACTTGACCCGACACGTACCGCATTGACCAATACCTCATCCAAAACTTCTGCAGTTTCATTAATGACGATATCCAGCACTAAATCCGAATTAAGGTCAAAAGTTCTTTCGATAGGCTTTGCTGTGAGATAACGAATTTCTAAAGTGTGTTTTCCTTTAGGCAAGTCCAAAGTGTAGTCTCCGTTAAGATCTGTTTGGGTCCAGATCGCGCTATGCTTCAATTGAATGCTCACACCTGCGAGCGGTTCAGAATTTTGTTGGGTAACGTGACCGGATACACGATAGTTTTGCGCAAAAGCAGTAACGCTTGAAAAAAGCAAAACATAAATAAAAATAAGTTTGAGAGATGGTTTGAATCGGCTCCTAACCGATAAATTTGAAAATAATGATTTCATTCGAATAAATAAATTTAGACGAATAAAAAGAGGTAATTATTCTTAGTTAAAAATTAAATGATTTTGTTAAGCTTTAAAACTTAGCGGTATCTTAATAAGATTTTTGCCGGCAACCGTTAATTAAGTCTTTAGACCTATTTTAAAACTTATATCCCTAAACGGCATTATCCGTTCTAGGTTCAATGGGTATGATCTCAGCCGATTTGATTGTTGATTTTTGATCTTTGATTTCTGATTTTTGAATCCTATTAATTCAACAATCATCAATCTCCAATCTTCGACCTTCAATCTATCAGGCACCCCTTTTTTGAGAACGGTGCAAAGATATAAAGGATTTACGATTTTTGAAGTATGAATTGCGATTAAATTTATTTTCGCTATAATTCAAAAAAACACTCTACATCTCTCGCAGATTATACAGAAAACATTTGCCTAAAAAATCAGTGAAATTCATAAGAAATCTGTGTGATCAGCGTTCCAAAAAGATCAAATTTCCGAATTATTTAAGCGAAAAATTATCTTGTAAATGGCAATTTGGAATTAGTGAAATTTCAAAATCCGTGATAATTTGAGTAATTCGTGTCTAAAAAAATAGGAAACCTAAATTCATTGAGTGGGCTGATACGCAGAGACGCGGAGACGCAGAGATAATAATTAATCGTAATAGTAATGGTTAAAAAATGATGTCAGAGGTATTGCGATGGAGACTGCCGACTGAGGACTGCCGACTGAGGACTGCCTACTGAGGACTACCTACTGAGGACTGAACACTGCCTTCTGAGCCCTATTCTATTTCCGGTGGTCTTCTACCCGCTTTTTTATCCGAAGTTTTTCGCTTTGCCTTCAATCGTTTTCTAACTACCGATCTTGGTGTTTTGGTGGGAATGCGTTTTTTTGGAATGATCAATCCTTCTTTGATAAGATCGAAAAAACGTTGCACCACAAGCGTTTTGTTTTTATGCTGACTCCTACTCTCTTCACATTGAAGCAAGAGGACATTTTCTTTGGTAAGTCGGGTCCTAAGGTTTTGTTTCAATAAAGCTTTTTCATCGTCAGTCAGTCCGTTTGAAGCTTCCAAATCAAAAATGAGTTCCACTTTTGAGGCCACTTTATTGACATTCTGCCCTCCAGCACCTGAACTTCTCACCGCTTTAAATTGCAATTCCGATTGTAGAATGTCTTTGTTCATGGTATTATTTTAAAAAAACTGTCCGAAGACTGCTGACCCGCCCGGATGCATTTTTTTCTAACCATACACACACAGGCCAATCGTACGGGCAGGCTGCTCACTACTCAATTTGATGCGTCGGTTTCAATAAATCAGTGACCGTTTTTACAGGATTAAAAGTTATTAATGGCACTTCAACAAAAATCGTATTCCAACTTGCCATACTGCCGTTCCAAAGTCCCGGCAATTCCAAAGCCATCAAATCCTTTCCGGCTTTAGTTTTCTTGGTGATAAAAGCGGTTTTTGGATCCACAAATTCTTGAAGGTTAAAAACTTCTCCTTTGAAATTTTTGATGCCACAAACCAAATCGACAGGATTGAAATGTGTAGCGTTCATTAAAATTTCATTTTGCTTTTTATTGTCTGTATCAATTTGTGCCGACTCCACAATTTGTAGCGAGATTTGCCCTTTTTCGTCCTTTACCCAAAATGGACCACCTCCAGGTTCGCCTTCGTTTTTAACCATCCCGCAGATTCGGATGGGCCTGTTCAATCTGTCAAATAAATATTCAATTTGATGTTTTGTGGAATATTTCTCGAACTCAGAGCTAATAACGACATTCAATTTATTAACTAAAAAATCAGAAATATTGAGAATATCCTCTTCTGAAACCTCTCCATTTTCAAGATGCTTCAAATGTTGAAATACCTCCTGCTGAATCTCGAGCAACATACCGCCCAACATTTTTTTGTACTCAGCCACCTCATCCTCATATTTATAGACCACGACATTATCAATATTCTTTATAAAAATGACATCTGAGTCCAATTGGTTCAAATTCTCCAACAGCGCACCATGTCCTGAGGGTCTAAAAGTTAATTGTCCATCGTCTTCCCGGAAAAGTTCGTTTTCGGGAGTGACAGCAATCGTATCGGTTGATTCCTTTTGATAAGAGAAAGAAATATTGAATTTGGTATTTGTTTTATGCTCTACGATGTCCTGAATGCGTGTAAATTCGTCATCAAACATTTCTTTATAGACTTCTGAGATTGTAAAATGTAGAAAAGCTATGTTGTTTGTGGATGCATATAACGATGCTTCAAATAGATGCTCTTCAAAGGCCGTAGCCAAATGATCTTTATACTCATGAAAGGGCAACAGTCCTTTTGGGTAGAACCCATAATTCATCTTATCCTCGTCCATCATCGTTTTGACGAATACCAGTTTTTGCCTATCCTTAGAAAATGAGGTGTAATCTGGATAAAAAGCTTTTAATTGCTCAAGGACCCTATCATAAAAAGGCAACTTTTCCATACCCACAAAAAACAAGGACAAATCAGCATCTTTATGTTTATTGACAAAAGAATTTATGGTTTCATCTTCTGGGACGTATTCATCAATAAACCGAAACAAGGTTTTGAACATTCGGGTAGCGGCACCAGATGCAGGAACAAATTTGGCGATGGAAAATCCATTTCTTTTGGCATCAAAATAATTGATATAGTGCGTTTTTGAAGCATCAGAACATTTTACAATACCATTATCTATAGTTGCTGCCGAATTAAGATTCACAAATGGCACCCCTGTTTCAAAAAGTTCAAGTTGCGAATGGATCTGAGCTAAAGTCAAGCCTTTTTTATCAATTTGTTGGATATCTTTTTCTGTAAATTTCACGCTTTCATTTTTATAAGTTCATCAATTTGATCTACCGCCAGCTTAAATCGCTCCTCAATAGATCCTTTCAATAAAATGTAGGGTTTGCTATATGTCTTTAACGCATTTTCAAAGGCCTCAAACATAGCTTCCCGGTCATGGGGGCGGTCTCTTAAATCGTCAGCTACCCATGGCATATCAATATAAGTCAAAAAGTAGAGATCGTAGGTGTTTTGTATGGCATATTTTTCCAGAACCGGATCACAGATCCCATCATAATAGGATTCTGAATAGACTTTGGTTTCCAATAAATCGGTGTCGCAAATAAGCACAGTGTTTGCTTTTGGAGCCAGTTCGTTTTCGAGTCGCATTTGACCTTCTGCAATTGGCAGCACATCATTTAAGGTCAATATTTTTCCGAAGCGTAGCTTCTCTTCAGCATAAATCCGGGAGTACTCAGGCACATAAACTGTGTTATAATGTTCGGCCAATTGCATCGCTAAAGTACTTTTCCCAGTTGACTCAGGGCCAAACAAGACTACTTTTATGCAATCTGAAGGGTCTTGTTTAAGCTTTTCTTCCATGCTATATATCCATAAATCGCTATAAAGGTAAATCCAAAATATTGAATGCTGGTAAAGGTAAAACCTTTATAGAAATAAAGTGGAATAGAAATTAGATCTCCAATAATCCAATAAATCCAATTCTCTACTTTACGTCTTGCCATAAGCCACATGCCCACAAAGAATATGGCCGTCGTAATCGTATCAACATAAGCCACCCAACTGGTCCATTTATCAAAGGTTTGATAAACGATGAAGACAAAGCCTAAGGTTACCATAAAAATGACGGCACTCATTTTATGCTCCCATGATGTCGTTCTTGAAATTGGAGTGACATGTGTGCTATCGACCTTTCTGGTCCAAATATACCATCCATAAATACTCATAATGAAATAGTACCCATTGATCATCATGTCTCCCAAAAGCTCCCACTTTAAGAGCAGATACACAAAAATCCCCGTACTGATCATTCCGGTAGGAAACACCCAAATATTATTTTCTTTAGAGCTCCAAACTGAAAGAAATCCGAAGATAACAGCTACAATTTCTAAAACAATATCTATGGTATCATAACCTGAATATTGGCCGAAAAGGAAATCAAAAATGTGACTCATAGTCGTGTCTATCAGATTTGACAATTTTCATATAGATCAAACCGCGTTCTATTAAGGTAAACGCCTCTTTTATCTCGGTCATCAAAAGCGGCATGACGGCATCATAATCGCCATAAACCTGCGTGCTTAAAGGGTTTTCCAAAACCGTAAGCCCTGAAGCTCTTAACTTTTTTATAAAATGAATGATGCTTGGTTCATAGTCATCATGCAAAGGCGTAAAGGTTAATTCTACTGATATTTTCATAACTCTTCCTGCGAAAGCAGGAATCTCTATTTAGTTAAACTTATTTTTTACTTAATACGAATGGTCATTTATTTTTCTTCGTTGCTCAAATGTTCAAATTCTATTGAAGCCTTTATCTCCTCAAAAAACAGTTCATTTTCTTCAAATGCCGTTCCAATTACCACCAAATCTGCCCCAGACTCATAAGCAGCATCCAGTTGTTTTTTAGATTTTATACCGCCCCCAACGATTAACGGAATTTGTAATTCCTGTTTTACAGCATGAATAATTTCAGAATTGACAGGATCAATCGCTCCACTTCCGGCTTCGAGATAAATACATTTCATTCCTAAAAGTTCCGCTGCTTTTGCGGTATCGACAATAGCCTGAATATTTAGTCTATTTAAAGGTTGGGTGTTGGTTACGCGTTGTACTGCCGTTTCCTTTCCATTTTCAATTAACAGGTAACCCGTTGGAATAATTTCAAGTTGCATAGTCCTCAACACTGGAACCGCTTCAACCTGTTTACCGATCAAATAATCAGGATTTCTACCCGAAACCAATGACAAAAACAACAAGCCATCGGCGTGGGATGATAATTGAGAGACATCTCCGGGGAAAATTAGGATTGGCAAATTGGTCCATCGTTTTAATTCCTGAATCAAAAGATCGGTTTGATTTTCTTCAACCGTACTTCCACCAACAAAAATATGAGTGGCCAGTGAGGCATTCAATTTGATCATAAAATCTGGAACTTTTTCCCATTTCATTTTGTCAGGATCAATCAAGACTGCCAGCAACCTTTCCTTTCGAGAAATAGCAGTTAATACATCTTGATATAAATTCTTCTTTTTAGCCACGAATACACGAATGTTTTTCTATAAATCTATTTGAAATTTTGATGTCAATATTTTTTTAGCCACGTCCCGATGGCTATCGAAGGTTTCTGTATATTTTCGTTTGAAATTTTCTGCCAATCGTGTACACTAAATCTCAACTACTATTCCCTCATACCTCATCCCTATTTACGTCTCGCCTAATCCCTCATGCCTAATAAACATAAGCACAGGTAAAACCTTCAAACTCAAAAAAATGGGTGTTATATCTGTATTTTCTATCTTCATAATCAATCCAAGCCACCGTCTCTTCATCTTTCACCATGAAGGGAATGACCAAAAAATGGTGTCTAAACATCATGCCTGGCGTGGCAAACAATTTGTACAAAGATTCTTTGATACACCAGATGACGGTCAATTTATTGATATAATCATCGGCAGTAGCCACTAAATAATCGAATTCATAACCAATAAATTTATGCGCGATTACCGCTATTTTCTCACGTTGTTTTTCAATGTCTATCCCAACTTCATGATCACTAACAATAACTCCTGAAAATGTAAAAGAATGGGTGATTGAGATGTACTTACCGTCTTTAAGGTGAGGTTTTCCATTTTCGTCATAATACAAATCATGGTCGGTGTAACCAAATTCTGCCAAGAGATGGCGCACGCTTAAAAATCCGCGTTGATGGAGTTCACTTTTCATCCCCAAAACACGTGTCATGCATTCATCTCTTAAGGTGATGGGCTGCATGAGCTCTTCGTAGGATTCCGTTATCTGCCAGATTTTAACAGTAGTTTGTGAATTTGGGGTAATGGTTTTATATAATGGCATTTAAGTTTCTCGAAGTTATTAATTATCTTTGCAGTCGCATAATAAATTATAGAAACAAATATACAATTATGTAATTCGCTACACAACATCGCTTGTTTAGAAAACATATTATTACAGGATTGTATAAATTCTATTGAAAACAATTAAAACATAACAGATGAATACTAAAACATTGCCTTACGTACCTTATAAAGTAAAAGACATATCGCTTGCGGAATGGGGAAGAAAAGAAATCGAACTGGCTGAAGCTGAAATGCCGGGATTAATGAGCCTTCGTGAAGAATATGGAGACTCGCAACCACTGAAAGGCGCTCGTATTGCAGGATGTTTACACATGACCATTCAAACGGCTGTGTTGATAGAAACTTTAATCGCTCTTGGTGCAGATGTAACTTGGAGCTCTTGTAATATTTTCTCAACACAGGATCAAGCTGCTGCTGCAATTGCCGCTGCTGGAATTCCGGTGTACGCATGGAAAGGAATGACCGAAGAGGAATTTAATTGGTGTATTGAACAAACCTTATTTTTTGGTGAAGACAGACAACCATTAAACATGATTTTGGACGATGGTGGCGATTTGACCAATATGGTTTTTGATCAATATCCAGAGTTAATGGCTGGAATCAACGGACTTTCTGAAGAAACAACTACAGGTGTCCACAGACTTTACGAGCGTATGAAAAACGGCACCTTATCTATGCCTGCAATCAACGTCAATGATTCTGTAACAAAATCGAAATTTGACAACAAATACGGCTGTAAAGAAAGTGCTGTTGATGCTGTACGTCGTGCAACTGACTTGATGCTGGCTGGAAAACGTGTGGTGGTTTGTGGTTATGGTGATGTTGGTAAAGGTACGGCAGCGTCCTTTAAAGGTGCTGGGAGTATTGTAACCGTTACCGAAATCGATCCAATTTGTGCATTACAAGCCGCAATGGATGGTTTTGAAGTTAAACGTCTTGAAACTGTTGTTGCCAATGCTGATATTGTAATTACAACTACTGGAAACAAGGATATCGTTCGTGCTGAACATTTTGAAGCAATGAAAGACAAAGCAGTAGTCTGTAACATCGGTCACTTTGATAACGAAATTCAAATGGATTGGTTAAATAAAAACCATGGTGCGTCAAAAGTCGAAATCAAACCTCAGGTTGACAAATACACGATTGATGGTAAGGATATTATTGTTTTAGCCGAAGGCCGATTGGTAAACTTAGGTTGCGCTACTGGGCACCCAAGTTTTGTAATGAGTAATTCATTCACCAACCAAACTTTAGCACAAATCGAATTGTGGACCAACAGAGACGCTTACAAAAATGAAGTATATATGTTGCCAAAACATTTAGATGAAAAAGTAGCCTTTTTACACTTATCTAAAATTGGTGTGGAATTGACTGAACTAAAAGACGATCAAGCTGAATATATTGGTGTTGCGGTTGAAGGGCCTTACAAACCGGAATATTACAGATATTAAAGTTCCAAGAATTAAATTCCAAATCCCAAGCAGTAATGTTTGGGATTTTTTTGTTTCTGAATACAGCCTAAAAATTATTATTGCGAATATCTACTTCAAAATAAAAGGTTAGGAAACCGTGAATCACTCCTCAAACTTTTGTTAAACCTCTAAATATCTTTCAATATAAACTTGAAATTCTCTAATTTAGAGAGTATCATGACTTACGAAGAACCCAACATAATCGTCCCAAGATTTAACGAAGCGTCAGGTTTTTACACCACCAAGAAACGCTCAAAAATGATGAGCAAGATCCGTGGAAAGAACACCAAACCTGAACTTTTGTTTAGAAAGGCCTTATGGCGTAAAAACGTCCGCTATCGGGTCGACAGCAGACAATTGCCCGGAAAACCTGATATCTCCATCAAAAAATACAATCTCGCGATTTTTATCGACGGCGAGTTTTGGCATGGCTATAATTGGGATGAACGAAAAGATGCTATAAAAAGTAATCGCAAATTCTGGCTTCCTAAGATTGAACGCAATATGCAACGGGACAGACAAGTCAATCAGGAACTTTCTGAAAAAGGCTTTACGGTTTTCAGGTTTTGGTCCAAAGAAATTCTGAATGATTTGGATCGATGTATTAATGACGTGCTGATGTTTATATCGACAGGGGAAAACACATAAATTAAACCTAGTCACAAAAAAACCCTTTCAAAATTAAATGAAAGGGCTTCGTCTTAGACTATTGATCTTATTATTTTTTGACTTTAGCTTTCTTAACTTTCTTGGTTTGCTTGTTTCCCGATTTCGGACGCACCAAGCTCATTTCATCAATTAAATGTTGGGCACCCGCATATTTATCAATAATGAAAAGTATGTAGCGCGCATCAACCATAATATTTCTACAAATTTCAGGATCATAATAGATGTCACTCATAGTACCTTCCCAGACACGATCAAAATTCAGTCCTACTAAGTTCCCATAGGCATCAATAGCTGGACTTCCTGAATTGCCTCCTGTGGTGTGATTGGTTCCTAAGAAACATACAGGTACTTTTCCGGTGGCATCTGTATATTGCCCGTAATCTTTGTTAGCGTACAACTCTTGTAACTTTTCGGGTACATCAAACTCATAATCTCCTGGGATGTATTTTTCCATCACCCCGTCCAAATAGGTCAAAGGTTCGTAGTAAACCGCATCTCTTGGCTCATATCCTTTTACTTTACCATAGGTGACACGCAAGGTACCATTCGCATCTGGGAAATAACGTTGATCTGGCAACACTTCCATTAAAGCCGTCATATATTGTTGCTCAAGGCTATTAATCTGAGGATTCAATTCTTGAAATTTAGGTTCTACCTCAGTATAAAATGCAATGATAAAAGGTTTGATGTATTGGTAGGCGGCATCGTTATTCAATTTTTCCAAGACCTCACTTGAATTGCCTTCTAATACTTTTAAGGCACTTTCCAAATTCGTAAAGGCCGTTTTATCATATATAGAAGCATCAACATGATCTGTATACAATGGCATCACCGCTTCAAAAACCCCTTTATCTACCTTGGCATTATAATTTTTATAAACCCCTTTCATTCGACCAATATTAGCATCTCTTTGTTTTTCAAAAGCCTCTTCACTGTTTGCTGCAGCGCCTTCTAATTGCGCAAGGCCAAAGATCATCGGTGTCAATTCATTGGTTCTTAAAAAGACTTCCATAAAACTGGTACGCTTTACGTTGACCTCCTCTATTTCATTATAAAGTCGCTCAAGTTCCGGTAAAACTTTTCCGTATTTACTTTCCAGTCCTCTAGCTTTTAACTGTTTTGTAAATTCAGCTTCTTGCGCTTTTTTTATGCCGATGGCACCACTTTTTTCAATACCTAAATTCTCACCCTGCCATTTTTTCCAGGCATTGGCAATACGTGCCTGTTTGGAGGCATATTGAATTCTGATTTCATCATTTGTTTTCATACTCGCATCAATGACTTTCAATGCTGCTTCCCTAATCGCAATGGCTCGTGGGTTGATTTTCTCAACGGTTTGTGCTATGGCAACTGCAGGGAGATATTCATCGGTAGTACCCGGAAAACCAAATACCATGGTAAAATCATCTTCGCTCACGCCATCTAAAGAAACTGGCAAGAAGTGTCGTGGTGTAAACGGAACGTTATCTTCCGAATAAGCAGCAGGACGATTATTCTTATCGGCATAAATTCTGAATAAGGCAAAATCGCCCGTATGGCGTGGCCAGACCCAATTGTCGGTATCGCTACCAAACTTTCCAATACTGGAAGGAGGCGCACCAACCAATCTTATGTCGTTATAACGTTCAGTCACAAAAAGAAAATATTGATTGCCTTTATAAAACGCTTTGATCTTCGTATCCTGCCAATCCTCTTTTTTGGCCGCTTTTTCAATGGCCGTACTGTTACGTCCTCTTATGGCTTGTTGCTCCCTGTCTGACATCGTATCATTAACACCTTCCAAAACTTGTTTAGTGACATCTTCTATTCGGACAATAAACTCAATATATAGACTATTATTAGGCAACTCCTCCTTAAGATTTTTTGCCCAGAACCCGTCTTTCAAATAGTCGTTTTCCAAAGAAGAATGCGACTGGATTTGACCAAATCCACAGTGATGATTGGTTAAAACCAACCCTTTATCGGAAATCACCTCAGAGGTACAGCCACCATTAAAATGTCCAATGGCATCCTTTAAACTCGAATTATTGACATCATAAATGTCCTTTGCTGATAGTTTACTACCAAGACTTTGCATTTCGTCTTCATTCATGCCCTGCAGAAGTGACGGAATCCACATACCGCCTTGCTGAGCAGATACTTGAAATGCAATAAAAAGAAATAAAATTCTGAAAATTTTCATATCTAAAGTTGTTTTTAAAAAGTTCCCAAATATAAGAAAGCCACCACTAAGATTAAACTATTTATTGATGTATATCGGTTAAAAAAGAATCAAACCCGCTTCGCTTTTAGAATCATGAACAAAGACTTGAAGCGTTAAAATTCGAAAATTGTATTCACAATCAAAATAGAAAACAAATTAAACAGTCTTGTAAATAACTTTAAAACATAAAATGTACATAACCTTGAAAAACTTAATTGACTGGATAGATGAAAGATGAAATCAGCATAAATTGGTTGATAATAAAATCTATGGCTAAATTATCATTTAATCAACTATTACATGCCAAGCAAAAGTCGATTAAAGCAGTCAAAAAAAAATTGTTTATCTTATCTTTCATAAAATTAAAGAACTTGAGAATGCATCATAATTCAAAACTTCCCCATGTGGGTACCACAATTTTTACTGTCATGAGCACCTTGGCACAACAACACAATGCTCTCAATTTATCCCAGGGTTTTCCAAATTTCAAAAGTGATCAAAAATTAATTGATTTAGTCACCAATGCCATGAACTCCGGTTACAATCAATATGCACCAATGGCAGGAAATTTAGAACTACGTGTTGCCATCACCAATAAATTCGAGAAACTCTACAACATCTCTTACCATCCAGATTCAGAAATAACGGTTACCTCAGGTGCCACTCAGGCGATTTTCACCATCATCTCCGCTTTCATTAAACCTGAAGATGAAGTCCTGATTTTCAGACCAGCTTATGATTGCTATGAGCCCGCAATAGCATTGAATGGCGGAAAAACAATTTCCGTACAACTGGAAGCACCGCATTATCAAGTAGACTGGACAGCAGTTGCGAAAAAAGTTAATTCCAAAACCAAGATGATGATCATCAATACGCCTCAAAATCCAAGCGGGACGATATTTTCTGAAGAGGACATGCTCAAGTTGCAAGATTTGCTAAAAGGCACCGACATTATTTTGTTGAGCGATGAAGTTTATGAACATATTATTTTTGATGATAAAAATCATCAAAGCGTTTGTATGTTCCCCGATCTTAAATCGCGAAGTTTTGTAGTGGCTTCATTCGGGAAAACTTTTCACAATACAGGTTGGAAATTAGGCTACTGCTGTGCCCCAAAAGAATTGATGGCCGAGTTTCAGAAAGTACATCAATTTAATGTGTTCTGCGTGAACCATCCAATGCAAAAAGCCTTGGCCGATTATTTACAAGATCCTAATCATTATTTGCAACTATCCACCTTTTATCAACGTAAACGCGATTTATTTTTAAGTTTGATCAAAGATTCCCGATTTAAATTCACCCCGGCAGAAGGTGCTTACTTTCAGATATTGGACTATTCAAATATCACCATGGAAAACGATGTGGATTTTGCCAAACGACTGACTATTGACCATAAAATAGCAGCGATCCCTCTTTCTGTATTCAATACTGATAATTTGGATAATAAAGTGCTAAGATTCTGTTTTGCCAAAACCGATGACACCTTAAAACAGGCCGCTGATATTTTAAATTCTATTTAAAAAAGGAATGACCCAATACCTTGTTAAAAGTTTAATTTTGATCTTAAAAATCGCTACTTTTGCATTACCAAAAACGATAGAGTCACACTGACTTTCAAGAGGTTTTTAGGGATATTAAAAAACAAAAAATAATGTTATGAAAAACTGGATGTTTATATTTTTTATGAGCCTTGGAATCATGGCCAATGCTCAACACGTGATAAGCGAAGGAGTAGCTTATGAAGTTAAGGGGAAATCTGTTTTTAAAGAGGGTATTGATATCACACACACCCTTGACAAAAGCAAAAAAGACCAAATTATCAAGACCCATAAGAATAAATTAAGGGCGGATAAAAGAGCTGAAAAAGCAAGAAAAAAACAAGAAAAAGCCCGTAAAAAAGCTGCAAAAGACTTAAAAAGAAAACAAAAAGCGCAAGACAGATATCTTAAGGCCACGAAAAGATTGGAACAGAATCAAGCAAAGTACGACAGACTTAAGGAAAGAGGAAGAATCTCTCCTAAAGACGACGAAAAATGGCTGAAGAAATTAGACCGCTTTAAAACGAATGTAGAAAAAAGAAGAAAGAAGTTATAGTGTCTGAAGTTTTAAATATCGCTTTAATACAAACCGAGTTGGCTTGGGAGCATCCTGAACGAAACAGAGTTGATCTTTTAAAAAAAATAGACTCCATAGCGGATCCTGTGGATATTATTGTGTTGCCTGAGATGTTTACTTCTGGTTTTACCATGAATCCTTCCCATGTTGCCGAAACCATGCAAGGCGACACCGTCTCTTGGTTAAAGTCAGTTGCCGCCAATAAACAAGCGGCAATTACAGGTAGCATGGTCATCAAAGAAGATGATCATTACTATAACCGTATGGTCTTTGTGCATCCTAATGGAACGATTGATCATTATGACAAACGCCACACCTTTACTTTTGCAGGTGAAGACAAGGTTTATACACCTGGCACCAAAAAGATCATTGTAGATTATAAAGGATGGCAAGTCTGTCCGTTAATTTGCTATGATCTCAGATTTCCTGTTTGGGCAAGAAATACTGAAGCTTATGATGTGCTAATCTATGTCGCCAATTGGCCAGCCTCGCGCATGGTTGCCTGGGACACCTTATTGAAAGCACGTGCCATTGAAAACATGAGCTATTGCGTGGGGGTCAACCGAGTTGGCAAAGATGATAACAATCATGACTACTCAGGACACTCCGCTGTGTATGATGTATTAGGAAATAGGATAGACAATATTCCTTTTGATATAGAAGCTGTAGAAATTGTGAGCCTCAAAAAAGAGCATATTCAACGCAATAGGTCCAAATTTAATTTTTTGGCGGATCAGGATCAGTTTTCAATAAGGTAAATTCCTCCACCATATCCCATCCCGTTCTGGCATCTATCACTTTCGAATAATAGCTTACCCGTTCAGGTTGAATCTTCTTGAGATAATTACCCGTGTCCCATTTTCTATTCCCATTGGTATCATAAATAACTCTCAAATAATAAGTACCGGGATTGATATGTCTAAAATCAAACATGCGCGGTGCATCTGCAAACTGTTCGTATTTAACCTTGCCGCTATTATCTGTCAATTGTACGATCAAAGGATATTCGGCATCAATTAAACTAACACGAACGTCGGAAAGGTCTGAGAATTTCTTGGTCTTGATGGTATAGTTCAAAGTATCATTGACTTTCCCGAAAAAATCAGTTACCGCTTCCGGCAATAATTGAATTTGATAAGAATTGTCCTCGGTTTTATCAAACTTAAATCGATAAGTATTTCTTAGTGTGTCAAATTCTGTTCTGAAATCTACATTTAAAGAATCTTTGTCTATTATAGAAATTCTATCGAGATCAAGTTTATCAAAAGGCACATTGCCTTCAATTGAAAAGTCTGAATCAAAATCAATGGTACCCGTTCCTGAAGGTTTAATAATAAGTGAATCAACTTTCAGGTCTCGAAAACGGTGTCTTAAGGTATCCACATAGGTTTTATTCTTGACCGCAAATAATGTGGTGTCCAACTCAACATTCGGTTTATACCAATAGTATAAAGTATCCCTTTGGGCATCTTTCACAATACGATGTTCAAATCCTTCGGGTTTATCTCCCAACATTTCAATGTTCAGGTCTCTATTATCACCTCGATAACCGAATTGTATTTTATGTTTGGCAACCTGTATCGGGCGTTCCACATGAAAATCTGCCACTTCCTTAAACAGTTTTATTTCGTAAAATGAGTCGGTAGGCACCGTGATTTCTTTATCGTAAAATCCAATTTTGTCAGATTTTTGCTCATAGGTATAATTGGCATTTTCATCTTTTAATGCTACCAAACGGTATTTCCCAGCCTTGATATTATCAATACTAAACGTGCTGACACTATCTAAAGTATTGGTCACATATTTAGGTCTGGATTTATATATTGTCGAATCGGTATAGGTAGAATCTACCTCATACAACATGACTGAAACAAACTTTTCCGGCTCCCGTTTTTCAGCATCAATAATAGCTCCCTTTACAGAAAGAGAATCAATATAAGTACCTGTAGAAAAGATATACTTATAGTAAGAGAAAGGATTTTCCTCATTGTTGTCGACAATACTTTGCCCAAAATTAAAAGCATATGTCGTGTTGGGCTGTAGGGTGTCATTGATTTTAATGGTGATATACTTGCTTGCACTACCCAACGGTGTGATGTCTGGAGCAGGAACCATTGGCGGGGAAATGATCAGCTGTTTTTGGGCGTTTTTTATTTTGACATACTCATCAAAATAAATCTTGATCTCGTTGCTTTTGAAATTTGTAGTGAAATTATCCGGTGTAGAATATCTAATTTTTGGAGGTTCAATATCCTTTTCTCCACCTGAAGGCATCCCTCTGTTGGCACAGTTGACAAGCATTGTAAGAATACCAAAAAAAAGAAAGAGTTTATAATAGGATTTAAACATCACCACACACAAATTTCAGCAAATTAACGATATATTTAACTGAAACGAAAAATTTATTCCGCAATTGCCATCGTGGCGACACTTATTGTGACACCCTCAATTTTGGAAAGCGCATTCGCACAGGTTTCGATTGTTGCACCTGTTGTAATAATATCGTCCACCAAAAGAATATGTTTTCCTTTTAAAGTCTCAAATTCGGTTACCATAAACAAAGCGTCATCGTTAATCCATCTCATGATCCGATCTTTGAAAACCTGAGTTGTTGTAGCTTTAGTTTTTTGTAAAACTTCCGTATTAAAATCACACTCTAAAGCATCAGCGAGTTGTTTTCCAAATTTATGGACTTGATTGAAGCCGCGTTGTTTTAAACGTTTGGAATGCAGTGGCACAGGAATAACCACATCCACGGTTTTAAATTCGTTGCGTTTGCTTAGTTCCTCACCAAGCCACTTCCCCAAAAACTCCCCAATTTCTTCATGTCCTTTGTATTTTAGATTATGAAGTAAGTGCTGCACCAAACCTTTTTTTGAAAACCATAAAAGCGATGAAGCATTTCTCAACAAGACACGTCCATAAAGCTTTTTAGTCAGCGCATTATTAGTTGTGCTTTCAAAATTTGTCAAAGGCAATTCATGTCTGCAAACTGTACAAACATATAGTTCATTTACTTCCAATGGGTTGTCACACGACAGACAAACCTGCGGAAAAAACAAGTTTAACAAATTTATTATCATTTTATCGATTAAAAACAGCTAAGACAAACTTAATATATATTTTCGCTTCAATTTATTAAATAATCCCTATCCCCTCTTAATAGTTAATTATGATAGTTAACCCTCAATTTTTTAACTACAGAATTATTATTGGTTCTTTGATTGTTGGCATGACTGCTTTGGGCGTTTTTAGCTATAACAGCTACGAATCAAATAAAGCACATCAACGCTTCTTGGATCAAGAGAAAAAACTTGTTGAAAGTGAATTATCTCAAATGATTTTAAGATATGATGACTTAAGCGTCACTAACGAACTCATATCTGAACAACTTGATAGCGCCAAGACAACGGCCAAATCAGCCTTAGAAGAATTAAGGTTAATGAATAGCGATTTTTCGGTTTTATCACGGTTTAAATCTGAAGTTGCTGTTATTAAAGCTAAAAACACCTCTCTTTTTAAAATAGTAGATTCCATCAACTTGTTGAACGAGCGTTTAGAAAGTGAAAAGCATCAGGCTTATACTGAATTAAACGAACAACAAAAAGTTAACACTTCGCTCATAAAAATCAATAACTCCTTAAATAATAAGATTGAAGAAGGAGCTTTATTAACCGCGAATTCCTTTACAGCCAAAGCTTATAAGTCAGGTGTCAATGCCTCCACAACTACTAAAGCTGCGCAAACTAATCGGATTGACGTATGCTTTACATTAGCTGAAAATACGCTGACTAAAAAAGGGATGAAGGATATCTACATCCAAATATTGAATCCGTTAAACAATGTCATTGGAAAAAAAGGCGCCGTTGAATTTGGACAATTTTTACTTTTTTATAGTCACAAACAACGCATCAACTACAATAACGATGTCATCAATGTTTGCAGCTCCGTACTGGCTCAAGAAAATGATAAGCCGTTCACCGAAGGCACCTATTATGTCTCGGTTTTCCATAAGGAGAGAAAGCTTGGAAGCACACAAATTGAATTAAATTAAGCCCATAAAATTTATTTATACAAACCGTTCCTTTAGTTGGAAGGGTTTTCTATTTTTGCAGCATGACAAATCAGGACGACCAATTTAAGAAAGTTATATCTCACGCTAAGGAATATGGATACGTATTCCAAAGTAGTGAAATATATGATGGCCTAAGTGCAGTTTATGACTATGCACAAAATGGTGCCGAATTAAAGAAAAATATTCGAAACTACTGGTGGACAGCCATGGTACAAATACATGAAAATATTGTAGGCATTGACTCCTCAATCTTTATGCATCCCACCACTTGGAAGGCATCCGGCCACGTAGATGCCTTTAATGATCCCTTAATTGATAATAAGGATTCTAAAAAACGCTATCGTGCCGATGTTTTAATTGAAGACTACTGCGCCAAGATTGAAGCTAAGATTGACAAAGAAATCAGCAAAGCGGAAAAACGTTTTGGAGATGCGTTCAACAAAGAAGAATTCATAACGACCAACCCAAGAGTTGTTGGCTATTATGAAACCATAAAAACCATCCTATCGCGCATGGGTAAATCTTTGGAAAAGGAAGATTTAGCTGATGTGAAGGCATTGATTGAAGAATTAGAAATTGCTGACCCAGTGACAGGAAGCAGAAATTGGACTGAAGTAAAACAGTTCAACTTGATGTTCGGCACCAAATTAGGAGCTTCAGCAGAAAGCGCGATGGATTTGTACCTTCGTCCGGAAACGGCACAAGGTATATTCGTGAACTTCCTCAATGTTCAAAAATCGGGACGTTTAAAAATTCCGTTTGGAATTGCCCAAACCGGAAAAGCGTTTAGAAATGAGATTGTTGCAAGACAGTTCATTTTCAGAATGCGCGAGTTTGAACAAATGGAAATGCAGTTTTTCATCAAACCAGGCACTCAAAAGAAATGGTTTGAACATTGGAAAGAAGAACGCTTAAAATGGCATTTATCTTTAGGGATGGGTGAGGAAAACTACCGTTTCCATGACCATGAGAAGATGGCACATTATGCAGATGCCGCAACGGATATAGAATTCAAATTCCCATTTGGTTTCAAAGAATTGGAAGGCATCCATTCAAGAACAGATTTCGATTTAAAGCAGCACGAAGAATTTTCAGGTAAAAAACTTCAATATTTTGACCACGAAACGAAGGAAAGCTACACGCCTTATGTATTAGAAACCTCAATTGGCCTGGACCGCATGTTTTTGGCCGTTTTCTCCAATTCATTGGTAGAAGAAGAATTGGACAACAACACAACTAGAACGGTCTTAAAATTACCTTCAGTATTAGCTCCTGTGAAAGCGGCCATTTTACCATTGGTTAAAAAAGATGGCCTACCGGAAATTGCACGTCAAATTCAGGAAGATTTGAAATGGGATTTCAACGTGGTTTATGACGACAAAGATGCGGTAGGAAGACGCTATAGAAGACAAGATGCCAACGGAACACCAATTTGTATTACTGTGGATCATGATACTTTAGAAGACAATACAGTAACCATCAGACATAGAGATACCATGGAACAGACCCGCGTCAAAATTGAAGATTTAAGCGAGATCATCAAGAAAGAAGTGGATATAAAATCCTGGTTGATGAAAATGTAAAATTTGAAATACCAAAAAGAATAAATCCCAAATTTCAATAACGCAACATTGGAATTTGGGATTTTTTTTTTGGAACCTTTTTAAAACCTGAAACCTAAGTTGAAACCAAATTTCCCGACTATGGGTGAATAATCATAATAGTCTGAGTCATTGGTATTGAACAAATTTCTACCAATACCCCCAGAGACTTCAAAAACAAATCCGCCTCGTGTCATCCATTTTCCGCCTAATCCAAAGCCTAAGGCAAAATCAGTAACATCTTTTTCCCAATAGTTATAATTTCCACCTTGCGATGGATTATAATACTCATGTTCAATAGAGTTAACCATCGCAAATCCTTCGAGGAAAAAACCTGCAGCGTATTTCTGACCAAAGAAAATTCGGTAATAAGGAGATATATAGTAATTAATATTTGTATCAAAATTATCGTCGTCAAACGGAACAAACAACGACATACCGACAGAAGAACTTTCCGACAGATTGTATTCATAGCTCGGTTCAAAAGCACCAAACAAGAGCATAATTGCGTTTAATTTGACCTCGTTTTTACGAAAATTATTTTTTTGAATGCTGTCAGTTTGAGCCTGGGAACCCATCACCGCAAAGAGCGTTAAAAATGCAAAAACACAATTTCTCATAGAAGAGTTATTTAAAAAAACAGAGGTCAATATTTTTTAAGATGCAATAATATACAAATGGTTGCGTAGGAAAAAATTTATTTTCACTTTCTAAACTCCTAGCCTTATCAACTTTAAACAAAAAAAATGCTCTTATGATTACTATTATTTTTCCTTATAAGCTAACAGTCTCAACGCATTAAGAACAACCACTAAAGTTGACCCTTCATGAAAGACAACTGCCAATCCTATACCGGTAAAACCAAATATGGTTGCTGGCACCAATAAAGCCACAACGCCCATACTGATCCAAATATTTTGGGTAATAATACGTTTGGACGCTCTACTCAGACCAATGGCAAAGGGCAACATTTCAATTTTATCAGACATCAAAGCCACATCTGCGGTTTCCAAAGCCACATCACTACCCGCAGCGCCCATGGCCACACTAACCGTGCTATAGGCCATTGCCGGTGCATCGTTGACCCCATCACCTACCATAGCGATTTTCCCATCGCGCTCCATGAGTTTCTTAATCGCTTCTACCTTATCTTCGGGCAACAAATTGCCTCTTGCTTCTGTCAATCCAATTTGTTTGGCAATAGCATCTCCAACATTTTGATGATCGCCGGTAAGCATTACCATTCGTTTGATACCAATCGCCTTCAATCGTTTCAAGGTCTCAACCGCTGTTTTTCTTGGGACATCCATGACGCTCATTAGCCCAATAACCTTATTATTATGAGCTACCAACATTGCCGTGTGCCCTTCTTGCAGCAAGCCATCCATTTTTGTACGCAATTCAGGTGCAATGGACATTCCTTCATCGGTCATTAGCTTTTCATTACCTATAAAAACGGTTTTACCCTGATATGTTGCACTGATGCCTTTACCTTGAATGGCGTTGACATTGGAAGCCAGATTTTTATGTAGTATTCCATATTTAGATTCAACATCTTTAGTAATGGCCCTTGCCAGGGGATGGTTGCTTAAACTTTCTACTTCCAAAACCAACCGCGCCAAATCTTCTTCTGAATAATCATGATGCGGAATCATATTGGTGAGCTTTGGCTTGCCTTCTGTTAAGGTTCCTGTTTTATCAAAAGCGATGGTTCTGATAGAGCCCAAATCTTCTAAAGCTTTTCCACCTTTTATCAACACCCCTTTTTGAGCCGCTCTTGCGATCCCACTCAAAACAGCACTCGGCGTGGAAATTGCCAAGGCACATGGACTCGCAGCTACCAACACCGTAATAGCGCGATACAAACTTTCATTGAAAGACTCGTCAACCACCAGATATGCAAAACACAGCGCAAAGACTACTAAAATAACAATGGGCACGTAGCGTTCTTCAAACTTCTTGGTCATCCGCTGGGTAGGTGATTTTTGTGTTTCCACATCACTTACCATTTTGATCAGTCGCGCAACCGTAGAATCTTTACTCAATTTTAAAACCAGAACTTCAATACTTCCATCACCATTTAGAGTTCCTGTATATACCACATGAGAGGCATCAATATCATTGAAATTCGGCAGGTTGTCAACAGAGGAAATCGCGGTTTTATCGATAGGCATACTTTCTCCAGTAATGGGCGCCTGATCAATGGCACTGCTTCCTTTGATGATCACCCCATCTGCTGCAATTTTAGAGTTTGGTTTTACCACAATGACATCATTGATTTTCAGATCGTCAACGCTAACTTCTTCAATTTTGCCGTTTCTTTTAATCAATGCCGTTTTAGGCGTTAACTCTCCTAAAGCCTCAATAGATTTCTTGGCCTTGTCCATGGCATAAGTTTCCAAAGCATGCCCTAAACTAAACAAGAACAGCAATAACGCTCCCTCTGTCCAACTCCCAATATAGGCTGCACCGATAGCAGCTGCAATCATCAAAAAGTCAATCTCAAATTCACCTTTTTTAATCTTTGCAAAAGCTTCAATGGTGATATAGTAGCCCCCAAATCCGTAGGCAATTAAAAATGGAACAAGATACATCCATACAGATTGGGTATCAGGTCCTAAAATATTAATTAAGAAACCTATTAATAGAAAAACACCGCATAGCAATGAAAAATACAACTCCGTACGTGAGCCGAATATACCATCATGGTCGTGATGATGCTCTTCTTTATGTTGATCTGTCATAGTTTAATTTTAATGTGAATGCCCGCCACCTTCTGCTTCATTCAGTAACATATAGGTGCCATTCACTACTATTTTTTTATTCTTTAAAGATACTGCGTTTAAAACTTCAACAACATCTTCAGTTTGCAATCCGATGTCTAATTTTACTTTTGTAAAAAAATACTCATCGGAAGTTTCCTTATCCAAAACCAACGCAAAATAATCATTTTCTACCTGAATTATCCCTGTTTTAGGCAATGCAATTCCATTTAAAGCACCTACGATAATCTCAGCTTCAGCAAACATCCCGACAATAAATGCCGTATGGTCATTCTCAATGTGACCATGAACCACAACTCTTCTGTTTGTAGGATCTATAGTGGTACCAACCAAATGCACCTCGGCCTTATAAACACTATCAGAAGCTTCTGGAATTCTAAAATCAATTTCTTGACCTTTCTTTACTTTGAGAATATCCTTTTCAAACACTGACAACTCCAAATGGATGTGGTCCGTATCAATAATTTCCAAAATAACATCTGCAGGAGACACATAAGTACCATTGCTAACATTCACCTTGGTTACAAATCCGGCTATAGGCGCATACAAATTAATGGTGGAAGTGATAGTCCCGTTTTCTACAGTTGTAGGATTAATATTAAGCATCTGTAGCTTCTTTTTAAGTCCATTATAATGCGCCAAACCACTCTTATATTCGCTTTCTGCTTTCAGAAAATTCTTTTGAGAACTTATATTTTCATCATATAACGTCCTTTGACGTGTAAACTCAGATTTCAAGAAATTCAGCTGTTGAGCAATTTCCAAATAGCGTTGTTGGATTTCAACAAATTCTGTGCTTTCCAAGGTAACTAAAAATTGTCCCTTCTTCACCTCATCTCCAATAAGCAATGGGCTTTTAGTGACGTAACCTCCAAGAAAAGTGCTTACACTGGACTGGTTTTGGGTGGGCACTTCAATCTGTCCACTCACCTTCACAATACTATTAAAATCGTGTTCAGAAAGAGTCCCAAACTCCATTTTTTCACTTTGAAACTGCTCTTTGGAAACGACTAGTTCGTCTGTTTCCTGCTGAGTTTCTTCGGTTTGTTCTTCCTTTTTATCATTTCCACAAGCTACCAAAAGCATGAAAATAAATACTATATATAACTGTTTCATTAGTCTAAAATTAAATAATTGATTGTAATAATAGTTTGATTGTAAGCATTAAGATTATCGAGATAGGTCATTTCAATATCCTTTGAGGTCTCAATGCTTTGAATGTATTGGAAAAAATCAATTTCTCCTTCCTTGAGTGTGCGTTCTGCAGTTTTTATGATTTCTTCCGAAAGATGCTTTCCTTGTGTTTCATAATAAATAACTGCCTCATCATATTGCTCCAGTTTGGCGAATAAAGCTTCTTTTTCAGCTTGCCATTTTGACTCGTAATCTTGTTGCCTTTCATCTACAATTTCCTGTGCGATTTTTGATGCCTTTATTTTAGAAGAATTGCCTCCGAATAACAAGGGAATCTTCAGACCCAATTGGTAGCCCACAAAATCCTTGCTCAGGCCATCATTAACACCATGAAGATATTCCACACTTATATCAGGCATTAAACTCTGATTTTCTTGCCGCAATTTGGCATCATAAAAAGATTTGGACTGTTCAAAATAGAGCATTCCAACGTTTTCATTAATAGATTCTGAACGGATTGACAACCTCCGTAACGGCTCATCTGCAACCTCTATAGCTTCAACCTGAACAATTTTTTTCAGAAGTGATTGATACATGACCACCTCCTGTTGCGCCTGTTTATAAAGTGTTTCCAATTGTTTTTGCTTGGATTGCGCAGTGATCATTTCCAAATAATTGGTCTCTCCCAATTCAAATCGTCGTCTGGCAGATTGTGCAAAGTTTTGGTATAAGCTATCTAAAAAATGATAAGATTTTTCCTTGTTTTTGGCATAACTCAAGTTGTAATAAGCCGAATACACTTCTTTTTTCAGGGCTTGAAGTCCAATAGCATGTGCAGATTCCTGCAATCCGACTTTCGCTCTGTTGACATTTCTATCCGCGATATAGGCCGTTGGAAATTTAAAATCTTGAGAAATTCCAAAAACCTTTAAAGGGTCGACATCATTGGCGTTATTTTCATACTTGTAATAAACAGACGTTTTATCAAAACTGAAAGCACTTCCTATTAAAGCATCGGCTTCGTCAATTTGAAGTGAAGACGCTTTTAATCCAGAATTATTTTCAATAGCCAAATTAATAGTCTCTTCTATAGTCAATGGTTTTACCTGTGCGCTCATATGAAATGACAACATGATAAAAACCATAGTAACAATTCCCGTTTTGTTCATTTTTAATGCTCTTTTCCTTTCTACCCAAGCGTATAGCACCGGCAATACCACCAAGGTTAATATGGTAGCACTGATCAACCCACCAATAACCACGGTGGCCAATGGTCGTTGCACCTCAGCACCGGCATTGGTTGAAATAGCCATAGGCAAAAATCCTAAAGCAGCTGCTGAAGCTGTTAACAACACAGGTCTTAAGCGCTCTTGTGTACCACGTTTGATGCGTTCTTCTATATTCATAACACCTTGGCTTTTAAGTTCTTTAAAATGTTCTATCAACACAATTCCGTTGAGGACTGCAATTCCGAAGAGCGCAATAAAACCAACACCTGCTGAAATACTGAATGGCAAATCTCGAATCCATAAAAACAGAATCCCACCAACAGCTGACAGCGGAATAGCAGAGTAGATTAACAAAGCATCGCTGACCGAATGAAACGCGAAGTACAATAGGATGAAAATCAGCACCAACGCTACAGGAACAGCAACCATTAATCGCGCCTTGGCACTTTCTAAATTCTCAAATTGCCCACCATACGTAATGCTATATCCCGCGGACAACTTCAAATTGTTTTCAATAAGGTTTTGAACCTCATCCACCACCGATTGCAAATCACGATTTCTAACATTAACACCAACGACTATCCGACGTTTCGTATCATCTCGTGATATTTGTGCTGGTCCAGTGGTATAAGTAATATCCGCCAATTCACTCAACGGAATCTTTCCGCCGCTTGGAATATCCACATATAGGTTTTTTAGACTTTCAATATTCTGTCGCTGTGACTCTTGAAGTCTGATGACTAAATCAAATCGTTTTTCACCCTCAAAAACGCTCCCAACCGTCCGGCCGGCAAACCCTGCAGAAATCAAATCGTTCAAATCTGCTATATTGACACCATATCGGGCTATTTTACTTCGATTGAAATTGACACTCATTTGTGGTAAACCCTCTACTTTTTCAACAATTATATCAGAAGCACCCTCAACGTTTTGAATCAAGTTTTTAATTTCATCCGCTTTTTGCGACAAGATTGATAAATCTTCACCAAAAATCTTAATGGCAAGATCTGCTCTAACACCTGTTATCAATTCATTAAAACGCATTTCTATGGGCTGTGTGAATTCCACTTCCATTCCTGGGATGACTCGTAGTGCTTCTTCAAACTTATCCGCCAATTCATTTTTTGACGAGGCAGATGTCCACTCTTTCTTTGGTTTCAGTTTGATGATGACATCACTTTCTTCCATTGACATTGGATCAGTTGGCACTTCTGCGGCACCAATCCGAGTCACCACTTGGTCCACCTCAGGAAAATTGTCCAATAGTATTTGTTCAATTTTAGTCGTAATTTCTATCGTTTTGCTCAAGGACGTTCCCGTTTTCAGGACGGGTTGGATCACAAAATCACCCTCATCAAGTGTAGGCACAAACTCACCTCCCATTCGGCTAAAGATCCAACCACTTAAGAGCAACAAGACTACTGAAACTCCAACAACGAGGCGCGTATTCAGTAACGCCCAATTGATTACTGGTCGATATTGCCTGTTTAAGAATCGCATTAAACGTACTGAAATATTGGAATCCTTCGGCTTGGTTGCTTTCAGGAACATTGAGGAAGCCACCGGTACATAAGTGAGACAAAAAATCATGGCACCAATTAAGGCAAAACTAAACGTCATCGCCATTGGTTTGAACATCTTACCTTCTACCCCGCTCAAAGAGAGAATTGGTATAAAAACGATTAGAATAATGAGTTGTCCGAAAATGGCTGAATTCATCATTTTAGAGGCACTTTTTAAAGTGATCTGATCGATTTCAGTTTGCCGATCAACCTTTGAAAGCGATTTAATTTTGGCACTTTGGGTCACAATCTGATAGGCGATAAACTCCACGATAATGACTGAACCATCAATGATAATTCCAAAATCGATAGCGCCCAGACTCATCAAATTGGCATCAACACCAAAAATATTCATCATTGAAATGGCAAACAGCAAACTCAGCGGAATCACAGATGCCACTACCAAACCAGAACGCCAATTCCCCAATAATAAAACCACTACAAAAATGACAATCAAAGAGCCCAAAATGAGATTCTCAGCCACAGTGAATGTCGTCTTGTCGATAAGTTCGGTCCGCTCTAAAAAAGCATTAATATAGACGCCTTCAGGCAAGGTTTGTTCTATGGAAGCCACACGTTCCTTGACAGCATTAATGATTTTTTTGGAGTTTCCATCCTTAATCATCATAATCTGCCCGAGCACCTTCTCACCCTCACCATTCCCTGTAATGGCTCCAAAACGGGTCGCGCTACCAAAGCCAACTTTAGCAATGTCCTTTACATAAATAGGCACACCATCATTTCTGACAACAATATTTTCAATGTCCTGAAGTGATTCCACCAACCCTTCTCCACGTATAAAAAATGCTTGATTGGCTTTTTCAATGTATCCACCACCAGCTATACTATTGTTTTTTTCGAGCGCCTCATAGATCTCCAGAATGGAAATATTCATGGCATTCAACTGTTGCGGATTGATGGCCACTTCGTATTGCTTTAAAAAACCACCCCAAGTATTGACCTCAACCACACCAGGAATCCCTGATAATTGACGCTTTACGATCCAATCTTGAATAGTTCGCAATTCAGTAATGCTATACTTGTCCTCATACCCAGGTTTGACATCAAGGATATACTGATAGATTTCGCCTAAACCTGTTGTAATAGGACCCATTTCTGGGGTTCCGAAATTCTCGGGAATTTTTTCTGATGCCGATTTGATTTTTTCAGCAATGAGCTGTCGTGGTAAATATGTTCCCATTGCATCTTCAAACACAATAGTGACAACGGAAAGTCCAAATTTTGAAGTCGAACGGATCTCAATAACTCCTGGCAAATTGGCCATTTCCAACTCCACAGGATAGGTTATAAACTGTTCGACGTCTTGTGTTGAAAGGTTACGCGACGTGGTAATAACCTGAACTTGATTATTGGTAATATCCGGAACGGCACCAATGGGGATTCTTGTTAAGGAATAAATCCCGAAACCGACCACAAATCCCATAAATAAGAGAATAATAAGTTTATTCCTTAAACTGAATTTTATAATATTTTCTAACATAATTCATATGTAAAGCGTTGCAAGCCGTTTAATAAACGACCGATTTAAAATAACTTAAACTAAAATGAATTATGCGAATTGAGGAGGTTGAAACACAGACGGTTTCTCAAATAAGGAGAAGGATTCTTTATAGTGAAAATTCAGAGGAATTTCAATAAAAGCCTCGTAAGAATCTATAAACTCAGTGTTTTGAAGTGTAAAAGAGGTGTTTATATGACAACAATTGTGATCACTATGTTTGAAGGGTAAATCTTGATGTTCTGAATGATCACTTTCATGCTGCACAGAAGCTTCACCATAATGCTCAGAAAGAAAATCAAAAAAAGAATCGCCGTAGGTTTCCTGATGATAGGATGCATGTTCCATAAGCGCACTGAATTTTGACAAGTCTTCAAAGCTGATATTCAGACTTTGAAAAAGAATCAATACCGTATAAAATATGGCGACTAACTTTGACATGTTAGCAAAGCTACGAAAAAATCTTTATACGTTATGTGACATAAGTCACCTTCTAAAAATAAGCCTTCAATTGAATCGTTCCTGTATGAATAGTTTTGGAAGTTTCTGTCTTACGTCCAAAATAATTCAGGTTTAAGTCTAAAAATGCCGTCAGCTTCCGCTGTGCCAATAAGGTCCATGTGAAATTTTTTCCAGGCTGTAAACCTTCCAGCATTTGATACGATACTGGCGTGTTTGCATTGCCTTCAAAACTATTGTCATAAAAATTAATTTCGCCAGTAAGCGCTACTTTCTGGGCCTTATTGTAGGTGAATGATAATCCGAAATTATTTTGAAGCAAGGTCTCCATATTACCGATGGTATTATCTTTAGAAGTGTATTGGTAAAAGATATCAAAGCGAGCATTTTCATTGAACAAATAAGACAATTTAGGTTGTAGACGAGTTTCGTCTATTTTATAATTTCGAGTCGCAAAATTCTCGCTCAAACTTTGATTTTCTTCTAAACTGGTTTTTAAATTCAAAAGCCAACTTTCGGCGAACTTGTGATTAAAATTGAGTTGATGGCTGTTTAGTTTGCTCTCTTGAAATCCGATGGAAAGTAAAGTCTTCGCTGCATTGGTTAAAAATGTGTAGGACGTGGTGAAGTGTTGTTTCCCTCTATTAAAAAACAGGACGTTTCTAACACTCTTATTCAATGCCAATTGATTCTCATCGCTATCAGCAAACGGATTGAGATCAAAGGCACTGTCTTCTCTTTTTAACTTCCGATCAACCAAATATGAGGTTTGATTATAAAAATGCGACCAAAATTTCTTGCTGCCGCTTCCACTCACCGCCCATTGCTGTGGATTGATGGTCACAGTCTGACTCAATCTGTTTTGATGCGTTTTGACAAATACTTGATTAGGCAACAGCACCCTGATAAATTCGCCTTGATCCTGAAATTGTGCAATTTCAAATTCGTTGAGTTCTTGGATTCCGTTGTTATTATAGTCAATCCAAGTGTAGGCACCTTGACCTGGCTCCACCTTGACATAAGTAAAATCCTGTTGAGGCAGACTTCCGGCATTGGTCTCAAAAACCGTATTCCATAACACTATTTGGGAAAACAATTGTTGGCTAAACGTCACTCTTGAATTTAAGGATTTTTCATTTTCAATAGCTTTATCCACCGATTTTAACGTGCGATAATTGATATAAACCCCTAAATCTGTCGAGGCATTCTGAATGATTTTAGATTTGATATAATAGGTATTGGAACTGCTTACTTTCTCAACACTGTTCATGCGTAAACTGTCGTTCACACGATGTCGATAACCTACCTCGGCAAAAACATTCGTGCTGTCGCCAATCCCATAAAACACTTCAGCCGATTTAAAGCGTTGACTTAATGTCGTTAGTTGGTTGGTGGCAATTTCGCGTTGATCATTATCTTCTGCAGCCAATTTAGTTCCCACCCATTGGTTTTTGAAGTTATAGGTGAATCTATTAAAAGTCCGTAAAAACGTCGATTCCGAGATATCACTTTCACTGTTCAAGATACTGGAATTGGTAAACAGCTGCCATTTACCAAATTTCAAACTGGCAAACGCAATATGTCTATTGCCATTGAAATTTTCAGAATAATTAAGATGCTCAAATTTGTAACTGGCGATACCGTTTTTTGGATGAAACAGATCAAGGCCAGCAGCCAGTAAGTTTTGATTCCCGAGTGGCATCTCCAAATTCCAATCCCGATTGAACTCTGCATAATACAAACGTTGAATGGACTTAAAATCCTTCTGAATTATATCCGCATCAAGTATTGCTGACAAATTCCAAAGACTATCACTTTTTATGACCTCTTGCCGTACGCGAAGTTTTCCAGCGAATCCGTCATTATTATCGTCATCCAAATTTGAAAAGAGGTTCAAATCGTTTTTACTGCCGGCAGCTTCAAAATAAATATCCGTTCTCTCGGTAGGTTTATAGCTTCCATTAACCACTGCAACTTGCAATTTGGTAGGCGCAATCAATTGGACAATCGCTGCATAATTCCCTTGAGGAACACCTGAAACTGGCGACACATACTCATATATATTAGAAACTGCGTTGCTATTGATCAGCACATAATCCCCTTGATTATCGCCAACCAATCGGAATTTCACACTGTATAATTCATCTTCAGAATTATTTGAAAACACATAAATTTCTGCACCATCAACAAGTTCCTTTTTATATAAGATACGATTTTCATTATAAGGTTCAGGCACACCAGAAGGCGCTACCATCAACGATTGATCATCGCCGGCATTGGCCAAAATTTGAACCTGTTCCGGAGATAGATTTTGTTGTAAAGGCTGGTTTTTGGAATCGACTTCTGAATAGACGGAAGCTCCGATTTTAAACTTTTCAGTTTCGACACTTCCACCGCCGAATACTGTAAACCGTGAAAAATTTCGTTCACTAAATTGATAGTCTACAGTTATGCGCATTTCAGAAGTCATCGGGAAGGTCGAGTTGAAAATAATTTCACCAGCATTATAATCGATGATATAATCTTGATTTTCACCACGTTTAATGGGCGTTCCATTCACATAGACCGTTTCACTTCCAGAAACGACCAACACATACAGCTCATTATTTGGACCTCTCAGTTTGTAAGGGCCTTGGTTGCCTTCTTGCGCCCTAAATTGGCTGGTCGTAAATTGGCCTCGTACCAAAGCTCCCGCCGCAAATAAATTGGTTTTGGTAGTGTCGTTGCCCAAATCTACATCCACATTCAAGCCTTGAACGCGTTTGGTGAAACTGGCAAAATACGAGTCATTGTTTTGCAAATCAATATCTCCTGCCCTGATGCGCCAATTATCACTGAACAATTCAATAAACACCTGATCGAATTCATCCAAACGTTGGGAATACCCACTTTCCTGCAAAGGAATATTGGCATCTTGAATAGACGCTCGCAAAGACACCTTATCACTCAACTTTCCAGAAATTTGAAGATCAAGTTCGCTGTTCAATACCGAATTTTGATTGTTGCCAATGGTCACACCTCTTGAAATACTTCCTGAAGTGGTCAATCCATCAAAAGGCGTGTAATTTCTGGTCAAGGTAGATTGCTGCATCTTGTAGAGTTGCTGCATATTATTGGTATTGTCAACGATGATCTTATCGTCAAGCTGAAAATATTTCCGAGTAATAAAGTTTGGATACCTGAGATAATCGATGATTACAGAGTCCGTTCCAACTGGTTTTTTAAAAGTCAGAAGCGCTTTCGAAAAATCGACTTTGTAATAAGAAGTGTCAATTAACACGTTCTTTTTAGTTTTAAGACTGAATTGACTGGAATTGATACTCACAGAGTCAATTTGAACGGAATCTTTCACCGCCATCTTCTTTATCCTATAATTGGACGTTGGTTGCTGCGCATACACACAACAACACGTTAAAAAAAAGATAAGAAGAACAGCAATTTTCATCTAATACATTAACTTCTAAAGACGGATATTATTTTATCGTTAAAATGCCTTTAAAATTATCGTATAAAAGTACAGTATTATTTAAGTTTGTACGAAATCAAGTTTTAACTTAAAGATTCCCATTTTCATGGGAAATGAATATGAAAATCATCTCCTACAACGTCAACGGCATTCGTGCAGCACTCAATAAAGGTTTTATAGAGTGGTTGAAAAGTGCCAATCCAGACGTCATTTGCCTGCAAGAAATCAAAGCGATGGAAGAACAATTGGACGTGTCCGTCTTTGAAGAAGCCGGCTATCCATATCATTATTGGTTCAGTGCGCAAAAGAAAGGCTACAGTGGCGTGGCCATACTCTGCAAAACCAAACCCAACCACATAGAATATGGCACAGGAATTGCTTCAATGGACTATGAAGGACGAAACCTAAGAGTAGACTTTGACAACGTGTCTATTATGAGCCTGTATTTACCATCAGGTACCAACGACGCCCGTTTGCAACATAAATTTGATTATATGGATATGTTTCAAGTATATATTGATGAACTTAAAACAAGAATTCCAAATCTGATTATTTTAGGCGATTACAACATCTGTCATGAAGAAATAGACATTCATAATCCGAAAGGGCTTTCCAACGTTTCGGGCTTTTTACCTGTGGAACGCGAATGGATTGGAAACTTTATGGGTCGTGGATTTATAGATTCTTTCAGACATTTTAATAAAGAACCTGAGAATTATACTTGGTGGAGCTACAGAGCCAATTCAAGAGCAAGAAACAAGGGTTGGCGATTGGATTATGCATTAGTGAGTGTTCCATTACAAGAAAAACTAAAACGCAGCGTTATCTTGTCAGACGCCGTGCATAGCGATCATTGTCCGATATTGCTGGAAATTGAGGGGTGATGATGGGTGAGACCGATGACTGAAGACTGAAGACTGCTGACTGCTGACTGCCGACTAATAACTGAACCTAACAATAAACACTTATAAACATGATTAAAAAATTGTCCCTAATTGCATTAACGCTTGTATTGACCACATCTTGCGTCTCTAAAAAAATCTATACAGATTTAGAAAGCAAATACGCTACTTTAAGGAAAGAAAAGCGAGAAATCGCTGATGAAAATGCTAATCTAAAGAAGGATTTGATCCTGGCACAGAACAGATTGTCACAATTGCAAAAAGATTACGACGATACCACCACCAAACGCAATCAGCTTCAAAAGGATTATGATGTCACGAGTACCAATCTTAGAAATTTGCAAGAATCTTATCAGGCTTTAGAAAAAAACAGTTCTTCTGCAATTGCCGAAAATTCCAGAAAGAACAGAGAGCTATTGGCACAATTGGATGCAAAAGAACAAGCTTTAGCCAATGAAAACTCGCGTTTGCAAAAATTAAAAGAAGATATGGAAGCCCGTTCACAGCGGATTGCAGAGCTTGAAAGCGTGATTGCCGCGAAAGATGCTGCCATGAACAAACTCAAGAATGCGATTTCTACCGCATTGACCAATTTTGAAGGTAAAGGTCTGACCGTTGAACAGCGTGATGGCAAAGTCTATGTCTCCATGGAAAATAAGTTGTTGTTTCAATCAGGCAGTTGGGCCGTGGGCGCCAATGGAAGAGAAGCCGTAAAACAATTGGGAAGCGTATTAGCGCAAAATCCAGAGATTGCTATTCTGATAGAAGGCCATACGGACACCGATCCATATAATGGCACTGGGCCAATGAATAGCAACTGGGATTTATCCACTAAACGTGCTACCGCTATTGTTCAAATTTTAAAAGAAAATCCAGCTATCAATCCAGAGAACTTGACTGCAGCCGGTCGTGGTGAATATGCGCCAATCGCATCGAATGAGACCGCTGAAGGCAAAGCCAAAAACAGACGTATTGAGGTCATTTTAACACCTAAATTGGATGAGATTTCAAGATTGTTGAATGATTAAGTAGCTTCAGACCTGTCAGGTTTTCAAAAACCTGACAGGTCTTTGTATAATCAAAAATGGAAAAGTTTAACTAACAAGGATATCTCCGCTTTTGCAGGGAATACATATGAAATACACTACACTCCCCCACACCAATATAAAAGTTAGCAAACTGTGTTTGGGCACCATGACTTGGGGACGCCAAAACACCCAAGCTGAAGCTTTTGATCAAATGGATTATGCCTTGGACCAAGGCATTAATTTTTTTGATACTGCCGAACTTTATCCCGTTCCGTCAGAACCAAAAACCTATGCAGACACTGAGCGCATTATTGGCAACTGGTTTGAAAAAACAGGACATAGGGACAAGGTGATATTGGCTTCTAAAATTTCTGGACCAGGAGAGTACACGGCTCACATCCGAACCACTGGCTTTAGCACGGAAGCTTTAAAAAGTGCTGTCAACAATAGTTTAAAACGACTGAAGACCGATTATATAGATTTATACCAACTCCACTGGCCAGAACGGAATACCAATACTTTGGGCCAACGCGACTATAAACATGAAGATGACCAATGGCAGGATAATTTCAATGAAATCCTCCACACTCTAGATGGCATTATCGCTTCTGGAAAAATTAGACATATAGGGATTTCCAATGAAAAGGCGTGGGGAACGATGCGCTTTTTAGAAGAGTCCAAATTGCACAATTTACCGCGAATGCTTACTATACAAAATGCCTATTCTTTGATCAATCGGATTTTTGAAGGTGATATGGCAGAAATCGCTATGAGAGAAAATATTGGACTTTTGGCTTATTCACCAATGGCCTGTGGTGTTTTGTCAGGAAAATATATCAAAGGTGAGGATACCGAAAACTCAAGATTAAATCTTCTTACAAGATTTGCGAGATATAGCAGTCCACAATGTACTGAGGCGACCAAAAAATATCTTGCCATAGCAGACCAACACAATTTATCTTTGGCACAGATGTCTTTAGCGTTTGTGAGCCAACAACCATTTGTAACCAGTAATATTATTGGAGCCACTAATTTAAGTCAACTTAAAGAAAATATTGATAGCATAAACTTGAATTTGAGTACGGAGGTCTTAGATGCTATTGAAGAAATTCATAAGGAAATTCCAAATCCATCTGCATAATCAAAATGGGCTTAAACATAAAAAGCGGATCGTGTACGATCCGCTTTTTATATTTCATAGAGTTCTGGAATTATACTGGCTGTACATCCACCGTCTTTTCAAATGTAAATTTCACCTTGCTTGTCTTTTGCGCTCCATTTACATCTCGAAATTGTAAAGTGACGTCATAGGAATATTGGTCTCCCTCTGCATTTGTCTCAATCGTGATTCTTTGAGACGCACAATTAGCTACTAACGTCAAATCATTTCCGATCAAATTCCATGTTCCGGCAAAAGTTAGTTTGTTGGTACAATCATCAGCCGTATATCCTTGTCTAAATTCTAAATTTCTGTCATTCATAAAGTCATACACCAAATCACGGTCACACGCTTCATATTGAGCAAAAACATCGGTAATAGGGTTATCGGTATTGTCGTCCGTAAGATCTATAGCCTCATCTGCTTCCATAGCAACAAGTTTCCAAGTACCAGAAAATTCAGCTTCAGTTGCACTTAATTCACCTGTTAAGGCTTCAGGACAGTCAAATCCATCATCAGAATTACAACTAAAAATAGAAAGGGCACCGATGACGAATAAAGATTTGATAATTAAAATTGATTTTTTCATGTTTTTTGTAGTTTTTGAGTTCATTAAGTAAGATGCTGGAAACACGAAAAGGTTGCTTCTGAAAAGTGGAAATAATTATTTGAATGACGAAGAACTCAGAATAAAACTGTGGAGCTTCTCGATATCAAAGCGATAGAGTTCAATAAAAATAAAGAAAATAACGGGACCTTATTAAAAAGAAAGAACCGAGGTCCCTCAACCTCGGTTCTCCTAATTTGCGTTTTTTATATTGCGTAGATTTAGGGTCACTAAGTCAACAACATATGCAAATATTAATTAATTAATCCATTGAACTAAAACCAAAGTTTCAGTACACTTCAAATGTAATATTATTATTTAAATAATCTGTTTAAATACACATTAAATCGATGAACGACACTAAACTTTAACATTTAACGACTAAAAGATGCATTTTAACGACAAAATGCACTGCAGAATTATACAAATTTATTCATTGAGACTATCATTTTTTAGATATTTGAACGTTAGTTATTAAAATTAAATTGCGAGATGTATCTTCGTAACGTTAAAACTAAACTACTATGGCTGGAAACCATAGGTTTATATCGGTAGACTGAAACATTGCTTCGTGAAATAGCTGGTAAAGAATATTAAAAAATGCAATTATTCGTCTTTCCAATAGCTGTCGGGACGTGGCTAAAACATCCATTGAAACTAAAATAGATATAATGAATCCCGATAGCTCCTTGAATCCGCAAGTCTTCCAAAAAAAATGCCGCAAAACCTTATTGGATAAAGCTTTGCAGCTGTGTAATATTCACTTAAATT
>NZ_JAGEVG010000013.1 GCF_017581925.1 Gelidibacter pelagius | reverse complement strand
ATTAATTTATGTAAAGATAAATACTCTTCTGACAATCAGTATTTTAAAATATAATTAGTGCTCTTTTTTAAAAATTAGGTTGACGCTCATGCGCTAAAAAGCGGGATTAGTTCAACTGACAATTTTTAATTCATTGCTGCGCAACTTTTAAAAATTGAGTTTCACTAATTTAAGCAAGGTACTAAAGTTGAAATTTATTAGTAGTCAATTATAAATAAACCTATACATTATATGTCTTATTACAATTACAAAAAACGCAGCTTCTGGGTTAGTCAAAAGTTTGTTCACCATTTCTAAGAGTTTTCAAAACTAAATCTTTTTCTCGGTCTAGTATACCAATTGAACATTCAAATGCCGCATAAAATCAGCCTTTCTCTATCAAACGTTTAAAACGCTATTGTTTTTTTACTGGAGTTTCCTTCTGATTTTTTTATTTTAATTTTATAAAATATTGAATCTGATTAGTACTATATAGTTAAATAGAGTTTAGATGGCGGAGTTCTGTTGAATTAATAGTGTTCCATAAAGGAATAAATTTCCTAATATCCACAATAGGTATGGAATTAGGTGCGTAAATTATAAGATGGGATTTACTCACCGAATCACCTCATTTTAATCAACAAATAACAAATCTCTTATTGACTTAGGAAAACATATTAAGTTGAGCTTAATGATGAATAGCATTAAAACCTCATTAAATTATTACAATCTTATGGTAAAGACATTTTATAACATGGTAACCTATTTGACTATTGGACATTGATATCCTTAGAGATCCATTTACTGTATTGACGTCATTATTGGTATCCGTTTATTAATATTTAGGTAAGTTGAGATCAAGTGAAAAATTATTTGAATGAAAACATCATTCTTTATTATTAATTATATTGGATCAACTCCCAAATGCTAAAAAAAAGATAAACACATTTGGTGAAGAAACAGAAATAAAACGATGGCATTCGAATACGAATCAAAATAGAATAAGATTGACTTCTAAAAACAAAACGTTATTATATATACAACAAGAAAACCCCTCCAGATTTGAAGGGGTTTTTGATTCTAATAAGAAGCATTAAATTCTAACCGTTTTGAGTAGAATTGATACAGTGTTCTTAATGATTATTTCTTTGATTCCGCAATAGAAACCTTACGAAATTCTTTCAATAATTTCTCCAAGGCCAATGACGATTTTCTTGCTCTTGTTCCCGCTGATTTATTTCCGCTTTCTAACTGCAATTTAGCATCACTTTCAAATGATTCATAAGTGCTTTGCATGTTCTCAATAAGTTCTTTCATAAGATTTGTGTTTTTATTTATTTAAAAATGCGAAAATATGGTTATTCAGCCTAATTACCCTACGAATGTTTAAAAATGTTACGGATTAAGCTGTCCTATTTCATCATAGTAATTGTTGGCGACCCGAAGCGCCGAAATTACATCCTTAATATGTGCAGCCTCCATAAATTTTCTTCCGTCGTAGGTGACATTTGATATTTTCTTTTGAATGAATACAGCCTGCAATGGTTTTGTATAATAGGTCGATTTGGAGAGAATGAGATGATCTGCAAACTGTTTATTGTTTTCAGTGAAATTCTCCAAAATATGTTCGGAAATAAGATTGGCCTCTTCCCATTGACTTTGAAACATTTATTAATTTTGGAACTCTTCCCGCACCTCTGGATGCTACTAAATGTTTTTTATAATCTAAAGGAGAGTCCTCAATGAGCCAATTGGAAATATCCGAAATTTCTTGAGTCGACCGGTAATTGTTATCCAAGATCAGGATCTCAGAATCGGGCACTCGCTCTTTAAGTAAATGCACATTCTTGAAATCTGCTCCTCTAACTGAATAAATCGATTGGGCATCATCACCCACACAATAAAAATGGGCAATCTCTAAAAAAGCTTCCAGTAAAAACCATTGGAGGGGATTTGTATCCTGGAATTCATCAATCAACAAATGTTCTATTTGTTTGCCTAATATATCCCTGGCTTCTTTGTCATTTCGCAATCTATTTGCCACTACCAATAAAAAGTCGTCGTAATCGATATAACGTCCTTCTCCTTTTTTGGCTTCTTTTCTTTATAATTCTTTTACATGGCTAGCGCTTTTGTTTCGCCTATATGACTTAATTGATGTTTTTTATAATGTTCATGATGTCGACAACGGTCATTTTTGTCCAAAATTCATTCAAAATTTGTTGATTGATTTTTTTAAGACAACCAAATTAGCTTTTGAAATACATTCTAAAACATCAAGGTTATATTTTTATTAGATCACATTCACATATCATTAATAACTATAAAATTTAAAAAAATGAAAACATTAGAAGATTTATTTGAGCACCAATTAAAGGATTTGTACAGTGCCGAAAACCAACTCATCAAAGCCCTGCCAAAGATGGTCAAGAGTGCAACCGATGACAAATTGAAAAAAGCTTTTGAAGACCATTTGGAAGAAACCAAAAAACACAAGAAACGTCTGGAAGAGGTCTGTGACAAATTGGGGATTGACCCCGAAGGTGAAACGTGTAAAGCCATGGAAGGACTGATTAAGGAAGCTGAAAGTTTTATCAAAGAGAAGAAAGATGATGATGTCAATAATGCCGGTTTAATTGCTGAAGCACAACGCGTAGAACACTACGAGATTTCAGGTTATGGAACCGCCATAAGATATGCCAAGGAATTGGGACATAAGAAGATTGCCTCCACATTAAAGGAAACTTTGGATGAGGAATATGGCGCAGATGATAAATTGAATAAAATGGCCGAACAACGCCTTAACAAAAAAGCGATCGATTAAAAAATCATAGCTTCATAATGAAAAAATCCCGAAATTATTCGGGATTTTAATTTAAATGTATGTAAAAATCAACAATTGTCTAGTACGCTAAGCTGTGGCATTTAAGCATTGTACTCAGTTATTTTTTCTCTTTTCGCTCTTTCTCAGCTTTAGCACGATCAGAAAGATTACGCGACTTCCCACCAGGATTTCCACCGTATTGGTTTCTATGTTCTGGTTTTAAAGGTCCTTTTTTTAACTCTTTGTCCTTTTCTGGATCAAATTCCTTGTCATTTTTTTTGTTGCTCATAGTGTCTGTTTTTAAAGATTAATATTGATCTCCACGCCTAACATTTATGCATTAATAAGTCCAGTTTCGTCAATAATGATATAATGAATGGGTTTAAAAATTCAGCCAATGCTATCCTTGGCAGAACATGATGTAAGACCAACGACTAAATCCGTTATGGTCCGAAAATGAATTAAACCACCCGCTTTTGATGTTTGGATTACAACTTTTAATTCGCCTGATTTATCAAATTGCACATTCATAACTATACTGAAGGCTGTAGGGAGGTTCTCAATTCCGATGCCATAAGTTAGTAAGTTGCGATGTAGTTTTATTTAGTAGGATTGTTCTTAAACCAATCGCGATACATTGAAAACTGCGCTTCATCAAGTACAGCCTTTAATACCGAGTTGTGTTCTTCAATCTTTTCTTTTTCATCGCCGTTATGATTGGGGTTGTTTTTTTCCCATCTGTCCATTACTGTACGGTAATCTCTTTCGTAACGTCGTCTCTGTTCGTCGGTCATTCCCAAATCTTTATACATTTTTTGGGTTCTACTATCGGAATAATCCGAATGATCCTTGCTTTCAGTCGTTGAGCCTTTAGAAGTTGATGATATTTTCTGATTTTCAGAATTCGCTGACCCAGAGATTTTTGAATCGTTATTTCTCGACGTACTCAATGATTTATCTGAATTAGAACTCGGAGCAGTTTTTCCTTTCAACCCAAAAGTCACATATGCAACTGCTCCGGTAAGTCCGGCAAATGCTAATAATTTTGCTAATTTATTCATGACATGAAGTTTTAAAATTAATACTCAAGTTAATTATGAAAATTAAAATAGGTTAACCTAAAAAATATAAGTTTTTGTCCAAATCACAGAAAGTCCGTTAAAATTTTGAGAATAGCGTTTATGAGTAAATCTAATTACTAACTTTAAGATCGTCAAGGTCTTCTGGTAAAATTGACTGTTCAAATATTGGATTGTCATATTTAAAAACGCTCAAGATCCCCGATTGCTCATAATAAGCATGTTCAACTTCAGAAAGATATCTGATTCCTTCCTGTCTTAACAGCATCAAAACTTCATTTTTATCAATTTCATCGATCTCGAAATTACCTTCCAATAATTTTCCTTTTTCAACTAATTTTAAAACTCTTGGGTGTGTAACTTTCCTAATACCCCGAAATTCAATTCCCATAAACACATACAATTTTTGAAATCCCGCAATTAAAGTAATTACTGCAAGCGCAACGGCTAAGGGTACCGATGGATAAAGCATTGCATCTCCAACCGAGCTTCCCATAGCAATAATCAATAAAATGTCTGCACTCCCTATATTACCAATCGCCCGCTTACCAATCCAGCGAATCATTAAAATGGTATAGCTCATGATAATTATAACTCTAATCAAGATTTCCAAATACATCATAAGACCAAAGTCTCCGATAAGCATTTTTAAAAATTCAAACGTATAGTCATTACCATCGATCATAACTTTTTAGCATTAAATTTTTACGTTGCAAATATATCCCACTTAACAAGTCTTCAATTATTCATTTGAAGATCCCACTGTCATACTAGAATTAATCAACCTTCTAAACTCATTGCCCTTTGCGATTAAGTATTGGATTCATGACTTATATCAACACGGTAGGTTCTTTGCAATCTCCATTCTGTTCCAATTGCGATGTTGCGCTATGGCAATGACAAAATCTGAAGGTTTTGAATTGATTAATACAGCATTATCATTCTTATGTTTGGAAACAAATGTGTCATCTATAAAGTGTTCACCTTCATCATCTGCCGCAATTGCTTTACAATGTTTAAATGCTTCGTTTACAAATTTTATAAATTTGGCTTCATTTTTTAAAGCGTCAATTGACTTTTTCCCTCCCGGGATATATATGGCGTCATACAAAACACTTTCCGTAGTCATGATTGCGGCATCCACTTTATGTTCCATTTGATCGTCACACTTGATTTTTCCACCATGAGGTGCAACTAATTTTAGTACTGCTCCTGCTTTCTCCAAGGTCTGTTTCATTTTTTTATAATTTTTCATCGAAAACCCATCTGCAACCAATACGGCTATCTGACGCGTGGCAATACTGTCAAATTTTGTATTTGCCTGACTGAGCGCGGGTGATTTGTCCAAATAAATTTTCTTCTTTGGTGGCTGATGTTTCGAAACATCCGCATCGGCACCGATAGATTGATTAACAGGTCCATCAACGGAATTTGGCACTTTTAGTCCCAAACCTTTGGCTACTTCTTGTGAAAGATCAGTATCAATCTGCGCGATCATATATAACATCCTTTCCTGAATATGTTGGTGCATACATTTTCCCAATTCAAAAATATAAGCGTCCGTTACATGTTTCTGCTCCCAATCTGCGAGACTTCGATAAAATAGAGCTGGTTGAGAAAAATGATCAGAAAAACTTTCGCTTCTGGTTCTAATTTTTCGTGCATCGATCCGCTCTTCGTATGAAGTAAACGCACCCTCAGCCATTTTCGACAGATGCGGACAGCCACCGCTTAAACTATTTGGGAAGTATGCAGTTTGACCTTTAGGAATATCCATTTGCATATGTCCATCTCGTTGATTGTTATGAGTGGGCATAATTGGTCGGTTGATAGGGATTTGATGAAAATTTGGTGATCCCAGTCGCGATAACTGCGTATCTCGATACGAAAATAAACGTCCTTGCAACAATGGATCATTTGTGAAGTCAATCCCTGGTATGATATGTCCGGGCAAAAAAGCGACTTGCTCGGTTTCAGCAAAGAAATTTTCAGGATTTTTGTTGAGCGTCATTTTCCCTATAATTCTAACCGGTACCATTTCTTCGGGAATTAATTTGGTAGGATCCAATAGATCAAAATCGAATTTGTGTTCATCTTTTTGAGCAACAACCTGAATTCCAAATTCCCATTCTGGAAATTGCCCCGCTTCAATAGCGTCCCACAAATCCCTTCTATGAAAATCAGAATCTGCACCACTTATTTTTACCGCTTCATCCCAAGTCACCGAATGGACTCCCAATTTAGGTTTCCAATGGAATTTCACAAAGTGTGATTCACCTTTCTCATTGATCAATCGAAAGGTATGAATGCCAAAACCTTCCATCATCCGGAAACTACGAGGTATGGCACGATCACTCATGGCCCAGATCTGATTGTGTAAAGTCTCAGTGGCGTGCGAAACAAAATCGTAAAAAGTATCATGTGCAGAAGCAGCCTGAGGAATCTCTTTATTGGGTTCTGGTTTTACCGCATGAACAAGATCAGGAAATTTCATGGCATCCTGAATAAAAAAGATAGGCATATTGTTACCTACCAAATCCCATGTACCTTCTTCAGTATAAAATTTAACTGCAAATCCGCGAACATCCCTTGCCAAATCTGATGACCCCTTAGAACCAGCGACGGTAGAAAATCTCACAAAAACTGGTGTTTTTCTTGAAGTATCGGTAAAAAGTCCAGCTTTGCTAAATTCCGCTATACTTTCATACAATTCAAAATACCCGTGTGCCCCACTTCCTCTGGCGTGCACAATGCGCTCTGGAATTCTTTCGTGGTCAAAATGGGTTATTTTTTCCCTTAATAAAAAATCCTCAAGTAAGGTCGAACCACGTTCCCCAGATTTTAGCGAGTTGTTTGTATCATTGATTCTTAGACCTTGGTTGGTGGTCATTGTCGTATCCTTGGTGTTAACAACGAATTTTTTCAAATCGTCGGTTTTTTTTGAACCAGAGTCAGTTATCTTCTTTTTGCTCATATCATCACATTAATTATGAGCCATAAATTTCATCTTATTTCTACTCAAACCTTAGCGCAAAACATCTTTTTTATAACCTATATAATTGGAATAGCGATTATCGTATTATATTAGAGAGTTGGTAGTTTCTTGAATGATAAATTATTTGCTATTGGTCGAAACCGACCGTTTAACCAACTCATTATCAGATATTATTGAGAAGACAACCTGCTTCCATTAACTTAATTCCAAAATGATGTAACCCAAAAGCCCTAATCAACACGTTTCGGTTATTTAGGTTAATCTTTCGATTGATAAAGCACGCGACGGATCGAAGATAAAACTAACTTCAATACTATATTATTAATCCACAACCTCGATCATTATCATGAAAGCGTCAAGCCTCAAAGAATCCAATACCTCCAATAGCTCTAAAAGATTTCATTTTTTTAAAAAGCAGAACGAAAAGAATATAAATTCGGGCAATCCCCAATTAAATGCATCAATTTTAATGCTCACCACGTTTCCTCCTCGCGAATGTGGGATTGCGACCTATTCAAAAGATTTGATGGAAAGTGTCAATAAGGCTTTTGGAAATTCATGTGCCATCAAAATATGTGCACTTCATGATACTAAGCATCCGCTCGAGCAGTCAGACTCATTTGACTATAGTTTAGACACCGATTCCACTGAGAGTTATAATCGACTCCACTCCAAAATCAATAGGGATGAAAGCATTAAACTTGTCATGATCCAACATGAATTTGGACTATTCAACGGTTATTCTGATATGTTTATTGACTTTTTGAAATCCCTAAAAAAAACCATCATTGTCGCGTTCCATACCGTCATTCCCAATCCAGATTCTAAGTTAATAAACTATGTGAGGGAAATTGCATCTTGCGCCCAATGTTTGACGGTAATGACCAATTCATCCCAATCGCTTTTAGTGAATGCTTATGGCATCCATCCTTCCAAAATAAAGGTCATTACGCACGGGACTCATTTAATTGAACATAAGAACCGTGAAGAATTAAAATCAAAATACGGACTAGACCAAAAAACAGTGATATCAACTTTTGGGCTTTTAGGCCCAGGTAAAAGCATTGAAACCACGCTCGATGCGCTCCCTGAATTAATTAAGGTGTTTCCAGACCTTATGTTTTTGGTCTTGGGGAAATCCCATCCAACTTTAGTCAAAAACGAAGGCGAATCCTATCGGGAATTTTTGGTCCAAAAAACCAAAGCGCTCAAAATTGAAGCACATGTCAGCTTCGTCAATGAATTTCTGCCCTTAGATAAGTTATTGGACTATCTTCAACTTACCGATATTTATCTGTTCACCTCCAAAGATCCCAATCAAGCGGTGAGTGGCACATTTGCCTACGCCATGAGTTGTGGTTGTCCTATAATTTCAACACCCATCCCCCACGCCAAGGAATTTCTGTCTGAAAATAAAGGCTTGATGTTTGATTTTGGAGATAGCCAAAAATTAACCGCACATTTGCGAACGCTTTTAAAGGATAAACACTATCGGGAGAACCTGGGGCTTAACGGACTGCACGCTTCCTCGGCCACCTCTTGGGAAAATTCTGCGTTGGCTCACGGCCATCTGTTTCAAAAATTTGCCCATCCCACTCAACTGGTCTATCAAAAACCAGAAATTAAACTTGACCATCTCCAAAAGATGACCTCCGAAGTGGGGTTGATCCAGTTTGCAAAATTAAATCAGCCTGATATCACTTCTGGATATACTTTGGATGATAATGCAAGAGCTCTCATTGTTATTTGTGAGTATTATAAGCGCACCCAAAACATCAGCCTCATGCCATTGCTGAAAAAATATTTTAGTTTTATTTTAAATTGTCAACGCAATAATGGCCGATTTTTTAATTATGTTGATGACCACCAGAACTTCACCCCACAGAACGACAAGGTTAATCTTGAAGATTCCAATGGCCGTGCCATTTGGGCCCTTGGCCACCTGCTGGAAATAGAACATCTTTTTCCTGCCAAATATACTTACCTGTTCAATCGGGCCAAAGAATGTTTCGGCGACTTTATTCCAAATGCGGTCCATTACAATTCCCCTCGTGCCATGGCTTTTATCATTAAAGGAATTGTGCTCTCTGGGCTGGCACAAACCGATTCAAGATATATGGACACCCTCAAAAAATCGGCATCGAAACTCTCCAAGATGTACCTGCACGAATCAGGTCCTAACTGGAAGTGGTTCGAACCGTATTTGACCTACGGAAACAGTGTTTTGCCCGAAGCCATGCTGGAGGCTCATAAATTGACCAAAATTGAAAACTATAAGGTAATTGCCTTTGAATCCTTCAACTTTTTGCTCCAACATTTATTTGATCATGATAAGTTTACGGTAATTTCCAACCAGACGTGGTTTTTAAGAGGCGATTCAATTAAGGAATGTTCGCTTGGCGGACAACAGCCCATCGATGTTGCCTACACCATTTTGGCCCTGAAGAATTTTCATGACATGTTCTCCAATGAAGGGTATGAGAAAAAGATGGAACTTGCGTTCAGTTGGTTTATGGGCAATAACCATTTGAAACAAATCATCTATAATCCGTGCACGACGGGATGTTTTGACGGACTGGAGCTTAAAAATGTCAATTTGAACCAAGGTGCAGAATCTACCGTCAGCTATTTATTGGCACGATTGGCTTTTGAAGAATGATCTTGTGTTTCGGCATCATTATCCAGCGAAGTTTTGAGTTTATCCATTAAGGATTTTAAATTGACTGTAGCGTATGACGATGAATAATCAGACACTGCATAAGGAATAATAAGATCCTCATTATGGATAATTCCGCCGCAGGAATAGACCACATTGGGCACATACCCTTCGCGTTCTTCCTTACTGGGCGATATCAAAGGTTCCTTCAATCTGCCAATGACGCGGGTCGGATCTTCCAAATCCAGTAGCGATGCACCAATACAATACCGACGCATAGGCCCAACGCCATGGGTCAGGATCAGCCAACCTTCATCGGTGTAAATTGGAGAACCACAATTGCCTATTTGGGTAAGGTCCCATGCAAATTTGGGTTCTTGAATTTTTATCGGGTCGTTCCACAAGGTGATTCGGTCTGAAAACACAACATAATTATTGTAGCCATCAATTCGGGCCAGCATAGCATATTTTCCTTTGATTTTTCGGGGAAACAAGGCAAAGTTTTTATTTTGTGCGGCATTCCCATGAAGCGGCATGATCCTAAAATCTATAAAATTGCTGGTACTCAACAATTTAGGAATAATAGTATGGCCATTGTAGGCCGTATAGGTGGCATAAATAGTATCGCTACCCTCATCATCGGTAAATCGAACAAATCTTGCGTCTTCAATTCCTCGGCTCTCAGCCGGCGAATTTGGAAAAATCACACGTTCTGTAATATCGCTGAGTTCATTGAATTTTAAATCGTAATACGAATCCACCAGCCAGGTCATCTCATGAAGTGCCAATTTTTTAGCCGATTCAAGGTTATTGCCGTCCAATAGTTTTTTTACTGCTTCCTTAAGGGCATAATATTCAAAATGATCTGGAAGCGGATCCATGATTTCGGAAATATAATTTTGGGGAATGTTAATTTCCTGCATTTTCTCAACAAAGCGTTCTTTATTATAAGACATCTTATTCCCCACTTCTGGAAGATCTATGTGATTTCTGACCTTAGAAATATGCAAATTATTTTTTTGATCCAAAATTCCTTTTCTAAAAACAATGGATGACAAATGACCTTCCCCAGTAGCCCTAAAAGAGATGATGACACGTTTTTCTCCTTTTTTGAGAAATGACTGATCCAGATCTTCAATCATGGAGGGATTGAAAAGTGCAGCAGATTCAATGGAATATTCCAGGGTACTGTAAGCGCCAATAAGCATTTTTTGATTTTCCGTCAATTGCTCATAATCGATGGCGATCTGATTGATCAAATCTTTATAATTGGAGCAGTGCCGTTTAAAAATTTTCTTCAGATTGCGATGCCGTCCCTTGAATTCATGTAGGGTATTTTGCAATTCTTCAGCAACTTTATCCTCAGAAAATTCTAAGATTTTTAAAATTAGCTGTTTGGTTCGTATATCACCATTATTAAAAAAACGCGTCACCACTCGGCTTGCATCTGGTGTGAATTTCAAATCCTTTCTATGTGTTTTTATTCCCATGAGAACAAGTTACTAAAAATTAGAACTGAACGAAATAGTTGGGTATTCAACTTTTAAGAAACTTATCAACCCTTTGTTACCCTTGATTGAAGCCTATTTTCATAGATGTTTTTCTACAAGCACCAGGCTTTTTAAAAAATAACCAAAAAAGTCTTAAAATAAGTTGACTGATATCATTCAACTAATGAGGCTCGCATCTGAGAACACTCAAACCATTAGAAGACTCTGCTTTCGTTTTTGTTGATAAAACTTTGGAGAACATTTGAAGCGTTTCTTAAAAATGCGACAGAAGTAACTTCTACTGGTCAGGCCAACAGAATATACAATTTCCGTGACATTCATATTGGTGTTTTTCAACAAATCCAGAGCTTTCTCCAACCTTTGATTCCTGATAAATTTGGTAACCGTACAGTCATGCATTTCTTTAAAACCCGATTGAAGTTTCGATACCGAAAGACCTGTACGTTGACATAGCGCTTTAATACTGTATTCGATTTCTGGGTTTTTGATGATGGCTTCAGAAACAAGTTTCAATTGCTGGATTTCAAAAGGTTGCAAGAATGCTAATTTATTTGAAGTATTTAGAAGTTCCTTCATCTTAAGACCAATCAAAATATGGCAATAACCTTGTGCAATAAACTTATTATCGCAGCTCGTTTTATCAAGGTATTTGAGTTTTCTGGCCATTTCGCAGAGTTCCAAATTGGGCATGCCTATCAACTGTGACATATTCATACCCACATTATCATTTTTAAGATCATTAAAAAAAGATAGTTGTTCAAGATTTAGATAATCGGGTTGAATTTTTAGGATCAAAAAATCATAACTGCTCTGAGGCGTACATTGGATGGATAGTCTTTCTAAATCGTGGTTTAACAGCATGACACTGGAAAAGGAGGCGATGTTAAGGTCTATGGTATTGCGATTTAAAACCAAGTCTGTTTTAGGCGACAGGTTAATGCCGATAGAGATCACGGGGCTTTTCGATTTTAGATGCATGCTAAAGTGATCTTTAGCTTTAAAATCGAAACTGTAAAACGTTAGGGCATCCGTAAAGTGGTATCTCTGGATGGAGCCATTGAAATAGCGCTCGTTTTTGGTGCCGCCTTCCCGAATTTCAAAACGAAGTAAATCATTCATAATGAAAACATTTAATGTTTATTAATCCTAGTCAGGAATGCAAATTTGCATTTTTTTAGAGCATAGGCTTAGCGTTATTCCCATTAAATATATCCTTATTCCAATTTCAATAGATCATCAGTTCCTGGTATAGTCAAATTTAAAACAGACCAAATAGTGCTAACAAAATTCGAGGCAATACCTCTATATGTTTATGCCCCGAATCTGAGAAGCATTATTTAATTCCAATTGCAACCGCGTCAAATGAGAAACTCCTGCGCAACATGAAATTGGCAGGAGTTTAACTTAAGAAAAAATACGTCTATTTTTTCTTTGGTGCTGGAGATTTACCTGAGGAAGGAGCTTTTTTAGGTGCGTTTTTTTTATCATCCTTCTTAGGTGCTTCTTTTTTCTGATTTTTGTCTTGAGTAGCCATTTTTATTTTGTTTTTTTAAATTAATTATACCTTAAAGATAAATGGAACCCGTTGATAAAAAGAGTTCTAAAAAACTAATAAATGACCCAAAAAAAACAGTTTATGAATCCATAAGACGGTCCATTGCTTTTTCCATCTGGATACCTTCACCTAAAACCCCTTTAAATGGATCCTTCTTATTGCCAATTCTCGTCGGAACGGTTTTTATGGTGAAATCGGCTAGGTTCAATCCAGATTTTACCTCTGACCAATCCAAGGGCATCGACACCGTAGCATTTTTTTGAGGTCTCACACTATAAACTGATGCAATGGTCTGCCCCTTCCGGTTTTGCAGATAATCCAAATAAATTTTCGGACCGCGCTTTTTAAGTGAGCGCTCCAAGGTGGTCAAGTCAGGCAGTTGCTCGTTGATATAGATACATACCAACTTTGTGAAATCCCTGGCTTCTTCATACGAATATAAACCACCCATCGGGATATAAATGTGCATGCCCGACGCTCCCGAAGTTTTGCAATAGCCTTTGATGTTGGCTCGATCCAATACAGATTTGGCAGCCAAGGCAGTTTCAATGACTTGCTCGAAAGTATTTTTTTCTGAAGGATCCAAATCGATAATGGCATAATCGGGACGGTCCAATTGATATATTGTGGAATGCCAGGGATGCAGTTCAATACATCCCAAGTTATTCATATAAAGTAAGCTGGCTTGATTCTGACACAAAAGATAATTTATTTCCTTTTCGGAGGATTTTGAGGCAATCGTTGCAGTTTCAATCCAAGAAGGCAGGTTCTCATGGTCTTTTTGATAGAACGATTCGCCTAAAATCCCACTGGGATGGCGATGCAAACTCTCAGGCCGGTCTTTTAAATACGGGAGGATATGATCGGACATTTTGATATAATAATCCAACAGATCATATTTTGTCAACATGGCCTCAGGCCAATATATTTTGTCTGGATTGGTGATCTGAACTTTAATCCCATCTACTTCCAGGGTAAATTCAGAATTGGATCCTGTCTTTTGTTTTTCAGGGTTCGATTTAAGATGTTCAAGACCATCAAAAACAATTGATTTATCTTCTCGAAGACGTAAAAAGACAGGATGGCGCATGATATTGGAAGGCGTCCATTCCGAAAAGCGTACATCGCACACCAACTTGGGAACCATCCAAACGGGTTCACGTCCTTTGAGATGCTCGTTAATATCAAAAACGGGAGTATCGGTTTTTAAAACTTGAAATTTGTGGTAAAGCGCATCAATTTGCTTATCCGAAAATCCCGTGCCACAGGTGCCAACATAGATCAATTGACCATCTTCAACCATTCCCAAAATCAGGGAAGCAAACTTGCGTGACTTCGTTTTGGACAAGGTGTAGCCACAGATAAGCGTTTCAGTATCTTCATTTTTTTTGAATTTGAGCCAATTGGAAGATCTTAGATTGGGGTCGTAGGTGGACTTACTTTTTTTGGCTATAACTCCTTCCATCCCCATGGCCAGCGCTTGTTCATAAACCGTAATTCCCATCCCCTCTACGTGGTCGCAGTATTGCATATGATGTGCATCAGGAAGCAAATTTTTTAATAATTCCTTCCGATCCAACAACGGCAATCCTATGGTGTCGTGCCCATTGAGGTGCAAGAGATCAAATACATAGTACACCAAGTTGCCTTTGGTCACATCAGATTTATAATTCTGCAAGGCATTAAATTGTGGCAAACCTTGTGCATCCAAAACCACAATCTCCCCATCCAAAATGGCTGAATGTTCAATGGTTTTTAATTCATCATGGATCAACCCAAATTTTTCATTCAACGAAATACCATTCCGTGAGTACAATTCGACTTGACCTGAATCGATATTTGCCAAAGCGCGATACCCATCATACTTCAATTCATAAATCCAGTTCTTGTCATTGAAAATCTTGGTCCCGGGTGACGCCAACATGGGCTTGACAAATGATTTCAAACTAAGTGACTGTAGCTTGGCATCTGGAGAAGTAGAAAAGGATTCCAAAACAAAATCTTCGGCGTTATAATCAAGATCTGTGGCAAATTCATCATTATGTTTTATTAAGAGCCATTGGTCTTTTTTATTCATGGATGAAGAGCGCACCAAAGTGAAAATGCCTTGGATTTTCTTACCGTGGAAAACTATTTTCAATTTGCCGGACCCATAATCCGAAGCTAATTTATTTTTGGGATAAAGATTTTCATAATGGCCTTCGTCCCAAATGCTCATCTTGCCAGCACCGTAATTTCCTTTAGGAATGACACCTTCAAAATTAAGATAGGCCACGGGATGATCTTCTGTATGGACCGCCAGGCGTTTGTCCTTGGGATTCATGGACGGTCCTTTGGGAACTGCCCAACTTTTTAAAACGCCCTGCATTTCCAATCGCAAATCATAATGCAAATGGCTGGCCCGATGCCGCTGGATGACAAAACGGAATTGATTATCCGTGTCCATAAGGTCCTTGGGCTCTGGAGTATCCTGAAATCGGCGTTTTTTTCTATACTCTTCAAGACTCATCTCAGGAAGCTTTCTTTTTTCGTTGCTCTAAACTGGCTTTCAATTTGGCCATCAAATCTTTGGCGGCGGTCGGTTCAGTTTTGGTTTTTTCAACTTTCACTTTTTTACCAGAAGCCTTGGATTCAATAATTTTCAGCAATTGTTTGTTATAGATGTCCTTGTACTTGGTAAAATCAAATGTTTCGGTATAGTTTTCAATCAGAGTCTCGGCCATCTTGATTTCCTTTTCTGAGGTTTTGGTTTTTGGTATCTTAACCTCCTTAGGATCCCTAATTTCTTCCGCAAACCGGATGACATGCAACACGATTACATCCTTATAGACACCAATAAGCGATAGGTTTTCCTTTTGACGCATCACAAAAGTGGCAACTCCCAATTTACCGGTTTTCTTCAAGGCATCCCGTAAGAGGTTGTAGGCTTTTCCACCTTCTTTTTGAGGTTCGAGGTAGTAGGGATTTTTAAAGAGCATGTCTGCAACTTCAGATTCATCCACAAATTCCTCAATATCAATCGTTTTACTTTTCTTGACGTTCGCATTTTCAAAATCCTCTTTTTCAAGTATGATATATGTATCATCTTTTTTAAAACCCTTGACAATATTCTTCCACTCTACTTCTTCGCCTGTATCTTCATTGACCCGTTTATATCTGATCCTCGCATGGTCATGCTTATCCAACATGTCCAAATCTAAAGTGCGGCTTTCTGAAGCCGAATACATTTTGATGGGAATCGATACGAGTCCGAAGCTAATGGTGCCATTCCAAACTGATTTCATATTAGATCTTATTTAGATCGAAAAATTAATCAATGAATTAGAAACCGACGCGTTCAAATAGAGAAATATGTAACGCTATTGCCAAGTGCACTATTTTTTTAAATCAGAAGTGAATGCTATCACTTTTGTAAGACTTTGATAACCTTTAAGGAATCAACTATCCGTCCTTATCTTGAGTGAAGATGATATACAACATAATGGCATTTAGAATAAATGAGATACCATTGGTCAGGATAATGGGCCAATCCATCTTCAAGATACCATATAGCGTCCAAAATCCAACCCCGAGACATAATACCACAAACATCAGCGGGCTCACATCGTTTACTTTTTTAGTTTTGATGGCTTTTATAATCTGTGGCAGAACACCCAATGTGGTAAAGACTCCCGCGAGTATGCCGATAATTTCTTCAAAATTCATAGCATTAAAATCTAGGTTCAGTCTTTATCATAATTCTGTGATTTTGGATATTTTTAAAATTGACCAATTGGCACTATATATTTATTCCCTGGCAAGCAACCGACGTTATGTGCCGTGTTTCTATCCACCAATAATCTCACCGCCATTGACATGAATAAACTGCCCGGTAATATAACTACTATCCTCACAAGCCAAGAAAACGTAAGCTGGCGCTACCTCACTGGGCTGTCCGGCCCGTCCCATGGGCGTGTCCTGGCCAAAATCTGAAATATCGTCAAAAGTGGCCGGAATTAAAGGCGTCCAAATCGGACCAGGTGCAACCCCGTTGACGCGAATCTTCTTTTTGGCCAACTGTGCTGATAATGATCGGGTAAAGCTTACAATGGCCCCTTTGGTACTCGAATAATCCAATAAATGATCACTACCTCGATACGAGGTGACCGAACCAGTATTGATGATGGCATCCCCTTCCGATAACTGTGGCAAAACCGCTTTGACCATATAGAAATACGCATAAATATTGGTCTGAAAAGTCTTTTCCAACTGTTTTTTTGTGATGTTTTCTATAGTATCCTGAGGAAATTGCATGGCAGCATTATTGACCAAAACATTCAGTTTGCCAAATTTCTTCAGACATTTATTGACGCTTTTGGTACAATTGGAACTCAATCTTAAATCGGTTTTAATCAATAAACATTTGCGTCCTTCCTTCTCCACCATCTTCTTTGTTTCCTTGGCATCTTTGGTCTCCTTAAGATATATAATAGCCACATCCGCGCCTTCCCGGGCAAAATGAACAGCAACGCTCCGACCAATGCCACTGTCGCCTCCCGTGATAATGGCTACCTTATCCTTCAATTTCCCTGACCCTTTATAGTTAGATCTAATAATTTGCGGTTCAGGACGCATTTGACTTTCCAAGCCAGGTTGATCTTGGCTCTGCTCAGGAAATTCTTTGGGTTTTTTCATGATTTTATCCTATTATTAGAGTTCTAAAATAATTGTTATCGACCACACCGATAATCTCAATACCGAATAAAAATATCCCAAAAGAAATGAAATTCGAAAAACCCAAATAATAGGAGAAAAAGAGAAAGATATCAAATTGTATTTCATGAAACTTGTGTCATAACTGCCTCCTTTACCAATTGGATTCTTTAGAAAAATGACTTTTTCAGCCTTGGGATATTATATTTTTGTCCAATGATCACTAAAATCAGATAAACAAGCAGCGAATGGAAAAAACATCCAAGAACACAAAACAAAGTAACATACCTTTATATCTTTCCATTGCAGGATTTGGAGGCATCATTTTAGCCTATTTTTTTGTTCCTCAAGTCCAAGCATTTTTTCATGAAGCCTGGTCGGTTCTGACTAGTAATGATGAACAACGCATCCAAACATGGGTAAATGATTTTGGATGGTTTGGTCCAATATTATTGATCCTGGCCATGATCGTCCAAATGTTTCTCTTAGTCATTCCTAGTATTTTGCTGATGGTTGTTTCCATCCTGGCGTATGGCCCAATCTGGGGTAGTTTAATTATTCTAATTTCCGTGTATGCCGCGTCATCAGTTGGCTATATTATAGGAAAATATTTTGGTGACCGATTCGTGACCAGTCTTATTGGTGAAAAGTCGGCTAAAAAAATTGAGAATTTCCTAAAGGATTATGGTATTTGGGCCATTATCGTTACCCGCATCAATCCTTTTTTATCCAATGATGCCATCAGTTTTGTAGGTGGATTGTTAAGGATGGGCTATTGGAAGTTTATTGCAGCAAGTTTAATTGGCATCACACCTCTCACAATCTTTATTGCTGTAATGGGCAAAAGTACCGATAGCCTTAGAACAGGTCTTCTCTGGGGCTCATCAGTATGTTTGGTAATTTTTATTCTTTATATATGGTGGGACAAACAAAGAAAAAACACAGCATCGCCTTTTTCTGGCGATGCGTGGGTTTCTATGCTTGCACAGGATTTCCTTTTGGGGATCAACGACGTTAATCCTCTTTCTCCGCAAAAGGAAATCCACTACGGGCACCAACTGGATGGAAATAAGTCTAATTTAGACCAATGCATCGACCTTTTTTAAATATCATCATTTAATAGTTAAACCACATGGCTTTTATATGCCTTTATCCTGCCTTTATCCTGCCACTAGACAAGACATTTTCAACAGGTGGTTTAAGGTGGTGTCCAGAAATAGCTACACTAATTACAATGTAAAAATCTCAGCACTTAACAACATGTCTTATTAATTGTTTTGGTTGTTGCTTTTTTAAAAAGTTGCTTCAAAATTTTCTTGGTTTTTTTTGTTTATTAATTTAGTTACTTAAACACGCAACAAACCTTACAAGCGCATTGTAAGCAAATTAGAACCACATTATGAAGTTCTTTCGAAGAGTAAGGCATAAGCTAATTTTAGACCATAAAAAAATTCAATACCTGAAGTATGCGTTGGGAGAAATCATACTGGTTGTCATAGGGATTTTGATTGCATTGCAGATAAATAATTGGAATCAGTCGAAAAAAGATAAAATTTCTTTGAATGAAAATTTGATAAAAATAAAGTCACATACAAAAGAAGATTTAGAGCAGTTAGATGAATTGGTAAAAGGAAGAAAGCAAATTGCTGACTTATGTAAAAAAGCACGAAATAGCATCTTAAACAAGACCGAAAATGACCATCTTTTTTTGTTCAAGATCAGTGGCACTGCTTTTGCCGATTTTTACTTTAAACCCAATTCAGGCGGTTATGAATCATTAAAGAATTCGAAATATTATGGCAAAATAAACAATACCCAACTTGATTCGCTTTTGGCCAAATATCACCGTTTAGTAGATGATATTGCAGAAAATGAGAGGAGTTATAATCAATTTACAGTTCACCAAGAAAATTATCTCGATACTCAATTTGATAGGTCGCTTATTTTGGCTTCCGCATTTATGCCATTAGATTCCTTAGCCACTAAAGCTACGCCTCAGTCTGAATACGACCAAGCATTCATTGAATATACCGCCACACCAGCTTATAGAAATGTGATTAGCTTGGCCGCCTGGCAATTTGATACCATGATTGACCAATATCACGAACTAACAGAACTAGGACATCTTATTATTAAAGAAATAGATTCAATAACTACAGGTTAAAAGGGAAAATGATAAAAAACAAAAAAGCCAAATGGATTGTACGCATTTTGTTGTTCGTTGGAACAGCCATATCCCTGTTTTTTGTGCCTTGGATTTTGGTAAAAGCCTGGATTCTACCGCTTCCCGACACTGTTCAAGAACAAGTAGATGAGGCCATTGGATATGGATTTGATGGCATGATTGTTTATGTGGACGAAGCTGGAAAACCACCAGCGTTTTATACAGGTGGTTGGAAAGATAGAGAAAACAAAATACCGGCCGACCCTAATTCACTATTTAAAATTGCGAGTATCAGCAAGTTGTATACGGCTGTAGCTATCACCAAAATGGTCAAAGAAAAACGCTTGTCCTTGGATGAAACGCTTGTCGATTATTTTCCAAACCTTACAGATAGAATTGAAAATGCAGAGAAAATCACATTGAAGATGATGGTTCAACATCGGTCTGGAATTCCCAATTTCACAGATAATCCTGCCTTTTGGGAAAACGAACAGGAAAATAACAAAAATGCCCTCGATTTTGCCCTCGATTTGCCGGCAAGCTTTGAACCTGATAAAGGATACGAATATTCAAACACAAATTATTTATTGCTTCGCAGAATTATGGATACCGTATTGGGATATAATCACCATGAGTACATCAAAGAGAAAATATTGAGACCATTAAAGCTGAACCATACTTTTTTTTCGATTGCTGAAGTCGATTTAAATGAGGTGATGAGTGGATACTATGTGGGTGATGACGAAGATTTCAAAGCTAATGAGAACGGAATGTTAGCCACAGCAGAAGATGTCGGAATATTTTTGCGAGCCCTAAACGATGGTTCAGTATTTGAAGAAGGTGAACAGGAAATCTATCCTTACGTCTATGACCACGGAGGTCTGGTTGTTGGATATCAAAGCCTTGCAGAATATCATGAAGATATTGACACGGTTGTGGTGCAGTTTATAAACACAACAGATTTTAATGGTTATGAATGGAATTTGTCCGAGATTATGATTAATCGTATTGTCAAGATCATAAAAAGAAATAGGTAAACAAAATATGAAGGTTTTAGTAGTAGGTGCAAGTGGAGCAACAGGTAGACAATTGGTTAATCAGCTTCTTATTCAAGGAAATGAAGTTAAAGTCATCGTTCGTTCTACCCAAAACCTAACCGAATTATGGAAAAATAATGATAAAGTACAAATTATCACAGCAAGCCTACTGGAATTAAGTGAGGAAGAAATGAGCAACTATGTTTCTGATTGCAGCGCTGTGGCATCCTGTCTTGGACACAATTTGAATTGGAAAGGCATCTATGGCAAACCAAGAAAACTGGTTACTGATGCTACCAAACGGCTTTGTTCTGCAATAAAAAACAGTAGTTCAAAACATCCTGTTAAATATGTGTTGATGAACACTTCTGGGAATCAAAATCGGGATTTAAATGAGCCCATTTCGTTTGCTCAAAACTGTGTTATGTGTCTTTTAAGATTGTTATTGCCCCCGCACGTAGATAATGAAAAAGCAGCTGATTATTTAAGAACTAAAATTGGTCAAAATGATACGTATATTGAGTGGGTGGCCGTTAGACCCGATGGTTTAATAAATGAAAACGAAGTAACCGAATACGTGATATATCCTTCACCGATTAGAAGTGCAATTTTTAACGCCGGCAAAGTAAGTAGAATAAATGTCGGTCATTTTATGTCGGAATTAATTAACGATGATAATCTATGGAGTAAATGGAAGGGTCAAATGCCAGTTATTTATTCTAAAGCATCTGTATCTAATTCTAACTTATCAGTTGTCCTACTATAATTATGACTTTATTATTTCAAATTGTTGTGTTCGTGAATCAAAATCGAATTAAAATGTCCCATTTATTAACTATTTTCTACGATTTTAATTTACTCACAATTTAATATTTTTTATAGTTGTGTTCGTGAATCAAAATCGAATTAAAATATCCCTTTTATTAACTATTTTCCACAATTTTAATTTCCTCCTCCGTCAACCCATACAACTCATAAACCATCTGATCAATTTCCTTTTCTGTTTTGTCTATTTGAGATTGAAGTTCTTGTGCTTTCTTCTTGTTTTCCTCAAAGAGCTCCATCCACTCAAATTCATCTTTTTTGGTGAGCTCTGGGATTGGTTCCAAACTTTCTTTGGCTCTTTCTCTATTGGTAGATTTTATGGCTTTGTTGAGTTCTTTGATGAAGTCTCCGAAGGATAGTTCGTGCCAGTTTTCGAGTTTCTTTGAAGATATGCAAAATGTAATTTTTGATTGAAAGAAACTTGAAAACTTGTGTATTGTACTATCATATTTTGCTATTAGTTCAATCACGTGTCCAACCTTAGATTTTAACCTTGAGTCCTCTATTTTTTGTGGAATTGGTAAATTATAGACATACTGACGTTTCCATCTCAAAAACCCACCTCTTATTTCAGAACTAATTTCTCCAAAAATGAAACTTATAAGTTTGGAATTTAAAACCCCTAACAATTCTTCAGAATCAGAACCTATAATAAAACTAGTCATATCAAAATATGTGTTTTCTATATCTATTGTAAATCGTCCCTCAGTTGCTATTTCGGGATAAACAATTTTAGGTTTCTCAAATTCATTATAATAATCACAAGCTCGAAGTTCCCACCAATAATTACCTTGATCACTTCTTTTTTTCGCACGTTTTTCAAAGGGTTTTAAATGATTGGTTAGTATTGGATAATTTGCTGCAAACCATTGCCAAGCTTGATTTTCGTTTTCAAATTCACCTTCTTTATTTGTCCATTTACTTGGTATAGCAATGATATATTTATTAATTGAAGGTTTCCCATACCTCGATAAATCCCTTCCCACGCCATAAGGCTTTACAATCTTACTGTAATCTTTAGAACTTGACTCTAATTTTTCATAAAACTCTTGATCTACGATAAAAGCATCATTTAAACCTGTTTTAAGTCCTACGTACATTTTCCCATCAATGAATTGCTTTAAACTCTCAAATTTTTCCATTAGGCGAGATACAATATTTGCAACGCCCTCATCAGCTAACGACCAAGCTTCATCACTCAGAAACCTTTTATTTACAGTTTTCCTGTAATCATTAACATATTGATCGAGACTGGAGAAGTCTAATGTATCAACTTCAACACCCGTGAACTTTTCACTAATATTCTTACCTCCTACAGTAATAATACAAGGATAAGCAGTAGCATCTGCAAAAACAGGTAGATCTTTAAAGTCAATTATTTCTATGATATTTTTATTTCTAAGCCATACTCTTAATTCCTTACCATAATTAGCCCTCATCCATTTATTTGCAACTATAATACTATAAAGTCCATCTGGTTTAATAAGTTCCTTTATACTCTTTTCAAAAAAATAAGTATATAAATCTGCTGTGCTATTATAGCATTTATATCTTGTGCTCAAATAAGGTTTTATTTCCTTAAATAACTCTTGTCTTACATAAGGCGGATTCCCAATCACAACATCAAATCCACCGGTGAACTCAGCTTTAAAAGCCTCGGCTTCAGGCATGGTCATGCCATCTATAATTGATTGTAGCTGCTCACTATGTTCTGGCATCTGATGCTTGCTCCTGTTATTTCGGATATAATTAATCGTGTTATATAACTGTCTTTCACTGGTTATCTCTTTTGGCGGACTGTATTTTTGCTGCCATAGCGGCTTTTTCTTTTTTGACAAGGGAGCATGCTCCCTTGCAACAGCAACAACATGCTCCTTTGTCAGTATTTTTGACGTTACCGACTTTATCTTCTGCATAATACGCGGGATATCGTTTATATCACATACCAACAGCAAATGAATATGATCTCCACATATATTATACGCCAAAAGTCTTAATCCATCTTCTTTTACAATTCCAGCTACGGTCTTGCTTACAATCAAATCATCGGTGTCAGTGAAATACACTACTTTGGGATAAGGGTTTGTGCCCATATCTCGACGCTCACGTACTTTATACTTTACCATCCTATCGGAAGTTCTACTATCATGTACAGCCGTGGTGATATGGTATGCTTTTAAATTCTTTTTCCTAAAAACCTGAGGAAACTCCTCCTCCCACTTAAAAGCCTTACTTCCCGCAACCTTTTTATCATCAATTAAACTGTTCCCACATTTAACATTACTGCTCAAATCATTCAGTTTCCTTCGTGGCTGTGCAGTTCGCAACCAAAGAGAAAGTTTTGCAATCTCGACGCTTTCTTCATTCAAGTCAACACCATAAATATTATTTTCCAAAATGGTGTTTTCAATATCAGGGAATTGTAAGCCACCACCCAAAAGCTTGGTTTTGAGTTCGTCAATATAGGCGTGTTCCTTAATCAGAAAATCCAAGGCTTGGTTCAAAAATGCACCAGAACCACAGGCTGGATCACAGATGGTCAATTGCAATAACCATTCGCGGTAGTCATCTAAAATCTTGACCAGTTTCTCAACGGTGGTTTTATTTCTGTTTTTACGGCCTTTAAAATATTCTTCTTCATGGAAGTCCAGCTCGATTTTCTTTTCTTCACAAAGCTTACCAACCGTATTTTCTACTATGTATTTGGTAATGTATTTAGGAGTATAGAAAACACCATCCTTTTTACGTTTACTGGTCTGTTTGTCAAATTCGGCGCCTTCGATTTCTGCGTTGACACTTTCAATCTCATTGAGCGAGTTTTCAAAAATATGTCCAAGGATGTTGACGTCTATCTGACTTTCAAAATCGTAATTGGATAATAACGACGTGTATTTATACAAAAGATCATTATCAATTTCGAGCGCATCCAAAATGGCATCGGGTTTAAACAAACCACCGTTGTAGGCGTAGATTTCGGCACGGCTCTGTGTCCCTTTTCTGCCCGTGTCCAAAAAGTGGAAATACTGTTTAAAGAGATCGTATAATGGGCGTTCATCGCCAAAATCCCAGTCGTCTTTCCATTTGTTTAAAATTTGAAGGGTCGAGTTATATGGCAATAGCATTCTGTCTTCGGCAAAGAAAATAAATAAAAAGCGGTCGATTAATTTTTGGGATTTTTGAAACAAGGTGAGCTTCACATTCTTTTCCAGCCGAACGATATAATCGTGATTTTCTAAAAGATTGGTTTCACTTAACTTCGCCTTTACAGTTTTGGCATTTCGCTTAACTAAATCCCTGTACAGTTCACGTTTAAAGATGGAATAATCCTTATAGAAGGCTTTGGTAATCTCCTCCTCCACCCGAACGGATGCTTCCTTGATTTTAAGCGGTGTCTGACTTAGTATGTTCTTGATCTCTAAGCACAGGAACAGTAACTTAAAACGCTCTGGCGTGAGTGTAAACAGATCGAACTCTTCAAACTCTGTGGCATCATTAACATAAAACCGAAGTTTTTCAAAATTAGAGGTGATCACATAAACACAATCTTTGTGATTGGCTTTATAGTCAAAAGCCTGGCGGCGAATACTCTCTAAATCTTTTGTATTTGTTCCCTTTAATTCAATAACGCCAATGGCAACACCTTCTTTTAAAATCGCTCCGTCTGCTTTTCTATTGTTCTTCTCGTTTTTAAATTCGGTGGTTAGATTGTAATTAGGGTTTGGAAACAGCGTATAACCTAAAACAGTAACGAACAACTCATTTAGAAAGGTCGCTTGATATTGTTCTTCTTTAGCACTCTTGATGTTCTCCTGAATGGTAGGATTCCAAAAGTAGTTTTGATATTTCTTATATGCTTTGTCAACTATTGCGTCATCGAGTAAAGCGAGATGCGATTTAAGTACTGATGCTTGAAATAATGCCATTAAATTCTATAGAGTGTTATTGAGCCTCTAAAATAGTAAAACTTACTTAGCATTAGCGAATTGACGACCTACATTCTATCTGAATATTTATAGGATTTAGGCAATTGATCGGTAGGCATTTCCCAAACTCTTCAAGATGTGAAAGGGAACTGTTTTATCAAAATGAAGTTTTTCTTATCCGTCCGGCAGACAGGCGCGAAATGAAGAGGAATGAAAGAAACGGATTTTAATCTAAGGACACTAATCTGTTTCTAAAGATAGCTCATAGCGTGTACTCCTACCACCACCAGCTGCAATGAATATACCTTTGCCAACCAAATCTTGAAGATCTCGAGTGGCGGTAGCCTTTGAGGTTGCTGCCAATCATAAATCATTATGAGCCGATTAAAACAGTTATTCGGCTCAAATATAATGATTTTTTGAGTTGATTGAATCAATTTATCAGCTCAAGTTTAAGTATTCATTTTAAAATGAACTACCTCGTCCCGAGAGTACGAGGTATCGAATTAGTTATACTATTTTAACTTCGACGACAGAGCGTGACGGGGAATAAAAAATAAAGATCCATCTGAAAAGCGGGATTATCCCGATATTGGACAACTATCAATTTTTAATACATTGCTACACAATTTTTAAAAATTGAGTTTCACTAATTTAAACCATTGTACCTTTAGACTTCGTTATTAAAAACCATTCCATTGAAGCAATTATAATGGTTTGCCTTAGGTGTACACTTCCACTTTCCTATTTGCGATGGTATTTAACTTTTTAAAAAGATCGTCTGGGTTAAATGGCTTGGAAAGGTAGTCGTCCATTGTGGCCTTTAATACTTTTTGAGCCACTTTCTGGTCAAATTGCGCCGTAAGGGCTATAATAGGAATACTTGCCTTTGTTGGATCTTTAAATTTCCTAATAGTTTTGGTTGCTTCATAACCATCCATAACGGGCATAAACAAATCCATCAGAATCAAATCAAAATTTTCCTGCTCTAATTTTTGTACGGCAATGGCACCATTTCCTGCAATTTCCGGTACGATATTCCATTTTTCCAAGGTTTTTTTAATCACTAATTTATTTACCTCATTATCTTCTGCAACTAAAACCCTGAGATGTCCCAAATCAGTAACACCTTTTAAACGCTCAAGAGTCTTGGAAACTGGCAACTTCTCATAATCCAGTTCCAAATCGAAAGAGATTTTTGTGCCACTATTTGGCTCGCTTTCCAATTGTACGTGACTATTAAACATGCCTAATATTTTTCTCACAATTGGAAGCCCAAGCCCAGTTCCTCCGTAATGCCGGGTAGTATTGGAAGCAGCCTGAACATAAGGCTCAAAGATACTTTCCTGTCTATTTGGCTCTATCCCTATTCCTGTGTCTTGTATAATGAAATGAACCTTCATTTTGCCATCGGAAATATCTTTGGTCTGAACACACAAACTCACAGTGCCATTTTCGGTAAAATTAATGGCGTTATTCATCAAATTGGATAAAATTTGCGTGATCCTGGTGGGATCGCTAACGACACTAACATCCTTTAACTTATGATCTATTTCGAGAACCATTTGGAGTGATTTCTTCTGTGCCTTTTGTTTAATACTATAAAAATTATTCTTGATTAGTGCAGAGAGATTAAACGGAACATTTTCCAATTCGACCTTATTCCAGTCGAATTTATTATAGTCAAGAACGTTATTAACGAGAGACAGCAGATTCTCAGTTGAGAATTTCAGGAGCGCCAGATTCTCTTCCTGATCTTCGCGAGGGTTTTGAAGCAGCAATATATTGGACATTCCAATCACACCGTTTAACGGCGTACGCAATTCGTGCGACATGGTTGAAAGAAATTCCATTCGAGCGTTAGACAATTTCTCAACTTCACTCAAACTCAATTTAAGTTTGCTATTAAGGTCTTTGAGTTCATTTTTAGTATGGGTCAGACTGAGGAAATTCCGATTAAACTCCTTAAAAAAGTAATAGTGAAGAAAAATGATGAGCAAAAAATTATAGGAAATCACAAACAAATAAGAGATTTGGCTCTGATCGGTAGGATTTATCCCAAGATTAAATAATCTATCACTGCTAAACGCTGTAAAAATAACAGCCGGCAAAATATAAATCATTGAATAAATCCATCCCCATTTTGAGCCATGCATATAAAAGCTTAGCATGCAGCCCAACCAAATGCACTGTACTGTTTCAAGGTCAATACCCTGAACATAAACTAAAAGATTACTCCAGATGACCAGGCCACAGATAAATAGTACAACATGTGATACAAGTTTCCAAGCATGTGTAAAATAGGCTACTGCCAACAGTGATAGCGTTCCAGTAAAAACAAACACGACTCTGATCAGGTGCAGGGTTTCACCAGTTATAAGGTAAGCCAAAATCAAGATACCGGTAAATAGAGGGTATAAGATCAAAATATAGGACAGCATTTTAATGCGGGCACGATCTATGGGATCTTTTTCTCTAAATATTAAATGGCTAAAAACGCGATCAATCTTTTCGAAAATATAGGTCATTATAGGTGAAATGGGGATTCGGCGGCAAAGTTACGACTAAATTTATCAATTTAAAAAACACTCTATACAACTTAAGGATACTCAAGTAGAGCATATTGGAGCTCGATTCTATAGACGCATTCATCAGCTTCAAAAAGCTACAGCGGATTGAGTAATAAGAAGTTTTTCCCAATTGAAAGCATAAATTTAAAATGATAACCGTTCTTTTATGAAGTCGGTAGATTCAATTGTAGTAAAGTTTCGAGAGAGGTAGTGAGTTTTAGTGGTCTTCTTGAAAGTTTACTAAAATATTTTTGATGTTTATTTATATTGTATTCAATACGTTTTTATATTTTCTCCTATTTCATCAAAGACTTTCTGATATTTAGGGGAAGTATGGTTTCTTAGAAATCATTATGTCGTTTATTTACGACAGATATAGCGAATATGATGTAAATAAGCGACATATCTCATGTTGCCTTATTTCAACCTGATCTCCATTTTAACCTATAAACTCCCTGAAATTCTCATTAGTAATTACATCAACCTCCGTTTTGTAGGTTTCAACAAAAGTTTTAGGGATTTTGAACTTACTTTTTGGGTTCCATTTTATTTCAAATCCCATTACTTTTCCGGCTTCTTCCTCTACATAATCAATTTCTTGTTGTTGCACGGTTCGCCAGAAATAACATTTAGCCAACGAACTATTATAGGCATTATGCTTTAGTCGCTCTGCGATTAAAAAATTTTCCCAAAGGTTGCCTTTGTCCTGTCGTATTTCTAACGGATTTAAGTCACCAATTACCATATTTCTCACACCTGTATCATAAAAATATATTTTTTGATTGGTTTTAATTTCATTCCGTAAGTTTTTGCTAAAACTTGGCAGCTTGAAAACAACATAGGCTTGACAGAGCAAATCGATATAATTTGATACGGTTTTCTTATCGATACCTAACAACTGTGCCAATTCATTATAACTTACCTCACTTCCAATTTGAAAGGCTAAAGCTCTTAATAATTTTTCTAAAATTTCTGGTTTCCGGATTCCGCCATAACTCAAAATATCTTTATAGAGATAACTATCCGTTAACTGTTTCAAAACAGCGGTTTCATCCCCGAAATTATTAATAACATCTGGATACATTCCGTGAACGATACGCAATTCTAATTGCTGTTGTGCTTTTAGGTAACCAACATTATCTTCGAACTCAGACCAAGAGATAGGATATAGCTGATATTCCCATTTCCTTCCAGTCAATGGCTCTTGTGTTTGATTATTCAATTCAAAAGCAGAAGAGCCACTAACAAGTAATTGAACATCTTTGAGTTGATCTGTGATTAGCTTTAAAGTGAGACCAATATTATCAATACGTTGTGCCTCATCAATGAACACGACCTTATAACCTCCTATAATATTCTTGAGTTGCTCTATATTTGGTTTGGTGAGTAGTTTTCTAACTGTGGGATCATCGCCATTGAGAAACAGATGTTCCTTATTTTCTAACAATTTGTTGAAAAGGGTGGTCTTACCCACCTGACGCGGACCAATTAAAAGAATGGCTTTGCCTTTGCCAAATCGATTATTTATTTGTTCTTCTAATGCTCTTTTAATCATATTCAGGGATTGTAATCCCCAAATATACTAATTTTCAGGGATTATAATCCCCAAATATATTGATTTTGATTTTTTAGAAAAATATAAGTAAAACACTTCATCTTAAGATAGAAAAAACTTCCAGTTCTTGTATTTCAAAAAACGCCATTTCCTCTAACAATAATACTGTTGTTAAAAATATTGAGCAATTTTAGTTTAAACAATATATGTTTATCACTTAGTTACATCGATCTCCGTTCCCTGCTTGCCGGCAACTCTTGGTTCCATAAGTCTTGGTTCTTTGTTCAATCTTGAATCTTGATTCTTGATTCTTTATTCTATAATCGATTCTATATTCTTTATTCTTCATCTTATAAGTCTCGAATACCAATGAAAGAAACATATTCAAAATCTCTCTTGAATTTTGAAGTTGAAATTGATATCTTTAAAAACCCTTCCAATCTTGGAGATACATTCTTAAAATTTTAAAATTATGCGTCAACTAACTTTTGCATTATGGCTATTACTTATTCCCGCTTTTGTCGTTGCACAGGAAGCGTCCGTAATGCAGCAAATCAAAACAGAAGGAATAGAAAACTCGCAAGTGATGGATATCGCTTTCCATCTCACTGAAAAAAGTGGCCCACGATTGATGAATAGTCCGGGATATTACAGGGCAATGGATTATTCGATAGATCAATTGAAAGCCTGGGGACTTGACAATGTGGCTAAGGACGAATGGGGGGATTTTGGAAAAGGATGGGAATTGAAAAAATTCTATATCGCTATGAAATCCCCTTGGTATAAACCTGTCATTGCGTTCCCTAAAGCCTGGACAAGTGGCACCAACGGTCTGAAAACAGCAGCGGTTATCCTTATCGATCCAGAAGCAGATAGTACAGCTCTGGTCAATAATTACCGAGGAAAACTTGCTGGCAAGATTTTGGCCATGGATAAATTAATCGAATACAAATTGGATGATAAAGCCGATTTGGTTCGCTATACCAAAGCCGAATTGGATTCTCTGGGCGCCATTCAATTGGACAAAAAAGAAGCGGATACCACCGGAATGGCGGAACGGAGAAGAAAATGGATACAGTCTTGGAGAGAATCCAGAAAAAAAGCCGAAATACTTGGGAATCTTGCTAAGGAAGAAGGCGCGGTGGCCATCATCAGTTCTTCGCCAAGAAATCACGACGGAACGGTCTTTGTGCAACAAGGAGGATCACACGCCATGGACGCTCCGGAAAACTTCTTAGATATCGCTATGGCTTTGGAAGATTATAATATGATTGTTAGGTTGGTTCGCGCCAATGAGCCAGTAGAGTTAGAACTAGAAGTCGACTCTCAATTTTATACAGATCAGGAAAAAGGATATAATGTTATAGGTGAAATCATTGGTACGGATCCCAAACTGAAAGATGAAGTGGTGATGATCGGTGGCCATCTCGATTCGTGGCAAGGTTCGGTGGGCGCCACAGACAACGCTTCCGGATCAGCCGTGATGATGGAAGCCATGCGGATTTTGAAGACCTTGAATATCAAGCCAAAACGCACGGTGCGCATTGGACTTTGGGGAGGAGAAGAACAAGGCATACACGGCTCTAGAGGTTATGTGTCCAAAACTTTTGCCAATAGAGAAGATATGAAATTAAAGCCCGCACATGAAAAATTCAATGTCTATTTCAACTTCGATAACGGTACGGGACGTATCAATGGCATTTATTTACAAGAAAACGAAGCCGCCCGTGATATAATGAACAAATGGCTCTCCCCTTTTGAAGATTTGGGAGCTACGACCATCACTATTGAAAATACTGGAGGAACAGATCATTTATCCTTTGATGGTGTCGGACTGCCAGGATTTCAATTTATTCAGGACGAGGTGGAATACAATTCCCGAACACATCACAGCAATATGGACAGCTACGATCATTTGGTATAAGAGGATTTAAAGCAAGCGGCTACCGTAGTCGCCGGCTTGATTTATCAGGCTGCAATGAGTGAGCAAAAAGTTCCAAGAAAAGAATTGCCTAAGGCACAAAAAAGTCGATTTTAGTTCGAGATAAAGAATTGGATAAAATTTCTTTTGAGAAACAGCCATACATTCAAATGTATGGCTGTTGTGTTTTAGAGAATTCTGAAAATGGCGTAGATTACAGCATAGCAACTTAGCTGTTGCGAGGGAGGTACGACCTATAAGGAAGATAGCAGCTCTATTTAAATTATAATCATGTTATTGCCAGTGACTGTGAGATTTAAGAATGGATCAAATAATCAATTATTCGTTGCGTAGCGTATAGCCGAAGAATTAGTCATGATTTATCCGGTTTAATAAGTGTGTAAAATCCAGAACAAAACTCACGTGTAATCGCATTAGCTTCATTCTATATATATAATCGAAAACTATAAATCAGTTCTCATAAGACATCGCTCCAATCAAATTTTGCAAAGTGCTCGAGAAAATTAACTCACAAATTTACGAACGCAACAAAATTACCCAAACATCTATACCATTGATAAGCAGCAACTCTTTGTTCCCATTAATGCCGTTTTTTTAAATCGAATTGATTGCATTACATCAATGGAAGATCGTGAAATTCTTAAATGATTATAATCATTCAGAAACCATAAAAAACTTCGTACCTTTTGAAGGAAATTATTAATCTTGATGATTCAACTACAAGAAAACATACGTCAATGGATAATAGAATATCCGATAATCTTGATGATCGCCAAATTTATCGGGTTGCTATTAATTGTATTATTGTTAATTAAATTAATACGAGTTTATTTAAAAAAGAAAATTTCAAACACAGCCATGCGCTATAAAGCGCAAAAAAGCATCGAGGTTTTCGGCTATCTGCTTTTGATATTATTGGGGCTTTCTTATTTCTCAGGGGTTATAAAAGATTTTCCCCTTATTATAGGTATTACTACAGCTGGATTGGCCTTTGCCTTGCAAGAACCTATTTTAAGTATTGTAGCTTCTATTTATATTGTTCTTCTTAAAGTATATCAATCTGGAGACCGTATTGAAATCAATGGGATTAAAGGTGATGTTATTGATGTCGACAGTATGTACACAACGATGATGGAAATTGGCGAGTGGATAAGTGGAGACAACTATAGCGGACGCATTGTAAAACTGAGTAATGCTTTTGTTTTTAAAGGAGGCGTTTACAACTACTCACAAGATTTTCCATTTGTTTGGGATGAACTAAACCTGTCTATTCGATATGAATCTGACGTAGAATTGGCGAAATCCATAGTGACTAAAATTGCTTCAGAAATACTTTCAGAATTTACTTTAAGGTCCAAAGCACAATGGAAAGAAATGGTCAGTAAATTCTACATCGAAGATGCCCAACTAGAGCCAACATTAGCAATATCACTTACAGATAATGGAATATTATTTAACCTTAGATACATTGTAGATTATAAGAAACGTCGCTCTTTAAAACATCTATTGAGTGATAGGATTCGGATTGAGTTTGAAAATACCAATGGTAAAATCACCTTTGCAACTACTACCATAGAGCTTATTAAGATTCCGGATATAAATGTAAAAGTAGATGAAAATAGAAACCTATAAATGTTATAATATAGCATGCGAAATAATAATCTAATGAAAAAGTTTTATTCATTTTAACATCGGGGTCATACAAAAATTAACACATAATAGAAGCTTTACATCTTTTTACGTAAAAAATTGTAACTTACTTTTATTGGTATTTTTTGAATAAGTTTAGTTATCAATCTGAAGGTAGCTCACAAGTATCTAAAAAAAAAAATTGAGTAAATCAACTCACGAAAGTAACAATTGTAACAAAAACAGTCCAAAATCCTATACCATTGATAAACAGCAATTCTGTTGCTCCATTAACACCATTTTTCAAAATTGAAAGCATGACCGTGAGCATGGTTATTCCAATGATGACCAGTCCTGAAATGCCAAGAAATTTTATTTCGGGAATAATGATGACCTGAAACGTAATGATCAATGCCGGAAGTGAAAGAAATACGACTACTGCCAATACGTTATGCAGGAACCGTTGGAATGATGGGGCAAAATTTTTTAGACTATAGGGCGTTAGATTATGTGGTACAAAAGCAAGAAGTGCGAGCGATGCGAAACCTATATCTATGTATCGCATGAGTTTGTCGTGTTCGCCAAGGTCATAATACTCGGTTAATAACCAGAAGTAAGTATACGTGAGAAGCGCTGTGGCAAGGAGCATCCACTTATAGCCTTTGACCAACTTTTGCCCGTAAAGACTTTTATTGCTTAAAAAACTTAGGGTATATTTTTCTAAATCCAACTTTACATGTTTTAGCGCCTTTCTAATGGCATAAGGCAACAAACTTGCCTGCGCAAATCCAATAAGCAATATCCCTAATTTTGTAAAAAGCATATGGAAAGTATTAGGAATAGAATGAATTTTTTAATAACGATAGTTCGCTCTCAATCAAAACGAAGATACGACTTCAAGATAAAGATGATCGTCCCATTCGAGATATTTCTGAATACCGACGGTGGTTTACTTAATCTCTTAATACTCTAAAGTTTATAAAAAAGCGTGCAACTATAAATATTCTGCTAACTATTTACAATTTTTCAGGGTTCTCCAGCATCGTAGGGATCAATTCGCTTACGGTGGGGTGAATGTGCATCGCATCACGGATGACCGTATAAGACTGACCAGCATACATTTGATCGATAATGACGTGGATATATTCATCGGCACCTGTACCGAGAAACGTAGCTCCCAGAATTTTTTCGGTATGTTCTTCTATATAAATTTTGAGCATCCCTTGGGTTTCCCCCATTTCCTTGGCCCGGGCAATTTTTGACATCGACCTTGAGGCCACCTTGGCTTTAATTCCCGCTTTTTTAATGTCGTAAGCATTCATCCCTACCCTGGCCATAGGAGGGTCTATAAATGCTGCATAACATGTAAATCGATCGGAAAGCAAGCGTTTTTTATCCTCAAACAAATGGGAATTCACTATCTGAAAATCGTTATAGGCCGTATGGGTAAAGGCGCCTTCGCCGTTGCAATCGCCAAGTGCCCATATATGCGGTGCATTGGTTTGCAACTCATCATTAACCTCAATATATCCCTTGTCATCCAAAACGACATCGGTGTTCTCAAGCCCCAAATCATCGGTATTGGGAGCACGACCCGCAGCAAGTAATACATGCGACCCTTTAATTGTTGGACTGCCTTCCGTACAGTCAATCGTCACTTCAATTTGATCTCCAGATTTTTTAGCACCAATGCAATCGGATTTTAATCGAACTTCAATATCCTCAGCTTTAAAGATCTCAGCAATCGCATGACCAAATTCAGGATCTTCCCTTTTCAGCAATTGATCACCACGATCCAAAATAGTTACTTTACTTCCAAATCGACTAAACATTTGCCCAAATTCCAATCCAATATAACCACCACCGACAATGACTAAATGTTCTGGCAGCTCTTCGAGTTCCAAGATGCTTTCATTAGTAAGATAATTGACGCCTTCAAAGCCATGCGGAATCTTAGGTTTTCCACCGACATTTATATAAAATCTCTCAGATTTATAAGTTTTGCCATCCACCTCAACCTCGAAATTATTTAAAAACCGTGCTTTGCCGGGAATAAGGGTAATATTTTTGTTGGTACTGAACATGTTATCCAAGCTTGATCTGGAATCCGCAATAATTTTATCCTTTCGCTCTTTAATGACCTTAAGGTTTACAGAAATGGTTCCATCCACCTCAACACCCAATGCTTTGCTGTTTTTAGCAATAAATGCCCGCCTCGCACTGGCTACATAGGCTTTGGTAGGCGTACACCCAACATTGACACAAGTACCTCCCAGCTGGCCTTTTTCTATAATGGCCACTTTATATCCATTTTCAGCAAGACTCCCCGCAAGTGACGGCCCAGCTTGTCCGGTACCGATTATAATCGCATCAAATTTCATCGTATCCATTTTTCAATAGTTTTAATTTCCTGACCAAATTTTTACCGCATTCTGATTATTGCCAGAACTTTTCCGTACTCTAATTGGATTTAAAACCCAATCATAAAATTCAGAATTGATGTTCTTTGCAATCATGAGAATCATCGGTATTCCGGATTTTCAAAACTCCATCGTGTCCCATCATCCCATTCTTTTCTGGAATTTCCGTAAGAAGGGTAACCTCCACTTGCCTTTAACATTTTGGCAAGGTGAAGTAAATTATAAGTCATAAAAGTAATATTTCTATTGGTGAAAGAAGAATTATAACCTGTTGGTGGGTTTATTGTATGGCCGTCCCATTCTTTGTCTCCATAACTCGGTCCTGGACCGATTTCACCAATCCAGCCTGCATCTGCCTGGGGAGGAATGCTGTAACCCAGATGTTGAAGCGCATACAGAATTCCCATAGCACAATGTTTTACACCATCTTCATTTCCGGTAATGATACAGCCTCCGGTTTTTCCATAATATACATATTGCCCCTTATCATTCTGATGCCCACTCATAGCATAAAGACGCTCTATAAGTTTAGAGGCAACAGAAGAACGCTCACCTAACCAGATAGGAGTTCCAATGACCAAGATATCGGCCTCAATTATTTTTTTATAGAGTTCAGGCCATTCATCTATTGATGCTCCCTCTTTTGTCATATCGGGCTGGACACCCACAGGAATCTCATAATCTACTAATCGGACCACTTCTACCTGAACCCTCTCAGATTCCATAATGTTTATAGAGACATCCATTAAATCACGGGTGTGACTCTGAGCAGGCGATTTTTTTAATGTACAGTTGACATAGATAGCTTTTAAGCCAGGAAAGTTATTTTTCATAATGTTCGAATTGATTACAATGAATAGGTCGGTAAGACCTCTCAATACCAACAATTTAATTGTTTATTTATTCAATTCCAAATCCAATATGTCCCAGTAGAATCAACCCTGACGCTACTTGGTTTCCTATAATAGCGATTCCTTCAAGTAGACAAATCTTGAAACCGTTTCGAGCATTTCACCTAAAACCCGATCCTAAATTTCCTGAAAACAAGGGCGAAAAACATTTGTCTTAAAACTCGCCTTCATCATCATCTCTACTTTCTTGAGCTCTTCTTTCTTTCTTCTGATTAAAACGATAGGTAAAAGATAAATTAACCGAACGCTGGCGCCATTGATATTCACTCTCACTAATAAAAGTATCAGTATTAGTGATAGATGATCGTTTACGCGAATTAAACAAATCATTGACATTAAAACCTACAGTGGCATTGTCATTCATGATATCCTTACTTAGGGCAAGATCAACTGATAAAATACCATCACTCTCGGTCTGTGAATTATTGGAAGGCCCTCTGTAAAAAGCATTGGTTTGCCATTCTATTTTATAAGGCAAACTAACCTTGGCACTTCCTCTGGCAAAATAGCTGGTATTTTTAGCGCCATAGTCGATACCGTTAAATTCGCCATCTGTATTGAACTGAAAAAAGTTAAAACTACCGTTAAGGCGTAACCATTTGGCAGGATTATATAATATACCGACTTCAAATCCAATGCGCTCATTGGTACTTAAATTGATAGGAAGTGTTCTAATAATGGGGATCCCATTGGAAGTTTCCCGACCTGTATCTTCTTGGATGCGTTCAAAAGCATCGGTTTCATGTTGATAATAAATTGAAGAGGTTAAGGTGAGCTTACTCCAACGTTTAAGATAACCAAGATCAAAAGCACTCGCAAAAGCCGGGTCTAAATTAGGATTACCTTGAAAGATATTGGCTTCACTTGAACGGGATGGAAACGGATTGATCCAACGTCCTCTGGGTCTATTGATACGACGGTTATAGCCCAAAGAAATGCTTTCACGATCATTGAGTTCGTAAGTTAAATTCAAGGTAGGAAACAACCCAGTATACGACTTGTCAAAATTAATGTTGAGCGCATCGTCCCCATTGGCTTCAATATTCTCTGCATCTACTTCACCCTTTAATTCAGTATGTTCAAGACGTAAACCCAACAATACCGAAAACTTTCCGTACTTATCACCATATTGGGTATATAACGCATTCACATTTTCGTTGTAGGTAAAAATATTGGACAAACTATCATTTCGTATAAAACTACCGCCAGCTGTCATTTGCTCCGTCAGATCATAGTCCGTAGCTGTTTCTTTAAAATTACCGCGATAACCTGCTTCAAACTGTGCATTCTCGCCAATCGGGCGTACATAGTCTATCTGAGCCAAATATTCCTTTTGGTCTTCATCCGTTGTAATAAATTCAGACGGCAACACGACTTCATTAGGAAAGGTATTGTTTTCGTTGATTAACGAGATTTCCTCTTCATTCTCACTTTCATATTGAAGATCGGCTTTTAATTCGTGGCCGTTATCGTCGAACTTGGTAATATAATTTAAAGCAAATTGATAGTTTGTATCGGTTTCGGACTCGTATTCTATCCGATCTCTACTAATGGCCAAATCATTATCCGCGTCAAATTCATCCGTCTTATTAATTGTTTCATCATCATCATTACCATGTGAGAAAAATGCAGATGCCGTAACGGAAGTGTTATCAGAAATAAAATATTCAATCCCTAAATTGGTATTAAAATTTCTGTTAATACGGTCCATGTCTCTATTTTCTATAACCAGAGGGTTGATGATGCTATTGGATAAGTATTGGTTTTTGAAATAAGCTTTTCCGGGAGATTCTCGGTAACGCCAGCCTGTGTTATTAAAAATATTGAATTTGTCCGTACGTAAATTGATATTTCCATTAATACTGCTACTTGCCGGCAACCCCAAATTGGTTTGAATAGACCCGTTTAAGCCTAAGGTTTTTTCTTTCCTTAAAATAATATTCAAGATACCTGCGGTACCTTCGGCATCATAACGGGCGGAAGGTGATGTGATGACTTCTACACGGTCAATGGCGTCAGCTGGCAACGCGCGCAAGGCATCAGTAGATCCGAAGCCTGCAATCGCAGAGGGTTTGCCGTTGATTAATATTCTGACATTTTCATTTCCTCTCAAGGCAATTGAACCATCAATATCTACAGTAACTGACGGTACATTTGCTAATGCATCGCCAACATTTGCGCCACTGGTAGTCAGATCTTTACCGATGTTATAGATTTTTTTGTCAAGTCTTACGACAACTTCGGTAGTCTCGGCACGAATCACAATCTCGTCCAAACTCTCCAAATCTTCCGCCAACTTTATTGTTGGTAAAGTAGTGTCCTTGGTCAAGTTTTGATTCTCTAGGGTCTTAGTAGAAAAACCGATGAATTCAAAAGTAACCTTATACATTCCAGCAGGTACTTTAATGGCGTATTTGCCCTCCAAATCAGTAATACCACCCGTCACAATCTTGCCCTGCATATCAGTAAATGCCACAGTTGCATATTCTAAAGGCGCCCCTGTGGAGGCCTCAATGATGTTTCCTGTAATCACGACTTCTTTTGAATCACCATTTGGATTTTGACCAAAAGAGACCAATGACATACATACTATAAGAATGCTGATATACTTTTTCATAAATTTAGTTTTTATTATCTGATCGTTTTACGACTTGACAACTGCTCTTTTATTTTTCAAGTAGTAATCAACCGAATATTTGCCTGGACCTGTCAGGAATATTGTAATATAGCCAACCCCATAAAGCATCGCTTTCTCCATCACCCCAAATGGGTCTGCGCTATGAACGATAAATGTCGCAACCAACATGGTTATGATAAGTGGTAATAATGCCCAGCGGGTCATTAATCCGAAAACCAATAATATGCTACAGATAACTTCAGCAAAAACAGCCAAGCCTAACGAGGTGGTGTCTCCAACCCCTAACGGATCCCTAAACTGGATTTCACCACCACCAAACAACCGTCCCCATTTTCCGAGGCCATGAGCGAATAACATTGTTAATCCAAGGAACAATCTTAAAATTAAGAGACCTAAATCATTGAAAGTGAATTTTTCTACGGATTTCATTTTTGCGTGTATTAATTAATGATGATTACAATTGTTTTAATTAATTTGATGGAACAAAGAAACTACTAGCATCGCGGGCAGGAAAATATTTTCATCCAAACGACAGAACTTCTACCGTGAAAAGCATATCTCCGTTTAGAGGTATAATTATGCTGTTTGCGGTGTTCAGATGGTTGATGATGCGTTTCGTTAAGCTATAATCCTATGAATTACTTACTTTTATGAAATAACTTTTAAAATGTCCACATCACATCTAAATTTAAAGGAGCTTGTCTTTCAGATCATTCTAAATGTTTTGGTATTTGTTTTTTTTGGGTTTGACAGACGCTTACCAGGAATCGAATTCTACCAAATTTATTTCTTCCTCAACTATGCACTAGCGGCACTCATTATCAATTATGCCTTATTGCCGCGCTTTCTTTATCATAACAGATATTTGGAATTTGCCATTTACACGCTTGTGACTATTGCTTTAGTAATTTTTGTGGAAGAAGCATTTTTAGAGCAAATCTTTTATCCAGACACGAGAGGAAGAAAATTCTTGGGTGTATTTTATAATTTATTGAGTACGATGCCAACCATTACAATTTTGGTGGGTTTTAAATTTGCGTGGGATGCCTTAACTAAACAACAGGAGGTCATTGAATTGAGGAATTCGGTCAAGGAAAGCGAATTGCAATTTCTTAAATCGCAGATCAATCCTCATTTTCTGTTTAACAATATGAACAATCTGTATGCCCATGCCGTTGAACAATCGCCCAAAACACCCGAAATTATTTTAGAGCTTTCTTCGGTTTTACGTTATATGCTGTATGAATGTCAAGCTCCATTTGTCCCGCTTAAAAAAGAAATGGAACATATTGAAAACTATGTTATGTTGAGCAAACTTCAAGTGGAAGGACGTGGAGAGGTTACTTTTGAAATTGGCAATATACCATCCAATTATAGAATAGCGCCCTTGATACTTTCAGTATTTATCGAAAATGCGTTTAAACATAGCGTTTCAAGTCAGTCCAAAAATATTTCTATTTTTATTGACATTAAAGTTTGCGAAAATGGAATTCTACATTTTATCTGCCACAATACGTATTTGAAACAGAGCAACACCCAAAGTCTGGATAACGGAATAGGCTTGGAAAATGTCAGAAAACGTTTGGAATTGATTTATCCGAAATGTCATACTCTAAAAATTGACACTAAAAATAACCTTTACATTGTTGACCTGACCATCGATTTAAGTAAAACCCAAGTCATATGAACTGCATCATCATAGAAGACCAAATGCCAGCGCAACGCATTTTAAAAAAATATATTGAAGATATGGGTACGCTAAATTTAGTAGGCACCTATACCGATGCATTGGAAGCCATGCAAGTCTTGAATTCAGAAAAGATAGATGTCATGTTTTTGGACATCCATTTACCAAAATTATCCGGGATTGATTTCTTAAAAACGCTTCCAAATCCGCCCCAAGTCATCTTAACGACAGCATTTTCAGAATACGCCTTAGAAAGTTACGAATTGAATGTGGTTGATTATTTATTAAAACCTTTCTCATTTCAACGGTTTATCCAAGCGATTTCAAAATTAAGTATGCAACCTGATATAAAAGCTGCAAATACTTCAGGTTTACAACACCACCAAGCTGAAACTGAAAGTAAAACCCATTCCGAGGAAATCTATATTAAAAGTGGTTACGATTATATAAGGATAAGGACAGATGATATTATTTTTATAATGGTAGATTCTGATTACACAGAGATACACCTATCGAATAAGAAACACCTCTCGTCGGAATCCTTACGGTATTGGGAAGATTTTCTTCCACGACATAAATTCATGAGAATACACAAGTCCTATATCATCAATACTACCAAAATCAATAAAGTTTCAGGAAACCAAATCGTTCTTGAAAACGATATAAAAGTCCCCGTTGGAAGGGCATTTAAAAGTGATTTTATGGAACGTTTTATGTGAAAACCATTGCCTTTATCATTTGGGCAAAACAGTTTTATTGGTGCACTTTAGGATCAATCCTAAATGTTGTGTTTTCGGAAAAAATAGTTGTTTATTTATAAACAAGGAATTCTATGTTCTTGACGCTCTTGAACTGCGACCCTATAAGCTTTTGTTTTTGTGTTGAAGAATTTACCCTGTCCGCATTCATTTCAAAAAGTAAAATATTTTTTTCTATCTTAGAGTAAATATCGACTTAATAATTAATGAAAGTACCTGTAAACAACTGTTAAATAAACAATCGAGCCATGAAGAAGTTCTTTTTTATTGTCATCGTTTTTTTGTTCTCGAGTACAAAATACGCCCAGGAGTCTAAGAAAAATGTTATAAAAATAAATTCGCTATTGCTCATTTCGAATATTTACGATGTGCAATATGAGCGTGTCCTAAGTGACAGATCAACAATCCAACTTGGATTCGGAATAGGTAAAACAAATAACCACGACCTCAATGATTTTCAGGAATTATACTCTGATTTTTTTGGCAAGACCTTGAATAATCCACGAGATACCCATCATCGTAAAGAAACCATTTCAGTGAATTTGGATTACAGACATTATATGAGAGACCATAAAGCACCAAAAGGGTTTTATATAGGACCGTCAATCCAGTATATAAAATTCAAAGAACGCTTTTCTGCTCTTGAACAGCAGCCTGATGAAGACGGCGACACTGAAGCTTTATACACAGAACGATTAAAGCAGAGAGACTTGGAACTATATAATGTCCGGGCGTTGTTAGGGTATCAGTTTTTAGTAGCACAAAGTATTTCCATAAATCCGTACGCGGGGCCAAGTTTTGTTTTTGGAGATACGGATGAATCTTTTGAAAGAGAAGATGAAAATATAACTGGATTTGGACTTAATTTTGGAGTGGCCATAGGTCTCGTTTTTTAAGTTGTACTGAAGCGAACGAATGTGATATGTAGAAGCTATCTAAGTTTTGTATACAATTCGAAATTGGCCGTGTCGGAGCAACAATAAATGAAAAATCATTAAGAATGGACTTATTCAACAACTCGCCCATATCGAATATCCTACCCTTTGATGGAGACGTCCACTATTATGGAAGTATCTTTGATTCTAAAAGCGCCAATCATTATTTCGATCAATTACTGAAAAACATTCTATGGCAAAATGACCAGGCGATCATTTTCGGAAAACTGATGGTCACAAAACGCAAAGTAGCCTGGTATGGCGATGAACCATTTCTTTATACCTATTCCAAAACCACCAAATCCGCTTTACCATGGACCAAAGAACTTCTGGAACTAAAGCAGATTATCGAAAACCAATCAGGAGAACGCTTTAACTCCTGTTTGCTTAATCTATACCATACTGGAGAAGAAGGCATGTCTTGGCATAGCGATGATGAAAAGGATTTAAAAAAGAATGGCGCCATAGGTTCGTTAAGTTTAGGCGCAGCTCGAAAATTTGCATTCAAACATAAAGTCACAAAACAAACGGTATCCGTGGTGTTGGAAAATGGAAGTTTATTGCTCATGAAAGGCAGTACGCAGTCCAATTGGCTACACCGCTTACCTCCTACCAAAAAAATTACAACCCCGAGAATTAATTTGACCTTTCGGACTATTGTAACCTAGTGAATGGGATTTGTGTAGTGATTGATTTCTCTTGAGTTTTCATTAGTAAAATGAACATCCAAATACTTATTATTCATGAGAATCAAGAACCTCGGGCTATTTAAGAGCAAACTTGGACATGCTTTAATAATACAATCTGAAGTCAAGTAATTTACAGAGGTCATAATGCTTTTTGAAAAGTTCTTCCACCACTTCCATTAGATCATCATTTTCTTGATATAAACTAAAATACGCACGATCTAAGGTTCTATAACTTGGAATCTCTCTTATCTCTCGCCCATACCCTGAAATAGCGCGTGCACCGGTAACATCGAGAAAGTACTGCGATTCTTCCTCTGATAAATCCAAAATCTTATCATTTGAAAAATGGATCACCTTACCTTTCATTTTCCCTTCAAAAATTTCGGCTATTTCCTCAATACTGTAATAATAATCATTCAGCATTATATTGTTAGCCTCTCCTGGCATGACGAGGTAGATAATTTCATAATCTTTAAAGTTATGATCGTCATATAGCAGTGCGTTCAAGCTCTCCTCCAACCCTTCAATGGTATCGCAGGCCTTATAAATACTTGCTATATCTTGTTGCAGTGCAATTTCCTCTAAGATTTTAACGACTTCGGTATTATGGACGGAATCGACATCTGGAATGGCTTCCAGGCAGAAAATAAATTGTTCATGTTCCATAAAACTCTGCTTTATAGTGTTTTTATAACTTGCAAAACTCGCAATTTAGGACGTGTTTAGCAAGTAAATCAACAATAAGACAATGGATTGGTTATTTCAACCAACTATAATAAGTTCTGCCAAGATCAAATCAAGAATCTCGGGGCCTGTCCGACCGGCACGAGCGGGAAAGCCCACGAGGTATGAATAGGAAATTATCGTTTCGATCCAGGCAAGCCTCTGGGTACTATAACCCACTGGTGGAATAATGGAAATAATCTATGGAGAGGCTGAAAATGCTAATTGTTATGTAGAGAATCTCAGATGGGGAACGTCAATAATAATGATAATAAATTCATTTATTAATTGATGTGTTTTTCCCAACGCCTTGTGGTTGATTAAAACATTTAACCAACATTTTATAAAGATCGGGATGCTTTCTTTTAAGTAAATCTGGACGCTCAAAAAAGTATTCTGAAGCTACCGCAAAAAACTCTGCCTGGTTTGTGCCTCCATATTTTCGAATATCAGATTTATTGTCATTTATCGCCTCCATTTCTTTGTGGATTAAATTTAACCACGGTATCGTATATTGATGCTCTAATAATCGTTCCGGCACACCATCTGTCCTATCATCCAACTTATCAATAAGATGTACAAATTCATGGATTGCAGTATTACTTTTATCAGTCGAATTCTTAAAACCGTGATATAATGCTTTCTTGGATAGGATCATTTGTTTTTCAAAACGTCCGTTTCCGACGACTCCCCCGATATGGCGATCGTCAGCCTTACCGCTAAATTGCATGTCCTCATTAAAGTTATCCGGATATAAAAGAATCCCACTTAAATTAGTATAATGCCATTCTTTAAAGCCAAAAACTGGAATTACTGCACTTGCGGCAATTAAAACCTTGTCTAATTCTTCTATCTCCATCTGCACGCTATCTATATAAACCTCACTCAAAAACGTCATCATTCTTTGTTCAAAAACAAGTTGTTTATCTTTAGGAAGCTTTCTATAATAAAGAACGTTTTCCGTTAACAATTGGCGCCAATGCTCAGGAAAAGGCTGGACGGTCTGCCGTTTGGATTTTCGATAGAAATGAATTCCAAATATCAGGATCACAATCATAATACTTATATAAACCATAATAAATCGGAGTTATTAATCTAAAGATTTTTATTTTCGATTAAATTCGGGGACATTAATCCTTGCAAGAGAAATCAAGAACCTCGGGGTATCAAATCCCAATGGTGGAAATTAAGTAAATATTTACTTTCTGTACAATTAATATTCTCATATGCAATCTGAAATCACTTAGGAACTTGCTAAATAATAAGTCGTACTTCTCCCAATTCCTCAATTTTATATGGAAATCCTTCCCCTGGCGAACCGATAAACATAAAGTTGGTTGGGATTTTCCAACGTTTTGATAACTCTTTTATTTTCTCAGGACCAAAGGTTCCAGGTTCTTCAATAAACTCCACATTGATGTTGGGATATGCTCTATTTAAGGTTTCTATATCCGCTTTAAGTTTGACGTTGGCAATCTCTCCCGCCTCCAAAACCGATACGATTTTGAGTCTTCTGGCGGCTTCGTTATTAATGATGTACAAAATCACAATATTCAAGGTCACTATATTATCATGATTGGTAAAAAACACAAATTGCTGTTTATTGACACTATCGAGCAACTGTTTGGTTTTTCGATTCAATTTTTTAAATACAAGGCCCTTTTCTGGAAAAGCAAATTCCAGCATGATCAAGATCAATTTGTAAATACGGACTCTATACAACATAAAAAACACGATGATAAGGGTCGGAATTAAATACTCCATAAAAATGGCCAAATAATGGGGATTTAAAATCACGTTGCCTATTATAGCGGCAAACACCGCAAAAATTCCAATAAACAAACCAAGCCAGCTGGATTTTTCTGGTCTTGGCAAGCGGGAGCGATTAAGTTTTAAGAGTAGATTTCCAATTCCGAATAAAATCATTACGGACAGAAAGGCAATGGTATAAACACCTGCGAGTTTTGCCAAATCGCCTTTGGTGACCAATAAAATGGATACACATAAGGCAAAAAATGCAATGAAAATCAAATAATTACTTCCTTTTCTATTCGTTATTAGAAGGAATTTCGGTAAGATTCTATCTAAAGCCATTCGTTTCATTAACCCACCCACACCAACAAAGGAGGTCAGTACGGCGCCACTCAAGACCAAGGCAGCGTCAATTCCGATAAGCAATGAAAGCCAATTGCCACCAGCCGTTGATCCCATGACAGAAAGTAGAGCATCCCGATAATCCACCACGGTACTGATAGGAATAATCGCTAAGGCCAAAAAGGCAATCAACGGATTGAATACCGTAACCACAATCCACATATTCCGTAAGGTTTTCGGAAAAACACCTTTCTGCTGTTCTTCAACGTAATTGGCAGAGCTCTCAAAACCACTTATCCCCAGCATTGCTGCCGAAAACCCCAAAAACAAAGCACTGAAAATACTTCCTTCTATTGGTAATTTGAAATTTGAGACCAGTGTTTCTGTACCGCTTTCCACAAAATAAATAAGACAAAAGCTGCAAAGGACGATCAATGATAATAAATGAAAAAGAAAAATGATCATCGCTACTTTTGAAGATTCACCGATTCCCAATATGACCAAGCCCATAAATACCAATAGCAAAGCAATAGTGACTGGAAGTACGGGGATTACCGTCCAAATACTATGTGCGTATTTTACAGCCTCGCTTCCTGAAATCACAGCCGTTGCCATATAGGACAAAACCGTCAACGATGCGGCAAGTGAGGCCGTGGATTTCTTGGTCGTATTCAACAAAGCATTGTAGGCTCCACCATTTAAGGGCAAAGCCCCCACAACCTCACCATATATTTTTCTAAAGAAGAACAATACCGTGGCCACCATTAAAAGTGAGATCCAAGCGTATTGGCCGGCATAAACAATTGCCAAGGCCGACACGTAAAGGCAAGAGGAACTGATGTCATTACCGCAAATAGCAGTAGCTTCCAGTTGATTGAGCTTTTTTGCCATGGGAGATTAGATTTTAGCTTGGGTATTGTTTAGGCTAATAAATGGGGTTCTTTTTTTATCAAACCATAGAGTAAAGTTGCGGCATTTTCATCAAAATTGTATTACAAAGCATTGAAGAAGAGTTACAGCATTCCCACCTTCGTATTGGTGGCGATTTATGCTAAATATCAACGACTTGTAAGCTCTTTTTTTTTACCTTGTGAAAAACTATTCCAAATGTCAACCCTTATCGCACCTTCAATTTTATCCGGAGATTTTGCCCATCTGGCAAAAGACATTGAAATGCTCAACAACAGCGATGCAGACCGCATTCATGTTGATATTATGGATGGTGTTTTTGTTCCCAATATGTCCTTTGGTTTTCCCGTACTCAAGGCTATAAAAAAGTATGCGTCAAAACCGTTGGATGTCCATTTAATGATCATACAACCAGAGCGGTATATCAGTCGGTTTAAAGAGGCTGGTGCTGATACTTTAATCGTTCACTTAGAAGCCTGCACGCATTTACACAACACGCTTCTCGCTATTAAAAAAGCAGAAATGCAAGCAGGCGTCGCTATCAATCCGCATACCGCAATCAACAATCTCGAAGCCATTATTCTGGAGATTGACCAACTGCTTATTATGTCAGTAAATCCTGGTTTTGGTGGACAAAAGCTCATAGAACCTACCTATCGAAAAATTGAACTCGCACGAAATTTGATTGAGAGAAGTGGCGCCAAAACAATCATCGGAATAGACGGTGGTGTGGACTTAACCAATGCTCCAAAGCTTATTGCCGTGGGTGCTGACTTGCTGGTATCAGGTAGTTCAATTTTTAAATCCGAAAATCCAATCCAGACCATTGCGCAGTTAAAAGCCTTATAAACAGGTCTGCTTTAGTTGGCAAAACACTCTCAAATCTTTCCCCTGAATAGATGCATCAAGTGAGAATAATGTAAGTTATACATCAGATTGTATAAACTTTCCTGAGAATTGATTTCTATCTTTAATACGGTGAAATCTAACTCAATATTATGCATACGAAACTTCTAAAAAACACGATCGAGCAATTATTTGCCAACGGGAAAGGCATCCTTGCCATGGATGAAAGCACGCCCACTATTGACAAACGTTTTTCAGCAAATGGAATTCCACAAACCGTTGAGATGCGACGTAAATACAGAGAACTCATCGCCACGACAGCAGGACTGAACGAAAGTATCGGTGGTGCCATTTTGTATGACGAAACTATCAGACAGCAAACAAAAAATGGGGAGCCAATGGCTTCCGTACTGATGAATGCTGGAATTATACCAGGAATAAAAGTAGATATGGGTGCCAAAGCTTTGGCAGGCTTTCCCAACGAAAAGATAACCGAGGGTTTAGATGGGTTGCGAGAACGATTGGTCGACTATAGAAACATGGGTGCCCGTTTTGCCAAATGGCGTGCCGTCATCACAATTGGGGATGGCATCCCTACAAAAACATGTATTGATGCCAATGCACATGCCTTGGCAAGGTATGCCGCTTTATGCCAAGAAGCAGGTTTGGTTCCTATTGTAGAGCCCGAAGTATTGATGGATGGCAATCACTCTTTACAGCGTTGTTATGAAGTCACGGAACACGCATTGAAAGCTCTTTTTGAGGCGTTGTATTACTTTCGTGTTGACCTCCAAGGTATTATTCTAAAACCGAACATGGTACTTCCTGGAAAAGAATGTAGTGATAAAAACAGTATCGATGAAGTCGCTGCAGCCACCGTGAAATGCTTTCTATCTGCGGTTCCTGCGGCCGTTCCCGCCATTGCATTTTTATCGGGCGGACAATCGCCACAACAAGCATCTCAACATTTGCATGCCATCAATAAAGACTATAAAGACCATCTGCCATGGATCGTTGCGTTTTCTTTTGCAAGAGCCATTCAGCAACCCTGTTTAGAGGCTTGGAAAGGAAAAGATGCCAATGTGGAAATAGCACAAAAGTTACTTTATCATCGGGCAAAACTTAGTGCCGCAGCAAGACGTGGCGAATATAAATCATCTATGGAAGAGTGATGACGATTTTAGATTCAAAGATGATCCAAAAATCAACAGTGAGAAAATCATGAATCTGCAGCCTATGAAAACCAATTGTGGGACTTTAGATAATCATTTAAAACAGCAGACTATGAACACTAAAGAATTTAACTCCCTTTTAGGTAGCATGACGACACTTTCAGAAGTGACGAATTTGCTGAATGAAAGAGGATATACCAAACATCTGAATTTAAAACCAACCCATCTTGTTTGTAAGGGTACGGAGACAAAACTATTTCCGGGCGAATTTATCGTAGATAAGCATTACCGCTTTGAAGGACCTTCTGATCCTGGCGATGAAGCTATTGTATTTGCAATTTCGTCATCAAAACATCATCTAAAAGGCGTTTTGATTAATGGCTATGGAGTTTCCAGTGAGACCATTTCCGACGACATGATTAAGGCTTTGGATGAACGAAATAGTGAAAACAGAGCATAAGCCAATAATTCTAAATCATTATCATCACAACTCCTGATCCGTCAATGAACATATCACAAAAAATCAAGAACCGTCGCGGGTTATTAAAACCCAACGGTTAGAATAAATGCATTAAAAGTCCATGAAAACTAAAAATACCATTCAAAAATGTATTGACACTGTTAGAGTACTATCGGCCGATGCCGTTCAGAAAGCAAATTCGGGACATCCCGGCACCCCTATGGCGCTATCGCCATTAGGTCACGTGCTTTGGTCGGAAATCATGCACTATAATCCCAAAAACCCGGAATGGTCAAATCGCGATCGGTTTATCCTTTCGTGCGGACATGCCTGTATGTTACAATACAGTTATTTGTACTTAACCGGCTATAACGTCACCCTTAAGGACCTTAAAAACTTCAGACAACTGCATAGCATTACTGCTGGCCATCCCGAATATGGCCTGATGCCTGGCATTGAAGTCACCACCGGACCTTTGGGTCAGGGATTCGCCAATGGCGTGGGAATGGCTATTGCAGAAAGATATATGGCAGCACGTTACAATCAGCCCGATTTCAACATATTCGATTATAAAATCTATGCCATCTGCAGCGACGGCGATGTGATGGAAGGCGTTTCGTCAGAAGCTGCTTCCCTTGCCGGACACCTCGGATTGGGCAATATGATCTATTTCTACGACAGCAACCATATTACCATTGAAGGTGACACCGACCTCGCATTTGACGAAGATGTGGCCAAACGCTTCGAAGCTTATGGTTGGCATGTTCAAAAAGTTACGGATATCAACGATTTGGATGCCATTACTAAAGCGACAAAAAACGCCCAAAATGAAATCAATCGTCCCTCACTGATCATTGTGAACAGTATTATCGGTTACGGAAGTCCGAATAAACACGGTACTGCGGCAGCACACGGCTCGCCATTGGGCGAAGAGGAAGTTCGCTTGGTCAAAAAAGTCTTCGGATTTGATCCAGACAAAAACTTCATTGTTCCGGAGGAAGTATTGGACTTTTACCACAAAGCGGCTCAGAAATCCGCAGAAAACGAGAAAGATTGGAACACACTTTATAAAGACTACAAAAAACGACACCCCGATCTTGACAAGGAATATGAAACCATCAGCGCTGGAAAATTACCCGACGGATGGGAATCCAAACTTCCTACATTTGCACCGGGTAAGAAAATGGCAACCCGGAAAGCTTCTGGCAAAACCCTGAATGCCATCGCAGAATCTTTGCCGCAATTGATTGGGGGCTCAGCCGATTTAGCACCTTCTACCGATACGAATCTCGATGCTTACCCATCCTTTTCGGCAAAACACCCTGACGGACGCAACTTCCATTTTGGAATTCGCGAACATGCCATGGGTGCCGTACTCAACGGCATGGCCCTCAGCAATTACCTCATCCCCTACGGGGCGACATTTTTGATTTTCTCCGATTATATGCGACCTCCATTACGACTGGCCGCCATTATGAACATCCGTCCGATTATGGTCTTTACCCACGACAGTATTGGTTTAGGCGAAGATGGTACCACTCATCAACCGGTTGAGCAATTGATCGGACTCCGTACGGTGCCAAACATGACCGTCATCCGTCCTGCAGATGCCAACGAAACCGCACAAGCGTGGCGTGTTGCGATACATCACACCGATGGACCCGTAGCCATTGTTTTAACGCGACAAGGCATTCCTATCCTTGACCAGAACAAATATACTAATGCTAAAGAATTAGAAAAAGGCGCCTATATTCTTTCGGATTCCGATGATGACCCCGATATGATCTTGATCGCCACAGGTTCCGAAGTCCATTTGATCTTAGAAGCACAGGAGCAGTTGAAAAAAAGCAACATTCAAGCGCGTGTGGTGAGCATGCCTTGCTGGCGTTTATTTGATAAACAAAGCGCCGCTTACCGCGAAAAGGTTTTGCCTAAAAACATTCGAAAACGACTGGCAGTAGAAGCCGGATCTCCCGTGGGATGGCTGAAATATACCACCGACGATGGCGAAGTGATCGGTATCGACAGATTCGGCGAATCGGCACCTGGAGATGAAGTCATGAAAGACTATGGTTTTTCTGTAGAAAACGTCGTAAAAAGAGCGAAGGATTTGTTTTCTGATAAGAAATAAAATAAATACTGAAATTGATATATAACCTCAAAAGGACAACAGCCTAATTCGTAAAAGTATATTTCTCCAGGTCACACTCGCTTCATAGCGACCTTGGCGCAAACACCTAGCGTCCTACGCGGTTAAAAAGTGAAAAGTTGAAAAACAAAATACAATGCAAAAAAAATCCCATAAAAAAATAGGAATCTGTGCCGATCACGGCGGTTTTGAACTCAAAGAAAAGATAAAACCCTTTCTCATTGAAAACCAATTCATGCCCGTAGATTTTGGCGCAAACGTATTGGACAACACCGACGATTATCCCGACTTCGTCATTCCATTGGCCAAAGCAGTAGCTGCTGGAGAAGTTTTTCGGGGTATCGCCATTTGCGGAAGCGGCGTCGGTGCCTGTATTGCAGCCAACAAAGTTTCGGGCGTGAGAGCTGCATTGATCACAGAGCATTTTTCGGCGCATCAAGGTGTTGAAGATGATGATATGAACCTGATTTGCCTCGGGGGTCGGATTACAGGATATGCCAGTGCAGAAGAATTTGTTTTGGCATTTTTAAAGGCAAATTTCATCGGCGCAGAAAGACATGTTAGGCGATTGCAGAAAATTCAGAAAATGGAGGAGAGGGATTAGGATTTGAGATTGATGATTGATGATTGTTGATTGTTTGATTGTTGATTAACGAATAATGGTCAACTCTATTCTGGCTTTAAAAACAATAAATAGTATATCCGAAATCAATCCTAAAAAATTGAGATTTCTGATTTAAAATCTGAATAGGCCTTGACCCTCCCGATAGCTATCAGGACTAAAAGGTGGCTTATTCTCAAATTAATTAATCATTTGAGATTTTTTGCTCCCTTTAGGGTGGGGCAAACAAAAAATTGGCTTGTATTTAAAGTTTTTCATTCTTATGACTAAAAACGGATAAACAATATATAATAACAATAATAAATATTTCCACAATATGAACCCTTTAAATAAAATACAACAACACGGTCAGAGCATCTGGCTTGATTTACTTGATCGCGAGATTATGAATTCTGGTAAATTGCAAAATTTAATTGATGACGATGACCTGCGCGGATTGACCTCAAACCCTTCCATTTTCGAAAAAGCGATTAGCGGAAGCGCTGACTATGATGATGACATTGCCAAGCTCTCAAAAAATGAAGATAACAATTCTGCCATTTTTTTCGATATGGCCATTGCCGATATTCAAAGAGCAGCAGATATTTTTAAACCCGTGTTCGATAAAACGGAAGGAAAAGATGGCTTCGTAAGTTTAGAAGTATCTCCATATCTCGCTCTGGATACCGACGGCACCATTGAACAGGCTCGTGAGCTATGGAAAAAGGTGAATCGAAAAAACGTCATGATAAAGATTCCGGGGACAAAACAAGGTCTGCCTGCCATCCGAGAATGTTTGCGGGAAGGAATCAACATTAATGTGACGCTTCTTTTTGGGCTTCCACGCTATCGGGAAATCACCGAAGCTTTTATGGGCGGACTTGAAGACAGGCTCAATGAAGGACATTCCATAAAGGACGTCGCTTCTGTAGCGAGTTTCTTTCTGAGCCGAATTGATGTCATGGTCGATCCGATGCTGAAGGAAAAAAACGCCAATCATCTGGTTGGAGAAATCGCTATTGCTTCTGCAAAAAAAGCCTATCAAATCTATCTCGACATGATTGCGAGCGATCGTTATAAAAAACTTGCCGCAAAAGGCGCACAAACCCAACGCGTGCTTTGGGCAAGTACCAGTGCCAAAGACCCTTCGTTCAGTGACGTCAAATATGTAGAGCCATTAATTGGAAAAGATACCATTAACACCCTACCCATGGAAACCATAGATGCTTTTCGCGATCATGGCAAGGTAGCCGATACTATAACCAATGACATCGATAGCGCAAATAAGGCGATGGATGACTTAAAGAATTTAGGCATTGATATCGATACGATTACCCAAAGGTTAGAAAACGAAGGCATAGAAAAATTCAACAAGGCCTACGAACAATTACTCAAAAGTATTGCCGATCAAAACCGAAAAAAAAGCTAAAGCAATGGTCGATTTTGAGGGCTCGAAAATAAGAGTGGTTTTTATGGATATCGGTGGCGTATTGCTTACCAATGGTTGGGGACATGAATCGCGTCAAAAAGCGGCAAAAGTCTTTGGATTTGATTATGAGGAGATGGACATCTTGCACCATTTCATTTACAATGTGTTTGAGATTGGGAGCATCTCTTTAGATGAATATCTCGATACGGTACTCTTTAACCAATCGCACGATTTCACGAAGGATGATTTCAAACAATTCATGTACGAACAATCCGTAGAACTTCCAGAAATGTTATCTTGGGTGAAATCATGGAAAAAACAAACGTCATTGCCCATTTTCGCACTAAATAACGAGAGTATGGAGCTCAATGATTATCGTATAGAAAAATTCAAGCTTCACGACGTCTTTAATGGCTTTTTTTCATCCTGCTATCTTGGATTTCGAAAACCAGATCCTCGTATTTATCAAACAGCTTTGGAAATCACACGGTTAAATCCAAAGGAATGTCTTTACTTTGATGATCGGCCCATGTTGGTCGATGCGGCTAAAAAACAAGGCATCCATGCTATTCTTCATGAGGATTTTGAAAACACAAAACAGATTCTTGAAAATTTAAAAACATGATAATGAACACAGAACATAAAAACGCATTCGGAATGATTGGACTTGGCACCATGGGTTCCAATCTTTTACAAAACATTGCCGATCACGGTTATAAATGCGCAGGTTACGATATCAGCGCTGATAAAGTAGCAGCACTCAATAAATTAAACCCTGACGCCATTCAAGGTTTTACAGATATGAACGATTTTATCGATAGTCTGTCTTCGCCAAAAGTTGTCATGCTGCTCGTTCCCGCAGGTAAAATTGTCGATGGTGTTATTGAAGAACTCCTCGAGGTTCTTGAAAAAGGAGACATCATCATCGATGGTGGCAATTCACATTTCATAGACACTGATCGCCGGTTTAAGGATTTGGAGAAACAAGGCTATCATTTTATCGGAATGGGCGTATCGGGCGGTGAAGAAGGTGCACGTCGAGGCCCGAGTATGATGCCTGGAGGCGATCAAAATGCTTATGAAATTGTAAAACCCATTCTCACTAAGATTGCTGCGCAGGTCAAAGGCGATCCCACCGTTGCCTATATGGGAGAACGATCAGCAGGGCATTTTGTAAAAATGGTGCACAATGGCATTGAATATGCCATCATGCAGTTGATATCTGAAACCTATGAAGTTTTAAAAAACGGCTTGCATATGAAGCCTGAGGCCATATACAGCATCTTTAAAAAATGGAACGAAGGCCGATTACAATCTTACCTCATAGAAATTACCCGCGATATCCTTGCCTTCAAGAAGAAAGGTTCAGACCATCTGTTACTCGATGATATCAAAGATGAGGCGAAGTCAAAAGGTACGGGTAAATGGACATCACAGGCAGCGATGGACCTCAATCTTCCCATCCCCATAATTGATATTGCCGTGTCGATGCGCGATCTTTCTAAGTACAAGGATTTGCGAACCAAAGCCTCTAAAATATATCCGGATTCTGAAGATTTCCAATATGACAACAAAAATGATGACCACGTCATCAAGCTTGAACAAGCCTTTTATTTTGCCATGGTTTCTGCTTACGCACAGGGAATGCATCTCCTCTACCGTGCCAATGAGGAATATGATTACAAGCTCAATCTCGATTTGATTGCAAAAATATGGCGTGGCGGCTGTATTATCCGATCAGAGTTTTTAGAAGATATTTATACAGCCTATCAAAAGAATTCAAAATTGAAGCATTTGTTTATAGACGATGCCATTCATCAAAATCTCGTTGAAAGCATTCCAGGAATTCGAACCGTCGTTTCGGAGGCCGCCCGCAACGGGATTGCCGTACCAGCATTCGCTGCTGCTTTAGGCTATTTTGATAATTTCAGAAGTGAAGAGATGCCTGCGAATCTCATTCAGGCACAACGTGATTATTTCGGATCGCACACCTATGAACTCATAGGAAAAGAAGGCACTTTTCATACCGAATGGGAAGCGGGTAATTAATAAATCTTAAATTAAAAAACATGGCAAAGACAGCAAATAAGAAGGCAGATTCTACAATTTTCATCATTTTTGGTGGTACGGGAGACCTGACCAAACGGAAAATAATGCCCGCATTATACAATCTTTTTCTTGATGGTTGGTTGCCCGAAAATTTTGCGATCGTAGGTAGTTCGTCAACCAAATTGAGCGACGACTCCTATAAAAGCGAACTCTTATCGGCCGTGAATCAATTTTCACGAAACGGCAAAGCCAATAAAGAAGATTGGGATAAATTTTCAACGCATATTAGTTTTTTGACTGCCGATCTCAACGATCATTCAACCTTCAAACCATTCGGAACCATTATTGAAAAATATAAAAAAGAATGGGAACAGACACCTTCCATAATTTACTACTGTGCAGTGGCACCTCATTTTTTCTGTACTATTGCTGAGAATATTGCCAAAAGCAAACTCGAAAATGATCCTGAAACAACGCGTATTATCATAGAAAAACCCTTTGGAAACAATCTTGAATCGGCGAAAGATCTGAACAAAAGATTGCTCGGTATTTTTGATGAGACTCAGATTTACCGTATCGATCATTATTTGGGCAAGGAAGTCGTCCAAAATATCATGGCCTTTCGTTTTGCAAATTCCATTATGGAACCCCTTTGGAATCGAAATCATGTGGAACACGTTCAAATTTCGGTCACAGAACAGCTCGGCGTGGGCAGTCGCGGTAATTATTTTGACCGTGCCGGTGTGTTGCGGGATATGATCCAAAACCACCTGATGCAATTGCTTTGTATTATAGCCATGGAACCACCTATAAATTTTGATGCCGATGAAGTGCGCGATCGAAAAGTGGATGTGCTTAAGGCAATGCGAAAAATTGAACCAGGAAAAATTGAATCTATCTCAGCCCGCGGACAATACAGTTCGGGATGGATAGAAGGAAAAGAGGTACTGGGTTATCGACAGGAGAAAAATGTAGATCCAAAATCCAATACCGATACCTATGCCGCTCTAAAACTTTATGTCGATAACTGGCGCTGGCAAGGCGTTCCTTTTTATTTGCGAACAGGCAAACGTCTCTTTAAAAAATCATCCATCATTACCATCCAATTTAAGGAAATCCCACATAATATCTTTGTTTCTGAAACCTCTGGGGTACCCAAACAAAACCGTTTGGTCATCAGTATCCAACCCGATATGTCCATTCGTTTCCAGTTGCAAAACAAAAAACCAGGTCTTGAAATGACTTTAAATACGGTGGATATTGCTTTTGATTATTCTGGAAGTAAGACATCTGATTCGCCAGAAGCTTATGAGACTCTCCTACTCGATGCCATTACTGGGGATCAAACCCTGTTTATGCGTGCCGATCAAGTAGAAGCTGCTTGGGAACTCATTATGCCCATCCTCAATTATTGGGAGAAGAACACCGATTCGAGTTTCCCTAACTATTCCGCAGATTCATGGGGGCCCGAAAATGCCGAAGCCCTGATTGCAAAAGATGGCTACCATTGGTTTAACCTTCCAGAGAAAAATAAAAAAGACTAATTATGAATATCAAAATTTACGACAACGATAATGATTTAATAAAGGCCTTAGCACAGGCCGTTTGCGATGCTGCTATCGAAGCTATTTCTGCCCGTGGACAATTTAACTTTGTGTTGTCAGGAGGAAGTTCGCCTCGAAAACTGTATAAGTTATTAGCCTCAGACCCCTTTAAAAAGCAAATCGATTGGGAGAAAACCTATTTTTTCTTTGGTGATGAACGCTTTGTTCCACAAGGGGATTCCCAAAGAAATTCGCTCATGGCAAAAAAGGCTCTGTTTGACCCTTTAAAAATTCCGAAATCCCATATTTTCAAAGTGGATACTACAGGATCCCCTGAACAGGCCGCTAAAAAGTATGCAGAATCCATAGCGGCACATTTTCAAAAACCACCCGTAGAATTCGATTTTCTGCTTTTAGGAATTGGCGATAATGCGCACACCGCATCACTATTTCCACACACGGATGTATTGGACGCAACCGAGGCCACTATTAAATCGGTTTTTGTAAAAGAAGTCAATATGTATCGGATTACGATGACCGCACCGCTTATCAATCAAGCAAAACATATTGCCTTTTTGGTTTTTGGAAAAGATAAATCAGAGGCTGTATTTCAGATTCTGGAAGATAAAAAGGGTTCGGCAAGTCAGTTTCCAGCGCGTTTGATCAATTCAGATGACAATAAAGTCGTTTGGTATTTGGATACGGAAGCAGCTTCACGGTTGTAAACAGACCTAACAGGTTTTGGAAACCTGTTAGGTCTGAGCTATAAAACGAATCAGTACTTATTTAAAACATCAGATTATGTTTCCAAAAATAAATCCCACCAAAACTACCGCTTGGAAAGCATTGGTTGCACACCAAAAAGAAATGAATAAGGTCCAAATGAAAGACCTTTTCAAACAAAATCCAAAACGATTTGAAAAAATGTCCCTCTATTTTGGCGACATTCTTTTTGACTATTCCAAGAACATCATCAGCGAAAAAACGCTTGAAAAGCTATTACAATTAACAGAAGATTGCAAGGTAAAAGAAGCACGGGAAGCCATGTTTGCCGGCGAAAAAATCAACCAAACTGAAGATCGGGCGGTCATGCACACCGCGTTAAGAAGCTTTTCGGACCAACCGATGACGATTGATGGCGAAGACATTATGCCAGAAATTAGAGAGACCCGGGAGAAAATGAAAGCGTTTTGCAAGAAAATCCACAGTGGCGAATGGAAAGGTTATAGCGGTAAAAAAATCAAGAACATTGTCAACATTGGCATTGGAGGAAGTGATCTGGGTCCGGTTATGGTCACAGAGGCACTGAAACCTTATTGGATAGCAGGCATCAAAGCGCATTTCGTTTCAAATGTTGATGGCACTCAAATTGTGGAAACGCTGAAAGATTTGAATCCCGAAGAAACGCTTTTCACCATAGCTTCTAAAACATTTACGACCCAAGAAACCATGACCAACGCGCACACGGCGCGGGATTGGTTTTTGAAATCTGCCAAGGATGAAAAATTAGTGGCCAAGCATTTTGTGGCATTGTCTACAAATGAAAAAGGCGTCAAAGCTTTTGGAATTGCTCCCGAAAACATGTTCGTGTTTTGGGATTGGGTAGGCGGACGTTACAGTCTTTGGAGCAGTATCGGACTTTCGATTGCGCTCACCATCGGTTATGACAATTTTGAAAAATTGCTCAAAGGAGCCGAATCCACCGATCATCATTTTAGAACGGCTGATTTTAAAGAAAATATTCCCGTGATCATGGCACTTATTGGAATATGGTACACCAATTTCTTTGGCTCTGAAACGGAAGCCATTTTGCCTTACGATCAATACATGCACCGTTTTCCAGCCTATTTCCAACAGGGGAATATGGAAAGTAATGGCAAGCATACGGACCGAAACGGAAACGATGTCACCTATAGCACTGGCCCTGTGGTTTGGGGCGAACCAGGAACCAATGGCCAGCACGCCTTTTACCAATTGATTCATCAGGGCACGCATATCATTCCTTGTGATTTTATTGCGCCTGCCATTAGCCACAATCCAATTGGAAAACACCATCCTATATTGGTTTCTAATTTTTTCGCTCAGACCGAAGCGCTAATGAATGGGAAAAATGACGAAACAGTAGCCGCTGAACTGAAAGACGACAACATGGATGAGGCTCAAAAGAAAAAACTGATTCCCTTCAAAGTTTTTAAGGGAAATAAACCTACCAATTCCTTCTTACTCAAAGAGATCACACCGTTTTCTTTAGGTGCGCTCATCACACTTTATGAACATAAAATATTTGTACAGGGCGTCATCTGGAATATTTTCAGCTTTGATCAATGGGGTGTGGAACTTGGGAAACAATTGGCTAAAAAAGTATTGCCAGAATTGAACAATGATAAAAACATCGAATCACATGATGGGTCCACCAATGGATTGATCAATGCCTATAAGCATTGGCGAAAATAGATGAAGTCAATTTTAGTTTTATTATTTCCTTGTTGTCGGTAAATCATCTGGAATAAACATTTTGGCGACGCCTATTCTATTATCGGCCATTCCGTAGTACACATCAATGCGATTGGGTTGGCCAATATCATCTCGACAATCGGTTCCGGTCGGAAATACCACATTGCCAACAGTTCCAATTCTTTCGTCAGGCAGATCGGGAATCAAAATCGGTTCTGGTGATCGGTAGCGTATTTTTTGAGGTTTATTTTCAGAGAGAATCATGGCACCCGCAGAGTAATAAAATGCGGGCTGATCTTTAGTGCAATCTTCATGTTTTTGGACTCCATGATATACAAGTAACCACCCATGTTTTGTCAAAATGGGCGGAGCACCAGCGCCTATTTTTAGATTTTCCCAAGGGTATTCGGGATGCGCCAAACAATGATGCGAGGTGAATCTTGCATTTTCCAATGAAGTATCCTTTCCTTTTTTCAGGTTGAAATAGGAAATCCAAATACTTTCTCGGGGTTGATCACTTTTGTGGATATCATCGTTTTGTACAATTTCCTCTGGTCGCGTATTAGGAAAAAGGGGGCGATTCAACATGGCCAAAGACATGTGCTGATGCGGACTCGGGAGATCAGTTGAAAAAAAGCTCGCATCCTTATTATCAATGCCGTTAAAATCAACATCCTCATAAGGCGTAAAACATACGAGTCCCAAACGTTCCCATGTAAAAAGATCTTTTGATCTGGCCATGGCAATACGCGGTCCTTTTGGTCCATACGCCGTATAGGTCATGATATAATGTTCAACGCATTCTACATAGGCAATTCTTGGGTCTTCACAGCCGCCACCGCCATTCGGACGCTTTTCATAATCCATTTCGGGCTCTAATGCAATACCCAGACGCTCTACACCTACCGGATCTCCATCATCATTAAAATTCACTTTGGCAATCCCAATTCTCGAATAGTTATTCTTGGCCACCAAACGCGGAAAGATATAAAGTTCGCCATCCGGTCCACGGGTTACGGCGGGATTAAGCACACCTTCTACTTCAAGTGCGTTTCCCTTCTCGGGTTCCATTAGCGTACAAATTCGGTGTAATTTAAATGGCATCATAACTATTTACTTTTTTTTTTGGATCTTTTGTGCACATGATAATGGTCTGGATGATGCTTTTGGTTTCTTCAGCATCTCTCACTTGGATGCAATCCACACCGGTTTTTCGTGCTGGATAATCATTGCCTCCCTCAAATAGAGCATCTCCAATAAATAGCATTTCAGGAATTCCAAAACCCAATATTTCCTCGAGTTTATGTATTCCATAAGCCTTATCAATTCCGGGTTTTACAATATCTATGGAAGTCGTTCCTCCCATGCCAATGGAAAATCCTTTTAAAGGTTTTTTAAGAAGATTAACTACCTTTTTACGTTTTTTAAAATCAGGATCCCAGCCTTTCTTTTCTTCGAGCGGGGCTTGTTGACCGAGTGCTGAAAAAGTAATTTGACTGCCGCGATCTTCGATTTGTGCTCCCCAGGTTTTATTTATGTCTAAATCGGAGGCTTCGAGCGCTGTATGTAAGCTGTCCAAGATGTGCTTTCTTTCCTGATCAGTGAAGTTTTCAGCATAGAGTTTTTTCCAATCCTCTTTGTATTGGTAAAACTTGGTGCCGCAAGTAGGTAAAATGGCCAACTTCTTCAGCAAGGTGTTTTTGGGAAGATGGTCCAATACCTGTTTCTCAAATTGCGGCCAGTCGCCGCCAGAGATAATTGCTACGTGGGCAACATGGAGCAAACTCTTAAGAAGTTCGGACATTTCTTGGTCTATTGGCGATTTGCTTTTGGCCAATGTACCGTCCAAATCAAAAATAATTAAGTTTTTCATGACTTATCGTTCTTTTGGGGAATGGCTATTTGTAGTACCGTGATCTCCGAATTGGGATGAAGCTCAAGTTGCCCCACAATAGCTGGCAACAACATCACTTCTCCTTTTGAAATTGAATAGTCTTTATTTTCATAGCGCATTGTTCCTTTGCCGTTGATACAGACCAAAATAACGGGCTCATCTTTAAAACCAACATCAACTTGTGTATCACTCTCAATGCGCCATAATTTAAAGTGTTCATTGTCAAAAAGCAGCTCTGCGTTTTTAACCTCTGTGCTTTTCACAGGAATAATTGGACCAATTTCTACCTGGTTATAATCAATACAAGCCATCGCTTTCTCTACCTGAAGTTCCCGTGGTTTTCCTGTTTTGGGATCTTTTCTATCCCAATCGTAAAGTCGGAATGTCACATCGCTGTTTTCCTGTACTTCAAAAACTACGGCACCACCCAAGGTGTGTACAGTTCCCGAATGAATAAAAACGGCATCATCAATTTTAGGGATGAATCTGTGCAGTTTCTCAGAAACTGAGTTCGTTTCAATAGATTGCAACAGATCTTCTTTGGTGGTTCCTTTTTTCAAACCTGAGTAAATAATGCTATCGTCTGCTGTTTCCAAAACGACCCAAGCTTCCGTTTTTCCGGTATCGCCCTCAGGAATATAGGCCGTTTGGTCATCGGAAGGATGCACCTGCACCGACAAGACTTCATGACAATCCAGAAATTTCAACAAGAGTGGAAAACGCTTGAAATGAGCATTATTTTCGCCCATTAGTTCTACAGGGCATTTTTGCATCAATTCCGTAATGGTTTTTCCTTTTAACGGTCCATCTACAACTTTGCTCGCATGATCTTTTCGATCACTTAATAGGCACGCTTCACCCACAGGTTCATCTTTAGGAAGTGGCTTTGACAGTAAATGGGCCAATCGTCTCCCACCCCATAATCGGTATTGGTAGATTGGTTCAAATTTTAATGGATAGAGTTTATCGTTCATAATATGATATTTTAAAAATTAGTGTACCGAAAGGTTTCAAGTATGTTTCTTCATCATTTATTCGAGAGACCAGCGGATTGGTAGAATCAGGGAACTATTTGAACATTAAAATCCAACGGACTTCGTAGTTAGGTTTTGGATGTCGCTATCGGTAGTATAAAGATGCGACTGAATCATCACTTTTATGCTACATAAATGTTATGAATCATTACATATTTCACAGATTCAATAAGTTCAATAGTCAAGACTATTTGAAGTGTTGCTGGTCATGTCAATTGTGTGGGAACAGTGTTAACACTTAATCCGATAAAGCCATTAAGTTGTATATTAATTTTGTAATTTTATTGTAATAAATACTGATTTTGCTTTAGATTTAACCCTTAAGTCACTTGTTATTAGAGTCTTAATTGAACAGTTTTGAACTTTATTGACTAAAACTAAAATTTTCAATCCCATTGATTGGCTCATTGATTAACAAGGAAACAATTATATAAAAGAAAGACATTCATGTTCTTATACGTCAAATACATGGTGAGTTTACGTTGCAAAATGGTCGTCCAACAAGAACTCGAAAAAATTGGAATGCATTGTTTAAGAGTAGATCTTGGAACCATTGAAATCAAGGAGAACCTTACCAATTCCAAGAGAAATGAACTCGCGAAAAACCTGAAAAGATATGGACTTGAACTTCTTGACGATAAACGAAATATTCTGATTGAAAAAATCAAGGCAATAATTATCGAAATGATCCATTATTCGAAGGATATGCCAAAGGTGAATTACTCTGATTATATCAGTGAAAAATTAGGCTATGATTACACCTATTTGGCCAATACGTTTTCTGAAGTTAAGGGAATCACCATCCAACAGTATATCATCAATCACAAAATTGAACGGGTCAAAGAATTATTGCTCTATGAAGACTTGAATTTGACCGAAATATCTTATCAATTGCATTATAGCAGTGTAGCACATCTCTCCAATCAGTTTAAAAAAGTTACAGGTCTTGCGCCCTCCTATTTTAAATCGCTTAAGAATAAAAAACTCAAAAACTTAGAGGATCTTTAATTGATAGAACAGTAATGTTCATTGTTTTCTTAATTCCATCACACAAAAACATCTTAAAGTCTGTCTTTCACTTAAATACTTATTTCGATATCCTTCCTTATAAATGTGGGAATCTTACAACTCTTCCATAGTCCGATATAACACCTCATCTGTAAAAATTAACGAATTTTAATTGGCTGTTTTCAGGATAGAGAACCATCACTAATTCAAACATTTATCATTCAATTCACCTAAGATGGATACTGCTGATTTTGAGAAATCGAAAATTTTCACTGTTGTAGACTTGGATCACTATGTTCCAAACGGAATAGTTATGAAAACCATTCTAAAAAGACCAACCGGCAATGTGAGTGCCGTATTTATTGACCGTGGAGAACAAATCACCGAAAAGCTATCGCGGTTTGATCACTTTATTCAAATCATAGAAGGTCAAGCCGAAGTTCAGATTGATGACAACTTATTTAGTCTTATTTCGGGTGAGTCTATTATTATTCCGGCACATTCCAAAAACACCATTAAAGCCAATGAACGTTTCAAGATGATATCGACCATTATCAAAAGTGGTTATGAATAACCTGATCCAGAAAATTGAAACGTATGGAACCCAATAAAAATAAGGCGGTAATTGTAGCGCATCCCGATGATGAAACGCTGTGGTGTGGTGGTGAGATATTAATGCATCCAAACGACCATTGGTTTGTGGCAAGTTTATGCAGAAAAAATGATCCAGACAGAGCTCCTAAATTCAAAAAAATACTTGATAATTATGGTGCAGATGGTGTGATGGGCGATTTGGATGATGGTCCCGAACAACTTCCATTAGCATCACAAATAGTAGAAGAGGCAATTTTAGATCTACTGCCACAAAAAAATTATGACCTTATTATTACCCATAGTCCTTTTGGAGAATACACGAAACATTTACGACATGAGGAAGTTGGCAGAGCAGTCATCAACCTGTGGCATGAACAAAAAATAACCACAAATCAACTTTGGCTTTTTGCTTACGAAGACGGAAACAAAGCCTATTATCCACGTGCCATCGAAAGTGCTGATTTTTGCAAAAAACTGCCACTCCTTATATGGTTAAAAAAATACCAGATGATCACGGAGAGCTACGGATTTCATAAATCGGGATTTGAAGCCAAAACCACTCCCGAAAAAGAGGCCTTTTGGCAATTCAAAAACCCAGAAGAGGTGTTAAAATGGTTAGATCTAAATCAAACTAAAGAAAATTCAATAAATCATAACTTATGAAAGTGCTGGTGCTTTACGACTATCCGCCTTCGCCTGGCGGTCTTGCCACACAGGGTGACATGCTTTACAGAGGCTTGCTTGAACTGGGCGTTGATGTTCATGCTGTTCATTTTGAATCGGCACAAGAAAAGGAATGGTATTACCGGTGGTTTGAACCCGATGTCGTCGTTGGCGTTGGCTATTGGGGTCACACGCCGCACCTTGTACTCCATCCGCAGCGTTATGGAATTCTGGCGGTGCCTTGGCTGGTAGCAGATGGATATATTGCCAATTATCAAGAAGTTTTAAACGAATTGCCGCTAATTTTGGTCACCTCCAACTGGGTAAAAGAAATGTACGTTCGCGACGGCATCCATCCTGATAATATTGAAGTTCTTCCCGTCGGAATTGATACTGAGTCTTTTAAACCTTTAGACAAGGATAATCCTAAGATTGTAGCGGTACGCGAAGCATTGGGCATTGCGCCAGATCAAGTCATGATTTTGACTGTGGGCGGCGATGCCGCATCTAAAGGCGCACAAGAAGTCATGCAGGCCCTCGCAATTATAGATACTAAAGCCCCTGATTGGAAATACGTTTGTAAAGTATGGCCACAACCCCGAACCATAGTCCAAAATATGCTCGACCTGAAAATGGCAGAATCACTTGGTCTCGAAAAGAATGTTACTTACGCTACAAATACGGTTTCCAGAAATTTTATGCCCTATCTGATTGGAGCCTGCGATATTTATGCCGCACCATCACGACTGGAAGGCTTTGGAATGCCACAGGTTGAAGCCGGTGCATGCGGTAAACCCGTCATTGGAATCAATGCCATGGGCATGTTGGACACATTGATCCACAAAAAGACAGCCTTTTTAGCGAGCGTGGCTAAACAAATCGTGGTCAATGATGTTGTTTTAGGCGAAGAATCAGGTTTCGAAAACAATCGAACCATACATTTTAACATTCCGAGAACCGTAGATTATCGTGCCAATACACAAGATATTGCCAAGTATTTGCTCAAGTTGATGGAAGATGAAAAACTCCGGATAAAAATGGGCGCCGCCGGACGAGAATGTGCAGTCGAACATTTTGATTACAAGGTTGTGACCAAGAAGTTTCTACAAATTTTACAAGATAGATTAGGAATTAAATGAGTTTTAAATGAATCCCGAAGACAAAAAATTAATCGAATCAGCAAAAAAGGCCGCCACTGACGTGCTTTTGCACAACGCCCATGGCACTGTCGCCGATTTACCGCGCACGGCGGGATGGGGGTATCCGGAACCCTATACCAGAGATCTTCTGATATCCGCTTTAGGGATTGCAACTACAGGAAATAAGCAACTTTTGCAGAGTGTAAAAAATGTACTTCTGACCTTAGCAAACAATCAGTCGGAACATGGACAAATTCCTTCGCTTGTTCACGATAAGCGTAATTTAGGTTCAAGTGATACCACACCTCTTTTTTTAATGGCGGTTGGTATTTTCAGAACCCTACTTGATGATCCTCATTTTTTGGAAGCTGCTGTGGAAAAAGCAGTTGTCTGGATGGCCTACCAGTGCCCCACCAATCATTATTTGATAGCGCAACAACCTACCAGCGATTGGCGCGATGAACAATGGGTACTTGGGTACGGACTTTTTGTAAACACCCTCACCTACAGTGGTCTTAAATTTTTGAAAAAGGAAGGACCGGCCAAAAATCTTGGAGATGCTATTGGGCAATTGACCTATGCTTCAGATACATCGCATAAATGCCCACATGAAGGACTTGCCATTAATGACCAACCGTATTTTGCATTATGGTCTTATAAAGTATATAGCAGTGATCGGTTTGATTTATTGGGAAACAGTCTCGCCATTTTATCCGGTTTAGCTTCGACGGAAAAAGCCCAAGCCATGGTGAAATGGATAGAAAATGAGTGCCAAGCCATGAATCGCAAGAAAAATTTAGTATTGGATCTGACTCCTAATTTTTTTCCTTTTATCCTACCCGAAGATCCCGACTGGCTACAAAGATATGACGAGTTTAATAGACCTGGGGATTATCATAATGGCGGGATATGGCCGTTTATCAGTGGGTTTTATATTGCTGCCTTGGTTGCTGCCAAAGAATTTGATCTGGCCGAAAAGAAACTTTTAGCATTGACCAAGCTCATCAAGAAAGGTAGAAATAAATCGCTGGAATTCGGTTTTAACGAATGGTACAAAGCCCAAACCGGTGAGCCAATGGGCCAGGATTGGCAAACCTGGAGTGCCTCAAATTATCTATATGCGGCAGCCTGTGTGCAAGAACGAAGTACGCCTTTTTTTGATACGATACGGTTAAATTCCCAACGGCAACCAAATCTGTTATAAACGGCTACCAACATTTTAACTTTTTGAAACACGTTCTTAATTTTAACTAACCACCGTAACAATGAATCATAGAAAACAGTTTAAAACCCTTTAAAAATGAAAATTGCTTTTGTAGCGACATATCCACCACGACAATGCGGAATAGGTACATTTACGCACAGCCTTGCGCACGCCATAAAAAACAATGGTGATGACGAAAATGAAATCATCATTATAGCCATGAACGATAACCATGAAACCTATGCGTTTCCTCCTGAGGTAAAACTGACGATCCATCAGGAGCATCAAACCGATTATTTAGCGGCTGCCGATTTTATTAATCGAAGTGGTGCAGATGTATGTATTCTTGAACATGAATTTGGTATTTATGGTGGCCAGAGCGGCGTCTATATTTTACCTCTTTTGCATCGGTTGCATATACCATTATTTTCAACCTTGCATACCATACTTAAAAACCCCTCCTATACAGAAAAGGCCATTTTACAGCAAATCTGCAAAATGTCCGACAAATTGGTCGTTATGAGCCATAAGGCAATTCAATTTCTTAAAGATATTTACGATGTGCCTTCAGAAAAAATCGTCAGAATAGAGCATGGCGTTCCCGATATTAAATTTGACAAAGAAACGTCGCGGGCCGAATTAAAATTGACCAATAAAAAACTGCTGTTGACCTTTGGTTTCGTTGGTCGGAACAAAGGCATTGAAACCGTTATAAAAGCATTGCCTCAAATCATTGAAAAACACCCTGAAGTTTATTATATCGTTTTGGGAAAAACACATCCGAACGTGCTTCGAAGTGCGGGTGAAGAGTACCGTAGCTATCTGCAATTACTCATCAAAACACTAAAACTTGGCGACCATGTCAATCTGCTCAACGAGTTTGTTGAAGAAAAAGAGCTGTTCAAATATCTGGCAGCTTGCGATATTTATATTACTCCTTATATCAACGAAGCTCAAATAACCAGTGGCACCTTGACCTACGCCATGGGTTCTGGCTGTGCTGTGGTATCTACCCCATATTGGCATGCCGCCGAACTACTTAAACAGAATAGAGGACGCTTATTTGATTTTAAAGATGAAAATGGATTGGCAAAGGTTTTGAATGAACTGTTAGAAACTCCCGAAGAGTTAAAAACAATTCAGAAAAAAGCTGTGGCATACGGTCAGGACATTATATGGCCCAAAATTGGTGAACGCTACTTGGAGCTTGCAGAACATTTAGCATCAGAGCCAGCAAAACGACAACCAAAAAAAGAAACTGATATTGATCTCTTACTTCTGCCTCCATTTTCTCTGGTACATATTAAAAGATTAACGGACGACACGGGGATCATTCAACATGCAAAATTCGGAATTCCAAATCTGAAAGAAGGCTACTGCCTTGACGATAATTCACGCGCCCTTCTTATGGTTTGCATGGCGTATAAGCAGAAAAAAAGCGCCTTGGCATTAGAGTTAATGCCTGTGTATATGAGTTATATCCACTATATGCAAAACACCGACGGCACCTTTCGTAATTTCTTGAGTTTCAATCGGAACTTCTTGGATGACGTAGGTTCTGAAGATTCCTTTGGAAGAACCATATGGGTATTGGGTTATCTCATGCGCCACGCTCCAAACGACGCGTATTATCAAACTGCACAATTGGTTTTCTTCAATGCGTCACCCAATTTTGAAAAGCTCAAATCCATCCGAGGCAACGCAAATACAATTATTGGCATTTGTTATTATCTTAAAACAAATCCGTCTGATGATGAGATGAAAATGTGTCTTCTGCGAATGACGGACGCTCTTGTCGTGCATTTTGAACAAAATCAATCGGAAAATTGGAACTGGTTTGAGTCTCTCTTGGCTTATGATAACGGAATTTTGCCTCTTTCATTGCTCCATGCGTCGAAGGTATTAGAAAACAAAAAAATTAAGGATATTGCGTTTGAAGCCATGCGTTTCCTTACCTCGCACACACTCAAAGATGGTTACCTCTCGGTAATTGGGAACAGACAGTGGTTTGTAAAAGACAAAGAACGTTCCATCTATGCCCAACAACCTATTGATGCTATGGCCATGGTGCTCATGTATCACCAGGCCTTTGTCTTAACGGGTGAAAGAGGGTATTTAGAGAAACTTTTCACCTCTTTCATGTGGTTTTTAGGCGAAAATGACTTGCGTATGAGCCTTTATGATTTTGAGACTAAAGGCTGTTGTGATGGTTTTGAAGATTATGGGGTCAACCGTAATCAGGGCGCCGAAAGTTCATTGGCCTATCTTATTTCCCATCTTACGGTCCTTAAAGCCTACGAGGAATCCTATCACGGTCAGGAATTAAAAAGCTCCAACGCCTTATAAATTATCTTAAAATAATCGCTTATTTTTTCAAAGCAGCAAATAGAGCCGCCATTTCCACTACGGCATAGGTCGTAGAATAATCAGAAACCGCATAAGGCAAAATCAAGTTATTATTGTGAATAACTGATCCACAGGAATACACTACATTTGGCACATAGCCTTCTCTTTCGGCTTCCAATGGCATAAGCAACGGTTCTTTGAGCCGGCCAATTTCTTTGGTCGGATCATCCAAATCGAATAAAGATGCCCCAATACAATACCGACGCATTGGTCCTACCCCATGGGTGATAATTAACCAACCTTCTTCGGTCCAAATCGGAGATCCGCAATTTCCAATCTTAGAAAACTCCCAGGGATATCTTGGTTTTTGAAGGAGAATAGGATCCGTCCAAAGTGTATTTCTATCCGAAAACATGACATAATTATTAATGCCGTCCAACCGGGAAAGCATGGCATATTTACCCTTTATCCTTTTAGGGAAAAGTGCCAGATTTTTACCCATAGCTCCTTTTCCATGGAAAGGCATGATCCGGAATTTATAGAAGTCTTCAGTAGAAAGAAACTTAGGCAATATCGTGTGGCCATTATAGGCTGTATAGGTCGCAAAATACGTCACGCTTCCATCATCATCAGTGAAACGAACAAAACGTGCGTCTTCTATCCCACCGCTTTCCGATTCTGAAATTGGATAAATGACACGTTCACTGAGATCGGAATCACGCTCAAATTGTATATCATAGTAAGAATCTACAAGCCATGTGATTTCTTCGAGAGCTATTCTTTTATCAATACTAATATCTAAATCCTTTAAGATATTGTTTACTGAATTTTTTAAAGTGAAATATTCAAAATGGTCAGGCAGATTTCCTACAATGACCTTTGAATATTTATCGGGAATTTCCATCTCCTTCATTTTTTTCACAAACCGTCCTTTGTGGTACAATTTTTTATGGGAGACCTCCGCTGTATCCATCGAATTTCCAATTTTCATCAAGTGCATGTCATTATTCCTGTCAAGAATCGCTCTTCGGAATACAATGGATGAGATATGTCCTTCACCAGTAGCCCTGAATGAAATAATAACCCGCATTTCACCTTCCTCCAAATAGGTTTGATCTATATCGGGGATTATCGATGGATTGAAAAAGGCTGTAGATTCTAAAGAGTATTCCAGAGTAAGATAAGAACCAATAAGCATTTTTCGCTCAGTGGAAATATCATCAAAATTGATTTGCATTTGCTCTATGATGCCTCTTATATTATCGCAATGCCTATTGAATAGCTTGGTAATATTGCGATGTCGGGCGGCAAATTGATTTAATGTTTGTATTAAAGCAGTGTAAACTTCACTTTCATTCAAACTAAATACTCGTGCAAGCATTTCCTTTGTTGCACTTTCACCATTCATAAAATATCGGGCGATAACCCTGCTCGAATCTGGAAGAAATTTTAATTCTTTTCGTATTACAGGAACTCTCATGACCATAAAATTGGATATGTAATTTACGATAAATTCAGGGAAATTATTCTGTTTTTAATGAATATTTGGCGCATAACCAATCCATTATTCGAAATGACCAATGGCGTTTCAAGAGCTCTCGTTAATTATTATACAATCTTAAAATATTCTTGTAAAAAATGAATTTAAACACCAGAATGACCACCAAAACAATTAAATAAACCACAATAATTGAAAATATTAGTCTAAAGTTCTTTATATAAGTTGTATTTTTTACAATCTAACCGTAATTAAATGGTAGTCAATCAAAACCTTATGCTTTTACGGCTGACTAGAAATTGGAAATAAATAACATATGGCAATAAAAATTGGCGTCATTATCATAAATTGTATGATGCAAAGCTAATGGAAAAAATAAAGAAAATCTTATCCATAATTCTTCAACTGGTTGCAGTTATTCTTTCCATAGCGTCCATTCTTTCTCTTTTCAGAAATTCGGAAAATCGATATTTAAAAATGCTTGATTTTCCAAGAATTCAATTATTTATTTTGTCTCTTATCGTCCTAATATTGCTCATAATTATAAAACGAAAATGGAAATTGTTCAATAATCTCTTAATTGTCGGATTGTTAATAGGAATTACTATTCATAGTTATTTTCTAATCAATTATACCACACTTGTTCCTGTCGAAGTTCCAACAGCACAACATTTGAAAAGCAGGGATAACCAATTCAGTCTTTTATTGACCAATGTTAAAATGTCCAATCGAAAAGCACCGCAACTCATCGAATTAATTGCATTAAAAAAGCCTGATCTGGTTTTGGCAATGGAGGTGGATTCCTGGTGGAATGATGAACTTGCAATTCTCACAAAAGATTATCCTTTTTCCCATCAAACCATTAACGAAGTCACTTATGGGATGGTTTTATATAGCAAGTTTCCGTTAAGAAAAATAGAAGTCGATTATTTAACGAATGACAAAGTGCCTTCTTTTGAAAGCATCATTACTTTTGAAGACGGCAAAACCTTTAGTTTTCATGCCATCCATCCTGTTCCTCCGACACGCTTTCAAGACTTACCGGACAATGCTGGCCAGCAAGAAAATGCTCTAAAAAAGTTAGGAAAGAAAATTGTGGACAAAGAATTCCCAACCCTTGTAGCTGGAGATCTGAATGACGTTGTTTGGTCGTATGTTGATGAATTAACAGGAACAAAAAACAGTCTTTATGACCTTAGGGTTGGCAGAGGTTTTTATAATAGTTTTAATGCAAATAATTTTCTTATGAGGTGGCCACTGGACCACGTACTTGTAACTAAAGAATTTCAATTAAAAAAACTGGAACGTCTATCAAAAATAGGTTCTGACCATTTTCCAATTTATGTGGAATTAGTATTAGTTGACCAGCAATAACCTTAGAATAAATACTTGAATTATTCTACCAATTTTCAATCTCTTTATGTACTTCCTCAGGAGTTCTATTGGTACGGTTTGCAATACGTCTGGTCATACCATTAAAGTCATCTGACTTATAATTGACATCCTCATCGGTGATTTTGGGATAGCGTTTTCTATAATCACTTTCAATATCCTTCCAGCGGCTCTCAACCTGACGGTCTGCTTCCTCATTTGGTTGGTGTCGATTTTCTCCATAATCAACTTCCCCTTGAACTTCATTTGTACGTCGATCCATACGGTGATCACTATCCTTAAGACGTTCTGGATTTCCTGAAATCTTTTGATTTTTGTCTTGATCCGATCCTTGCCCATCTTGTTTTTGACCTTGATTTTGTCGCTCTTCATCAAAATCTCGATTCTGCTTTTCTTTATCTCTATCTGTGCTCATACTAAAAGAATTATAAATTATTTACTAAAGTTAGAAATGAATAAACAATAGAATGACTCTTATAAAATAAAACATTAACACTATCCGAGTCGTTTTTTAAACTCAGATTAAAATGACTGAAATTTCCAGAACACTCTGATAAATAGTGTTCAATTTTAGTATTGGTTATTTTATATAAATAAAAAGTAGAAAATGGCCTTGCCGTTTACATCTCATATTTTAAATCAATTAGATTAAAGATTAATTCATATGTGATAGTCTATCCGCTATTAAGCTTAGATCTTTATGATTGTATAATTATAAATGAATATTACATACGATTATGAAAGAAAACAGCAAAAACGAATTGGACTATATTCGGCGTTATGAAGCCGCTGGCTTTACTGATCAGTTTCAAATAGTTGAAGATCAATTGCAAAATTTAACATCAAAGAACAAATATGATCCCCGGGATGTCACTATTTTAAAAGAGCACCGTTATGAAGGTATGAGCAACCCGTCAGACATGTCCCTATTATATGTAATTGAGACAATGGACGGCAGTAAAGGAACACTATTAGCAAGCTACGGAGCAAATGCTGACAACTCGATCCATAGCTTTATGAATCTGATTCCAGAGGACAATGTTAAAGATGATTTTATGTTGCCACCTGACACTAAGGGCTAAAAGATCGAAAATTAATTTCATTATCACAGATTACTTTATGGCAAATTGCCAATTCTATAGAAAAGACATTTCTTTATACATATAATGCGGCCATATAGTTGACGGTTTGCTCTGAAAGTAAAAATTGCTCAGCCACAAACGTTAGTGTTGGTCATCTAATTATAGTCATCTAGTTATAAATGGATAATTAGGTAAGGTTAGAATATAATTTAAAAAGATAATTGCTTCGAAGATAATTATCACCCATCAAACCTTTGTATGAATTCTGAATCTCTATATGGATTAAAGGTTAATGGTTCTGGGGCAATCCAACGCTGGTTGAGTTGTTATATTAGATAAAACTTTAAAACTATGAATGTACAAGCTTATCTCGCCTTCAATGGCAACTGTCAAGAAGCGCTCAGTTTTTATTCTGAACTTTTTGATGCTAAGATTCAAAACCGTCAGACCTACGAAGACAAGAAAATAGATGTCCCCTCCTCCTATCGACAAAAGCTGCAACATGCTGAATTGAAAGGAAAAGGCGTCAACTTTATGGCCTATGATGCCGCACCCGATACACCTATAAATCACGGCAATCAAATTCACATGAGCGTAGATTTCACCGATTTAGAAAAAGCAAAATATGTGTTTGATACTTTGTCTGAAAATGGAAAAACCCATCATAATTTCAGAGAAAGAGCATGGGGCCATTTTGGGAGATGCACAGACAAATTCGGAATTAATTGGATGGTCAACTGTGATCACTAAAGTCAAGATCATAAAATCGTATAACACACTAAAATTTAATCATAAACACCACGCACATGAAACCCACATTACTATTAGGAGCAGCATCGACAATATTTCGGAACAGGAAAGCACAAATTATCTTGGTAGGACTCCAGTTTGGTTATCTGATCTACAAGTTAGTTCAAGATAAAAATGAAAAATCAATGAAAAAATTAAAGAAATAGTCCTCTGAATTCAATTGACATTACTAAATCCTGAGACGATTTTATGGTCTGGAGATTAACTCTCTATTTAGCTACTACTAATTAAATCTCAAAAAAAAAGTCTGAGCGGTTAGCTCAGACTTTTTTAATGACTATAGGGAAATATTCATTTTACTGATATAATCCTTAAAAGCACTTACATATTCCAATTGCGGATATCATTTTTTATATCCTCTGCGCTTCTCTTGGTTCTGCGGGCAATACTCGCGATCATATGGTCAAATTCTCCTGATTTGAAATTTACATCGTCATCCGTAATACTTGGATTCTTTTTGCGATAATCAGCTTGAATATTACTCCATCTGCCTTCAAGACTGTCGTCTGAAGCATTTAATTTACTGTCGGCGTCATAGCCGTGGTGTTTAATATTGTCTTTGTCTAAACTCATAATTTTTATTTTTTAGGTTTATTTGGTTTAAATCCATCCTCGGTGGAATCGTCTTTTTCACTGTGCACTTTGGTACTGCCTCGGGCATGTTTGGTGCTGGACTCTTTGCGGTCTGTTTCTTCTTTCTTCTTGTCGCTCATGATATATTGATTTTAATTTTGATGTTAATAATTTTGGTCTCCTAATAGAATAAGCTGTTCCTTTTAAAGAAGTGGTTGGTCAAGAGCAAAAATCATTCAATTCTAATCTTAAGGCTTTTTTGAGGCCTCCCAACTTCTGATCTCGTTGTTTACCTCTGCTCTACACCTATCGGTTTTGCTCGCAATTAGAGAGGTCATCTTGTCAAACGCACCCGGTACATAACTCAGATCCCTCTTAGTTAAATTTGGATACTTGAGATGATATTCATCTTTTATTCTCTCCCAAATAGATTGTACACTTGATTCTTCCGAGAGCCGAGGCTTCAAAATCTCGTCATACTGATTAACCTTATCTGGAATATCCTTTTCGATTTTCATAATAAAATAGTTTTACAACTAACAATTTATAAAGAATAGGCTGATAGCATTGACTTAAACAAGCGAAATCTTTGTTCAAATAGAAAGACACTAATCAACTTTACCATCTGCATCGGTGATGACATAGTGAATCGGTTTAAATGTGCCGCCGTTACTATCTTCTGCCGAACATGCTGTCAAGGCTACAATGAGATCCATTTTCGCTTTAAAACGTACCAAATCTCCAGGTTGTGAGGTTGGTGGTAATACTTTCAATTTCCCTTGTGCATCAAACTGCACATTCATAAAGACGTTAAATGCCGTTGGAATATCATCGATTTCAATACCGTAAGGTTGAAGATTCTCGTAGAGATTTTCAAGACAACTGGGATGATATTCTGGATTGTCATACATAATTTTAAAGGTTTCCGGACTGCAAGGCGCCAAAAGGAAATCATTCCGACCATTAGTATCTTCCTTTATCTCCATCATTTTCTGCGACCGGTTGCTCCATAAAAAGTTGCCTTTGGTCAAAAGAATGGATTCCTCAAAATCCATGGTTTTTCCTGCGGATAATTTTTCCTTGGTATCTTCGCGATTAAAGACCACCATATCGCTTACTTGTTGTCCTTTAGGATCAATAATGGTTAGGATTTGTCCTTTTTTCAGTTCGAAAGCATCGCCAGATTGTGGATTGATTATGTTTACAGCATTCATAGGTGTTCTGTTTTTGTATGGAAAGGGCATTTCCATTGTTTTTCTACAGCTCTTCCACTGTATTGTTTGGCTTCAGAATCGGTTCCAAAATCTCTCAAAACCGGGTTTATAGAGCCTTGCAATTTCTTGTCGCGACGCCTAATTCTCTTTTTTATGGTTTGATAGGTGCCCATCTCACGTAATCTCTCAAATTGCCAGTGCAAATTCAATACAAGCGTGGAGTATGGCGCACGTCTTGCCAATCTGGAACTGTTGGGGTGCATACCCACAATATAAAATGCTTTTCCTTTAAGACTAAAGCTAAACGTCGGGTCTTCTTCATCCTTGCTTACCTCAGGATCCCACTCTAAATCGTCTGCGTCATGCAATTTCTGCAAGAGATTCCAAAGGGCACGTTCAAAATCAAGTTCTGAATTGAAATGATTCTCCTTAAAACATAGTATTAACGATTCAAAATCATTGGACTCAAAATCATAGTGCTCCAAATAGGATTCTATAGCATTTAAAATCGGAGCGACAACCGCATCTGAAGTCATGTCGTCATATATTTTTAAATGGTAATTGTCCAATTTAAACATCGCATTGGCCATAATGCAAGGGTGCTTATCTCTAAGGATAAAATTGCGATATTCTGATTCTATGTGGGTTTTTTCTATCAAATCTATCTCCATCATAATATGTTAAATTATCGTTGTACGTCCTTTAACAGCCAGTCATCAATAACATCATCATTATTTTTATGTAGGACCACCATATCTCCAGTGGATTCAAAAATGACGGCCTTTACCTCTGAGAGCTTTACCACATTTGCTTCTCTTAATTTCGAACGGAGATCCCCTTCCGTCACCCTGACCGCTTTCATATTGTCTCTCAATATATTTTTACCATCCATGATTAAAGTAGGCTGATTGTCAATAATTTTCCGAAACCACTTATACCTGCGAAAAAATGCGGCAGTCAACTGAAATAGATACACAAAGAGGAGCCCTATAGCCCCTTCCAAAAAACTAACACTGTCTGATAAAATGGTGGTAGCAATCATGGATCCGACAGCAACAGTCATTGCAAAATCGAAACTCGACATTTTGGAAAAACTCCTTTTCCCGAAAATTCTTGTGTACATAATGACTGCCACATAAATTAAAATCGTGGACAGCAGAATCAAGAAAAAGGATTTTAAATTAAGACTAAAAAGCGTATCCAATGCCTCAATCAGTGCGTTTTCAGGACTTGACAAGATGGGAATGGTTAAGATTTTATTCATCATGTGTGGTTTGTTGGTGAAATTTAGTCACCATTCACAATAAAGGCATGAATGACTCCAGGAATCCATCCTATGAGCGTCAGTAAAACGCTGACAAGAAACGTTGTTCCAATACCATGTTTCATAAAGACGGCTAAGGGCGGTAATAAAATATTTAAGATGATTGTAATTAATGACATAAATTTCTGTTTTTAGTTTGTCGCCAAATGGCTTATAATGTAAAACAGTAAAATTAAAGTGAATATGCTAAAGACATTAGTTCGATGCACCAGAATGTGAACTCATAAGTGAGAGACATAAATCTTTACAGTGTTAGAAGGCTTACTATATGTTTATAGCTGGTGATCTTAGAATTATAGTTATGAAAAAGACAATACATTTCTTTTCCAAACCGATCATTCAATTTTCAGATCAGGCAATTCTGCATAGTTGAATGGCTTTGACGCTTTCTCGCTATTGCCCATACTATTTTTACCTCTTAATTTTTGAACGGTATATGCCGATAATTCAGTAGTTGGATACTCTTTAATCAATTCTTCAATTGACTGTTGATCAAGACGATCGTTATAATCAATAAGCCATTTATCCGCCAATTCATCAGGTAATATGACCGGCATCCGAGGCCCCTCCAATTTAGGGTTATTATGAATCTGTCCCATCATTGCATTACCAGTGGTAGTCACAATGGAAAAGGTAGTCAATTTACCACCTGTATCGGGATTATTCCATTCATTATAAAGGCCAGCAAGAATCATCGGTTCTTTATCTTTTCGATGGATGAAAAATGGATAGGTCTCTTTGTTAAAATGGTGATGTTCATAAAATCCATCCACATAAATTAGACAACGCGACTTTTTTGCCGCAGAACGAAAGGAATTCTTTTCAAAAATGGTTTCGCCTCGAGCGTTGAGCGTGGAATTCCATATCTTTTTCATCTGTGCTTCATCTCGCACCCAGTGTGGTATTAAACCCCAGGTAGCAACTTCTGGGAATTCAGGCGACCGATCGGTATAAATTAATAAACTTGGATGATCAAAGCCCATGGCATGAAAAAGCGGTAAATCGGTTAATGGCACGAGTCGCTCCATAATTTCATCTACAGCTTCCTTGTCCCCTTTTCGGTCAGCACGCTTGAGCTGCGCCTCAACGGATGTCTTTATATCGTAACACATTTATTTTAAGTAATTATAAATTAAAGCCCAAAGAAAAAGCGGCACGTATGCCGTCAATTGAATTAAATACTCCAAGATTTGCCGAAATAATATCGACCCCGGAAATAAAAAATCCGCCGCCATAAGAATTATTCCATTTTTTAGAATCTTCACCATCCAACCAGACCCTTCCATAATCGAAACCAGCAAAAAGACCCAGTCGGATGGGAATTAATTTGGTTCGGAATTTACCAAAACTATAACGGATGTCTGTATTTTGAAAAAACGATTGATTCCCGGTAAAACGCTGATTTCTAAAACCTCTCGGTCCATCAATACCTCCAATGGAGGCGGCTTGATAAAACTCGAAATGATCTCCAAAATTAATGTGACTTTTTATCCTACTGGCTAAGACAAGTTTACCAGAGGACACTAATTTATGGGTAATACTCAACTCTGGAATCAAGTAGGTATAGCCAACATTGTTTTGGTCAAAATTCATTTTATAACCCAACTCAATGCTCGATTGAAAACCTAAAGTAGGATAGGCCTTGTTATCATAATTTTCAAATTCGAATTTTGCATTGATAGTCCCGAATTGATTCTCATCAAAAATATAGTTGGGCAATTGAAAACTGTCTGCGACATATCTGTTATCCGTATTTTCAACCTCAACCGACTCATACCCTACTCCAAAACTGAATTGACCACCGCCGTGCGCCCTGTAAACCAATGACGGGGCAATTTGGAATTCACGAACTCTCACCCGGTTATAATCACGACCTAAATTGTCGTCTAGGTTTATAGTTTCATTACCAAAACCAAAAAAGTTTAAGGTATAATTAGGGCTTTGAAAATTGGCATCGATTTTAAAATTCAAATCACCTATAATATTCGCAAACTCGCCCTCGTACTTAATCTCATATCCTTTGGTGGCAAAATAATAAGCCGCGTTGATCTTATGTTGGCTGGTAAACGGATTTCTTTCAAATCCGTATACGGTATAGGTATTGTTAATCCCCACTTTTACTCCGTCGTCCGGATTCAAACCTATGGAAGGAATAATCTGATTGGTATTATTTCTAAGCTTCGTATAATCGTAAACATTGGCAATATAATTGTCACGTAATTTAACGGAGGCATTATCGATTTCTTCTAATGTATTTGGTCGGGTTTTATAATCGTAAATTTTTATGTTTTTTCCGTTTTCGACGATATATTCGTCGTTGTTTTGACCTCCTGTAATTCGGATTTTTATGTTTTTGACTTCACCAGTGATCTTAAAGGTGTCATCATCGGCCAATCCGTAAATCCATATTTCTTTTGTTAGGTCTGGACTATAGGTTCTATTATGAAATTCATCTGTAATTGAATCTCCTTTTTTACGAAACATCGAAACTTCGACATTTCCGTTTTCCAACCCATTTATTTTGATATAATCGTCTTTATTGGTGGCCACAAGTACCGCATATTCATTTATCAGCTTATAATAAGCATCTGAAATGGACTGTAAATTGTTTTTTCTGCCTTTTAAGAGCTGTTTAATGGATTCAATGGTTTCGCCTTGCACTTCTTTCGGCACTGTATTAAATGCTTTATCAATAACCTCATCCGTCAGATCGCGTTGCAATTCGGCCACCTGCTGATCCCAAACCTCCTTATTGGATCGGGTAATAAGGGCCATATCTAAAGGAAAGGGTTCGATATTAAATCCTTTTACATCTTTTAAATCGGACGAGTATTTTCGCAATAATTTAGCAACAGGAATCAAATGGATTGAAGCTCCCAACATAATGCCATCGGACATTTTGGAAAAGGCTTGGTCCCTATCTCTTGGTAATGGCTTATAGATGATTTTGTCATCCTCTTTAAACTCCAACCAACGCCATTGATCCTGATGCCGATCCCAATCGCCAATCAGCATATCGAACAAACGTGCTTTTATATAGGATTTTTCATCAACAACTTTTGATTCGTCAGAATGGATTTCCAATAAGAAATCGGTGGTACTGATAATGTTTCCTGTGAAATTTCCTGAAGCCAAATGCGGATGACCTTTTGAAGCGTGTTCTTCCAAAATGTATAATTCGTCGCCATATTCTTGATTGTAATTACCTAAGGCTTCTTGTTTGGGTATATAGTATAAATAGGGATTCAAATGTGGAATACTTAAAGATTTAGACAAAGACGCCACGATAAAAGGAGCATAAGGATAAGATCCCGTAAACACGTCTGCAATAAGTGCTTCTGAAGCTGTATTTTCAAAATACCCTTCAACATATTGATCTTGAAATGCAAAAGCCTGAATGTACTGAGTTGCATTTTTTCTTGCGGCTCTCATCACATATCTGGTGCCATCCTCAGTTTTTAAATGCAGCGTTTTGGACTGTGTTCCACCACCTTTTCGGAAAGGGGTCAAACCACCCATTAGCGTATCCAAATAAACAACCTTGGCTTTTACGGGAGTACTAAAATATTTTCTATAACGCTCTCCCCATAAAAACTTATAAAAATTACTTTTTGTAGTTTCTTCTTCTGAGTAGATTGCTGCCGAAATTGAATCTTGACTTATTTTAGGATACTTTTCTGAGACCTTCTCATCAGATTCAAATACTTGGGTTTGATAGACAAGTTCCTGATTTTCTGCAGAAATAAATTTCACTTCGGAAGCGCCATCTTTATAAATAGTCAACATGGCAAATCCGTGGTCAGGATATGCAAACTCACCCCCTTCTATCAATCTCGTCGGCGTTGATTTAGAGCCAGAACCACTTATTATTTGAGGAATATTATCCTTAACCAAATATTGTAAACTTTGTTCATGCCCGGAGATAAAAATAACTGAATTATTCTGCTGGGAAGCAGCAACTAAATTTCGTTTTAATTCATTGTAATACACATTGGACAGATCCCTACTTGAAATGCCACTGGTGTTTCTTATTAAGTTCTTAAACGATCCAATTATAGGCAAGGGTTTCATTTGGCTCATAAAACTGTGTTGACCGCCATGAGGTCCACTACTAAACATCGGATGGTGGATAGCAACCAAAACTGTTTGCCCCCTTGCTTTTTTTATTTCACTTCTAAAATCGTCCAAAAAATCTGTGCGCGTTTTTATTTCACATTTATCGTTTATGGATGGGTGTCGATCCCAATTAGTAATATACCATTGCGAATCTATAACCAGTAAAATGGTGTCATCATTGATTTTTACTTTTTTAATAGGGCAGCCGTTTTCAGGTAAAAACGTGTTTTTGCCCAATGCGCCTTCAACTAATTTCTCCTGGTTTTTCAGACCTGAAACCCCACTGTTCCAATCCTTATCTCCTGGAATAAATATAACCCGACCCTTAAATTTTTTTGCCACATCAATCTGAAATGACAAGGCCAATTCAGCATCTTGGTTTTCTGGACCATCGCTGTTTGGAATTCCTTTTGGATACACGTTGTCACCTAAAAAAAGCAGCAGATCTCTTTTATTTGAGTTCTTAATTTCGTTTTCTAAAGCTTGTAGTGCAGCGGGTGCTTTTCCATTTTCGGGTAGGCCAACGCCACCTATCATATAGACTTTTAATGCAGGCTCTGTGTCCTTTGGATTTATAGTTTCCGTTTCCTTTATGGAAGTTTTAAACGTAGCACAATTAAAAAACAGGAGTGTTGTGAGTGTTAGTAACCATATACTTAATTTGTGAGATGTCATGGTAAATTGTTTTTAAATGGTTTTAGTTCTCTTTTAAATTTAGTTTACGATTACTTAATTACACCTATTAAAGGGTAGAAAGGGTATAAATAATGGTAATAATAAGACCTATAAGAAATACAAACACAGAATAAAGCAAAAGCCGTTGTTTTTTAGAAATCACCAAGCCTAAAAAATATAAATCGCTGATCAGCTCATTGTAAATAGTTTGACCACTATCCATTATGCGATCAAATTCTTGTTTAAATTCACTTAATGTTTGTTTAGAAAAATTATCGGCATATAAAGTTCCCTTATACCCACTTTTTTCAAATTTTTTCCCTAAATAACGATGAGGAAGCATACTAAACAAGGCAAAAACCATAGACAACATACTACTGATTACTAAAACCTTGGTACCTACATTTATAGTTATTGATTTACTGCCTTTATCTATAAAATGAATACCAAACAAAAGCGAAGTGATGATTGAGTTTACAGTCAAAATTATCCGTGCTTTATTATCCACCATTTTTAAAAGATTGTAGTGATTTTTAGAGACGGTTCTAAAGAGCGTTTGTACACCTCGGGAATCGTATTTCTCGAGCTTGCTGAGTTTTTTAGTTTCTGTTTCCATAATTATAGTTCAATAAACGTCAGACTTCCTTTTTTATCTTCTTTATTCTGTTGACCGAAAGATTAAATTCCTTTAAAGTTACAGTATTAAAATAAAGTTCATTTATTAAAACGATATCAGTTGCGATAAGAGTTTTCATTTCTTTATCTGATGTATTTGCCAGACAATAAATCAGATCACCAATTCAGCCCAATTCAGAAAGTGATGGCATAAAACTATGGCTAATAGTAAAAATACCATCCATTTCTTTCAAAATATCAAATACTTCCATATAAATTTCACCTATAGTAATGCCATTATAAATATACGGCTTTGTTATTATGACAAAATTTTTATAAACAAAAGAATTCTAAAAAATAGTTTCAGAAAGTAGAAAAATGTTATTTCAGTATTTATCCAATCTCAATCAAAAGTATTGAGACCATTATGATTTTCAAATGGCCATTATTGTCTATTGGATTTATAGCTGATTTACTCCATTATAAAATTAAGCATGTTTGCCGAAAACTTCTATTTTATTGGTCTACCAAAAAAAAATACAACTTAGATGACTTATATTGATAGTTGTCATCCCAATTGAGATAAAATCGAATTATCTTTATGCGAAAGTTATATAACTATTATCCAAAATATGAGTCAATAAATCTGTTGAAAGATATTTTCAAGATAGAGACAACTTAAGCCTTGGGAGCTTATTAAGTCAGCCGTATTGGAGACAACACTTTCCCGTTTCTTATATATTTTTTATAAATGAAAAACAAAGTCCATAATAATGATTTGTTACAGAGTATTTTTGAAGCATCTGCTGAAGGGATTATAGCTGTGAATGAAGCTGGCTATATCTTAACATCAAATCGTGCATGCGAAGCGCTTTTTGGTTATGGTCCGGGAGAATTGATCGATAAAAACATTGAGATGATCATCCCTGAAAAACTGAAGCTCCGATATAAAAATCACATTAAAAATCAGAACTCAGCTCTTAAAATAGAAAAAGCTGTTTTTGGGATCAAAAATGATGGGAGCAAGCTTCATTTAAACTTAGTCGCAACCCCATCAACAATTGACGATAAAAAGGTCACGATCGTTTTTTTTGAGAATGCTGCACAAGAAAAAAATGATTTAAGAACCATAAAAAAAACGAATGCCGAACTCATTGAAAGTAATCGAAAGTTCGATGCCCTGATAAACAATCTGAAAGGTATTGTGTTCCGCTGTAAGAACACCAAGGCTTACGAAATGGATTATATCAGTGAAGGGTGTTTAGAAGTTACCGGCTATTCTTTTGAAGATTTTATGAGTCAAAAAATAGCCTACGGAAATCTCATTTTGGTTGAAGACCGCGATAAGGTATGGGAAGACATTCAAAACGCCGTGAGTCAAGGAAGACCCTACAGTGTTGAATATCGCATTAAACATTTAGATGGAACAATTAAATATGTATGGGAAAAGGGTACGGCCATTGATGATGAGAAAAATGACGGGGTAATATTGGAAGGCTTCATTACCGATATCACCTTGCAAAAAGAAACTGAATTGGAATTACGAAGGAGCGAATCAAAAATAAAAGCCTTATTGAAAGCCAATCCAGATGTCATGTTCATCCAAGACCGTCAAGGGGTGTATCTTGATTGGTATGCTAACAGTCCTGAAAAACTATCCATACAACCAGATAAGTTCATTGGCTTGAATATGGAACAAGTACTGCCGCCCAATGTGTACCAAAAAATAAAATCTTCACAAAAAAAAGCCATCGCCTCCGGAAAAATGCAGATTACAGAAATCAGCACTCAAGATAAGAAAGTGATGGAACATTTTGAGGCTCGCGTGGTGCTTATGAGCGACGATAGGCTTTTGACCATTGTTAGGGACGTCACCGAGAAATGGAGAAACGATGCATTACTTACCATACAGAAAAATGCCCTGGCCTCTGCAGGAAATAGTATCCTGATTGCAGATGCACAACAACCAAACAACCCAATTATTTATTGCAATTCTGCTTTTGAAAAAATGACAGGCTATTCCCGAGAAGAAATATTGGGACAAAAAAGTCGATTTTTACAAGTCGATGACCGAGACCAAAAGGAATTCGATATCATGCAAAATGCAATTGCCAATGGAGAAGCTTGCAAAGTCACTGTACGCAATTACAGAAAAGATGGCACTATGTTCTGGAACGACATTAGCATAACCCCTGTGCATAATGAAGAACATAAACTCACGCACTTTATAAGTGTGCAAAACGACGTTACCAACAAGGTAAAGGCAGAATATCTTAAAGATAAGATCAGGAAAGTATTGGAGTTAATAGTTCAGGACCACTCCATAAAAACCATTGGCAATGAGATTGTGAAAATCCTTGAGACCCATTTTAAAGGCTGTATAGCTTCCATTTTTTTGCTGGATTCGGAGGACAAAACACTCCATAAATTGGTGGCGCCAAATTTACCAAAATCTTTTTGCAACCATATTGACGGTCTTAAGATCGGACCAAGAACTGGTTCTTGCGGGACCGCCGCGTTTTCAAAAAAAGAAACTATTGTCTCCAATATCCAGACGAATGGACTTTGGAAAGATTATAAAGAAATAGCCTCCAAAAACGGGCTAAAGGCCTGCTGGTCATTTCCTGTATTGTCATCCACCAATCAAGTGTTGGGTACAATCTCCATTTATAGCAACACAAATAAATCGCCCTTAGAAGAAGAAAAAAAGATTCTTTTGGACATGACCCATCTCGCAAGTATCGCTTTAGAAAATCGAAAGAATACCGATACCATTGATAAAAACAGGATTCAGCTTGAAAAACACGCTCACGACCTGGAACAAAAAGTTCAGGAGCGCACTCAAGAAGTCATGGAAACTGTGCAAAAACTGGTAGAATCCAATATAAGTCTTGAAGATCAAATACGCATCGCAGATTTGGCACAAGGTGAAGCCATTACAAGTAAAAATATAGCTTCGGAAATTGCAAAAAATTTCCCTAATGGTTTTGTAGCCGTTATGAATGAACATTCAGAAATCCTGTTTGCTGAAGGCGACGCTTTAGATCAATTAGAATTAAATAAGTTTTATCAAGAAGGCATGTCCATTGACGATATTTCAGTTTTTTCCGACGAAAGAAAAGAACGAATCAAAGAAAGTATTAAAAAAACGCTTTCTGGCGAATACCTTTCGTTTGAAGTCAACTATAAAGACCGATACTTTGCGGTAAACACAGCACCATTGACTGACAAAAACAACAAGATAAATAGTGCCCTACACGTTTACAATGATATTTCCAAACAAAAAGAAATTGAGTTTACAATTCAAAACGCCTTAAAATCAGAACGGGAATTAAATGATCTGAAATCGCGTTTTGTGTCTCTGGCCTCCCACGAATTTAGAACGCCATTGAGCGCTATACTCACTTCTGCAATTTTAATAGGCAAACAAAACGGGGATGGTATGGCTGAGAAAAGAGAAAGGTATCTGGCGCGGATAGAAAGGAATGTCAACAACCTGACGGTCATCCTCAACGACTTTCTCTCACTGAGCAAAATGGATGAAGGCAAGGTTATGCCCATAAATGAACGTTTTGATTTGATTTCCTATTCAAATAAAATGGTCGAAGAGACCAATATCAGTTTAAAGAAAGACCAGACCATTAGTGTCATGAGCACCAATGACGAACTGTTTATAAATCTTGATGTGAAATTACTAAGTCACATTCTTAACAACCTATTATCGAATGCGTCAAAATATTCATCCGAGGATTCCAACATAAATTTTAACATCTTAGAAAAACACAAAGGCGTAGTGCTAGAAATTTCCGATCAAGGCATTGGCATTCCATTGGATGAACAAAAATACTTGTTCGGGCGTTTTTTTAGGGCAAAGAATGCGGGCAATATTGAAGGCACCGGACTGGGCTTAAATATTGCAAAACACTACACAGAATTGATGGGTGGTACCATTACATTTAAAAGCGAACTAAATAAGGGCACAACCTTTTCGGTTGAGTTCCCAATACAGATAGAAAAATGATAAAAATATTAATTATAGAAGACAATCACGATGTCCGTGAAAATACCGCCGATATTTTAGAACTGGAAGGTTATGAAGTCACCTCAGCCGAAAACGGGAAAATTGGTGTTGAACGTGCAAAACAACTCTTGCCAGATGTGATTGTATGCGATATTATGATGCCGGAATTGGACGGCTACGGTGTATTGGAGGAATTGAACAAAAATACCCGAACATCGAGCATTCCTTTTATTTTCCTGACGGCCAAAACCGAGAAAATTGACATGCGCAAAGGTATGAATCTGGGGGCAGATGATTACTTGACCAAGCCCTTTACTGAAAAGGAATTATTGGAAGCCATTCAAAGCCGATTAAAACGACACGATTTCTTAAGAAGAGAATTTTCAAGATCTATCGATGGGGTTTCCCAATTTATCGAAGCAGCTTCCACCTATTTGGAATTAGATCACTTATCCAGGGATTATAATCCGACAACGTACAATACGAAAGACCTGATTTTTATGGAGGGTGATTCGGCAAACACATTATACTTCATAGAAAGTGGTGTTGTCAAGACCTTTAAGACCACTGAAAAAGGCAAGGAATTTGTAACAGGCTTGTGCGGCCCTGGCCACTTTATAGGACAATTATCCCTACTCTCTGACAATGGCACCTATATCGAATCGGCTACCGTATTGGAAGATGCTGTGCTTTATGGAATTCCTAAATTGGACTTTACGTCACTCATAAAAGAAAACAACGTTGTTGCCAATAAATTCATGAGCTTACTTTCCAATAATTTGGTTGATGTTCAAGAACTCATGGTCAACGTCGCTTATGCCACCGTAAGGCAGCGTGCGGCAAAAGCACTACTTGACATACATGATCAACGCATTCTAATCAATGATGAAGTTGAGGGCATCAGTATAGCAAGAGAAGATCTTGCAGGTCTTATTGGCACGGCAACTGAAACGGCCATACGCATGCTCACTCAATTTAGTGAGGAAGGACTGATAACCTTTGGTGTTAGAAGAGAAATAATTATAGAAGACAAAAAGACCTTAGAACATATTGTAATGTTCGGATAAGGTCTTTTTCTCGGGATGTTATCCCATTTTTCTTTTTCACTAATTCAATGCACTTTACTTAATTGCGTCCTTGGCGTCTTTTACAAATTCCGAAACGTTCTGGGACGTATCTGTAACTGATCTTTTAATTTTCCTTCTGGTTTTACTGCCCTTGTAAGGCGCAAAAAGAATTCCAAGACTCGCTCCAATTGTTGCTCCTGTTAAAAGTGCGAGCATTACTTTTCCATTACATCTTTCCATGATTTTATCTGTTTTTTTAAGTTATTTTTTCTAATTATAAAGATAAGATGAAAGTAGCTGGCATGAAATGACTTAGGTCATGTTCAATAAATTATCAAGATTCAATGTTTTCTTAAAAAACACAAAACAAGGGAGAGCCGAGTTGAAATTAAGAAATGGATAGGTGTTGCCATCTTAACCCTTGATGACTGCTAAGGGTTGCAATTTAATTTGTACCTCCACTAAAGCTTCTTGATTTGCCATGACCTCATTGATGTCTTTATAGGAACTTGGCGCTTCGTCCAAATCACCTTTGTGTCGTATGGCATGTAGAATTCCTTGATCAGTAAGAAATTTTCTTTCTTCTTTTAAGTCAAGGTTTCTACGGGCAGCTGCTCTACTCATAACGCGTCCCGCACCGTGAGAACACGATTCAAACGAATCTGCATTACCTTTTCCCTTAACGAGAAACGAATGAGTACCTTGTGATCCAGGGATCATGCCCCATTCGCCTTTTCTTGCCCGGGTTGCTCCTTTACGATGTACAATCACCTGCTCTCCAAAATGCTCTTCCAAAGCAGCGAAATTGTGTGGTTTATTGATGAAATGCGAAAACTCTACCCCAGGTATAATTTCCTCAAATGCCAATTTTGTCCGCTCCATCATCAGTTTTCGATTGGCCAAGGCAAATTCGATACAATAATTCATTTCATTCCAATACAAATCAAAATACTCAGAATCTTCAGGAATAGACGCCAAGTCCTTTGGAACTTGATGCTTAGAGGCTTCGTTTTTCTCTTTAGCGATAGTGTTATAGTGGTTAGCCACGGTAAAACCGATGTTTCTGGAACCCGAATGGATCATGATCCAGATATAACCATCTGAGCCTTTTTGTATTTCGATAAAGTGATTACCTCCACCTAAAGTACCAATCTGATAAAGCGCATTTTTATATTCCTGCTCCACAATGGGCAAATCTCCTTTTTTTTCGGGCATCCAAGATTCATCCTGACGGTCTTCATGACGGTTGAAACCTACAGGAACGGTCTTTCTTATGATGGTCATGATTTCTTTTAAATCAGATGTTTCTATGTCGGTCAGATTTGTTCGTAACGAACACATTCCACATCCAATATCTACGCCAACAGCATTGGGAACCACAGCACCTTTGGTGGCCAAGATGGCACCAATGGGCATCCCGTAGCCTAAATGGGTATCGGGCATAATGGCAATATGGCTATAAGCAAAAGGGAGATTGGCAAGGTCGCGCGCTTGGTTTAAGGCGCCTTCTTCTATCTGCTCTTCTTGCAACCATAGTTTTACTGGTATCTTCTCGGTAGTAATGACTGCTTTCATATCTTTTTTGATTTTTAAGAGGAATCGTATATTTAGTTGATTCCTTAACTTATCAATTTATTTCAAGTTTTGCAATGACCAAGATCAGTCTGTTACAGGACTTTAGAAATCAAAATCTTCGGCTACGTTCGACCAGCACAGGCGGGCAAGCCCACGAGGTATAAATAAGGAATTGTCTTTTTGATCGAGCTAAGCCTCGGCGTATCAAAACCGACTGGTGGGATTTAAAATTGCAACTTACACTTCAAGCTTCAACTGAATTGGACAATGGTCGGAGCCATAATAGTCGGATAAAATCTCGACGTCCTTCACTTTATCCATTAAGGAATTACTGACCAGAAAATAATCCAGTCGCCATCCCGTATTGCGTTCCCGAGCTTTAAAACGATAACTCCAATAGGTATAAGCTACGGTTTCTGGATGAAAATGTCGCCACGAATCTACAAACCCAGCGTCAAGAAGAAGATCCATCCCATCAATTTCAACTTGGGTATATCCCGCAGTTTTATTGTAATTGGCTTTGTCGTTTTTAAGGTCGATGGCTTGGTGCGCTACATTTAAGTCGCCACAGAGAATAACAGGTTTTGTTGCTTTCAAATTCGATAGATAATTCCGAAAATCAGTATCCCATTGCTGTCGGTAATCCAACCTGACCAATTCTTGACCCGAATTTGGAACATAGACATTTACCAAATAAAAAGTATCAAACTCAGCACATATAACACGACCTTCTTGATCATGCTCTTCGATCCCCATATCATAAGTAACCGCTATCGGTTTTATCTTAGATAGCACTGCAACTCCCGAATAGCCCTTTCTCTCAGCAGAATTATAATAGTGGTGGTAACTGCTCAATTGTGATAAAGCTTTTTCCACTTCCCCATCTTGCGCTTTTGTTTCTTGAAGACAAAGTATATCTGGATCCATTTTTGAGAAATCCTCAAAGAAATCCTTTTTTGTTATTGCTCTTATGCCATTTATATTCCAAGAAATTAGTTTCATTGTTTATTGTTTTTGTAATTATCAAAAGCCTGTTTAGAGCGATATTATCAAATTATTTAGAGTCTTTATAAGTTTCATACATCGATCCGAAATGCGATTTCAGGAACATATCCAACGAAATTTCTTCCTGCTTAATAAACCCATTATTTTTTAATTTGCCTTCGGAAACAAGATCGACTACGGCTGAAATACTGCAGGCAGTCGTCCAGCTTATGGCACGCCAATCTTTCCCGTTCAAATTAATTCTGCGGTAAGATTCGCTAAATTCCTTTCTTCTCAAATCACCATCTATCTTTCCTTCCACAGCGGCATAAATCAAAACGATATCTTCATCGACTAGAGGCAACGCATTGTTTAAGATGTCCTTTGCCAACTTCCGATCGTTTTTTAACTGCAGATCGTAAAGCAGCAATTTCATGCCATCCCGATGTCCTGGATATCTCATGGTTTTGTAATTCAACGTATCCACTGTGCCATCTAAAGTTTCGCACATGGTTCCCAATCCGCCTGAAGTAGAAAAAGCTTCGTATTGGCGTCCGTTGATATTGATGGATTCCACATCGTCGAGGGAACTCACCATTTTACGCTGACTATTATGAATGACTTCGGCGTCGTTAAGATATTCATTGATCACCCCTTCAGCGCTCCAAGTAAAACTGTAGCCCAATTGCCCCATAGGATGTAAAGGCAGTGCGCCAACCCTCAACTTCACCGATCGAATTTCAGAAAATTGCGAATATAATCCCGCGCCGAGGATTCCAATAAATCCAGGAGCCAAACCACATTGTGGTGCCAAAACGGATTTGCTATCTTTTGACAATTTTCGAATGGCATTCAATGTGGGCACATCTTCAGTTAAATCAAAGTAATGCACACCCATGTCAGCTGCTGTTCGGGCGATATTTATATTGAGAAAGTAAGGTAAACAAGACACAACCGCTTGTTTGTTTTTAAGAAAATCACGAATCGTTTCGTCTTTAGAAACGTCTCCTTGTACAATTTTAAAAGGAAATGCTTCGTCAGGTTTATCCCGATCCATACCTTCTACTTCATATTTCGAACTTAATAAAGTCGCCACAAGACTACCCACTTTTCCTAAGCCGAGAACACCTATTTTATCAATCATATTTATCTTTTTTGTTTTGAGACCAAAAGCCTGTTGTTTTAAAGTATTTTCAATAAGAAACATGGAATTTACTAGTAAAAAACGACAATAGAAAAACTTTAGACTTCCAATTTTTAGAAAATAACACGCGTGAAATTCAATGTCACGCCATAATAAAAATCGCATCAAAGTGTGGAAGGCGTTAATGCTAATTAAATAATTAAAAGTCAAGATGATGAATATCATTTCTTTTTGATGATTCGTTTCATAAATTTGATTTTTAATTAAAACTATAGGTACAATGAAATCAATTTTATACGCCACCGATTATTCAGAAAGCTCCGTCGCTGCCTTAAAATATGCCTATCAGATGAGTTTGGGCCTAAACGCCAAATTATGGGTAGTTCACGTATTTGAAAGTCCCTCGGCTATGCAAGCCAGAGCGAGAATACCTTTCCCAAATCGCGAACAGGATACTTTCAAGAAGCATAATGACAAACTTGAGGCCTTTTGCATTGAACATTTAGGAGGTGACTTAGAAACGTTGAATATTTCGGTTGAAGCGATTCAGGATAAGTCATCGGTAGATGGCATAGTATCCAAAGCCGAAAAGATCCAATCGCTATTGATCGTCACTGGGCTGAATAGTACAAGCAAATTACGACGATTGATTATGGGAAGTACGGCAAGAGGTCTTGTCGAAAAAGCACCTTATCCTGTCTTAACAATTCCTGAAGACGCACATTATAGTCCGATAAAAACCATTGTCTATGCTTCAGATTTTCAACAAGAAGATCTTGATGCTCTTTGTAAATTGGCAACAATCGCCAAGCCGCTTGAAGCGAAAATCAAAATAGTGCATATTTGCCCATTGGAAAAAACCGTATGTGACGTAGAGCAAACACTAAGAAAAGAAAAGATTGATAAACATGTGAAATATGCCAACGTTGAGTTAGATGTTTTATATTCGGATGATATTTTCACGGAACTGAAAAGATATTCCGAAAAAAACAATGCAGATATCATCGGAATGCTTGAGCGCGAAAACACGAGCTTAGCTGCGGATCTATTTTACCGAAATCTTCTGAAAAAAATGAAGTCCTACGGTAAAATTCCTTTAATAAGTTTTAACGCCAAAAATTATGGTAAATTCCATCTTTAGCTTTATAACCACTTAACGATTCAATAAAAAGGCATTCATACTAAACCAAGTAGGAAAAAGAATCATAAGGTCACTTCTGATCTAACCTATCTGGTTTTTTTTAGTTTTTCACACTTACCTCCTAATGGCCAGAATTATCACTCAGATTCTGCTCTCAACCATCACTTCCTAAGTTTTATTTGGCAAATATGTCTTTTCAGGCTTTCCCATTACTTCCAACCATGAGTCATCTCAATTGACATTACAAAACAATATAACTGACCCAAGTCATTGCTAACACTCTAATTATCACGTATATTGAATGCAGATTGGAACATTAATAGCCAAGATGTTTATTTATATGATTAGATGTGTTCCAAAAATTATTAACCTTAAAAATTATTTATTATGAAACGTATTTTTATTTGCCTATCAATTGCAACATTTTCTATCATGGGGATGTCTGCTCAAGAAGATTTTAATCTTAAAAAGATAAACTCAGAGGAAAACCAAAGGAATCTAAGAGTTTATCAACAACAGCAAGAACAAGAATTAAAAACCACCATTCGTGAGCAAACCGAACAGTATATTAGAGATGCAGCGAGAAGAATGGAAGCTGAAAAAATTGAAGTTCAAAGCAAGTTGGAAGCTAGAAGAGCGGAGCTCACACACCGACCAGTTGGAATGGTTCCTTATGCTGGGCCTACAATAGACTTTTAGTTTAATTGAAACTTCGTGATCTCCAATAACGTAAAACTGAGATGAAAAACATATTAAGCTTAGCAATTATTATAAACTGAAAAGGTCTTTGAAAACTTCAAAGGCCTTTTCAGTTATATTTATGATTTGGTGGAAATGTGACAAGATTGCTCTAATATTCAAATATATAACCATCATACATTAAGCAGACACGACCAATTATTTGTCTCACATCACTTTCCCTTTAGTGCCTCAAATCCTGCAATCACATCAAAAAGTTCTTCATCGATGGTGCTTTGTCTCAGGCGATTGTAACCGCGTTTCAAATCCTCCAACATTTCATCAATGTTTTTTTCTGCGCGCTCCATGGCTTCGAGTCTGCTGGCGTTTTCTGCAGCCAAAGATTCTGCACTGGCCTTGTACAAGGAAACAAAGAGATATTCCCTAATCAGCGTACGTAAAGTACTTTCAGTGCCGCCAATCACTTGTGGCACATTTTGCGACGGCCATTCCATAGTTGCTATGTCCTCTTCCCATTTCTTATCTGGCGGAAACAATTGTTGGCTTTCTGGTCGATAATTGGCGCCATCCGTTGGCCTGTTGTGAAAAATATAAAAATTATAAAACTGATCTTTCTGTCGGTAGGCTTCACTTTTAATTAGAATTTCGTTGACCAAAGGGGTGATCGCAGTTACAGAATTAGGAACCGTAAAACGTTTTGTAGGTGAGAATTTTCCATCCAAAAGCAAGGCATAAACTCTTTCGCCAACGACCCAAATTTCCGTCTCTCCGGGAAGTTCTTTGATGATGTCTTGTGCATAGGAACTTATGGTATCGTTGAACCGTCCCACCAATCCCTGGTCGGATCCAAAGATGATGGCCACGGATTTTGAGTTTTTCTTATCGTGATGATCTGCGATCAACGAAATCCTTTCCTTTTTGAAACAGGCATGGATTCCAAGGGAAATGGTGCGGTAATAATCCTGTAAAGATTGTACGGACATCTCGTATTGGGTGATATTGGACGTGGCCATAGCCTTCATCGTTCTAACCACAGATCCCATATCGCCCGCACTTTGCTGTCTTCTTTGGAGATTGATTAAAGTATCACTCATGATTCTCGAGTTCAGGAATGTTGATGATGGCATCTTTTGCCAAGGACACAATAACAGCTTCATCGGCCTCGTTCAAGGATTCTGAGGAAAAGATGCGTCGCAACACCGCATCAGGTAATTGGGATGATTTCTTTTTAATCAGATCTTCTGCCTTTGTGATTTTATCCAAAGGAACCGTGTCAAAAACACCATGGATGAGCGCCATCAATACCAAGAGTTGCTCTGGTACCGAAACAGGCTCCATTTCAGGCTGTTTGAAAATCATCCGAATTCTTTTTCCTCGTTCAATCATTTTTTGGGTATCCGCGTCCAAACGGGTTCCAAAGCGTGAAAATGTTTCCAATTCCTCTGATTGCGCATAGGCAAGTTTCAAATTACCCGCAATTTTCCGATACGCTCTTAACTGTGCCTTGCCTCCTACCCGAGAAACCGATTTTCCGATATCTACCGCTGGAAGTAAACCCAATTCGAACAGTTTTGGCGAGAGATAGATCTGGCCATCTGTAATGGAAATAATGTTTGTGGGGATATAGGCCGAGATATCCTGAGCTTGTGTTTCGATAATGGGTAAAGCCGTCAAGGATCCACCCCCATTAGCTTCATTGAGATGGGTTGACCGTTCCAGAAGTCTGGAATGGATATAAAAAATATCACCGGGAAATGCTTCTCTGCCGGGTGGTCGACGCAGTAAAAGTGACAATTCGCGATACGCACGCGCGTGCTTGGTCAAATCGTCATAGACAATCAAAACGTCGCGTCCCTGTTCCATAAAGTACTCAGCAATACTTGTAGCCGCATACGGCGTTAAATATTGAAGCCCAGGCGAACTGTTACCTTCCGAAAATACGACCACCGTGTAATCCATGGCGCCTTTCTCCTGAAGTTCAGAAATCACTGTGGCAACCGCTGCCGTACGTTGCCCGATAGCACAGTAGACGCATAACACATTTTTATCGTGCTGATTGAGAATGGTATCGATGGCAATAGAGGTTTTCCCCGTTTGTCGATCTCCAAGAATCAATTCACGTTGTCCACGCCCAATGGGAATAATCGCATCGATAACTTTAATGCCAGTTTGCAAAGGCGCATTGACAGCTTCGCGACTCATAATAGGTGGCGCAGGCCGTTCAATAGGATATCGGCGTTGAAACGAAATGGGACCTTTATCATCCATCGGATTCCCGAGCGAATCCACAACCCTACCAATAAGACCGTCGCCCACAGGAATGTCAGCAACCCGATGGGTCCTTAAAACAGGGTCACCTGCTTGGAGTTGATCATTCCTTCCCAAAAGTACCACGCCTATTTCATCTTCATCCAGATTAAAGGCCATACCGTACAAATTGTTGGGAAACTCCAATAGTTCCTCAAAACCTGTTCCCGGCAAACCGGTTACGGTGGCAATCCCCGCAGAAACATTCTTTACGACTCCCATTTCACGAAATTGAATCGTGGGATCATAATTTTGCTTGCTGTCGCTTATCTCCAGAAAGGTATCCTCTAATATTTGGTCTAAATCAGTCGATCGCATTTTCTTTCTCCTTTGTGATGATACTCTCCTTTTTTAAGGCTTCGAGATAGGAATCAATAGTCCATGACAATTGGTAACTTGCCGTTTCAATTTTGATTCCACTTACCAATTCCGGTTCCAATTCATATCGGAAATCATTTTGTTTTTCGGTGATTTTTTCCATCGCTTTTTCGAGTTCCTGTTTTGAACTATCCGATAAATCAAACACACTTTTTATGGTAATGGGACCTTCGTTATCTTTGAGTGCGTCTATAAATTTTGTTTTAGACGCCCCATCCAAATTCCTTATTTTTTCGATAAATACAGTGACCACTTGTTGCTCAAGACTGACATCCGCAAGATCCGAAAGTGTTTTTTTCGCAATGTCAAAAACGGCATCCTTGGTTTTTTTCTTAAGCCGATCTACTATTTCTTGTTCTTGTTGCTTGAGCGACTGCTCGAATTTTGAACGCAGTACAGTAGATTCCTTTCTCACGTCTTCCAATAGACGTTGCTTTTCAGAATCGATCTGTTCGTGGACTGCATTCATTTTTGCGACACGTTCTTTATCAAAAGCTTCATTTTTTTGACGGAATAGATCTTTATCTCTTTTGGCTTCTGCTTTTTTCGTGGCAGCGTCCTCAAGTTGCGAAGCAATCTTCTTTTCCCTTGCATCAATAGCGTCTAATACCGGCTTGTACAAAAACCGTTTTAAAAGCCAGACCAAAATGAGAAAATTGACTATTTGTGCTATTACTGTAAACCAGTTGATTTCCATAAAATAATTACGCTATAAAATGATTCCAAAATGGATTCGCAAAAATGAGGATCATCGAAAGCACAAAACAATAAATAGCTGTCGATTCAATCATTGCCAAACCCACAAATAAGGTTCTGGTAATTGTTGGTGCCGCATCGGGCTGTTGCGCAATAGATTCCAATGCTTTTGAAACCGCTCTTCCCTCACCTAATGCAGGCATCATACTGCCAATTCCTGTTGTAATTCCTGCAGTGATTATTGATGCCACTGCGATGATTGTTACGTTATCCATGTTTTATAAATTTAAGTTTTTCTGTTGTCTGTTGTCTGTTGTCAGTTATCTGTTGTCGGTTGTCTGTTGTCGGTTTGAGCATGCCTGAAGAAAGTTGACTTTTTTTAACAATTTTATAACCGAAAACTGTTAAAATCGCCTCTATTTTCTATCTGAACATCCCTGATTAGAAGTTGACCGTTGTTCAAAAATCTACAATCTTCAACCATTAATCGTTATCACTCATAATCCTCATTTTTTCTCTACCGCCTATTCACTACCCTCTACCTCTCTACCCTCTATCCCCTTCTCATCCTGCGTAGCCGCCGCAATATACACCGTTGCCAAAATTGCAAAAATATAAGCCTGTATCATTCCCGTCAACAAGCCTAATGCGCTCATGATCATCGGAAAGAAGAATGGCACTATAGAAATCAACACGGTAGCAATCAAACCGCCACTCATGATGTTTCCAAACAATCTGACCGCTAATGCCAGAGTTCGTGAAATCTCACTGATAATGTTGAATGGGAGCATAATAAAGTTTGGCTGTAAATAAGAACGTAAGTATCCCTTGAGGCCTCCATCGGCAATTCCAAATACGGGAACCGCAATAAATACGGATATCGCCAGTGCAGCTGTGGTAGAAAGTGAACCCGTTGGTGCCTCATACCAAGGCACTATGGTCAACAGATTTGAAACGGCAATAAATAGGAATAAGGTCCCGATAAAGCCAATATATTTTTCAGGCTTTTTCAATCCCACTTCTTTTATTTGATCGCGAATCATAATGACCAGCATCTCCAAAACATTCTGCCAGCGAGAGGTCTTAATTTCTGATTTTAAATTTCGGGTAATCAGCCATGCACCAAGGGCGAGCAGAAGCATCAATACCCATGTGGTAACAATAGTAAGGTTTAAACTGATAAACCCATATTCCCAAAACACCATTTGATCAGGACTAATTCTCATCGTTTACTTTTTTTATGAAAACTGGATTTGTCTGCTTAATTTTTTTTGTGACGTTTGTAATCACAATCCTCGCTATTAAAAAACCACCAAGGCATGCCAACATTTTCTGCCAACTATCCCCAGCTACAAAATAAAATCCAACCAGAATGATTGCCATTCTTAATATCAAACTGCCCAAAAATATCAGGGTCGCCCTTTTTGAGCCCAAACCTTTATTTACGGTGAGCCAAAGTCCCCCGAAAAATATAGCACCCAATAAAATCCCTGCAAACACCGCAGGAAGTAGGCTTAATATGTCATTCATCTCCATCTTTATTTTTTTTATGAATTTCCTTATTTTCTTTTTGAATCCAATTCCACGCAATCAAACATCCCAACATCAATCCTGCTACCAAAAGACTAAGCGTCCAAGAGAAATCTTCCTTAAAGTTTTTATCGAGCCAAATCCCCAAGGCAGCTCCCAATATCGTAGGTACTGCAATGGACCATCCTATCATTCCAAATAAACCCAACCCAGACCATACGCTCTTTGTTTCGCGTTGTGCCTGCAGTTTTCGCTCTTCCTTGTCGCCGACCACTTTCTCAAAAGAACTGTTCTTATTTAATTTTTCCTCTTTCACAATTATCTTCTCAAGTTTTGGAAATTTCGTAAAAAGCCAGTTTCTAACTTTGCCATTACGTTGCGGGCATTTATTTCCAGTTCATCCAGTTCAATCATTTCCTTTTCTACCATGGCCCTAAGTTTCCCTAAAGGCGCATTTCCAATGGCATGCCGCACGGATATGGACACCTGCGATCCTGCTTTTATCAATATGCCGTCATTCACCGCAATATATTTTTCTCCTTCATCGTCAATTTCGTAGACTAAAATGCCAGTCACCAATGCAGCTGTGCAATCCAGTCTACGGGGTAAAATACCATAAGACCCATCCGTTGTTTCCACCACAATGCGTTTCACGTTTTTTATATCGGCAAAAACGCCAGACGGAAGTAGAATCTTAAGTTGCATTAAATTCGTTTTCATCGGTCTAAACGTTAACTGCAGTTTTCTTTTTTACTTCATCGATGGTTCCAATCATATAAAAATCACTTTCAGGATAGTCATTGAATTCATCGTTTAGAATTCTTTCACAACCATCCAAGGCATCTTTTAAACTCACGTTTTTTCCTTTGTATTGGGTGAATTGCTCCGTTGTAAAAAAGGGTTGCGTCAAGAAACGCTCAAGTCGGCGTGAACGGTTGACTGTTTTTTGATCATTTAACGAGAGTTGCTCCAAACCTAACATAGCGATAATATCTTTAAGTTCTTCATACTCCGCCAAGGTCTGCCTTATTTTTTGTGCAATATTATAATGTCTTTCCCCAATAATGTGTGGCGTTGCCATTTTGGAACCCGATTGCAGAAAATCGATGGCTGGGTACATCCCTTCACTCGCTCTTTTTCGAGACAAGGTTATCGTGGCCGATAAATGGGAAAACGTATGTACAGCAGCAGGATCCGTCAAATCATCTGCGGGAACATAGACTGCCTGAATGGACGTAATGGCCCCTGTTTTTGAATTCGCGATCCGCTCTTCCAATTGGGATAGTTCGGTACTCATGGTTGGTTGATAGCCCAATCGGCTTGGCATTTGTCCCAATAATCCCGATACCTCCATCCCTGCTTGAATAAATCGGAATACATTGTCAATCAATAATAATACATCTTTATGCTCGTCATCCCTAAAATATTCCGCCATGGTCAATGCCGCATGTCCCACGCGAAAACGGGCTCCCGGCAATTCGTTCATTTGTCCGAAAATCATGACCATATCCTCTAAAACGCCTGCCTCTTTCATTTCCTGATACAATTCCAGACCTTCTCGACTCCGTTCACCGATTCCGCAAAACATGCTGACGCCCTGATGATTTTTAACCATATTGTGGATGAGTTCTGTCAATAAAACCGTTTTTCCAACACCTGCACCTCCAAATAAGCCTGCTTTTCCTCCACGCTCCAGAGGCAGTAAAACATCAATAGCCTTAATACCGGTTTCAAAAACTTGCGAAGTAGTGGAGCGCTCTGTCAACGGTGGCGGTTGATTGTGAATGCTGCGCCGTTCCATGTTAGGCGGCAAATCAAAATGATCAAGTGTATTTCCAAAAACATCAAACATGTGGCCCAATGTTTCTGGGCCAACAGGCACTTTCAAAGGCGCATAGGTAGAAATGGCTTTCATTCCCCTTTCCAAACCTTGGGTTGGGGTCAGTGCAATGCATCGGATATGTTGATTGTCAAGTTGCATGTGCACCTCAAGAATCATTTCTAAATCCTTTCCGGTTTTTACAACCATATTAATGGAAGGCAGATTTTTCTCAAATTTTATATCCACTACGCTACCGCGAACGGCAATGACGTGACCTATATTTTTATTTTGAGAAGTGATATCGTTTTGCATTTGGCAATTTAAATTTTATAGAGCGATTAGGATAATGTGTATACTCTTTTTTGGAACAGACTAATAAACTGTTCTAAAGGACTTTTTCTATATTTTTACATTATGTAAAGATATTGCTCTTTAAATCCGAATGAAATGACCTTTATCATGTCCTACGATGTATTCAATTGCTAAATTTGAGTTTTCTGACCTGAAAACTGCAATTTGTTAAATATTGCACTGTTTTTGTTGTTCAAAAAACTTATGAGTGGATAAATTAAATACTGAAACAAGTGTGAGATTGAAGCTGATGTGCCGAATGATTGATCGATAGGTGTCGCTAAACCGATCTGTTCATCAAGAACCCCAGGCTAATAAACACCACTGGTGGGAGTTGATTTTTAAAGTCATCCGACGCGTAAAGAATTGATAAATAGTATCAAAAAAACTACAACTACTGATTTGACCAACACTTTTAAAATTATGAACGAATTTTTAGAAACATACCAATCTGACATCATATACGCGACAACGGTTATTATAATCGTGACGGCGCTTTATTTATTAACCAGAGTTTTACGCAAGTGGTTCATTAAAAAAATCCAAGAAAAACTCCCGGGAGCATCGGTCAGACCCATAAATTTAATTAAACAAATCTTAACGGTATTATGGCTCTTGCTTGGTCTAATTGCATTGAGTTTCATCTTTATTGATGAGGAAACTGAAGCAGTTATGAGAGGCTATTCTAAACTGTTCGGTTATGTAGGTCTCGTAGCTGTGCTGACGATTATTTCCTTGATGATAAGCAATTTGTGGTTCAAGTATAAAATTTCCAAGAAAATTGAAGAGAATGATGATCCCACCAATTTTAAATTTCTGCGTTATGTTGCTTTAATTCTTATTGGACTTATTGGTGCCTTGATTGCTTCATTAGCCTTTCCATCGCTTAAAGGCGTTGCCCAAACTACTATTGGAGGTGCCGGCATTATTGCGCTGATTGTTGGGTTTGCCGCGCAAGAAGGCTTAGCGAACATCACAGGAGGCCTGTTTATTATTGCATTTAAACCATTTAGAATTGGCGATAGGGTGAAGATATCTGATACCATGGTGGGTACGGTCACGGATGTTACCTTGCGACATACCATCATTAGAAATTTTGAAAATAAACGAATCGTCATTCCCAATGCGATCATCAATAAAGAAAAATTGATCAATTATGATTTGGAAGAACACACCCTATGTGAACGCATAGAAATAGGGATTTCTTACGATAGTGATATCGATTTGGCAAAAAAAATCATGCAGGAAGAATGTGAAAACCATCCATTAATTCTTGATACCCGTTCACAATCAGATATTGAAGAAGGCAAACCGATGGTAAGAACAGCATTGACAGAACTGAATGATTTTTCAATGACCATCAGGGCATGGGCATGGGTACGCAACCACCCCGATTCATTTTCGTTAAAGTGTGATGTTCTGGAAAGCACTAAAAAACGCTTTGACAAAGAAGGTATTGAAATTCCGTATCCGTACAGAACGATCGTCATGAAAGATCTTACAGAAAAACACACCGAGAATTTAGAATAGTAGTTTCATTCAAAATGTCTACACTCAAGATTATTTGGTAGAACACAGCACGAATAAATCTGGTATACTCCCTACTTTACTGTGTTACTGCGTTATGAAGATTGTTTTGATTAATGCATTAAGATTATAAGTGTTCTTCTAAAAACCTGAACACATTCTTTTTAAGTTCGGCGTAGATTTCTCTTTGGGTTTCCATTCGGTTTCTAAAGTCCTTATGATCTTTGACCAAGTTTGCATCATGTTTGAGTTTACCGGCATCAGTTTGTGCCATTATAAACACCTCTTGATGTTCAAGAGCTTCAAGTAAATCTTCTATAACACCACCATGGAAAATAAATTGTTTCTGATAGTCCCCTATCTGATCAAGCACCTCCTTATCCCCCCAACGGGTGATAAATTCACTTAACTTGATGTTGAAAGACTCTAGTTCTTCCTTCCAAAAAGCAATCTCACCTTTCCATTGTTGATGTTCAAACTCCCTATTGGAGTTATATAAAACTGGTTTTTCCACTGTATTTTTCTTTAAAATGACGTTTCAAAGTTTCAATTCAATACCGATTCTTTGATAACCCAATATTTTTTTGAGACTGATGGTTTTAAAATTACCATCATCTATTACAAGTTCCAATGTATCAGATTTTACTAAAATTTGAAATGACCTAGGTCACTCGAATTTAAAATCAAGGTTCTTTCGAAATATAATTTCCCTATCTATTCCTTATATGTCATATGTCGAGAGAATTGATCCCTTTTGATAAGTGATGATTTTTGAAAAATAAAAAACACCCTATACCCCATTGTCGTTGAACTGACCCAGGTCATTTGACACTCGTTGTTTTAAAGGTATATTGGTAGTTACATGTACAGAAGTATTCAAGCTTCTGATAATTATTAATCTTAAAACCAAAATAATATGCCTTTGATAACTCAAAAAGAAATAGAGGAACTACACAATGTAAATCAAGAACATTGTATTTCAATTTTTATTCCGACACATCGAGCGGGTGAAAAAGTCTTACAGGAAGAAGATCCTTTATCTCTAAAAAACCAATTAAAAGACGCCAAGGATAAGTTGTCCCAAAAAGGACTTAATGCCGATGGAATCAATAAATTAACTCAGCCTATCCAGGAACTCATTGATAATAGTTCATTTTGGCGAGAACAATCTGATGGGCTTGCTATTTTTTCAGCTGATGGTTTTTTTAAAAGTTATACACTTCCCGTTCATTTCAAAGCGTATAGCCATATATCAAACACGTTCTATTTAAAACCATTGATGCCGATGTTTGTTGGTGATGGTAGTTTTTATTTGCTATCGCTTGACAGGGACAACGTGAAATTATACGAATGTAGAAGACACAGCTTCACTGAAATTGATATTGAGGATTTAATCCCAGAAACCAAACAGGATCGCGTTGGTTTTGATTTTGTTGAAAAAAACCTCCAATTTAGATCAGGAGCTACAGGATCTGGTCAAGCAATGTACCACGGACAGGAAGCAGCTACCGGCCAAAGAAAAAATGAAATCAAAAAGTATTTTAGGGCCATAAACGATGGACTTGCCACTATTTTCAGAGAGGAGACCATGCCCTTGTTAATTGCAGCTCAAAGTCCTCTTTTTGACATCTATAAGGAAGTCAATACTTATGCAAACCTCATGGAAGAAAATCTAACCACCGATTTCAGCGATACCGACATCTTTGAAATCCACGAATTGGCCTGGGAAAGAATGGCCCCTGTATTCGACCAAGAACGTAAGGACGATATTGCTCAGTTCTTAAATGAACAAGGAAAAGGAAAAACGTCAATTGGCATTGGAAAAATTTTACCGGCAGCCATTAATGGACAAATTGAAGCCTTATTCTGTGAAAACAAAGAAGATATTTTTGGAACCTACAAAGAAGAAAATGATGTCATAACGGTTACGGAAGGTGAAGATAAAGACAACAACATTTCATTAATGAATATGGCAGCCATAAAAACCTTCTTAAAAGGTGGTAACGTTTATTTGTTGGAAAAGGATGAAATGCCCAATCCAAACTCAAGGGTAAATGCCTTGTATAGGTATTAATACCGAAAATCATCATTTATAGAAATCACGTTTTTTCGATTGAAGAAGGCAGATTGACGAAATCATTGGATCTGAAAATTCATAAAGCAAAAGGGCTAATTTTTAAAGTTAGCCCTTTTTTTTCGGTGATTCAGGATACTAAAACCTAATAGGAGCAACTAAGTTTTTAAGTAAACCAATCACACTATAAGCCGCCAGTGAACTCGATTTAGGATTATCCTCAGACGGCGTCGTCTCAATAATAACCTTAACGTTTACAGTCTCTCCTTTTAGTTTGATCTTATGCTTATTGCTTTTAAATCCAGGAATACTTCTAATGGATACTTTAGTGTTTTCAACTCCTGTTGTTGCCAAAGCAGTAGCTACAGCCACATTTACATTTTTAGGAAAATGCTCAATGGCTTCCATTGCAGAGCCACTGAAAATTTCTTCTGTTTTTTCTTCAGAAAGCTTTCTACCTTTTAAAAATGGTGCTCCATTTATTGATTGTGGTGATTTCTCTGTAGTAATATTGACTTTGACATCCTCCATCGCCATTGATGCTCGTAAAACATCAAAACCGCCTACAGCTCCTGATGGGATATGCACGCGACTTTTATTATTGCGTGCTGTTTCTTTAACCTTATTATAAAACTCGTTGTCAGCAAGAGCACCAACGGATAAAGGAATGAGATGAATACCATTTGCTAAGATTTTAACGCCAATTTCTTTAAACACATCAGGAGAAGCAGCCTCTATAATATAATCTGGTTGATCGTCAATTATTTCATCTAAGGTTTTATAGGCCTTCCCACCTATCTCATCTGCCAACTTTATTGCATTTTCCAACTTACCACTAAATACACCTAAGATTTCAAAGTCCTCACGTAATTCCTGTGAAACAACTTTTCCAATAATACTACCTAATGATCCACTGCCGATGATGGCCAATTTAAATTTTCTCACTTTATCATGTTTTCTTTAATTATAACGAAAATCTTAAACACTAAAATAATTGCATACCCTGCTAAAATTAATGTTCATTACAAAGGTTTTTTAGTTTCATAAACACGAATCAAAAACTCATATTACAGTGTTTTTTCATCTCAATTTTCAATCCCCATAGCCGCATAATAGGCAGCTCCCATCATTGGTGTCTTATCATTCAAAACAATTTTGACCGGAATGGATTTCAATAAAGTCTCCATACGACCGACCTCAATAAACGTTTCATAAAACGCTTTTTTATCGATCAGACTGAGAATTTTTGGAACGATTCCACCACCTATATAAATACCGCCAGTAGATTTGTTCTTTAGAGCGAGTTGTGCCGATTCAATACTAAGATATTTCACGAAAAGCTGAAGTGATTTAACACAAATAGGGTCGCTTTCTTCTTTGGCAGCAGTAGAAATCACAACAGCAGGATCCCCTTCAAGAAATTGTTTACTAAGCCAATCCGGTTCTTTTTTACCTTCAAATTTTCGCAAAAATTGATAGATATTATAAATGCCCTGTCCCGAAACAACCCTTTCCCAACTGACATGACCAAATTTTGCATTCAAAAATTTCCAAAGTTCGATATCGACAAGATCTCTGGGACTAAAACTACAATGCCCGCCTTCACTGGCATAAGGGTGATAATGTGAACCGTCCCAATACATTCCAGCTTCACCAAGCCCTGTGCCGGGTGAGATAATTGAAGCATTGCCTTTGTTTATCTTACCTTCGGTAACAATTTCAAAATCCGTCTCTTCAAGTCCCGCGAGTCCGTAAGCATTGGCATGAAGATCGTTTATAAGCATGATGCGCTTGATATTCAATTCGGATTCCAACTTTTTTGCATCAATCTCCCAAGCAAAGTTGACGCCTCTAACTCTATCGCCATCTACTACCCCGGCCACACCTAAACAGGCACAATCAATGATATAGGTTTCATCACCTCGAAATTTAAGAATAGACTCTACAAAAGAAGCATGATCTTTGGTTGCATAGCGCTCTTTTTTGATTGAAATCAATTTTCCTTTTTCAATTTTGAAAAGTGCAAGATCCGTTTTTGATCCACCGACGTCAGCCGCCAAGACAATCCCCGAGCTTGGTAAGCTTTTCTTCTTGGAAGGATACGCCATAGGTAGCAAGGCGTCTGAAATATCGGGTAAGGAAATTGATTTGAATTTTTCCATAGGAGATCAAAATTTGAAATGAGACTGTAAATTACTCTTATTATTAGAATCCACAAATTCACCCAGTAATTACTTGGGGTTTTTAGAGTTATTAAAATCAGAACATGCTCACTACCAAACAATTAATTTAACTATTCTATAAAAATTATTAACAAACTTCTAAAATATCATATAATAATTATTTATATTTATGATGTATTTTTTGAACCCCTATAATAAAACATATAGGTCTCTCCTATTTCGGACACTGATGAACACTCTACTGTTAGAATATACACTGTTCTGATTTCATCCCCATAAAGCGAGCCGAGGGAATTATAATAGCAATTTTTAATCTTTATTGAATTTTAAGACTGAGCATTGAACAATGCTACATTCTATTCCTATTTGTCCTTTTTAAGCATGGGAAATAGATGAGTTGAACCAAATATAAAAGTTATAATATTTTGTCTATGTAATTTAAAAGTAAGAGAAATGGAGTCTCCAAATAGTATATCCAAAATAGAAAGATGCAGTGGTCTTTCAGAAAAAGAATTTTATAATAAATTTGTGAAAAACTCAGTCCCAGTAGTGGTAACCGACAAGGCGAAATGGGCATCTTCAGAAAAATTCACACCAGAATTCTTTAAAGCAAATTATAATCACTTAAAAAGAACCATAAACGGAAAAACCTATACCTTATCAGAAATAATTGATTTATGTATGGCCTCAACTCCAGAAAACAAAGCGCCCTATCCCAATATATTCGACCTCAATAACGATTTCCCAGAATATGTAGATGTCATACCAAAAATAGTTTACGGAAAATCCAACCGCTTATTCAGTCCTTTGTTATTGAATGTTTTCGCTAAACGAACAAATCAACGACAACTCTTTTTTGGCGGAAAAGGATGTTCCTTCCCAACCTTGCATATTGATTATCTTGGGGTACATACCCAATTGACTCAAATAATAGGAGAAAAAGACTTTATCTTATACTCACCTGACCAGACGCCTTGCTTTTATCCTGATAAAGTACTCCGCAACCAAAGCCCCGTTAATATCTTGGATCCTGATTATAGCAAATACCCGTTATTTAAAAATGCTAAGGCTATAAAAACCACTCTGAAACCAGGAGAAACGCTTTTCATCCCCTCTGGTTGGTGGCATACAACCTATATCCATAATTTCAATCTCACCTATGCCATTGACCATGTCAACTCATATAATTGGAATACTTTTATGGACGAAATATATTTATCTGCACGACAAAATCATCCGAAGCTCGCTTGGATGATTAAAGGCTATAAGGTGGTTTTAGGAAAAACATTTGATGTCAAAGAGACTTTATTAAACTAAGAATAAAATTAACCTCATTCTTTCTTGAAATTTCAGAAACCATCCTATAAATCCCTTTCGCTTTAATAGCACTCTAATTCATCTCATTTCGATTGTTGTAAAATTTGTATAGTCAATTTCCTTAATTACTTGAAAAAATTATCATGGCTATCATTTTTTAGGAGCTGCGTTTATTGCGTCATAAAGAATCTGCTGGATCTGCGTACGTGTATTCAAGTTGTACAAACGATAATTATCACGCGAGGGCGTCACACGGTTGGAAAGGAAAATGTACAATAAATCCGCCTCCGGATCCATCCAAACCATTGTCCCTGTAAATCCAGTGTGGCCAAAACTCAGATCACTTGCATCTGGTGCGGTATTGTGCACAATTCCATTCTTATCGGGACGACGTTTGTCAAAACCTAAGGCCCGCTTATTGTCTGAATCTGGAAATTGGGTTTTGGAAAAGTTTCTCAGAGTTTCCTCTTCAATATATCTTTTCCCACCATAAGTCCCCATATTGAGGTACATCTGCATCAATTTTGCAAGATCATTGGCATTTGCAAATAATCCTGCATGGCCTGAAACCCCGCCAAGCATGATCGCCGTTTCATCATGAACAGTCCCATGAATTGGAATATGACGGAAATAATAATCATTTTCGGTCGGTACAATTTCTTTTAATGGAAACTTATTCAATGGCTTGTAAGTAATCGTATTCGCGCCCAAAGGCCGGTAAAAATTGTTTTGCAAATAGGTATCAAAATCCTCATCTACCATGCTTTCAACAACACGAGGTGCTAAAATGAAAAAGAAGTCGGAATAGACATAAGCCTTCTTTTCCAACAAAGGAGACTTTCTTATTGCCTTGGCGATTTTATCTGAATAGTTACGATGCAAATACATGTCATCAGTAACTTTTGTGGGATATCGCGCTGAAGAATCCTTTTTTACGGTCCACCATTTATAACTACCGTTTTTTCGGTACATGTCTTTATAAAATGGAATCCAAGCTCGGAAACGTGCCTGGTGGGTTAAAATATCACGAAAAGAAATGTCTGCCTTATTGCTGCTTTTGAATTTTGGCAGATAATCGGCCAATGTACCGTCCAAATCAAACTTTCCTTCATCATATAACTTCATTAAGGCCGCCATGGCAGAGGAAATTTTAGTCACCGACGCCAAATCATATAAGTCGTCCTTTTTCACTTTTATGGTGTCGTTATAACTTTGAAGTCCGTAAGCCTTATAAAATACCACCTTCTGATTTTTAGCCACCAAAACCTGGCCACCAGGGATGGCTTTCATTTGCATGGCCTGCTGCATCAGCGAATCAATGCCATTGACTAAAACTTTAGAATCCATCCCAACCGCTTCGGGAAGCGTGTAACTAAACCGTAGGCCACCCTCAATTTCCAAGCCATCACCGGAATGGAATTTTTCGCCAATGCTCACAGGTAACTTTCCGTTGGCGCCAATGCCGCCAAAAATAAGCTGTGCTGTCAGTTCCTGTGTGTTTTTATTATCTTGATAGGCAACTATCAGTCCGGCAGCCTGTTCAATATGTTCTATTTTATTCAGGACATAAGGATTTTTGAAAAAGGTAATAACAGTATTTTCCTTCTCGGATAATTCACTGATAAATTTTTGCACCGAAGTCGAAAGTTCCAAACTATTACGTGGAAACCTGCTTGTATCGTGGATTGCTGTAATGACATAATCAAAATCTTCGAGATTTTTCTTCAATTCCATAACTTGTGCTTGGGTGGCCTTTAACGGTAATTGAAAATCGTCCACCTTGGTGTATAGTTTCAGACTTTTCTGAAACGGGGTTTCATGTTCAGAGCCAATGGAAACGGATGCAAACTTCACCAAATCCAACTCCCGAAAAGGAAGGATATCTTTATCGTTTTTAAGTACTGTAAGAGAAGCCGCAGCCAATTTTCGATTGAGTAGGTTGGCTTCTGGCGTATTTAGCTCGGTCAAAATATGTTCCGGTGCCATCGGTTGATAATTATCCAATCCAACCCATTGCTTTACGGCAAGTACTTTTCTGACCCGACGGTCTATTTCTTCTTGGGTTATCAATCCGCGTTCAATAGCTTTTTTGATTTCTGAAATGGCCTTTGGAACATTTTCGGTAAATTCCAAAAGATCATTTCCAGCAAGAATGGCGTCCTTATCCACAATTCCTGGCGAATAGGTTTTCGTAAGGGCTTTCATATTCATGGCATCGGTCACTATCAAGCCTTCAAAACCCATTTTATTCTTGAGCAAATCGGTAATAATAGGTTTGGATAATGTGGAAGGAATACCGGTGGAATCGAGTGCGGGAATATTCAAATGTGCAACCATTATACCGCCAATGCCTGCTTCAATTACTTTTCTAAATGGAAATAATTCGAGGGTATCCAACCGTTTTAAGGAATGATTGATTTGTGGTAAGTCAAAATGCGAATCGGTATCCGTATCGCCGTGCCCTGGGAAATGTTTGGCCGTAGTCATGACATAATTATCCTGCATTCCCCTCATATAAGCCACTGATTTGTCAGCCACATTGTATTTATCTTCTCCAAAAGATCGGAAATTGATCACTGGATTATTCGGATTATTGTTGACATCCACCACGGGAGCAAAATTGACATGTAAACCGGTACGTTTTATCTGCCGAGCAACCTCTGCGCCCATATCATAAATAAGCGTATTGTCCGAAATGGCACCCAAAGCCATCTGGAACGGGTAATTTATGGTGCTGTCTAAGCGCATTCCTAAACCCCATTCGGCATCAATGGCACCCAACAACGGAACTTTTGAAGCAGCTTGATAATCATTCATCAGCTTGACCTGAGATTCCGGATCACCCTGGAAGAAAATAAGTCCGCCAATCTTCTGTTCATTTATCAGCTTTAAAATTTCCTGCTTATGCTCTTCGCCCCTATTGGAATAAGCGGCCACCATGATGAGTTGTGCAATGCGTTCATCGGGAGACAGACGCTTCATGATGGAATCTACCCATCGGCTGTTTTCATATTTTAAAAATGGCGGTTTTTCAATTGAATTTTGCTGGGCCATAAGTGCTTCTACAGAAAACAGAAGTACCAACATAAGGATTATGGAAGCTGTTCTTTTTGACATTTTGGATAATTTTTTTGATTCTTGGTTAGAATATCAAAGTTAAATGGTTATACGTAATATCCAGTCAATCTGAAATAAATTTCAATACAAACTTTTCTTTTGACAAGATCCAAGTACATCTCATCCACGAAATGCCCTGTCCAATTTCCATCAAAATTTTTGCAATATGATCAAGAATTAGAGGTATTGAGATTATCAGACTTGTATTTTTGATTTATTTTTAAAAAAAAATCCCGACCATGTATTACAGAAAAAAACGCGGTAAAGGTTTTACCTATCAGGATAAAAATGGTAAAACCATTAAAGATGATGATATCCGTAACTGGATAAAATCGCTCGTCATTCCACCTGCGTGGACCGATGTTGAAATTAACGAAAATAGAAAAGCAGACCTCTTGGTGACAGGGCGGGATGATAAGGATCGGAAACAATATATCTATCATCCCAAGTATATTGAAAAACAAAACTCAAAAAAATTTGATCGCATTATTGAATTTGCGGATCAGTTGGAACATATGCGACGCGTCACTGGTCAGCATTTACGAAAACGAAAACTGAATCGCGATAAAGTCATGGCCACCATGCTCAGGTTATTGGAATCTGCATTTTTCAGACCTGGGAGCGATACTTACTCTAAGGAAAATGCGACCTACGGACTCACGACATTACGACATAAACATCTTACGATCAATGGGGACGAAATCATTTTTGAATATACAGGGAAGTCGGGTCAAGAGCAAGAAAAACATATCGTTGATAAAAAATTGGCCAAAATAGTTCAAGAGATTGATGATATGCAAGGTTATGAAATTTTTAAATATCTCGATGAAGACGATAATATTATCGATGTTAAAAGCGACGATCTGAATGCCTATATCCACGAAGTCATGGGTGAAGAATTCTCAGCCAAGGATTTTAGAACTTGGGCAGGAACCATGATTGCTGCCATCGCTTTGGATGAACTGGGTGTGGTGGACAAAAAAGATCAAAAGTCATTGGATAAAAATATTAAAGAAGCGGTTAACCGTGTCTCAGAACGATTGGGCAACACGCCTTCGGTTGCCAGAACCTCTTATATAGACCCAAGAATTATTGACGACTACACTCAAGGACGCACCTTGAAATATTTTGAAAAAGAAATCAATACATTACTCAAAAAAGCCGAAAATTTATCCAAAGAGGAAATTGGGGTCTTGTGTATGCTTCGTAGTCGTTTAAAACAGAAATAAAAGCATATAATACAGCCTCTTTTGGTTTAACCCACCCGTATTTATAGATTGGACATTACTATTGACCATCAATAAGTACATCTTAATATAACGACCGACAAACCACTCGCATAACCAAATATGGAGGTTAATCAATTGAGAAAATTTCAATATGAATTTTCAAGAAAATCATCTTTATATTTCGTAATTTACACTCAGTATTAAAAGAATTATTAAAAATTCACCTAAGCGCTCTATAGATGCTTAAAATAGGGCGGTGAGACTAAAAAATTCTGTTATGCGCACCAACTTTTGTATCCTATCAAGTGCCTCGCTCTTGATCACTCTCGCCCTAGCCATTTTTTTAAGTCCAAACTGGTATGTGCTTTTTGCCATTGTTTTAGGCCTAACCATTTTGGGATATTATGATATGTTTCAAACCCGACATACCATTATGCGAAATTATCCCGTCGTAGGGAGGCTACGCTATTTGCTGGAAGATTTACGACCAAAAATGTATCAGTATTTTATTGAATCCGATATTGATGGCCGTCCTTTTAATCGCGTTGACCGCTCCACGGTTTATCAAAGGGCAAAAGGCGTTCGGGATACGATTCCGTTTGGCACCCAGCTGGATCTCTATGCAGAAGGCTATGAATGGATTTGCCACTCTATCGCGCCAAAACCTTTTGAGACCTTAGATCATGATCCCCGGTTTCTGATCGGAAACAAGGATTGTAAACACCCTTACTCCGCCAGTATTTTAAATATTTCAGCCATGAGTTTCGGTGCCATTAGTGGAAATGCCGTTGAGGCCTTGAATGCCGGTGCTAAAATTGGGAACTTTGCCCATAATACTGGCGAGGGTGGTTTGAGTGATTATCATTTAAAGCATGGCGGCGATTTGATTTGGCAAATCGGTACCGCTTATTTTGGATGTCGGGATGAAGAAGGAAAATTCAATCCGGAACTATTTGCTGAAAAAGCAAAACATCCCCACGTCAAAATGATTGAACTCAAAATTTCACAAGGTGCCAAACCTGGCCATGGCGGCATTTTACCGGCCGAGAAAAACTCAGAGGAAATTGCACGAATCCGACACATTAAACCACATACCAGAGTCAACTCCCCGCCCTACCATTCCGCTTTTAACTCACCAATTGAAATGGTGGAGTTCATTCAAAAACTAAGAGATTTATCTGGCGGAAAACCCGTTGGATTTAAGTTGTGTATTGGTTATAAAAGCGAATTTATATCCATTTGTCAAGCCATGTTGGACCTGGATATCTATCCTGACTATATTGCTGTAGATGGTGGCGAAGGAGGCACGGGCGCCGCACCACCGGAGTTCAGTAACTATGTCGGTGCCCCGTTGATTGACGGTCTTGATTTTGTCCATAATATTCTCAATGGATTGGATATACGGAAACACATCAAACTTATTGCCTCTGGTAAAATCACCTCTGCCTTTCATGTGGCACGTGCCATTGCCTTGGGAGCCGACGGATGTTATCAGGCTCGTGGTATGAAAATGGCCTTGGGCTGTATTCAAGCGCTGTTGTGCAACACCAATAAGTGTCCCACAGGAATCACCACACAGGACCCAAGGTTGACGATAGGTTTGGTTCCTGAAGACAAAAAGGTCCGTGTGGCAAATTATCATGAAAAGACAATAAAAAACTTTGTTGAACTCTTGGGCGCAACCGGTTTGGATGAAGCAAAAAACCTAACCCGATCCCATATTTATCGACGGGTCTCACTGAATGCCATGATTACTTATGAAGAACTTTTTCCATCCATAAAAGCAGGAACAATGCTCAATGAAGAAGCCATTCCGGCGAAATATAAATCCGATTTTGCCCAAGCAAATAAAAATCGTTGGGGCATCCATCCGATAGCCGTTTAAATTAGATTAGTGTGGGTCGATCCATAGGTCACAAGCTGATTATATCGAATTCAACCTCAGCAGATATCCTGAAATTTATTTGAAGTCGTTAATCGAGTTCTTCAGGGCATTAAAATCCATAAGCAAGAGGAAACCTACTCATTCTTCTTGGCTTCCTTCCGTTCTTGGCGTGCTTTTTTCTTAAAATAACCACGAAAAAAGAAGTTATGCTGCAAGGCCTCCATGTTTTCATTTAGTTTTTCTGATGCTTCCTTTATCTGAATCATTGTAGAATCTATTTCCTTTACGAAAGCTTCATCTTGCGTAAGATGATTGAGAGCGCCCTTTCCTGATTTTATTTCCGATATATAAGCATCCAAGTTTTTGGTGATAACATTGACATCTTCGCTAGAGGTTTCTAAGTTGGCAAACACCTTTCTGATTTGATTGGCGGCGGCGGTATCGCTTAAAATAACCGCAGCAGCACTGTCATCAAAATTGATTTTGGAGATGATCTGATTGATCTTAGCCATGGCCAAACCAGTGCCTTCGGAAGTTTTTCTGAGCTCCACAAGCGTTTGTTGTATGTTCTGTGCCATGATCGTGTCGTTAATCAACACCCCTAAGGCGCCTTCACCCAGTAGGATTTGATTGGTTATTCTTGATAGGTTCTCACTGGTAGCGCCCAAGGTTACCAGCATATCGTCCATGCCCACTTTACTGGATGCCTGAATATAATCTCCAGCCACCACATTTACTTCTTGCTGTTGATCTCCAGGAGTGATATTCACTACCATGCTCCCAACCAAACCATCTGAACTGATGGATGCAACAGCATCCTTTTTAATGAAATATGCCGCTTTTTCCTCCACCGTCATCTCGATAGTGATCTTACCGACTTCGGTCATCTCGATTTTGGTCACCGTCCCAACATTAATGCCAGAGTAGCGCACATTATTCCCTAATATGAGGCCGTTTACATTATCAAAAACGGAATATAATTGAATGTTCTTGGTAAATATATGCTGTCGCGATCCTATAAAATATAGGGCACCCACGAGAATTATTGTGCCCACGACCACAAAAATTCCGACTCTTATTTTTTGTGAATTTGATTTTGCCATAAAATTTAATTTTTAAAAAATGCTCTGGTCTGTGGATCGTTCGAATTTGAAAGCTCCTCAAAGGTGCCCTCGGCATAATTGATGCCATCGACCAATAAGATCATCCGGTTTGAAATAACACGTGCGCAATCCACATCGTGTGTAATGATTAATGATGAGGTGTTATATTCTTTTTGAATGCTTCGCATGAGCTGAATGATTTCATTTGCCGTAATTGGGTCCAATCCCGTTGTGGGTTCATCGTACATAATGATTTTAGGCTTCAGAATCAGTGCTCTTGCCAAGGCCACCCTGCGTTGCATTCCGCCCGACAATTCTGCAGGCATCCTGTCTATGGCGTCCAAAAGCCCGACACTTTTAAGCGCTTCGTGAACCGATGCTTCAGTCCCCTTAAAGTCTTTGATCTTATCCTTATGCCGCCGAAGTGGAAACTCCAGATTTTCTCGAACCGTCATTGAATCGTATAAGGCACTTCCTTGGAAAAGATAGCCGATTTCAGTCCGTAAAAAATCCAATTCCTTTTGACCCATGGTGATAATATCCTGATCCTTGATCCTAATACTGCCGCTATCAGGCTGGATCAAACCCACAATACATTTTACCATCACCGATTTTCCAGAACCCGATTTCCCCATGATGACGAGGTTTTCCCCTTCATGGAGTGTCAGACTGAATCCCTTGAGCACATGGTTGTCACCAAAGCTCTTTTTAATGTCTTTCAGTTCTAATACGGGTTTTTTATTTTCTTCGGAATTCATTTATAGTGTGTAAAATATATCGGTTACAAAAACGGCGATAAAGTCAATAATAAACAGCAACATGGAGGTGTAAACCACTGCTGAGTTTGATGCCTCTCCCACGCCAACGGTTCCTTTGGCGCAATTATAGCCTTTATAGGTACCCATAAGACCAATCGCAAATCCAAAGAAAAAAGTTTTGACCGTTGCGGGGAAAACATCACTAAATTTCAAGGCGTCAAAAACCTGATTGAAATAAAGCGTGTAGGACACCCCTCCCTTTAAGTTTTCCACAATGGCAGAACCTACAAGCGCGACGGCATCACCCAAAATCACTAATAAAGGCAACATGAGCGTGACGGCAAGAATCCGGGTGACTACCAAATATTTAAACGGATTGGTACCTGAAACTTCCATGGCATCAATCTGCTCGGTCACCCGCATCGATCCAATCTCTGCGCCTATCCCTGATCCGATCCTTCCGGCACAGATCAACGCAATAATCACCGGGCCAATCTCTCTAACAATGGACAAACTGATCATGGACGGCATCCAAGACTCCGCTCCAAATTGCATCAAAGTAGGTCGCGATTGAAGTGTAAAAACCAGACCTAAAATAAATCCGGTGACGATCACCAAAAACAAGGACCGGTTGCCCATATTGTAACATTGCCGGAGCAGTTCCCTAAACTCAAAAGGCTTACTGAACAATTCCCTAAAAAACCTACCGACAAAAAAAGTCATATCACCTATTTCAGCGAAAAACGATTTTGTGCGATCTAAAAAGGAGTTTGGCTTGGACATTTAATTATAGGTGATTGATTCAAATATAAGTAGGAGTTTTTTCTAAATACATGATATGGGTCAGTATTGACAAAACAACTCATAAGCTACAGGATTATAAGATCGACACTCCGAGTCTCAAAAGAGCTAATTAGTGCATGTTTCGACTTCTATTTCCTATATCAATAATAAAAAACCAACCTCTAAAAAGAGGTCGGTTTTAAAAAATTAAGTAAATTAAAATATTAACGATGATATTTACATCTTCTATTTAGATAGATTGATTATTATTCCGACGCCTATTCCGACTCCTTTCAAGTCATAATCATTAGATCGCTCCACTTGCCTGCCTCCGTTGACTTGTCCAAAAGTATAGGTGCCGTCATCACGTGCTGGATCCCCTGGATTTAACTGCGTCTGGTTCGCCTTGATTTTGCCCATGATATAATTTCCTTCTGCCCATATTCCGATTTTGGAAGATATCGCATAAGTCATTCTCAACCTTGGGATCCAGAAAAAACTGCTGCTCTTTGTTTCCTTTTGATTGAATAGTTGCACAGGAATTTTAGAATCTCCTTCCTGAAATTGTTGGATAAAGGAAAATTCATCTTGTTTGAATGAAGCCAATCCTCCTTGAAGAATTGCGCTTACTGCTGCCTTACTTCCAAAACCAAAGTTAATTTGGGGTCCAACACCAAACATCATTAAAGATTGTTTTATGGAACTTTCGTTATTGCGTTTTACTGAAGAAGGCATCCCAGCAACTTCATAGCCTTTGGGCTTTTCCCTGAATCCATCTTTATTTGACGCCATATAATCACCCGATATATAGACTCCATAAGAAATCGAGCGCTCCCTGGTTACTGGAATATAAGCGCCTAATTCCGCCCCATACATTTGGTTGACATAGCCATCATTCTTCACATCATCTCCCATTGGATTATAAACGCCGCCTGTAACCAAAGAAATATTTTCATAAAGTACAGCATTGTCAATCTTACCATTTGGATTGCCCACTCCGCCATCCTGACCTTCTTCGTCATCAAACCAATCATGTTCCACTCCAGAGGCATCTACCCATGTAGTAGGCGTCCCGTCTGGTTCACTTGGTCCAACCCCACCGCCACCTCCGTTATAGCAACCACTGAGGCATTTTTGTGGGACTCTTTCTGATCCAACAAAAAATCTTTTGTCATTATAGGTCTTTACCAATAACCAAATGCTTGCACTATCGAGATGGCTCCCGCTCGTAATAGTTACAGTCCCTGACCATTCAGAATGATTACTTCCCATAAAAACTCTATAGATAGTACCATTTGCCGGAATAAGTCGATTCCCATTTCTATCACAATAGTTTTTTAGTGGATCAATAGTTGCTACATTCTCCACAGATAAGTAACCGTTGGCACCATTATATGTCACAGCATCGCCAGAAGGGTGAGGAAGACCTGAGAAATTAGGAAGCACTGCTATTTGTGCTGCTGTTGCGTAAAATTGTTTTCTGACACCAACGACATCAATATAACGTTTTTCACTAACACCTGTATTCGTGGCCTTATCACTATAGAGGGTTAAATTATAGCCTTCTACTGGACACCTTTCTTGTCGAACAACATCTCTTGTGGGTTCTTGGGCCAATTTTTCTTTAATCTCTGTCTCTGTTGAACCTTGGTTTTTTGGGTTCATTTTTTGTTGTCCATAACTCTGAAAAGTAAATAGGCAAACTAAAATAAATAATGACTTTTTCATTTGTATTCGTGTTTAAGTTAAAAAATCACACCAATCACACATCTGATTGGTGCTTTCATGATGATATACACGAAAAGACAAATTTGTTACCCCATTATTTTGAATTAATTTAGCATTAAATTCCTGATTTATTATAAAAAACAGGTTGCTTCCTGATTGAAACTAATGTAACTATCAGATAATCAATAGATTTAAGTTCGTTGATTTATATGATATAATTATAGAAATTTTCGATGCGAATGATAAAATGCCTCTCCAGATACTATCTAAAGAGGCATTGATTGTAATAAAATTCAAAAAATCAACTTACCGTATCACCAATAGCGGCATTTTTCGATTTCTAATCAATAAATCGTTGGTGACACTTCCCACAAATAATGAGGTGATATTATTTCCACCTCGAGCCGAGACCACGACAATATCAAAATCGCCTTTTTCTGCGTGAAGTTCAATTGCTTCAACTACTGAAAGGCCTTCCCTATCCGTATATCGAAACGGAAGTTCTTCACGAAGTTTAAATTTCTTTCGGAAGTGTTTCACTTTCTCCTTAAGATGGAGCTTGGTTTTATCAATCGCCTTTTCTGTGTTGATATATGGGAAGAAAAAGGAAGGAATATTATAAACATGCAATCCTTCTATATTTCCACCAGAGCGTTCGACCAAACTGTCGGCAACTTTAAAGCATTTTGCCGAAGCAGAACTAAAATCGGTCGGAACCAATACATTTTCCATTCTATGCTTGGCCTCCTCGGGAACCAGTAGTACATGGGCATCGAGCATCCGCACCAATTTTTGACTCAAAGCGCCAGTGCCCTGCAGTTCATCTTTATTACCGGTGACCATAATATCAATCTTATACTCTTTGGCGAGATGGGTCAGAATGCTCTCCGTATAGTCATCAGAAGTAATTAATATCGTATGCGGGACAGAAGCTGTATAATGCCTTTGAATGGATCTTTCCAAGCCTCTATCTACAATGTCTTCTACCGTAATCCCTTCTTCGAGGAACTCATCGTAGAGATCGTATAATTTATATTGTTTGATATTATGGGTGAAATATAAATGCTCAATATTCCACACTTCACAAAGAAAACTAACGTAACCTAACAAAATGGGATCCATTTCAGTAAGGTCTAAAGCTACCATCAGTTTTAAATTGTTTTCTAATTTTATTTTCTTTGTCATTTGATTTTTTTAAGGATTACTTTAGTTTTTTAAATCGTATTCATAGAGTTGATCTCAAACGCTTAAATATCAGTTATATTTGGTTTCTTTTTAGGCTGGGTTTCAGGGTCAATTTTTTTCAAATTTTTCTCTTCCCGCTCCTTATTTACCAAATCAAGTATATTTTTTCTATAGGATTCCCTTTCCAGGAGTTTTTCCTGTCGTTCTGATTTATCATAATCTTCATTAATCCCACGATAGAGTGAAAAGCACATCATCACCAGCAGAATGGCAAAGGGCAAGCCGGAAATGGTCACTACGGTTTGTAATGCGTTCAATCCACCACCATACATCAACACTGCCGCAATCAATCCTGTTGCCACTGCCCATATCACTCTTTGGTATCTTGGAGTCTTTAATTTTCCACCCGAAGTAATACTATCGACAACCAAAGCTCCAGAATCTGCCGAGGTAATAATAAAACTACAAATCAGGATCACGCCCAATACTTTCAGCAACATTGCCAATGGGAACTTGTCAAAAAATACATAAAGTGCTGTAGAGATATTATCATTAACAGCAGCAATCATGGCGGTATCTCCAAGAAGAATATCGCGCATGGTCGTCCCACCAAAGGCACTAAACCATAAGAACGTCACCAATGCAGGTAAAATTAGAACACAAAGAACAAACTCTTTTATGGTTCGTCCCCGAGAAATCCGAGCGATGAAAGTTCCAACGAATGGCGACCAGGAAATCCACCATCCCCAATACATAATGGTCCGTGTCTTTTGCCAGTCGGTGCCTTGTAAGGATTCCGTCCAAGTGGACATATCTACAAAGTGCACCAAATAACTTCCTATATTTTGGATATAGGATTTAAAAATAAACGTGGTAGGGCCTAAAATAAGAACTAATAAAAAAATGGCAGACGCTACTCTAACGTTGAGCTTACTCAGCATTTGAACGCCTTTGTTAACCCCGCTAAAGGCGGAGATAGTAGCTGCTAAGGTGACGCCAAGGATAATAAGAACTTGATAAAACAAAGCATTCGGAATGCCAAATACATGGGTAAGTCCTGAATTGATCTGACCTACACCAAACCCAATGGTTGTAGCCAATCCGAAGAGCGTTGTAATGACCGCCATAATATCTATCAGGTCACCCATCCAGCCGTGGATCCTATTCCCCAATAATGGATAAAATGCGGAACGTAAAGTAAGTGGCATTTTTCTGTTAAAGGTAAAGTAAGCTAATGAAAGACCCACCACCGAGTAAATAGCCCAACCGTGGATGCCGTGATGCAGAAAAGAAAAGTTAATAGCCTCTTGCGCAATGAGCGCTGGTTCTTGTCCTGCCAATCGCGGCGGATTCAAAAAATCCCTAACAGGGTCAGCAATACTAAAAAGCACGAGTCCATTTCCGATTCCAGCACTAAATAGCATCGCAAACCAGGCCCACAGGCTAAACTCGGGTTTTGATTTTTCACCTCCAATACGAATGGCTCCAAATTTGCTGAAGGCCATGTACAAACAAAAAACGATAAATAAATTTACCGCTAAGGTGTAAATCCATCCGCCATGTGCAGATACAAAAGTTTGGGCAATTCCGAAATAATGTTCAGCTTCTTGCTCAAATATGAGAGTAAATCCAACGCTAAAGATAATGACCGAAATCGCGCTTAAAAAAACAGTTTTATTTACAACAAGTCCTAAAAATCTTGAGGCACTTTCTTTTCTGGTGACTTTAATCGACATATAATAAATGGTTTATTTCAAAATGAATAGTTAGAGGATTTCTTCTTTCGAGAAAAAATAGGATGTATTAATTTGGAGAGATTTCTAATCAGGACCTCCCAAAAAATATAAAAAACAATTAAAAGAATCAGTGGTAATTGCCTCTGGCAATAAGAGGCCTAAATAGTAGTATATGAAAAATGTTGTGGTTTTTTGTTGTTACAGAAAAACGAAGCGTAGTAATCATCATAAGTTTAGTAATAATTTGCAACGCTGAGTATAGTATAATATAATGTTCTTTACAAATTTTTTGCATTTAATCTTTTAAAAAACATCTATAGTGTGGAGAAAAGCGGTAATTAAGCGTCCCGGATTTTTTTATATGAGAGTGAAACATCAGATGGGCTAAAATTACGAGAAAAAATTACAGGGATAACACAGAGGCTGCACGGAAAATAACGATAAAAACTTGAAACAATCAACTTTGCGACTGCGAAAGCAGAACACTGAGACACGGATTTATGCGGAGATACTCGGTTTTTTTTGACACAACCTTGCCCGACCAGCTAAGGTGGGTTACACGGATTTCACGAATACTTCTATAGCTTATTTTTGCTTTAATCAATAAGCTTTCAACCAAGAATTATCGAAATTGCAGTGCATTTATGGAACCAAACCTCACAGGTTTTCAAAACCTGTGAGGTTTTTTAAAGGAACTATTTTAAAATTAAGCTATAAAATAAGCTTCATACTCCGTGACTCTATCTTCAAGCAAAATACTCCAAGTGCAGGGCGCCCGTCTGTGACACTCCATAACCCTGCGTGGTTCGGTGCATCTCCGAGAAACGCCGTGCAGTATCCCTATTTTACCTTCAACACCTCCACTAAAGTCGCTAAATCCACCGACTCCTGATCCCCAGTTTCCATATTTTTGAGCGTATAGGTTCCGGAGGCCAATTCTGATGCCCCTACCAAAACCACATTTGGAATGCTGCGCTTATTGGCATAATTGAACTGTCTGACCGTTTTTTTGTTATCGGGATACAATTCGGCATTGATACCATTTTTTCTCAGCTCTTTAATGGCTTTCATACTGGCCATAGCTTCTTCTTCTCCAAAATTTATGAATAAGGCTTTTACAGTATTGGTGATGGTTTCTGGAAATAAGTTCAAGGCTTCCAAAACCAAATAAATACGATCCAGGCCAAAACTAATACCCACACCACTCACGTCTTTCAATCCGAAAATTCCAGTAAGATCATCATAGCGTCCACCACCCCCGATAGACCCCATGTCAACGTCTTTTGGCGCCGATACTTCCAAAATAGCACCGGTGTAATAATTGAGTCCGCGAGCCAAAGTCACATCCAATTGCAAACTTGCGGTTTCCAATTTCAATTCCGAAATGGCTTTATCAATAAACTCCAGTTCTTCGATCCCTTTTTTACCTTCTTCAGACGTGGACAAGATCATTTTTAATTGGGCAATCTGCGATTCAAAAGTTCCGGACAAGCTGAATAAGGGTTGCAATTTATCAATTCCAGATTCGGGAATCCCTTTGCCCAACATTTCTTCCTTGACCTTCTCCTCTCCTATTTTATCCAATTTATCAAGTGCGACGGTGAAGTCGATCAACTTATCCTGCGCGCCAATCACTTCCGCAATCCCTGCTAAGATTTTACGATTGTTGATTTTAATGGTCACGCCTTCCAATTTCAAAGCAGTAAATACAGCATCATATAATTGGACGAATTCCACTTCTTGCCATAAGGACTGTGATCCCACCACATCAGCATCACATTGGAAAAACTCTCTAAAGCGACCTTTCTGCGGACGATCAGCCCTCCAAACAGGTTGGATTTGGTAGCGCTTAAAAGGGAATTCAATTTCGTTTTGGTGCTGTACCACATACCTTGCAAACGGCACGGTAAGATCGTAACGGAGTGCTTTTTCTGAAATGGAAGGGGTTATTTTAGTGGAATCCTTGGCATCATAAGCCTTTTGATCGGCTTTACTCAAAAAATCCCCTGAATTCAGGATCTTGAAAATCAATCGGTCGCCTTCTTCTCCGTATTTGCCCATTAGGGTTTCTGAATTTTCAAAACTTGGTGTTTCAATAGGTTGAAATCCAAAACGTTCAAAATTCTGACGGATGGTACTAACTATATAATTGCGTTTTGCAACTTCGTCGGGATTGAAATCGCGTGTGCCTTTTGGGATGCTTGGTTTTTTTGCCATGTTCACTTCCCGCGAAAGCGGGGATCTCTTGTTAATATTTCTACTTCTGCAAAAATATCATAATTATAGGAATTTGAAGCAAGAAATTGCTAGCTTATTCCTTCGTCATTACCGCGCAGGTGGATATCTCATAATGCCATATACGGATTTTTCATTTCTAAGACGATATACCATTAATTATCAATTCAAAATATCATTAAAAGCCTTGTGTTTTTTTCTCCCTGAGATTTTCCAGATTCCCGCAGTTAATAGATGTCGCCCCTATGGGGCTTTTAATATCTGAAATTCTTTTCTACAAAGATGATGCCCCTCTGGGGGCTCAGGTTTCATATAATGCCAGAATTCATTACATGCTATTCCAATTTAAAATATAGGTTATATCGATATAGAACAACTTGCGGATTTTTGCGAAAGTCATCTGAACCATCTGCGAGATCTACAAAAAAAAATAATATTTCTCCCACTGATTGCGCAGATTTCCGCAGAGAATTTTGGATTTTAAAACAATAAAATTAGTAAATCACAAGGTTTTATTGGTAAAACACAGACCGCTCAAAAATTGTTTAGTCATACAGATTTCTGACAAGCTCATCGAAACGATCTGCGTCCTCCGCGAGATCTGCGGGAAACAAAAATTATATTTCTCCCGCTGATTGCGCAGGTTTCCGCAGAGGGTTTTGGATTTTAAAATGAAACAGACAGTATATCCTAAAGTTTTATTGATACATCACAGACCACTCAAAAATTGTTCAGTCACACAGATTTCTGACAAGGTCATCGAAACGATCTGCGCCATCCGCGAGTTCTGCGGGAAAAAACAAGTATGCATTTCTCCAACGGATTACACATATTTCCAAGGAAGCCTCTTCGGGAAACAAAAAAATACGCCGCTTATTTCAAATTTATAGTAACTTTATTGATTGTTTGTAGTCTTATAGTCATTCAACCATAACCAGAACACCCAGCATTTATGTTTTCATTATTCAGAGAGAATATTAGAATTGCCCTCAATTCCATTCGTACCCAGCTGTTGCGCACCATTTTGACCATTCTGATCATTGCCATCGGTATTACGGCTTTGGTAGGAATTTTGAGTGCAGTGTCAGCTTTGGAGAATACCATTTCAAGCGATTTCTCTTCGATGGGCGCCAATACGTTTAATTTTCAGCGTTACGAATTTACCACACAGCGTCAAAGCGGAAAAGAGGTACAGAAGATCAATCCCGTTATCTCCTATAGGAACGTGAAGGATTTTGAAGACAAGTATAACTTTCCGTTCACCCAAGTATCCGTTTCTTTTGTGGGTACTCAAGCCGCCGAAGTAAAATACGAAAACAAAAAGTCAGATCCTGAAGTGATGGTTCTGGGCGTTAATGAGAATTATATCCAAAATTCTGGATTGGAAGTCAGTGAAGGTCGCGAATTCAATTATTTTGATATTGAAAACAGCACCAACTTTTGTGTGATTGGAAGCGATTTGGCAAAAGCGATTTTGAGTGACGTCAATCCGATTGGTCAAACCATCAGCGTTAGAGGTGCAAAGTTTAGAGTGATTGGGGTCTTAAAAGCCAAGGGATCCAGTTTTGGAAATAATCAGGATTTACGCATGATGATTCCCATCCAAAAAGCAAGAACCTTATTTACAGGCCCGAATATCAACTACAGTTTGAGTGTTAAGACCGATAAAAAGGATATGCTGGAAGGCGCTCAGGATGATGCTATTTTGACCTTTAGAAATATAAGAAACCTAAACCCCATAGAAGAGAACGATTTTGGCATAGAACGCAGTGACGATCTCATCAACCGGATTGGGTCGATCACAGGCTATCTTTATGTTGCCGCATGGGTAATTAGCATGATCACTATTTTAGGGTCTTCTATTGCACTTATGAACATCCTGTTTGTTTCGGTGACGGAACGGACTCGAGAAATTGGCGTACGGAAAGCTTTAGGCGCCAAAAAGAAAACCATTGCGACACAATTTTTTATGGAAGCCATCATCATTGGACAATTGGGCGGTATCCTTGGAATCATATTGGGCGTCCTTATTGGGTATGGTGTTTCTGCCGCTGCTGACTTCCAGTTCTCGACACCTTGGCTGGCCATGTTTAGCGCCTTTACCATAGCTTTTATCGTTGCTGTAGTCGCTGGGCTGCTCCCTGCTGTCAAAGCTGCTAAGCTGGATCCTGTTGAGTCGTTACGGTACGAGTAACCAAAATCAAATTGAAGTTGAAGTTGAAATTGAAACGTGTTAATAAGCAACTATTATCTCCCGCAGATTTTGCAGAACGCTACTTCGTTCAAATTTTAACTTACTTGAAACCTGCTTTCCCGTCCGTACCGAAACGAAGGCAGGAATATCCAATATCAAAGTAAGGGAAGGTTGGAGTTGAAGTTGAAGTTGAAATTCACATATTGCCAATCAACTAAAAACGGTCAATGTTATCTAAGCATTGAAAAACCTGAAACTTGCCAGCCTGTTCGCCTGCCCGTAACTTTTATAGAGACCCACAGCAAAGCAGAGACGGGAATATCCAATATCAAAGTAAGAGAACCCTGAAATTGAAATTGAAGATGAAGTTGAAATTGAAATGCACTACAATTTACATCTTGCCAATCAACTAAAAACCGTCAATGTTATCTAAGCATTTAAAAACCTGAAACTTGCCAGCCTGTTCTCCTGCCCGTAACTTTTATAGAGACCCACAGCAAAGCAGCGACGGGAATATCCAATATCAAAGTAAGGGGACCCTGAAGTTGAAATTGAAGATGAAGTTGAAGATGAAGTTGAATTTGAAATGCACTACAATTTACATCTTGCCAATCAACTAAAAACCGTCAATGTTATCTAGGCATTGTACTTCCCTAATCCCAAACACCTAATTCCTCACCTCTCACACTCTCACCTCTCACCTCTCACCTCTCACACCTCCCACCTCCCATAACTCTAAATTTTAAACCCCATCCCACCCAAAACCATCAAAATAGTAACTATCTTGCGCCCTTAATTTTCCATCAAAAAATGGGACACGTGGTTCGAAATTCTCCCACGTTAAAAAACTAAGAAACGCTTTATGTCCTCTATAAAAAATACGCGACTGGTGTTATTACTGGTCGGATTCCACATTCTAATTATTGCATCAAGCAATTACTTGGTACAGTTCCCCATCTCCATTTTCGGATTCAAGGCTACATGGGGTGCGTTTACCTTTCCGTTCATCTTTTTGGCTACAGACCTGACCGTACGTGTTTTTGGCGCACGAATGGGACGACGGATTGTTTTTTATGCCATGTTTCCGGCCTTGGCAGTTTCTTACTTCATCACCGTTGCCTTTCGTCAGGGGATTTGGCTGGGATTTGATACCTTCTTTAGCTTTGATCTTTTTGTAGCACGGATTGCCATCGCCAGTTTCGCGGCTTATGTGGTGGGACAGATTTTAGATATTTTCGTGTTCAATAAACTTCGGCAGCATAAACAGTGGTGGCATGCACCATTGGCTTCTGGTATTTTTGGGAATTTCATGGATACACTGACATTTTTCTTTATTGCCTTTTACAAAACTTCAGACGCGTACCTTGCAGAAAACCTGGTCGAAATTGCCACCGTCGATTATATTTTTAAAATAATAATCAGCGCGCTGTTTTTCCTTCCGCTTTATAAGGTCATTTTAGATCGGGTAACAAAAAGATTAAAAGAAAAGGACCTTAGAAATTGAACAATCCCATAGCATGCTGTTTTCTTAAAATCGAACATTTACAAAAGTCGAATCAAGAACTTCAGAATATTGAAGCCCAATGGTGGGAATAAAATGAGATCCTATTTCATTTTCTGTAAGACGTAGAATACCAAACCTCCCAATCCGTAACACACCACATCCCATATATCTCCAGTATAGCGATAATCTTGCTGTGGGAGATAGTACTCAAAAACAATGGAAAAAAGTGCAACCAGACTAAGAATTGTAAAGCCATTCAGCCGAATGGTCCTATCTTTTTTAATCCACCAAACGCCATGCAGACATACTGTGGCAATCATTGGAATGGCCAAATAATCATTGAGATGATTGAAGATCCAATTAGGACCGGCAACAGAAAAGAATTTCAAACCTTGTACGATCAAAAACACCGCAAATGACAGCAGTACATAACCATGCAACAGCTTTAACGGAAATCGATCTGTCATATAAAGAGCATCGCAATTAACCAAGCAATAAACATTCCAATGGCCATCACAATCGCCCAAATCGAATAAAAGATATAATAGATGCCACGAACAAGAAAAAACCGATGCGTTTTCATACGCTCAGTAAAGGACTCTTTCTTCACTACTTTGGCCTTTAAAACAGGCTCCGATTCAGTCGTGGTTAAATTGTTTTTTGAAGTCAATGTCGCATCCTGGTTCTTTGAAACCGATTGATTATGCGCATTATTAATGTTTTCTATCTCCTCTGACATCCATACAGAATTCAACTTGCAAGAATACAAATAATTATTTACGATGCATATCAATTAAACTATTGTTTAACATTTTATAACACCTGATTTTGATTGCTATTGCATATTTAACCCTTTAGCTAAGAGAAGGACTAAATTATTATGGACTTCCAAAAAACGTATAAATATCGTTATCCAACCTTATTGCAAAAATGGGGCGTACATTCAATTTAAGTAAAAAAAAACAGGCTCAGAAAATACTGAACCTGTTCTTTAACCACTCCTTATATAACACTATATGTCAATCATTTACAACTAACATCTAAGCTTCGCAACTCGCACAATCTTTCTTCTGTGCAAACTTTTGTGCGGCATTCATACTGTGTTGGTAATAAAGCGATTTCAATCCCAATTTCCACGCGGTAACATGAATTTTATTGATTTCCTTAACCGGCATTTCCGGATGTACGATGATATTCACCGATTGGCCCTGATCAATATGATTTTGACGGTTGGCCGCTTGATAAATCAAATCTAATTGATCAATTTCCGAATAGGTTTTAAACACATCTTTTTCGTTCTCGGTCAAGAAATCAAGATGCTGTACCGAGCCATCGTTGTTACGGATATCTCTCCATACATCAGCATTGTTCTGACCTTTTTCTTCCAATAATTCCTCTAAATAAGAATTTTTGATCGTTGTTTTGATCTTGGCAATATCTTTCACATACACATTGGACCAGATTGGCTCAATACCTTGTGATACTTGGCCCAAAATAAACGCCGATGATGTAGTTGGCGCAATAGCGTTAAGAGTGGCATTACGTCTGCCATAGCCTTTGAGGACTTCTGGTTCTCCAAATAACTCAGCCAATTCTTCAGAAGCTTTATATGATTTCTCTTGGATCACTTTAAAGATCTCACTGTTCATGTCGTAAGCTTTCTGGCTATTCAAAGGCAGCATTTTTGACTGCAACAAAGAATGCCAACCCAATACTCCAAGTCCCAAGGCACGATTGTCCTTGGCAAAGTTATAGGCACGTTCCATAAACAAGAAGGTTTGTCTGTCTTCTCTACTTTCAGAATCGCGATAGTCTTCCAATTTGTCAACAAACTCGGTGATAACGGCATCTAAGAAATAAACCATGGTTTCCACCGCGTCAGTATCTTTCCACTTGTCATAATGCAATAAATTCACTGAAGAAAGTACGCACACAAAAGACCAATCGTCATTGGAAGGCAACATGATTTCCGTACACAGGTTACTAGCATAAATAGGAAGGTCTTTATCTTTATAAACATCTGCAGCACCATTATTGGCATTGTCTTTAAAGAAAATGTATGGGTAACCCATTTCACCTCTTCGTTGAAGCACTTTTGCCCAGATAGAACGTTTTGCTTCATCACCAGCAACCATCTCCTCCATCCATTGGTTAGTAACAGTCACGCCGTGGGTCAACTCCTGAATAGGATTCCCTTCCGTACCGATCTCCAAAAACTCCATAATGTCTGGATGCTCAACTGGCAAATACGGTGAGAAACGACCACGTCTCACTGAACCTTGACTCACGACATCCACCATGGATTCAAACAACTGCATGATATGGACTGCACCAGAGGCTTGTCCGTTATTCTTTACTTCAGCGCCACGATGACGGATTTTACCAAAATAACCCGACGTTCCGCCTCCAAGCTTAGACATCATCCCTACTTCAGATTGTGTGTATAGAATATTGCCCATATCGTCTCCAATATGCGATCCGAAACAACTGATGGGAAGGCCTCTTTTCTTACCGAAATTGGACCAAACTGGTGATGCCAAAGAGAAAAATCCTTCAGACATATAACCGAAAAATTTATCTGAGTATCCAGGAATACCCAATATTTGTTCCGCTCTATCGGCTATTTCGCGAATACGTTCCTCTGCAGTGACGCCTGGCGTTAGATAGCCCGAAGCTAAAAAGTTACGGCTGTGTTCATTAAGCCATTCGAAACCTTGAGCTTTCTTTTCTCCCGTTTTTTGGAGCGCTTCTTTTCGAGCGTTTACAAGGTTGTCAGTTTCTAAATTTGTTTTTGATGTTTGTGTGTCGAGGGTTTGGTTTAGATTGTTCATTTAAAATAGGTCATCACTGGTTATACTTTGAGTTCTTTTACTGTAATTGATAGAGCGTTTCACGAAGAAATCGCCGTGTTTGGTTCCGATGATCTCGTCATCAAACCATTCTGTTTGTGCTATGAGGCTTTCGTCTATCTCAAATATTTTTGCTATCCCTATGCTTTCAAGGGAATTGTTAAATCGGTTTTTAATAAATTCGTTGACTACAGCCTTAGGAAGGAAGTCCAATTCGCCTTCTTCAAAAATCCAATCCACGATTCTGCTTTCTGAATCAAAGGCTTCCTTACATACTTCCTGGATCATGCTATTGTAGTTTTCATCAAACCACTCTGGATTTTCTTCTTTGATTATTTTGATGATATCAATTCCGAAATCGCCATGGATCTGCTCTTCCTTTGAAGTCGCTTCAACCACGTTAGAAATTCCTTTTAGCATATTCTTATGCTTATTGAAGGCCATAATGATCAAAAATTGGGAGAATAATGATACGTGCTCGATAAAGAGAGAGAACAACAAAATGGATTCTGCATATTCCTTATTATCTTCACTTTTTGCGTTTTTAAGAGCGGTTTCCAAATACTGAACCCGCATCATGATGGCTGGTTTTTTCTTGAGGTTCTTAAATTCTTCGTTAAGACCTAATATTTCAAGCAGATGTGAATAGGCATCATGATGGCGCACCTCGCTTTCGGCAAAAGTGGCACCTACAGAACCAATTTCAGGTTTTGGCATTCTGTGATAAATATCGCCCCAAAAACTCTTTACGGCAACCTCAATTTGTGAGATGGCAAGCATGGTGTTTTTGATGGCACTACGCTCAACTTCCGTCAATCGTGTTTTAAAATCCTGAATGTCACTTGTAAAGTTAAATTCGGTATGGATCCAATACGAATGTCGGATGGCCGGCACATATTCATAGAGTGCTGGATACTCATAAGGCTTCAAATTGATACGCTTTTCAAAAATGTTCAATTTACGTCTCTGGGTCTGCTGATTTCTGTAAAGAATGTATCCTTTTGCAACATCAAAAAAGCCACTTTCCATCAATTTGGTTTCGACAAAATCCTGAACCTCCTCCACGGTAGGGATATAATTCCCATCCAATCGTTTTCGGTCTAAAAGTGCTTCATAGACCGTCTCAGATATGCGTTGCGCATCTTCAGGCCCTCCATGGTTTGCAGCGGTCATCGCTTTCAATATTGCATCAGTAATCTTCTGTAAATGAAAGAGTTTTGTAGTGAAATCTCTTTTAATCACCTGGGTAATCTCCATACGAATAAGTGCTAAAAATTAGAAAAATTTCTTGAGGTGTAAAGATGTCGATTTTAAATATGACTTTTTGAGGGTGCCCAAAATTGTTGTCAAATGGTTATCAACAATTGTGAATAAAACGAGAGTTAATGATGGTTGGAGCGGTTAATAAAAATTAATGATGTGGATATAGATGAAACGAAAAATCTAAGCCTCATTTCAACCCAATAAGTTCGGATTTTTTGGATTTTTCATCTTTTAAAACTCTTATAGTGAATAGTTCTACCAAGCTCCTTTCGTTTAAAACTTCAAGATGGAATTTGTTATATTTGGATGCTGCTTTTGTGGAATTATAATAATAGCTTTTAGTCATAAGAATTAAAAACTGAAAATACAATGCCGATTTTTGGTTCGCCCCGCCCTAAAGGGAGCAAAATATCTCAAATGATTAATTAATTTGAGAATAAGCCACCTTTGGTTCCGATAACTACCGGGAGGGGCAAAGCTTATTCAGATTTTAAATGAGCAATCTCAATTTTTTAGGATTAATTGCGAATATGCAATATTCCTAATTACTTTTAATATAAAAAAAGTGTTTTGAGATTTAAGATTAAAACAAGTTGTTTGGTGGAATACACCTGCAATGGCAGACTAACAACTATGGCACAAATAATACTTAACTAAAAAGACATGGCTAAAACCTTATATACAATTTATGTAATAGAACTTTCCAAACGTGTGTATTCTGAAAACACCAAATTCAGGAATGCCAACCCACAATTTAATGGCGTCCTACAATGTTTGTACGTTGGTCAGACCAGCAAAACACCTAAAGAACGTTTCCTTCAGCATAAAACAGGCTATCGCAATAAAAAAGGACATAAGTTATCCGCTGCTCTGGTGGAAAAATACGGTTTGTACTTGAGACCAAGTTTATATACGCATATCGATCCATTCCTTACAAGAGCTGAAGCCTTGGAAGCTGAAAAACAAATTGCATTGGAACTGCGTCGGCAAGGGTATGCGGTTTGGTTTAACTGAATTTTTACGGGTGTTTTAAATCAAGAACTTCGGGGTATTAAAACCCACTGGTGGGAATGATACCTTACTTTTTAAAAACTATTTATAAGAGAATACTTGTGAAATCTCATTTTAATCAAGGGATGTTTGAAGATAGTTTTTGGAATTATAAGCCCAGCGCTTGCCTGCCGTCAGACAGGGTCTTGATTCTATATTGAACAACAAAGTTTCTCATATAATTTCAATTGTACTATACCCCGACCCCATTTTCTCCAAGCGTATTTGGGTGGTGATCCGATCTTTTAAAGCCTCCACATGCGAAATAACCCCAATGGATTTATCGCCTTCATTTTGCATTTTTTCCAAGATTGTGATGGCTTGGTTCAAGGTTTCAGGATCCAAAGTGCCAAAACCTTCATCAATAAAAATGGATTCTATTTTGACGTTTTTTGCGGCGAGATCGGAGAGCGCGAAGGCCATCGCCAAACTGACCATAAAGGTTTCTCCACCTGATAATGTGTTGATGGATCTTCGGGCATCGCCTTGATGGCTGTCAAATACTTTTAAGGAATCATTTTTGTCAGCCTCGTCAGCAGTGGGAATATCAAGCACATAACGGTCGTTCATATCTTTTAAACGCAGATTGGCATAACCAATCAATTGTTCGAGTGTTAAATCCTGAACGAAATTTGAAAACCGCTTACCGTTGGCATCACCAATCAAACCGTTCATGGTTTTCCATAAGGCTTCTTCTTTCTTTAAGCCTTTTAGTTTTTCCAAAAGCGCCTCCTGCTTTTCTTTGGCTTTGGTATCGGCTTCCAATTTCGTTTTAATAATCCCGATCTGTTCATTTAAACTGCTATAAGCTTCGTCCAATTTAATGTAATTTGCCTCAAGTACCGATAAAGGCTGATCGGAAGTGATTCGTTTTTTGAAACTTTCAATTTCCTTTTGGGCGTTTTCCTTTTCGGTTTTTAAACGCTCTTGCTTCAATTCTATATGTTTCTTTTTCTGACGGATTTGCTCTGCGTCTGCTTCAGTTAAAATAAATGTTTTGAGCTGAGCGAAATTTTCAATTGATTCCGTTTCTAAAATGGTATTTAATTGCTTTTCAAAACCTTCTTTTTCCTTAGCGATGTTTTCAAGTTTCGTTTTCAGAACGGTGATGGCTTGATCGGTATTGCTGATATTTTGAATAGTTGCTGCCCATTTTGAAATTAAGGCTTGTACTTTGCTATCCACAACTTCACCGTCATAAAGTGCCTTTCGTTTGGTTTCCTTTTCAGTGGTTAAAGCCGCACTTGTTTGCCATTGTTTTGCGGAATGGCTTAAATTGTCCAAAAGACTCAGTAATTGGAATGCCTTCTTCACCTGCTCAACCAATTGCATTTCTTTGAATAATTCGTTTTCTAAAATCTGAACCCTATCGTTATCCGGAATGTTGTCTAACTCTAGCGATTTACAAATCTTTTCGATTTCAACAAGCTGGGGCGCCATAGCTTCCGTAATGGCAAGTATATCTTTCTTTAAGATTTGAGTCTTTTTCTGCTCGTTTTCCAAATTGGTTTGTGTGGCTGTTTTTAGAGCGCGTTTGGTGGTCAGTAATTCCGTTTTTGATTTTAGAACGGCTTCTTTGGGATCGAAAATCGGATTGTCCAAAGCAAACGGATGCTCCAATGCTCCACAGAGGGGACACGCCTCGCCATCAACCAAAACATTTCTGTGCGCTTCGAGACTTTGATGCTTTTTGCGCGTTTCTTCCGCCTTGACCAAGGTCTCCACCTCTACTTCCAACAGCTTCAATTCGTCTTCTAAAGTTTTAAGTTGGATACTGTATTTTTCAGTCAGAGCTGCACTCGCCTTCAATTCGGTTGCTTTTGAGTTTTTGTTTTTCAATTCCGAATTGTACTGGGTCAAGGCAATTTTGATGGCATTGATCAACTGTGATTTTTCTTTGAGCTTCGCGTCCTTTTCTGCCAATTCTTCCTGATCATTGATCTGGGTTGTTTTTAAGAAAGTCTCAATTTTTTCTTCAATGGGCTGAATGCCCTCAATAAAAACATCCGGTTCTGAATTAAAAGGAATACGCTCGGCATCTTTATTAATCTCCAAAAGTGTTTTTTTGATAGTTTCCTCATGAAGCTTAGCCTCTGCCCGGGCCAGATCTTCATCTTTCTTGAGCGCCGTCACTGCTGTATTGAAGTCCGTTAGATGACTGACAAAGTCGTTAGCGTCAATTTTTCTCTTTAACAAGATGGAAGCTTCTTCCAACAATCCATCCTTTTCATTTAAGATGCTGGTCTGCTTTTTCTTCTCTTGTTCAAGTGCTTCTGAATGGTCTTTATACGCATTTTCCTGTTGTTCAAAATCAGAAATCAGCTTGGTATGCCCCACATATTTTGAATGGTTTTTTAAAGTGATTTCCTCTTTTTTGAAATTTTCAATTTTCTGAGCTAATTCTTTTTGCTGGGTTTCATTCGTAGTTAAAATGGTTTGGTTTTTAAGAATGCCCTTCTGATTTTCAATGGTCATTTTTAAAAGATCCAATTCTTTCTTCTGGATGACTTTTGATCTATTTAAATCGATTTCTTGGGCAACTAAATTCTTCTTTTCGGCTTCTGGCAGTAATTCAACTTCTCCGAGTCGAATTTCCTGTTCTTTACAGATTTCCGAAGCCGCTCTAAACTTTCTGAACACTGCAATTCCGATCGATCTGTAGTCTTTTGCACCGGTAATATCTTCCAGCAACTTATTTCGTTCGTCTCTTTTTGCCTGTAGTAATTTGCTGAATTGCCCTTGGGACAATACCATCGCCTTTACAAACTGATCATAACTCAGCCCAATCAGTTCCTCATTTTTAATAGGCACTGCAGACTTCCCACTCTCAAGAATAGCGCCGGTGGCCACATCGATAATTTCCTGCTTCCGGTCGTTGAGATTGTTGTTCCGATTTCTTTCAATCGACCAATGTGACCGGTAGGTTTTTTGGTTGACGATATATTCCACTTCCGCGTAACAATCTGTCGAGTTACGGGTCATAATACCGCCTTCATCCTCAATAACCGATTTGCTAATGGATCCTATTCGGGGTACTTTATTGTATAAAGCCAAGGTAATGACATCCAATAAGGTGGATTTCCCAGACCCCGTGGCGCCAGTAATCGCAAAAAGACCGCTTTCTGCCAAAGGCCCAGATGAAAAATCGATATGGTGTTCGCCGCGAAGCGAATGGATATTCTTAAAACTAATTTTACTGATTTTCATAAACTATAGGTTAAGCTCTTCTAAAATTTGACGAAATGCATTTTTTAATTCCTCGGTGTTTTCCTGATGGCCATCCAGCTCCAGTCGTTTTTCAAACATTTCCATAGGCGTCACATCGGCAACACTTATTCCAGGCTCAAAAGCTTCTGAGGCTCCTCGGATTTTATTGAGAAAATTCAATTTTGATTTTACAATTTTAAGATGTGCATTCTCATAGTTTTCCAATAGGTCGTCCAAATCACGACGGATCTGTATATTTTCATCGGGTTCATTTATAATGATTTCAGCAAGGGAAACCAGATTCGTAATGGGCGAATAGGCATATAATAGCGTTTTAACGTCTTCGAGTGTGCCTTGAAAAGTGATTAAGTTTCTGAACTTAGGGATGGGCACAATGTCAACCTCAACATGTTGTCCACTAACTGAAATAATATTGACCTGTTTGACCTCTTCTTTTTCACTAAAACTCAAACAAATTGGAGATCCAGAATAATGGACATTTTTTGAAACGGCGTAAGGTTTATGGATATGTCCCAGAGCTACATAATGAGGTGCATCGCCAAAAACAGTTCCGGATACCCCAGCCTGATTGCCGATTTGAATATCCCTCATACTTTCAGAAACCTGAGCGCCCTGCACGTATAAATGGCCCATTACTATGAAGCAAATTCCAGGGTGCTGCTGATGATAATGCGTATTGATATTAGAAAAATAGGATTTAATTCCCTCCCGAATCTGCTCAATCTTATCAGCATAAGATTCCCCAGCCGCGGCATTCCTGATATCCTTATCCCTTAAAAAAGGTACGGCTGCAATCACCACCTGCTCGTCTTTCTTAGTATATTTTATAAACAGATCGTTTATATCTTCAGGAGCGCCCCCAATCACATCAATATTCAAAAACCCAAGAATGTCTTTTGGCGCATTTAAAACAGAGGCAGAATCGTGATTCCCTCCGGTCAAGATAATTTTACAATCGGTACCGAGCATGCGTTTTAAAAATCCATAATACTGCTTTAACGAGGCTTGCGAGGGATTGGCTTGATCAAATACATCCCCTGAAACTAAAAGCAAATCGATGTCTTCTTTCGCAATCGTATCCAATAACCAATCAAAAAACAACTCCAAATCCTCGGACAAGTCCACCTTATGTAACTGTTTGCCTATATGCCAATCGGCAGTGTGTAATATTTTCATGTAAAATCAATTAGGGTCTGAATTCAAAAGCTATGGTTACGCTCTTTTCGTCAATGGCAACCAAGTTCAAAACAAGAAAACCTTTGGCATTAAAGATGGAAAACCCTTAAAAGCGCATTAGTATTTTATTGTTTTAATCAGCCCCTAAACTTAAGAATAAATGATAGATTTTAATACGGATTTCCGCAAAAGAGAACAATCCATCCGCTATTTGATAAGCCAAAAACCAAATTGCAAACATTCTTAAAAAATAATTGATAAATCATGCTGACATTTCAGAAGGTCTCCCGATGTGAATTAGAGAGAACAATAATTTCCAGAAATCTTAAACCAAAAACTATGCAAGAAAATTTTACCTTTTTTACGACACATTTCTTCCTATCCTTCATTTCCGCTGCTATACTCGAGCAATCGCTGCTTTCCAATGGCATTTATTTACTTGAATTAAAAGACAATCAAGGACCTAAAACCACTCTTAAACTCATCAAATCCTAAATTATGAAAATAAAAATCAAAATATTATTCTTATTCACAGTGCTACTGTCAATACCTACCTTATTATTTAGCCAAACTCCAGAATTGGACTGGTTGATCCCAATGGGAACTGTAGGTCGAGAATCAGGCAATTCAATTGTCACCGACGTGGAGGGCAATGTGTATACCGTTGGGTATTTTGAAAACACCATTGATTTCGATCCTGGTGAAGACACCTATAATCTAACCTCCGCCGGATTTTTCGACATCTTTATCCAAAAACTTAATTCCAAAGGCGAGTTTTTATGGGCAAAGCGCATTGGTAGTGCAACAGGTGATGAAGCGAACGACATTACCATCGATACCTCGGGAAATCTATATATTACCGGAATGTTTGCTGAAACCGTAGATTTTGATCCAGGCGAAGGCACTTTTAATTTGACCACCGGAACAGGGACTCCGTACACACAAAACATATTTGTACTCAAGCTTGATGCTGATGGCAACTTCATTTGGGCAAAGCATATGGTGGGAGATCGATTCTCAAGAGCAAATTCTATCACCACGGATACCAATGACAATATTTTAATGACTGGAGGATTTTCTGGCACTGTGGATTTTGATCCGGGAGAAAGCACCGTCAACTTGACGTCATTTGGAGGTGATGACATCTTCATTCTTAAACTTGACAGCAACGGCAATTTAATATGGGTAAAACAAATGGGCGGCGCATCTACTGCCATTGGCTATTCGATAGCCACAGATGCAAATGACAATGTCTTTACTACCGGTTACTTCTGGGAAACCGTAGATTTTGATCCCGGTGAAGGAACCGTCAATTTAACATCGAAAGGTGATAGTGATATTTTTGTACAGAAACTTAACGCCGATGGCAACCTTCTTTGGGTGAAGCAGATGGGATCAGAAACTGCAGATCGAGGAAATGCACTCACCGTCGATTTGGATGGCAATGTGTATATCACCGGTAGTTTTAGCGACACGGCAGATTTTGATCCCGGTGCAGGAACTACTAATCTGACATCGGCAGGAGCATCGGATATCTTCATTCAAAAGCTCGATACAAACGGTGACTTGCTCTGGGTAAAGCAAATTGGGGGACCAAGGCCGGATATGGGAAACTCCGTAAAAACAGATGACAGCGGCAATGTATATATACTCGGGAATTTTGGGGAAACCGTAGACTTTGATCCAGGAGAAGGTATCACCAATTTAACTGGAGATCTTAATGATATGTTTATATTAAAACTTCGGTCCGATGGTGATTTTATGTGGGCAAAGCACTCCTACGGAGGGCGCGCTTATTGGACGCGAGCAAAATCAATTGCCATTGATAACAGTGATATTATTTATTGTACTGGCGATTTTGAAGGAAGAGTTGATTTTAATCCATCAGGTAGTGAATATCTGCTTACCGCCGAAGGCTATTGGGACATCTTCATTCTGAAATTCAGTACTCCTTCACTTGATCTCGTTGAAAATTCACTTTTGGATAATTTTATAGTACATCCAAATCCCACCAAAGGCAAATTCTCCATTGAATTCAGCACTCTACAAACTTCTGTAAACGTCAAATTATATACGCTTTCAGGCCAACTGCTTATGGAAAAACGATTCCAACACCTTAAAAATCTACCGTTTGAGATTCAGCAAGCCGACGGTATTTACCTGCTTGAACTAAAAGATGGTCAAGGTCGAAAAGCCACGGTTAAATTGGTGAAAAATTAAAACAACTATTAACCAAAAAAATAAACTATTATGAAAAAATTACTTATCGCCATCCTGTGTGGCTCCCTATGGACTACTAGCAATGCCCAAGCCCCTACATTTGATTGGGCCTTTGCCACCGGAGGACTTAACGGAGCTACATATAATAGCTCGATGGCATTGGATGATTTGGGAAATATTTACAGTATAGGCCATTTCTATAGCGGCCCAGTAGATTTTGATCCAGGCTCGGATATTTTGAATTTGAGTTCCGTTGGAGGTCTTGACATCTATGTCAGTAAATATGATGCTTCTGGAGACCTCGTCTGGGCCAAAAGAATAGGGGGAACTGAAGATGATGAAGGAACAGCAATAGCAGTGGACGGCTCTGGGAACGTCTATTTCACCGGAAACTTTCAAGGTACGGCCGATTTCAATCCAGGATCTGAGGTTTATAACTTGACCTCCAATGGCGTTAAAGACATCTTTGTCTGTAAACTTAACTCAGAGGGCAACTTTCTCTGGGCGAAACAGATGGGCGGCGCTACGAATGATACTGGTCATGCGATTGTAGTGGATCATTCGGGAGATGTATTTGTTACCGGTGAATTTGAAAAAACGGTCGATTTTGATCCAGGCACTAGTAACAGCATGCTTACTTCCAAAGGTCAAACAGATATCTTCATCTTAAAATTGAGTACTACGGGCGATTTTCAATGGGTCAAACACATTGGTTCTGAGAGTTTTGATCGCGGAGAGGCCTTGACCATTGACAGCGGATCCAATCTTTTTTTGACCGGATACTTTACGGGCACCGTGGACTTTGACCCAGGTGATGGTATCGCTGAGCTGACCTCGTCAGGAGCTACAGGTGCTTCTGGTTTTGTATTGAAACTCGATGCTGGCGGAAACTTTGAATGGGTCACAGCACTGCCAAATAACATCGCTGGAAGAGCAGTAACAACAGATACGACTGGAAACATCTACATTGGTGGCGGTGGCCCAGGCATTGGAATCGTTAAACTTAATCCTACAGGCGTAGTCACTTGGGAAAAGTTTTTACCAGGACCTAATTCTAACGCAACATCCATTGCTGTGGATGTTTTGGGCCATGTCTATACCACGGGTTCATTCCGTGGTAATATCGACTTTGATCCCGGTGATGACCAAGTTATTTTTAATTCTGGTTCTTGGCATGATGCTTATATCAATAAATTTGATGCGGCAGGAAATTATGTTTTGGCCTATCAATTGGGCGGACCTACACTACGTAATTATGGCGAAGCCATAGCGCTGGATGCTTCAGGCAGCATTTACGCCTCGGGTCATTTTAGATCGGAAATTGATTTTGATCCCGGCCCAAATACGTTCAATCTCAAATCAGAATACAGTTATAACAGGTATCAACTGAAGTGGAACCAAGAAACGGCTGGATTGGATGATCAATTACAGGGTATCCAAGTGTCTATGCACCCTAATCCAACTCAGGGGCCAATCCATATCAAATTTAATACGCTTCAAGACATTATTGAACTCCGTTTGTTTTCCATAACGGGACAGTTGGTGATGGAGAAACAATTTAAAAACACCACAAACATTGCCTTGGATCTTCAGCAACCTGCAGGGATGTATGTGGCAGAATTGAAAAACAGTAAAGGTCAAAAAACCACTATGAAAATAGTAAAACAGTAACTTATCAACAGTAAATAAGCCATCATGGATTTCAAATCCATAGTTTTATATTGGCAGACTGAAAGTCTGCTTCGTGAAATAGCTGGTGAAAAAACATGAGAAGACACTACCTCTACTTAAAGTCTTGTTTCTTTGTTCTTTGTTCTTCGCTCTCTGTTCTTTGTTCTTAATTCTTTGTTCTTAATACTGAATTCTATCAACTCAATTCTTCAGATCATGCATCACCAAAATCGGTACTTTAGAACTATAGGCAATGCCTTTTACAAGAGGCTGGTTGAGGATACTCGCAAAAAATGAATGCTTGCTATTTATGAAGGCAACCATATCACTTTCTCTGCTTTCCACAAAACAATTAATGGCAGCAGGAACAGACAGTTGACTCAACAAATGGAAAGAGTGGCTGACCTCTTCAAAATATTCGTCCAGTAGTTTTTTGTTGTTCGTCTGTTGCTCGTTCAATTTGCCATCTTCAGAAACATGCAATATTTTTATTGAGGCATTGCTGCTTTTAGCAATATTGATCAAATGTTTTAATTCCTGTTTCTTGAAATTGGTTTTATAATTTGTTGGAAAAACAATCTCCTTTGGAATTTCACGCTTAGCCAGTTGTGGCACCACAATCACTGGGCAATTTCTGTTTTTTTCCATAACATCGATAGCTGTACTGCCATAAATCTTACTTCTGGCATTGGTCTGGCCACGGGTTCCCATCACAATCAACTCAATGTCCTTTTCTTCTACAATGTTTTTAATGGCCTGTAATGGTTCGTTAAAAGTCGAAATTGTTTGAAAGCTATGTTTCGAATTTCCATTGTCATTAAAGGCCACTTCACTTAACAATTTGGCCAGCTGACGGTCAGAGTTGCTTTTTGTGGCTTCATACAGATCGCTGCCCGGTTCCATCCCAATCAGACTTTCAAGATTGGTGGGGTTTATAAAAAAAACGTTTAAGAGATAGAAAATACACTCTTGATCTTTATAAAGTTCCAAGGCATATTTGATGGCCTGTAGCGCATTCTCTGAAAAATCCGTAGGCAATAATATTTTTCTTTTCATGGATGTTTATTTATTTTCAATATGATTTGTGAAATTTGAAATTTGGAATTCGCCCCCTTTATTCTGGAATTACCAAAAACGGCACTATCGGCTGGAATCCAATCTTTTTAATTACCGGTTCTTTGATGACTCTTTCAACAAAACTGTGTCTGTAATTTACCATAGCAAGCACATCTATATTAAAGTCTGCGACAAACTCGTTGATCTCATCAGATTTTGTCCCAGATTTCTCCATCCAATGAAACGTATATTGATGATTTACCAAATGCGCTTGGAGGTCTCTCATATTGGCTTCTTGTCGTTCATTTAATTCACTTTGCAAATTGATGTGCAAAACATAGATATGGGCACGATGCAAATCGGCAAAATTGAGCAACGCCTGTAACTCTTTGGCTTCGTAAACACGGGTAAAATCCGTTGGAAATGCAATATGCTTCGGAACTTTGAATTCATAGGCATTCGGGATGGCAATCATTGGACAACTCTTCAAACTCTGAATAATCTTGACCGTATTACTTCCTAAAAAGTACCTATTAACCCCAGTTACGCCTTTGGTCCCCGTAACGACTAAGTCTATATTATTAATCTTTACCGCTCTTTTTATCGCCAACGTGATCTCTTCAGAAGTGCTTATGACCTCAAATTTATGCTTGGCATTACTATTCAACTGCGCTGCTCGATCCTTCAATGCATTTAACTCATTTTTTGAAGTTTCGGTTAAAGTTTCCAAATACTTAGCAGTAATATAGGATCTTGAGTCGGCATGGGCCAGTGATATGGAATTTAAAAAATAGAAGGTACAATCCTGTTCGGCATATAGATTTAATGCATATACCACAGCACTCCATGCATTGGCCGAAAAATCTGTTGGGATTAAAATATTATTTTTTTCTGGTGTCATGATATTTTAATTTTTATTGCTGTTTTGAAGGAATAACGAGAAACGGAATGTTCAAATAAAAACCAATTTGATTGATGGTGTCCTTAAAAAATAGATTCTCAAAAAACGAATGTTTATTATTAACCATTACCAACATGTCGATGTCGTGTTCTTCCTGAAATTTGTTAATAGCTGCAGGAATCTCCATATCTTCAACATCGTGAAACTCATAGGCCATTCTTTCGAAAAAAGTTGGCAGCATGGTCTTATTGCGATCTTGCTCATCACTCAAGCCATATCCGGTACTTACGTGCAAAGCATTAATTCTTGAGCTGTGTAACTTCGCTATTGCTTTAAGTACTTGAAGTTGTGCGGTACTGAATTGCACTTCTAAATCGGTTGGAAATAAGATCTCCTTCGGTACCACATAATCAAAATTTGAAGGAATTGCCAATACGGGAAACTTAATCTCTCTAAATACTTGAACCGTATTCGAACCAAACAATATTTTCTTTGCGCCTGTTGCACCCTTGGTCCCCATAACAACAAGATCAATATTTCGCTCAACGATCAATTCTTTGATCCCTGCAATAAGCGTTTCAAACCTGGCAATGGTCTCAAATTTATGGTTTGGATTGGTGCCAAACTCTTCTTTAAGTTCTGTAGTAAGTTTATCTAAACCCTCTTGAGAGGCAGCTCTTATGGGATCGCGAAGACCAAATTGCGCAGGACTAAGCAAAACATAGGTCAGATCATAAACAACAGGGGTATAAGCATTGAACAAATGAAATGTACACTGATCATTTTCAAAAAGCTGGATGGCATACCTGATGGCGTTCAAAGAATTATCAGAAAAATCAGTTGGTAAGAGTATGTTTTTCATAATCACTTGTTAAGATGCTGGTGTTGAACGTGTCGAATTTTGCATTGCTAATAGCGGAATCTTAAGATCAAGACTTACTTTATCGATATTGGAAGGAAACAACATGTTTTCTAAGAAAGAATGCTGTGTATTGACCATGACCAACATATCAACATCGTTCTTTTTGATATACTCCTGAATGGTTTCAGCCACTTTTCTACTATTTGCAGTGATAAAGTTTATTTCAGTTTTACAGATCGTTCCTTTCATAAAGGTTTGATTGTCTTCTTGCCTCATCGATAATTTTTCAATTTTTGAGACATATAAGACATCAATAATGCTTCTGTAAGGCGCTGCCAAATCACATAACAACTTTAATTCCCTTCGTTTGTATGGAATGAGATAATCGGTTGGAAACAAAATACGCTTTGGCTGTGTGTTGGTATAGTTTTTTGGAATGGCCAATACCGGACATTGTACATATTTCAAGACTTGGAAGGTCTGACTTCCAAAAACAATTTTACGATCATCGGACTTTCCTTTCGTTCCCATAACGATCAAGTCGATATTTTTGGTGTCGGCAATGTTGTTGGCCTCCTCTACCAGTGTGCCGAAAGCCGAAATACTGTGGTAGGTATATCGCGGATTTGGAGCTATTTCGTTGACTCTCTTTAGCAGTTCTTTCAAACTGGCTTCTGATTCCGTCTTCACTCGCTCCAAAATAGCATCAAAATTGTCACGAGACACCAAATCCTCATGATCATACACATCCTTTTGATAGGCGTGCATAAAATAAAACTCAACCTTTTCATATTTAAAAAACTCCAATGCATAGGTGATGGCATTCATTGAGTTTTTAGAAAAATCCGTCGGAAAAAGTATAGAAATCATAGTGTTTAATTTTATTTGATATGGGATAAAGTTAACAGATTAAAACCACAAAAACTATGATATATGTCATTTGAAAGACTGCCTAATTCCTGCGCCTGCCTCGTCGGCAGACAGGAAGACAGGAAGTCTTGAGGTTCAGCGAAGCTAATCTCAGGTTAAAACAGACCTAAAAAACTGAATTGCAAAATCACTCCACAAGCGACTAAGTTCATGTTATCTCAAAAAGTCTTCGTGTAACTCTGTGCAACTCTGCTTAATCCTGGATTCAAACCACCTCGCCAGCCTGAACGGACGGGCAGGTCTTCTGCTTCTCTTCTGAAGCAGAAACCACTCCTCCTTTAAAAGGAGGAGAGTTTTGGATTGGGACTACTGGTTAATTCGTTAATTTAATTGCCATTTTTGGAAAACATTAAATTCTCTCCATGCTTGGATAGAGTTTATGGTTTTTAAAAAAGTCTCTGTGCAACTCCGTGTGACCTCTGTAATACTCTGTGTAACCACGTATAAGTCCGCGGAAATCTGTGGGAGGAAAAAAACCTAAAGATCCGCTTCGGTCCTCGCAGAAATACAAAATTTGGATGGATAATAACGAGATTAGCTTCGCTGAACCTGAAGGTTTCCCGCCTGCGCGGGAATGCGGCTATTTGTCGTGCATCACTAAAAACGGAATATGCGTATGATACGTCATTTCTTCAATTTTATTATGGAATAAAATCCGCTGAAAGTAATTTAGGTTCTTGGCTACCATGGCCACCATTTTGATATCCCTACTCTGTACAAAACATTCGATGGCATCTTCAACATTTCTATTGGTAAGTTTATGGAATTTGGTATCGAATTTATGAAAATATTCATTAAGCAAATCCTTATTGTCCTGCTGTGCGATGGTTAGCGTGTCATCCTTGTTGGTCACATGCAAGACCTGCAAACTCGAATTATGGGCTTCCAGAATATTATAGAGTGGCTGTAAGAGATCGACCGCGTAGGTTAAAAGATAATCTGTTGGAAATGCAACTTCTCGTAAATCGGTAAATTTTGCTTCCTCCGGAACCACCAATGCAGGACATTGTACTTTTTTAATAACATCTGCTGCATTACTTCCAATAATCACCTTTCTCAAGCCACTGGCACCTTTTGTTCCCATGACAATCATATCTATCTTTTTTTCCTCCACATGGTTACGAACGGAATCCACAAAAAAGTTATAATCGGTTAGTGTGAAAAAATGATGGTGGGACTTCGTCGGGAATTCTGTTGAAATTCGTTTCAATAGGGTATTTAATTGCTTTTTGGCAGGTTTTGTAAACGTATTTTCAACAAAATCCTTAGTTTGAATATATGGCGAATCAGTCGCTGCCAAATAACTTAAGGAATTGACATGTAACAAATAGAAGGTACATGGTGTTTTTTCGAAAAATTCAAGCGCGAAAACAATGGCATTCCATGAGTTTTCAGAAAAGTCAGTTGGTAGAAGTATATTTTTCATGTTAATCAATCATTAGAGTAAGCAAAACAAATATATAGGGATGCACGCTCCTAAGAAATGATATCGGTCATGTCTGTCCGATTTTAGAATACAATAAACTACCTCGGGGATATTTAAACGGTATGTATTCAAGTTCCATATGTGAAATTCCAAATTCCAAAAAACAGAACAAACCGAGACAGAGACTCGAGAAATTAAACCCGAAAAAGGATTCATGATTCACTAATGTTCTAATAAAACAAGATGCTTCCACAGGCTCAGCAACCAACACTTTACAATTCAATCTCAGATTCCATCAGAATTGAATCGACAACAATTTGAATTCTATGATCCTGTTTCACAATGCGGAATGCGTTAACTGCAAAAAACACACTGTTCCGTTTCCGAAGCCTCGCTAACCAAAACCAGACTAATAAATCTCCTGAAGTTTTTTTATATCTAAGATTTTTATATTTCTGCCTTCAATCTCTATCAGACCTTCTTTCCTAAAATTAGAAATAGTTCTAATAAGGGTTTCGGTAGCAATACCAGCTACACTTGCCAAATCACTACGGGAAATTTTTATGGCATCGCCCTGTTTGGGATCCAGCTTTTCTGCGAATTTCAAGATGGTGCTTGCTGTTTTCTTTTGCACGGAGCTATAGGCCATTTGTAACAACTGATCTTTAACTCCCTTAAGGTCATCGGTGAGCAATTCGATAAGTTCATAAGTAATATGGGGATTCTTATCTAAAATCTTTTTAAGCTGCTCCTTTGAAATACCAACCATTGTCGCATCATTAAGAGCGGTTGAAGTCTCCTGATACGGAATATTTTGAAGAAATGACGTGTAGCCAAATATATCTGAAGCTTTATACAAAGCGGTAGTCAGCTCCTTCCCCTGTTCATCAAGCTTATGGGATTTTACAATGCCTTCTTTCATCAAAAATATAGCATTGGAATTTTGACCTTCTTCGTAAATGACTTCCCCTTTCTGAAAATCATAAATAGTACCATTCGCATCAAAAAAACTCTTTAAGTCGTTGAGCGTATTAATCTCTTCAGCGTTATCTTCTGACTCAAATTGCGCCCGATTGCCTCTAATCTCCTGTAAGATAGCGGCTTTCGCCAATCGACTTTCAATGGCACTCACCAATTCATCCTCACTAAAAGGCTTGGTGATATAATCGTCGGCCCCCAAGTTCATTCCTTTTCTTACATCTTGCCGTTCAGTCTTTGCAGATAAAAAAATAAATGGAATGTATTTGGTATGATCATCCTGTGCCAGCTGTTCCAACACGCCATAGCCATCCAATTCTGGCATCATAATGTCACAAACAATAAGATCGGGGTGTTGACTTTTTGCTTTTTCCACACCTATTTTGCCATTAGATGCCACATTAACTTGATAGCTTAACAGTTCCAACAGTTCTGCCGTATTATCTCTTAAGACAGCATCGTCTTCTATTAATAGTATCTTTTTTATCATTGTGATTTATTTGGGATGGTTAATATAAACGTTGATCCAACATGTTCTTTACTTTTAAAACTTATGGACCCACCTAAATTCTCAATATGCGATTTTACGATATTCAATCCAATGCCTGTACCTTGTGTGGTCAATACATTTTCTGATCTAAAATAGCGGTTAAATATATTTTTTTGATCCTTTTCAGGAATTCCAATACCCGTATCTGATATTTCAAAAATGGTGTCCTGACTGTTTTGAGTGATTTTTATCGTTATATCTGAATGTTCCGGACTGTATTTAATGGCATTATGCACCAAATTTGACAAAGCCAATTCGATGGTTTTCTCGTCTTGAATCAGCGTAATATCATCAATATTGTCTGGATATTTTATCTGCTGTCCTTCCTTTAACAACATGTTGGCATTATAGACCACTTCGTTGAGGACCTTACTTAATCTAAACGTACTGAATTTATAATTTACTTTTCCGGTCTCCAGTCGTTCAATGGACAAGAAATCGTTCAAAATAGTATTCAGGTAATTGACTTTGTCTTCAATGATTTTTATATGCTTATCACGATTGGCCTGCTGTTCTTCCAAAGTGTATTTACTCAAGAGCATGGACGAGGTCAAAATTCCGCTCAAAGGAGTTTTGAACTCATGGGAAACCAAGGATAGAAACTTGGTTTTCAACTCATTGAGCTCCTTTTCTTTTTCAAGCGCCATTTCAAGTTGCTTGGTCCTCAATTCTACCGTTTCCTCCAATTTTCTGGTGTAATTTTTTTGCTCTGTGATGTCCAGGACAATAGAAATAAACACCTCCCGATCTCCCAATATGGATAATTCTAAAGTGACATGAACAGGATACAAAGTGCCATCTTTACGTTCATGGACGGTTTCAAACTCCATTTTATCACCACTGTCGTTTATTAAAGAGATCAGCAATGCCTTAAATTCGTCTTCCGAAAAGTTCGGTTTGATATCTACAGGCGTCATCGTTTTGAGCGTTTCTAGACTATAGCCCAGATTCTTTTGAGCCCCATAATTGACATTCAAAAACTTTAAGCTATCAGCGTCAAAAACAAAGATTTCATTGAGTGAATCGTCAAATATTTTGGTGAGGTAATTGCGTTCTTCTTCGGCCTTCTTGCGCTGGGTAATATCATTCTGAATACCAATAAAATGCGTAACCAAGCCACTCTTATCTCTGATCGGGTTGATATACAATTCATTCCAGAACAGGGTGCCATCCTTTTTATAATTCCTTAAGATCACTTGGCAACTATTACCATTTTTTATTGCGGCACGAACGGTAGCCAAGCCCTCTTGATCTTGATCATCAACTTGCAAGAAGCGACAATTACTTCCCACAATTTCCTCAGATGTATAACCCGTTAAGGCCTGAAAAGCAGGATTAAAATAGATAATTGGATAGTCTTTTTTTAAAGCGTCACAAATGACGATGCCATTTCCGGCAGATTGCAGCGCCTCACTCCTTAAATTAAGGTTTTCTTCAATGGCTCGTCGTTCGGTAATGTCCACAACCAATGCCATTACTAAAGGTTTACCGTAAAGGGTGAAAGGATTCAAACCCACCTCAACCGGAAAACGAAGATTGCTTTTGGTGAGGCCATATAAATTGCGCCCGTGACCCATGCTCCGTTTTTCACTATGCTTATAGAACTCTTTAAAATGTCCTTCATGTCTATGATGATACTCGGAGGGAATTAACGTACTTAATGTCATACCCACGAGTTCATTGCCATCATATCCAAACATGGCATTTGCCGACGTATTGGCAGATACAATGTTTTGGTGTTCATCCACAACGATTATTCCTTCAGAAACGGCATCTGAAAGTATTTGTAAAATATCCTCTCGGTTTCGGAGCATAATGCAAAAATAGATTGATTTAAAAGAAATGTGAAGATAGTAACAAATTATAAAATTGTTTTAATTTTTGTGATTTCTGTTTTTTTAAAACGCGGAGTTGAAAGCTTCAAATATAAAGAGACCAATTAGGAAATTCCAAATTCCAATATGTTTCCCGCAGATTCACTTCGCCAGTTCGCTATCGCTCGGGTCGCGGATTTCGCAGAACGATAATCGGTCCAATGTAAATATAGGTGGGAACTCTGAATATCGAAGTTTAAAAAATGGGAAAACTATGTGCGTTAAAACTTAGTTCCGAAATTGACCGCTAAGAACGCAAAGCTGGTCCCGAAGGACGCAATGAATATTGAATGATGAAATTGAAATCGAAGCTGAAGTTGAAGTTGAAGTTGAAATGCTTGAACTTAAAATTTTGAATTTTGAACCTTGACGAAGCAAAATCATGAACTAAACAAGAAACGAGAAAATTTAAATATTGAAGTTGAAAGACCTGAACTTTGAATTTAAAATTTGGAACTATAATTCCCCCCATTTAAAAAAAAGTTAATAAAAAATTGATATTTCCAGACAAGAATAGTACTCTTGACGGATTTTTTGGTATTTTTATCGGAATTATTGTGATCTTAACCTAACCATTTAAACATTAGCGAATAAAAATGAAGCGACTTTTTCAATGTTTTACGCTATTATTCTTATGTTTCAACACGAGTATTGCCCAGGAAAGCCTTAAAAAGCATACAGTGAGCAGTGGCGAAACGTTGTTTTCCATTGCGAAGAAATATAACGTGACCCCATACGATCTTCAGAAAGTCAATCCAGATGTCATCAATGGCGTTAAAGTGGATGAAGTACTTCTGATTCCCGAAAGCAAGATTAAAACTCCAGTTCTTGAAAGCGCTGCCGATTCCATTAAAGCTTCAGTAACCACGTCTTCAATAAGTTATACGGTCAAAACAGGTGAAACCAAATATAGTTTATCAAAACGCTTTGGCTTGACCATTACCCAACTCGAATCACAAAATCCACAAATTATTCAAGGTCTTAACGTTGGCGATGTTTTAGAGATATACCCTGCAACGTCTTATGTTGCGCCGAAACGATCAAGTAACACTGCCACGCCATCAGTCTCTTCGACTACTTCATCACAAACATCTGGACCTTCACATAATGGAAAACGTCATTTGGTTACAAGAGGTGAAACGTTGGTTCGTATTGCAAATGCCAATGGCCTGACGGTCGATCAATTGACCAACGCCAATTCGAGAATCCTGGCCAACGGCTTGATGGTCGGCCAAAACCTATGGATTCCTGGAAGAGAGCAATTAAATTCTGGCGACGCTTACAGCCATGTTGTAAAAACCGGCGATACAAAGTTCGGATTATCATTACGTTTCAATACGACAATCGCTGCATTGGAGCGAAAAAATCCACATATTAAAACGACACTCCAAATTGGACAGACCGTTTCTATGGCCTCTGAAGAAAGTATATCCGAGCCAACGACGGAGATTTCTCAAAAAGAAACCAAAACCGCCCCTTCAACCACAAAACCATCAGTGGAAGTAAGTGAAGTGGAAAAAACGAAAACCGTTCCTACGATCACAGAAACAGTAGCCACCAACCAAGACCAAGTCGATAAAACGGAAACCGTTTCAACAGTTAAAAAATCAGTGGAAGTTATTGAAGAAAAAACTCATCAGACGGAAACTGTTCCAAAAGTAGAAAAAGTAAACGTGGTAACTACTAAGGAAAAACAACCAAAACCAACTAAAAATGCTCCCACAACCAAAGAGGTAGCAGCCACGACTAAAGAAAAAGTTGAAAAAACTAAAACCGTTCCGCCAGTTAAGAAAAGTATTGTCAGTAACGAAGAAAAAGTTAAAGCTACCAAAACTGTTCCTACAACCACAAAAGAAAAAGTTGAGCAAATAGAAGAAAACGTTGCTCCAGTTAAGGAAGCCGTCGTTAGTACAGAAGAAAAAGCTAAAGCAACCGAAACTGTTCCTCCAATTAAAGAAACAGTCGCTGTGGAACAGCCCAAAGTAGTTGAAACGTCTCCTACAATTGCAGAGCCTATCGCTACCATTGAGAAAAAAGCTGAAAAAACTGTCGCAACAACGACTCAGCCTAAAGAAAAAATCAAAACAATAACCGAAACGAACATTTCAACGTCTTCAGAGACTGGATATCTCCCTTATGAAATCCAACCCAATGATACCCTTTACGCATTGGCTCAAAAGGCGGGCATGACAATTCCAGATTTCCTTGTCTTAAATCCGCAGTTAAAAGAAGCCGTACAAGCAGGCACTTTCATTAAAATGCCTGATGCTGCTACTCCGCTTCATGCCCCATCAGAAACTATAGAAACACCTGAGTTGGTAAGGGACTTTTCACTTCCTGTCAATTTAATAACGACCGCAAACACATCCCAACTTAAACAATTGTTATTTTTCCTTCCGTTTTCAAAGGAGGAATATCAAAATCATGAAGCCACCAATGACAACTTCACGAGTGTTTCTGACGATTTCAAACGTGTTCATTTGGAGTTTTATAAGGGCGCCAATATCGCTATTGATTCCATCAGAAAAATGTATCTTTCCCTGAATGTTGACGTTATAGAAGCGCAAAGCAGCATACGGAGTTCCAAAATAAAGCCTCTGCTCGAAGAGCACAAGATTAATGACTATGACGCTATTATCTTGCCTTTTTATGACACCGTGGAAGAAGAAGTGGCCGCATTTACCGCAGACAACAAGATCCCGGTCATCACAGCATCTACAATGACTTTCCAAAACACAACTGACAATTTATATAGCGCAGTACCATCCGCGAACCTTCAACGGAAAAAGATGCTCGATTATATAATGACAAAAGATGCGCATATTATTGTGCTAAATGATGCCCACCGTAGCGAGAGTAAAGCCTTTATTTCAGAATACGCACCAAACGCAGAATTTGTCAACATCAAAAAAAATGGATCATTTAGTGAAGCTGAATTGATAGGGAAGTTTAAAAAAGACCAACTCAATTTCGTGGTTATTGATAGTGAGAGAACGAGTGTGTTCTTAAATACCACCAATGTCCTTCTGAGTGAACTATCCAGCCATGCCCTACAATTGGCAGTTTTAGAATCGGCGTTAATTCCTGATGATGGGCATGTATCCGAAAAAAGATACCGCATCTTAAATATGGTTTTTCCATCTCTAATTCCTGAAAAATCAACTGCAAGTTCTAAGCAATTTTTAAGTTCTTATCAAAAAAAATATAATTTACTGCCTTCGGCAAATGTTATGTTAGGATTTGATATTACATTTGACAGCTTGTTACGGCTTATCCAAAAGCAAAGCTTTGAAAATTCTGCTGTAAATGACATTACGGAATATACGCAGCTGAAATTCAATTATGAAAAGAATATATTAGGAGGATTTAGCAATGAAGGTATTTATATCTTACAATATGATTCAGATGCCAACATACGGGAAGCCAACTAATTTAAAGAAACGGTTTTGATCGATTGAATCGCCTTTTATATTTATGAAAAAAATTACAAAAGCTAAACTCTATACTAAATTTTTTGCTGCTATCATACTTTTCATGGGGGTTAGCATAAATTCCTTTGGCCAATGTCCTACGGTTACCGATCCGGTCCAAAGCTTTTGTGATATTGATGTTCCGAAGATAGCAGACCTCGTGGCCACCGATAATGGTGGCGGTATCAAGTGGTATTCTACTGCAACCTCTACCACCCCACTTTCAAGTACGGTGGGCCTTGCCAATGGAAATGTATATTTTGCAGATGACAATTCGGGTACCTGTGGCACACGCCAAAGTGTAACTGTCGAAATTTTCGGCGTACCTTTTGGATTAGGCTTTCAGGGTGTTTGTGTTGACCATCCTGAAGAAGCTACTATAGCCGATTTATATGCGGTTGGAAATGATTTACAATGGTATAATGTGGAGTCTGGAGGCAGCCCTTTGGATCCTACAACGATTTTAGTGGATAGTACCATTTATTATGTCGATCAGTCCAATCCCAATACCGGTTGTCGTACCTCGCGCCTCTCTGTTTTTGTTAATGTTGGTCTTGTACCCGTTCCTACGGGTGATGCCCTTCAGATTTTTTGTGCGGACAGTCAACCAACAGTTGCCGACTTAGTAGCGAGCGGCACCAATAATTGGTACAGTACACTTTCATCTCGGTCTCCTTTAGCGTTGTCAACACCTTTAGTAAATGGTCAAAGCTATTTCGCAACCACCTTTGACCCGCCATGTGAAAGTACGGAGCGCTTGGAAGTGACGGTTGAAATCGTTCAACCCAACAATCCTGGTGGGAACGGCGAAATAGAAATCTGCGAATCAGGCTTGGTCAGTACCGGATCGATTAATTTATTTGACGGGCTTTTAGGTGGCCCAGATACAAATGGTACCTGGTCAGGACCACTGCCAACCTCCAACGGAAATACAGGCACGGTCAATGTGACATCGATGACGCCGGCTGGAAGTCCATACATCTTTACTTACGAAGTCAGTTCTGAGCATTGCCCTACCAACACCGCAACAGTGAGTATCATAATTGTTGCAAGTCCCGATCCTGGTACCAATGGTTCATTGACCTTATGTAGCAATAGTACTGCACAAGATCTTTTCCAAAGCTTGGGAGGCACTCCAGAACCCGGAGGCATGTGGTCGCCTGCTTTGACAAGTGGCACTGGCGTTTTTGATCCAACCTTAGATGCCGCGGGAATTTATACCTATACAGTTCAGGGTGTTCCACCATGTGGTGATGTTTCTGCAACGGTGGAAGTGATCGTCAACCCTGAAGCTGATCCTGGAACCAACGGAAATTTAACGCTTTGCTTTGACAGCGGTCCAACAAATTTATTTAACAGCCTCGGTGGCTCCCCACAATCTGGAGGGACTTGGTCGCCAGCATTGGCTAGCGGTACGGGCGTTTTTAATCCGTCAGTAGACACCGACGGTACTTATACCTATAGTGTTTCTGGAATTTCACCTTGTGGAATTGCCACGGCAACGGTTACTGTGACCACCATTCCAGCACCTGATCCTGGCACCAATGGAAGTTTGATTTTATGTAGCAATGATGCGTCAGCAGATCTTTTTGAAAGCTTGGGTGGCACTCCCGAAACTGGAGGCGTTTGGACGCCTGCCCTGACAAGTGGCACGGGCGTCTTTGATCCGTCGGTAGATACTGCAGGAATTTACACCTATACCCTTCAAGGCCCTGCCCCATGTGGTGCGGGTTCGGCCACGGTCAATGTGACCGTCAATCCTGAGGCAGAACCTGGAACCGACGGCAACTTAGAGCTTTGTTTTGATAGTACGCCAACAAATTTATTTGACAGCTTAGGTGGCTCCCCACAATCTGGTGGCACCTGGTCGCCGGCATTGGCTAGCGGCACGGGCATTTTTGATCCTTCCGTAGATGTTGAGGGCGTTTATACTTATAGTGTTTCTGGAAATTCTCCATGTGGGATTGCCACAGCAAACGTCACCGTAACTGTCAATCCGATAGCAGATGCTGGCTCCAGCACCAGTTTGATCTTATGTAGCCATGATGCTACACAGGATCTTTTCGAAAGCTTGGGTGGCACTCCTGAAACAGGAGGCACTTGGTCGCCTGCATTGGCAAGTGGCACGGGTGTTTTTGATCCGTCCATAGATGCTTCTGGCATTTATACCTATACCGTTCAGGGCATAGCGCCTTGTGGCGATGCTTCTGCGACCGTTAATGTGACCGTCAATCCGGGGTCAGAACCTGGAATCAATGGCAACTTAACCGTTTGTGTGGATAGTGCTCCTGAAGATTTATTTAACAGTTTGGGTGGCACGCCACAAACTGGCGGAACCTGGTCGCCTGCATTGGCAAGCGGTACGGGTGTTTTTGATCCGTCCGTAGATGCTGCTGGAGTCTATACCTATACCATTGCCGGGATTTCACCTTGTGGAGATGCCACCGCAACAGTTACCGTAACAGTCAATCCATTGGCCAACCCTGGCACCAGTAGCAGTCTGATTTTATGCAGCCATGATGCCGCACAGGATCTTTTTAATAGTTTGGGCGGTACGCCTGATACTGGAGGCGTTTGGTCGCCGGCTTTAGCTAGTGGAACAGGTGTTTTTGATCCATCGCAAGATGCTCCTGGCATTTATACCTATACCGTTCAGGGCCTAGCGCCTTGTGGCCAAGCTTCTGCAACGGTTGAAGTGACTGTCAATCCGGGAGTCGAACCTGGAACCGACGGCAACGCCACGTTTTGTATTGATAGCACTCCAGAAGATTTATTTAACAGTTTGGGCGGCAATCCGCAATCGGGTGGCACTTGGTCGCCTGCATTGGCAAGTGGCACGGGTGTTTTTGATCCGTCCGTAGATGCCGAAGGCGTTTATACCTATACCATTGTTGGAATTTCGCCTTGTGGCGATGCGACAGCAACGGTCACCGTCACTATCAGCGAACTATCGGATGCTGGTACCAGCAGCAGTCTGACATTATGTAGCACTGACGCTCCACAAGATCTTTTTGATAGCTTAGGTGGCACGCCAAAAACTGGAGGTGTTTGGTCACCCGCATTGGCAAGTGGCACTGGTATTTTTGATCCATCGCAAGATACTGCTGGAATTTACACCTATACCGTTCAAGGCATAGCACCTTGTGGAGAAGCTTCTGCAACAGTGGAAGTGAGCATCAATCCTGAGGCAGATCCTGGAACTGATGGTGCTTTATTAGTATGTGTTGAAAGTGCTCCTGAAGATTTATTTACGAGTTTAGGTGGCACTCCAGAATCGGGTGGTACTTGGACACCTGCATTAACAAGTGGGACGGGGGTATTCGATCCATCAATCGATGCAGCGGGAGTTTATACCTATACGGTTTCTGGACTATCACCTTGTGGTGCTGCCTCTTCCACCGTTACCGTTTCCATCGATCCATTACCTGAAGCAGGGTCCGGAGGCAGATTGGCTATCTGTACCAACGATGCCCCACAAGATCTTTTTGATCGTCTTGGTGGCACCCCAGACCTTGGAGGCACATGGTCTCCTACCTTGGCAAGTGGCAACGGACTCTTTGACCCTACGCAAGATAATGCCGGAACCTATACCTATTCCGTAACTACCGCTTGTGGTACGGATTCAGCAACCGTAGTTGTTGCCATCATACCGGAACCAGATATTAGTGGACTCACATTAAGTGCAGATACCATTTGCTTGGATGACGCCATAGATATCAACCTATCTGGAGCAAGTCAATTGGCGGATGGAAATTATAGTCTTAACTATTCGCTTTCAGGGGCCAATATTACTGAGCAAACCATCAACGTGACCATCTCCAGCGGCAGCACAGTAATTAATATACCTGCATCGCAACTGACGAACATCGGAACGACAACATTCACCATTTTAAATCTGTTGGATCCTGTCACCAATTGCGGTACCGCATCCGGCACACTTCCAACGGTAGATTTTAATGTAGAACAAGCGCCAACCCCAGAGTTGATTACTGATGGCGATGCTTTTTGTATCGACGATGCGCCAACGATTGCCGACTTAACGAGCAATCTGACCAACCCAGATCATATCACCTGGTTTGATGCTTTGGAAAATGGCACGCCATACCCTGAGGACACACCATTAGTAGATGGCAACACCTATTATGCTGCCAATAGCAGCACGAATGGCTGTACCACTGGCATTCGATTGGCAGTAACTATCAGCATTGATACTTGCGAACCCTTAGAAATCATCATCCCCGATGGCTTTAGTCCAAATGGCGATAACATTAATGACGATTTCCTGATTAAAAATCTGAGGGAACTCTATCCTAATTTTCAATTGCAGATTTATAACCGTTACGGCAACATCCTTTATAAAGGTGATATCAACACCCCAAATTGGGACGGCAGATCCAACCAAGGTCGCGAAGTTGGCAGTGGGTTATTACCGGTAGGGGTCTATTTTTATATCTTGGAACTCAAAGACACTAACAATAAAACGATACAAGGTAGAGTCTACCTTAGCAGGTAATCTGAATAAAGGTATCTATGATAATTAAACATTTAAAATATACGCTTCTCGGTTTCCTCCTTATGGCAGGACTGTTCAGTATGGCGCAACAAGATCCTCAGTATACACAATACATGTATAATATGAGTGTCATCAATCCCGCCTATGCCACCGAAGGAAACGACATTAATCTGGGTGCTCTATACCGTGCACAATGGGTGGGCTCGGTGGGCGGACCAACTACGGGTTCCTTTTTTGTCCACGTCCCCTTACAGGAAAAAATTCAGGTAGGACTTTCGGTCATCAACGATCAAATTGGCGATGTGGTCAATGAAACCAATGTCTATGCCGATTTCGCCTATATCTTATCGCTGGGCAACTCCACCAAACTATCTTTGGGAGTCAAAGCCGGCGCCACTTTTTTCAATACCAATTTTGATGGATTTATTTATTCTGATGTGTTGCCGGATCCAGCATTTGCCAATAATCTGAGCAAGACATTCCCGAATATTGGCGCAGGGGCCTATTTATTTGGAGACAATTATTACGTCGGATTTTCAGCACCCAACTTATTGAACTCAAAACATCTTGAAAACAATAGTGGCATTGTAGCCAACGGCGTTGAGGAGATGCACTTTTTTCTGACCGGCGGTTATGTGTTTGAAATGAATGAGAACTTAAAGTTAAAACCTGCATTTATGACCAAGGCGGTTTCCGGAGCGCCATTATCTGTTGATCTCACCGCAAACGTACTGTTCAACAATGTGTTTGAAGTTGGTGCAGGGTATCGACTTGATGATGCGATAACCGGACTGGTGAATTTCAGGGTGACGCCCTCACTTCGGATTGGCTATGCCTATGATTATACCCTATCCAATTTGGGGAAATTCAATTCAGGATCGCACGAAATTATGATTTTATTTGATATCAATAGATTAGGAACCCCGAAAGGATATGATAAATCGCCAAGATTTTTCTAAAACAATAGCTATGAAAAACGTTTGCCTACTTCTCTGTTTCCTTGCTGCCTCATGGACTGTCCATGCGCAACGACCGAGCATCAAAAGGGCCAACCAACTTTTTGCGCAAAAATCGTATGCAGATGCAGCAAAAATGTACCAAACCCTTGGCCAGAGTCAGGAAGTGCTTCAAAACCTGGCCGATTCCTATTACTATAATTCCGAAATGAAATTGGCACGAACACCCTATACCGGACTGTTCACGCATTTTAAGGACAGCTTAAAACCAGAGGTCTATTTCAGATACGCCCAAGCGTTAAAGGGTGTTAAAGATTATGCGAAAGCCGATGAAATTATGGGTGAATACCTCGGATTTGCCGTTGACACCGAAAAATTCATCACCAACCTCAACCGATTGGTGCCGTATAATTACGAGATCCAAATCATGACCCAAAGTTCGCGGACTGGCGATTTCGGCATTGCTTATTTTGGTGATAAGATCGTCTTTTCATCATATAGGAATCGTGAAAACCCTATCTTCAGCTGGAACAACCAACCCTATTTAGATTTGTACCAGGCCGAAGTGACCAAGGAAAAGAAACTGGTCAATATCCAGCCATTTTCCGAAGATATCAACACTAAAACCCACGAAAGCAACGCCACGTTTACCAAAGACGGCAAAACCATGTACTTTTCAAGAACCAATGAAAACCGTGTGCTTATTGGCGAAGAACTGGTTGCCACGGTCAAATTGTATAAAGCAGAATTGTTAAATGGAAAATGGACCCATATTACCGAACTCCCGTTTAGCAGTGACCTCTACTCTACCCTACATCCGGTACTCAACCCCGAAAACACACGCCTCTATTTTTCAAGTGATATGCCAGGGACCTTGGGCTCTTTCGATATTTTTTATGTGGATATTACCGATACTTATGAAGGTTATGTGGACGAAAGCTACAGTGAACCCGTCAATTTAGGTAAAACCATCAACACTGCCCAAAGAGAACAGTTTCCGTTTGTGGGTGAAGAAGGTACACTTTACTTTGCGTCGGATGGCCATCAGGGCATGGGCGGATTGGATCTTTTTGTGAGTAGAGTTTACGATAATATGTATTCCAAACCACTGAATCTTGGCGAAACGATCAATTCAGAAATGGACGATTTTGGCTATATCGTCAATGAAAAAGACGATACGGGCTATTTCTCCTCCAACCGAATAGGTTATGACAATTTATATGCCTTTACACGGAAGGTAAACGAGCGTCAATTTACAGTGGAAGGTAATGTGCAAGATAAAATTTCGCAGAATCTGCTTCCGGGCACCACCGTTACTTTATATGATGAAAACGACATTCTGATCGACCAAATGGTAGTGGGTGAAGATGCCCAATATGTGTTCAACACCGAACCAAATAAAGACTACTCCATTGAGGCACATCGCGATTTTTACATCCCGACCACCGAGCGGTTTACTACCAATGACGATGGCAACATCACCTTTAACATTGAGCTCTCCATTGAATCTTATGACGATGCCGAAGACATTGTAGTGACCAAGGATGACGGCTATATTTATATTGAATTGGAAAATATCTATTTTGATTTCGGCAAATACGAGATCAAACCAGAGGCAGAACGTATTTTGGATGTATTGGTTCATCTCCTGAATAAATACCCGCGTATGGAAATCCAATTGGGAGCGCATACCGATAATCGATCGTCTGATTTGTTCAACCTTCACCTATCACATAATAGAGCCGCGGCCACACTTGAATATTTGGTGGATAACGGCATTGATAGAAAACGCTTGCGCTCAAAAGGTTACGGTGAACATTTCCCTCTTGTGGACTGCGGCGATAACTGTACTGAAGAAGAGCATTCGATCAATAGACGTTGTGAGTTTTTGATATTAAAATAGAGAGGTTGACCGAGGACGGAAGGACTGAAGACTGAAGACTGAAGACTGAAGACTGAAGACTGAAGACTGAAGACTGTTCCACAGAGTTTCACAGAGAAGGCACGGAGATTCACGGAGATGATGGGAAGTTGAAGTTGCCCTCCTAAATGACGGAGTCGGGCAGGAAATTGAACTTGCCCGCCTGAATGACGGTCTCATGCAAGAAATGGAAAGGCCTGAATTTTAAGTTTTGAACATTGAATCTTGAACTCGGAACTTGCCTGCCCGTCCGCAGCGAAGCGAAGGCGGGAAACTCGGACTGCCGACTGAAGACTGCGGACTGCTGACTGAAAACTGTTTCACAGAGAAAGCGCGGAGATTCACGGAGATGATGGGAAGTTGAAAAACTTGAATTTTAAAAGTTGAACATTCCATCTTGAACCTTGAATCTTGAACTCGGAACTTGCCTGCCCGCTCGCCTGCCCGATCAAAGCAAAGCGAAGACGGAAGCAAAGGCGGGACACCAAAGTTCGGACCTGAACTTTACCTTAGCACAGCGCATACACTATCCATACACTATCCATACACTATCCATGGAGTATCTATGGAGTATCTATGGAGCATCCTTAAATATCGAATATCGAAAGCTGAACACCCAATATTGAAATATAATCTAGCTTTACAGTCCGTATCTGAGCAAGGGCGATGCTGTCCAACCACAACGAAACAAAAACGGACCTGCCCGATCAGAACAAAGCGAAGGCGGGAAATAGACTCTGAACTCTGAATGACATTTTGAACTTTGGACCATCATTCCTGAGGTTAACCGTAAAGGACGCAAGAATGCACGCTAAGAACCCAATGAAATTGATCGACCAACAACCGTACATGATACAAACCGCCAACCGACATCTCCTTTAATTCCAAAATTCAGCCGTCTAACTCTCAATTGATTACATCTATATTAACAACTGTTTAACAGGTATCTATTCACTTGTAGTTTATAATAGCATTTCAACGATTTTTTTTCTTTCGATACTAGCATCGACTTATGTTTGTACATCCCTCGCTGAGCGGTGAACTTGGTTTTTCCGTTTCTCTATTCCTCTGATAAAACACTTGGAATGGATTTTTGTGTTAACATTATTTGATGATTATGAAAAAAAATTACCGCTATGTTCTGCAATTGGTTTTGCTAACACTTATCACCGGGGCTTCATTCCATACTAAGGCCGAGAACACTTCAATATTAGATACCCATAACGCTTTATATCAATTTGAGCGGTCTTTTATTAAGACGTTGATTGATGAGGATTTGGAGCGGAGTTTTGAGAGAAAGAATGAGGGATTTCGTTCACATAAATTAACACCTGAAGCTTTATGTAATGACATCACCATCTATTTAGATTCTTCAGGTAACACCACTATTTCGCCAGAAGATTTAGACTCTAATAATACTGGTACTAATTTTTCATTGGACATTGATACTTTTGATTGCTCCAACATTGGTACACCTGTAAACGTTACGGTTACTGATAGTAGTGATAGTTCTACTTGTAGTGCTATTGTGACAGTTGAGGATAATTTGCCTCCTGTTACTCCAACTCTTGACGATGTCACCGGAGAATGTACCGCCACCGCAACAGCTCCTACAACCACGGACAATTGTGGCGCTACCATTACGGGCACATCCTCTGATCCGTTGACCTACTCAACCCA
>NZ_JAGEVG010000012.1 GCF_017581925.1 Gelidibacter pelagius | reverse complement strand
CTGTTTATTTGTTTCCATAGACGTTGGCTTTAGTGAAATAGTATATTTCGCAGATTAAATGCGCTTATTCCTTAAGGAATAGGCCAATGCCTCACTTTCTATGTCGTGTTGCGATTTTCGCTTGTTTTGTAGTAGCCATTCCACAAGTTTACGCTTCTCGAAAAAGAGCATTTTGCCGTTGGGTTTGGAGTGTGGGATTTTCCCTGAAGAAGTCAATTTGTAGAGATAGCTTCGGGATATACCTGTATAATCACAGGCTTCGTTAAAGGTCAAAACTTCTTTTTGTCCGACCATTAATTTTTCTAGACGATCTAATCGTTCCAATAATAATAAATTGTCCATTTTTAATTGTTTTAAATGATTAAAATGAACAAAAGCACTTTTGTTTTCCCTTATGGGATGATGGAAATAAATGTATAAAAAGAGACTAGTGAAAGAAAATATCACAACAATAAGTTATGCACAGTCATTTGGCAGTCATTAAATTAACCGAAATAATTTAACCCTATTATTCTTATGTATCATTTATGTGTATTTGATAGCAAAGGGTATCAAATGATATTGAATGAGGGCTTCAACAATAGATCATTTAGGATACATTTCAAGTTATTAACAATCAGAAGAACGAGTGTTAGTAGTTTTGTGGTTTAAAATATGTTAAAATTTTAGAGAAAAATTAATTTAGACGTCGATTTTACAGTTTCACGAATAAAAAACGTAATGCAGATAAGAAAAACTTCTAACTAATCATTTTAATACTAAAATATTAAATTCTCTGTTTTGGTTACTTAAATAGTATTTGTTGATGACATATTCTAGATGATAACTCTAAAAAAAGATTTCACAATTAATTTTAAAATATATGAATTGTTCTTAATTAGAGAACTATTTACATATTTATATCATAATTGAACCAATGAAACGCATAATTGCAAAGAGTACACTTAGGGAATTTTGGGGAAAGCACGCTGATTCGGAACAGTATTTAAAAACCTGGTACTATACAGCTAAAAATGGAACATGGTTCTCACCCAATGATGTTATGTAAACTTAAGCAAATGCAAGCATCTTAACAGACGGTCGAGTGGTTTTTAATATTAATGGAAATGCTTACCTCTTAATTGCGAAGTACAATTACCAAAAAAATTGGGCATTTATTCGTTTTATTGGCACCGATGGCGAACCTGCCCGTCCGGCTGGTGGGTACGACAAGATCGATGCTGATACAATTTTAATAAACAGTTATGGAATTAAAGCCAATTAAATCTGAGAAAGATTACCGAAACGCTCTTAAAAGGTTGGAGATAATCTTTGATGCCCCAATCAAAACAATAGAAGGCGACGAAGCGGAAATACTTTTATTGCTTATCGAAAATTACGAAAACGAACATTACCCAATTTAGGCTTCAGGTCCCTTTGAAGCTAAAAAAAACCGAAGTCCCATTCTAATTCAGGTTGTCATTCTAATGTAATATTCAATATCGGAATACTATTAGCCGCTTCCTTCATTTTTGTATCAATTATTTTGGCATAAATCTGTGTGGTTCTTATCTCTCTATGTCCAAGACGTTTGGAAACCGTATAAATATCCGCGCCGTTTTCTAATAACAGAACTGCATTTGTATGTCTGGCACTATGAAACGTAATATGCTTTGATACGCCTGCACGATTGCACCAACGTACTATTTCATTATTATAAACTGCTGAATACTTTAGACCTACAAATACCCTATCATTGGGAGCACAACGCTCGCCTAACAATTCACGGGCTTGATCTGAGATATAAAGATATTCCACACCGTCAGTTTTCTTTTGTCTAAAGTTTACCCGGCTTACCCCATCTTCATCACGTACCTCTGACCAAGTCATCGCATTAATATCTGACCATCTTAAACCTGATAAACATGAAAACAAAAAAGCACGTTTTAAAACTTCATATTTACAATCGGTGTTGGCTAAGGTTTGCAACTCTTGAAAAGTCAAATATTCGCGTTGGCTTTCTGCTTGCTCGAAGGACTTTACTTTTGTAGCATAGTTAAGTGCTAAATAGCCTTCGTCAAACGCAGCTCTAAGGGTCGCTTTAAATTTGTTGAAGTAGGTGTATTTTGAATTTAATGATAACGGCAATTTACTTTTGGAACGCGCTTCTTTGTCGATGTATTTTCGAACTCTGTTAACAAAAGCTTCATCAATATCGTCAAAAGTAATGTTTGGAGAAATACAACGCTCAAAGTGTATGAGTGCGGCCGACCAATTCCCATAATTTTTAGGACTATCATAGCGCTCTTCTGCTTTTTCGCGAAAGAATTCTAAAAACCGTCTGATCCCTTTTGTTGTGGTTTTAAGATCAAACTTGCCTTGATAATATTCTGCTTCCCGAATCGCAAGAATCTTTTTGGCTAAGGCCATAGTTTCCTTGTTCTCTTTTCTTTCAATAGTATTCTTCGGTTCACCATGCAAATACATTTTTAGATTTTCATAGTCGCGAATGTGTTTTCTTTTACCTTCTGAGGATATCTCTGATCCCTTATAGTACTCTATTAGCAAGCTAATTTTCCCACTTGGTAGTTTCCGTTCTTTTAGTTTTATTTTCATTATGTGGTACGTTTGTACTACATAAATTTAAAATGTAGTACATATGTGGTACCAAAAGTAATACTAAAAGAAATAGAAAGAAAAACTTTAACACTATAACTATCTGTATATCAATTAAAAGAAGACATTAAACAAGTATCGGAAACCAGTTTTATTTTCCGATGCAGAAATTAGCAAAAATATTGCCCAACAAGTCATCATTGGTTATCTCTCCTGTAATCTCTCCAAAGTGATACAGTGCCTGACGGATGTCAATGGCCAACAAATCGCCAGAGAGTTCTGAATCCAAACCGTATTTCACTTTTTGGATTTCTTCAAAGGCTTTTAGGAGCGCATCGTAATGTCTGGTGTTGGTAACGATAGTTTCGTTGTTTCTGAGTGCTCCCGTATTGATAAGATTCAATAAGGTGTCGGTCAACAGCTCTACTCCAAATCCAGTTTTAGCAGAAATAGGAATGAGGTGTGCGGTGTGAGGTGCAAGGTGCGTTGTAATATTGGCAAGCTCGCTATCGGAAATTTGATCGATTTTATTAAGCACAACCAATAATTGCTTCTGAGGAAACTGGTTCTTTATTTTTTCTATTTCAATGATAAAGGATTGAATCGCATCATTACCATCGGCAAGCTGACCACTGCCAATTAAAAATAACACCACCTGAGCTTGCTCTATCTTTTCAAAAGTTTTCTTAATACCGATACTTTCCACGATATCTTCAGTCTCACGGATGCCCGCCGTGTCAATAAATCGGAAGCTCATCCCCCCTATCACCATTTCGTCTTCAATCGTGTCTCTCGTCGTACCCGCTATCTCAGAAACGATGGCGCGTTCTTCATTTAAAAGCGCATTGAGTAAGGTAGATTTCCCTACGTTTGGTTCGCCAACAATGGCCACAGGAATCCCGTTCTTAATGACATTTCCAACCGCAAAGGAATCGATCAGTCGCTTTAACACATGAATAATCCGGTTCACCAAGTTATAAAACTCATCACGATTGGCAAATTCGACGTCTTCTTCAGCAAAATCGAGCTCGAGTTCAATCAAGCTTGCAAAGTTCAGTAATTCGTCACGCAGGTGTTTAATCTCATTACTAAACCCACCGCGCATTTGTTGCATGGCAATTTTATGGGAGGCTTCATTATCACTGGCTATCAAATCGGCTACGGCTTCGGCCTGACTCAAATCCAGTTTTCCGTTTAAAAAGGCTCTTAAAGTATATTCTCCAGCATTTGCCATTCGGCAGCCATTCTTCAAAAACAACTGAATGATTTCCTGTTGGATATATAAACTTCCATGACAGGAAATCTCAATGACATCTTCACCGGTGTACGAATGCGGGTTTTTGAATATCGTCACCAAAACCTCATCAATCACTCTGGGATCATCAACAATATGACCTAAATGTACGGTATGCGTTTTCTGTTCCGATAGGGATTTCCCTGAAACCGATTTAAAAAACCGTGAGCCAATTGAAATAGCATCCTTTCCCGAAAGTCGGATTACCGCAATGGCACCACTTCCAGAAGCGGTAGCCAAGGCAACAATAGTATCATTAGCAATCATAAAGCGTCATTTTCCTGCAAAAATATCGTAAAAATGCCATCTTTAAGAGTAAATGTTAAATTTATTAAGCTTTGATGAGAGCCTCATAAACTTTCCTATCTGTCATATCTTATTATATTTGTGAACCCATAAAAAATTAGTCCCATGAAAAGAGTCCTTAGTCTTTTAATAGTCTGCATCGTATTGACGTCGTGCAAGTCCGATCCTCAAGTTGAAACAGACAGCTATGTCATCAGTGGAACGGCTCCTGGAGTATATAACGGTGTCAGAGCCTATTTAAAGACTGTCGATAATCAACAACGCGAAATTATTAAAGACTCCTCTATTGTTGTGGATGAGAAGTTCGTTTTTAAAGGGGAAATAAACTCACCTCAACTTTGGTATTTGACCATGAATAGTGTGGTTGGTCGTTTGCCGATAATCATTGAAAATAGAGAATTTACAATTTCCGTAAACCCAGACAATCTGGGAAATTCTACGATTTCAGGATCAAAATCTAACGATGCGTTAACCACTTATATGCATAAAGCACAGGAATTGACAAACAAACGCAACGCTTTAATCGCGGAGAACAGGGCGCTCGCAACAGCTGAAGACAAATCCGAAAATGCCCGAATTGCCACAGAAATAAGAGACATCAATCAGGAATTGACAAATTATCCAACGAATTTTATAAGTGAACATCCAGACAATTATTTTTCATTAGTCTTGATGGAGTCTTTGATTGCAACACCCAACAGCGATCTAAAAGTTATAGAACAAAAGTTTGATGCTATGACATCTGATCTCAAATCTTCAGAATATGGCCAACGTGTGGCCGCTCAATTGGAAGCAAAGATGCTGCATATGGCCAAATTCGGCGCCTTAGACATTGGTAAAGTGGCTCCTGATTTTTCCGCACCAACTCCTGAAGGCAATACCCTTGCCTTAAGTGATATCAGAGGAAAAGTAACCATCATTGATTTTTGGGCCTCTTGGTGTGGGCCATGCAGAAAAGAAAACCCGAATGTGGTCAAAGTCTATCAAAAGTATCATGATAAGGGTCTGGAAATCATCAACGTCTCTTTGGACAGGCCTGGACATAAAGACAGATGGATAAAAGCGATCAAAGACGACAACTTGACTTGGCATCATGTGTCAAACCTCAATTATTTTAATGATCCGATCGCTAAACTGTACAATATCAATTCTATTCCGGCCACCTATATCTTAGATGCTTCGGGGAGAATTGTTGCGAAAAACTTAAGAGGTGCTGCGTTAGAAGCGAAGATTGGTGAGCTTTTGAATTAGTTTGAATAAGATTGACTTCGATTATTAAGCACTATGCACTTACAACTTCCCCGTTTTATGCATCACAAATAAAACCACAATAGGAATTGCCAGCAAACCGACCATCAATAAATCCGTTTGAAAAAGAGAAGGCCTAAGGATCAATGTGACCACAAAACCACCAATGGCACCGCCAAAATGCGCATCGTGACCTATATTGCCCAATTGTTTTTTCATGCCATAGATAGAATATAACAAATACAAGATTCCAAAAACATAGGCAGGAATTGGCAATGGAATAAACAAAATACCCAGCTGCATAGAAGGTTCCAATAAAATAGCCGAATATAAAACACCGGTAACGGCACCACTTGCCCCTACGGCACTATAGTGATATTCATCTTTATGGAAATAGAGCGACAGGAGATTTCCTAAAATCAAACTGGCTATGTAAATGATCAGAAAATGAACGGTTCCCAAATAGAGAATCACTACTGGAGCAAAAAAATAGAGGGTAAACATATTGAAGAAAAGGTGCATTGTGTCTACATGCAAAAAGCCAGAACTGAATATTCTAACCTTTTCACCACGCCTAATACCACCAACGTTAAATTTGTAGCGTTCAAAAAAACCACGATCGCTAAATCCTTTAAATGATATAATTACATTTGCTGCAATTACTACAATGGTCACCAAATCCAAATTACCCATAAACTCAAAACGTATTATTTATATTAAAGCATATCTTTGCAGCTGCAAATCTAATATTAAAAAATGCAATTTCTCGTTTACATCTTAGTTTATCCACTTATTTGGCTGATATCAATCCTTCCGTTTCGATTGCTTTATGCCTTCTCTGATGGACTGTACATAATCATCTACAAACTTGTAGGGTATCGAAAAAAAGTGGTCCAAGATAATCTAAGATTAGTTTTTCCTGAGAAACCAGAAGCTGAAATCAACGACATCACTGAGAAATTTTACCATCATTTTTGTGATATGATGGTGGAAGCCATCAAATCATTGACCATTTCTGAAGAGTCAATGAGAAAACGATTCAAGTTTGCAAATGTGGAACTCCTCACCGATCTGGGAAAGCAAAACAGAAGCGTCGTGCTCATGTGTGGACATTACGGGAGTTGGGAGTGGATCTTTATCTTACAAAAGTATGTCTCACACAAAGGATATGCTGTTTATAGCCGCTTGAGCAATAAATATTTTGACCGACTGGTAAAACGAATTCGCGCCAAATACGACAGCACCTTAATCACCACAAAAGAAACGGTTCCCACATTGACCCAAACAAAGTTAGAAGGCGAGTTGACCATCAACGGCTTTGTATCAGACCAATCACCTCAGGTGACAAGAGCTTTTCACTGGAATGAATTTATGGGCATCAAAGTTCCAATCCATACCGGTGCTGAAATGTTGGCAAAACGATTGGATATGTCCGTGGTATTCTTCAGGGTGAAACGTCTTAAACGCGGCTATTACGAGACCACTTTTGAAACCCTTGCAGTAAACCCAAACGACTATCCCGACTACGAAATCTCCGATATATTCACAAAAAAAGTCGAGAAACAAATCCGCGAAGCTCCACAATATTATCTATGGACGCACCGACGTTGGAAGCATAGGGATAAAGTTCCTGCGGAATTTAAATAACATGTGAAATATCTCTCACAGAGACGCTAAGCTGGGATGAAGTATTTACGAAATTGGTCAACTATTAAAATTTCAAAAGCAAATATTCAATAGATATCAGTTCAATCCGTGTCACCCGCCTGAACGGACGGGCAGGACGGCGTTCCATCCGCCACCGCATCAATTACATTTCAAACCAATCATCCACCGGAAGTTCGTATTTATCCTCCTCTAAAGTAGATTTATGCACAAACTCGTTGGTTGCCGGAATATATTGATACTCCTTAGCCCACTCCTGATGATGTTTGGCAAGCTCTTTTAAGCTATCACAAACATACACCGTTTCCTCTGATGTAGTTGTCGGATGAATAGACATTCGGATCCAACCAGGTTTACGAGTTAATTCACCTAAAGAAATTTCATGGGTCAAAGCATTCGAGGTTTCCATATCCACGTGCAACAAGAAGTGTCCATAAGTGCCGGCACAACTACATCCTCCACGTGTTTGGATCCCATAGCGATCGTTTAAAAGTTTGACGCCTAAATTGTAGTGCAGATCATCAATATAGAAAGAAATCACTCCCAATCGCTCTTGATGCTGGCCTGCAAGAATATTGATGTTTTCAACAGGACTTAGCTCGCTGAAAATATAGTCAACGATTTCATGCTCGCGCTCCAATATTTTGTCGACGCCCATTTGCTCTTTAAGCTTAATGGCTAATGCAGTTTTAATGGTTTGTAAAAATCCTGGGGTTCCACCGTCTTCTCGATCTTCAATATTATCGATATATTTATGCTCTCCCCAAGGATTGGTCCAACTTACGGTACCACCGCCCGGACTATCAGGAATCATGTTTTTATACAGTTTTTTACTGAAGATTAAAACACCAGATGTTCCCGGACCTCCAATAAATTTGTGTGGTGAAAAGAAAATGGCGTCCAAAGCTTGCTCTTCATCTTCTGGATGCATGTCAATATCCACATAAGGTGCAGAACACGCAAAGTCAACGAAACACACCCCGCCATTTTGATGCATCACTTTAGCGATATCATGATAAGGTGTTTGGATGCCAGTGACATTAGAGCCGCCTACAACCGAAGCAATTTTAATGGGGCGATCCTTATATTGTTCAAGAAGCACTTTAAAATTCTCCATACAAAACAAACCGTCTTCCCCTGGAGGAATCACCTCCACTTTTGCAATAGTTTCTAACCAGGATGTTTGGTTGGAATGATGTTCCATATGTGTAATAAACACAACCGGTTTCATGGCATCCGGAACTATGGTATGCTTTCTCATGTTTTCAGGAACTTTCAAGCCCAAAATCCGCTGAAACTTATTAATAGCCTCAGTCATGCCACTACCGCAACAAATCAGCACATCATCGTCGTTGCTGTTTACATGGTCTTTTATAATATGCTTCGCCTTATGATAAGCCTTAGTCATGGCAGTCCCAGAAACCGTTGTCTCTGTATGGGTATTCGCCACATACGGACCAAAGACGTTCATCAATGTTTCTTCAATAGGCCTGTATAAACGCCCTGAAGCTGTCCAATCTGTATAAACGATTTTCTGCTTTCCATAAGGCGTCATAAACTCTTGATCAATACCAATGATATGTTTTCTGAACTGTTGAAAGTAACGTTCCAGTTCGGTAGTTTTTTTATTGGATATTTCGGTGGTTATCATGGCAATCAATTTCTTTGTATTACCCGCAAAATGACGGGATATCTTCAGTTTAGAATCTCCTTCAAAGGTACTAAATATTTGCGACAGCCTTAATTTCAGAAATGATCTTATCTGCAAGCGCGTCTGCTTCATCCTGTGAAAGTGCTTCCGTATAAATCCTGATAATTGGTTCCGTATTACTTTTGCGCAAATGGACCCAACTCTCGCTGAAATCTATTTTCACCCCATCAATAGTGGTGAGTTTTTCATTTTGATAACGCGCTTCCATTGCTTTTAAAATTCCGTCCACATCCAATCCAGGTGTTAACTCTATCTTTTTCTTGCCCATAAAATAACTTGGATAGGTTGCTCTCAATGCACTTGTCGTCATTCTTTTTTCTGCCAATAGACTTAAAAACAAAGCCACACCAACAAGCGCATCACGGCCATAATGCAGTTCAGGATAAATTATTCCTCCGTTACCTTCTCCACCGATGATGGCGTTATTCTTTTTCATCAATTCCACAACGTTCACCTCGCCTACCGCACTGGCCTCATAACTGCCGCCATGTTTTTCTGTAATATCCCTTAAAGCTCTGGTGGAACTCATATTACTCACCGTATTGCCAGGTGTTTTGCTCAATACATAATCTGCACAAGCAACTAAAGTGTACTCTTCACCAAACATATCTCCTTTCTCATCCACAAAAGCCAAACGATCAACATCCGGATCTACCGCAATACCAAAATGCGCTTGCTCTTTGACCACCATCGCTGATAAATCTTGTAAGTGCTCTTTTAAAGGCTCTGGGTTATGAGGGAAATGGCCCGTAGGCTCACAATATAGTTTTACGGCCTGCACGCCCAAATGTTCCAATAACAAAGGAATAATAATCCCTCCAGTAGAATTGACACCATCAACAACCACTTTAAATTTTGCGTCTCTAATAGCTTGTTGATTCACCAAGGGCATTTTCAAAACTTCGTCAATATGGATGTCCATATACGCTTCATTTTTGGTAATCTCTCCAAGATCATCTACTTCTGCAAAGGTCATTTGATCGTTTTCAGCTATTTCCAAAATTCGTGCACCTTCAGCACCATTTAAAAACTCGCCCTTTGCATCAAGCAATTTAAGAGCATTCCACTGTTTTGGATTATGACTCGCTGTTAGAATAATACCTCCATCGGCGTGTTCCATTGGCACGGCAACCTCAACCGTTGGGGTTGTTGACAATCCGAGATCGATGACATGGATGCCTAAACCAACTAAGGTGTTCATGACTAGGTTTTGGATCATTTCACCAGAAATCCGCGCATCACGACCCACCACCACGCGGTAGTTTTCTTTATTTCGTTGTTCTTTTAACCAAATTCCATAAGCCGATGCAAATTTAACAGCATCAATAGGCGTCAAATTATCACCTACTTTGCCTCCAATTGTACCTCTTATTCCTGAAATTGATTTTATAAGTGTCATATCTTTAATTTATAAATGAAAAGCAAATATACAATTACAAAATCGGAAATCTAAAAAGCAATTCCGTAAATTAGACCAATGAATTTTTTAGCCCACATTTATCTTTCAGGAGACAACGAATTAATCACCATAGGCAATTTTATGGCTGATAGTATTAAAGGGAAACGCTATAAAAAGTATCCCTTAGACATTCAAATTGGCATTCTCCTCCATCGCGAAATCGATACGTTTACCGATGCACATCCAACCGTAAGAATGAGTACCAAACGTTTGCATGAAAACTATAGCCATTACAGTGGTGTGATTGTAGATATTTTGTATGATCACTTTTTAGCCAAAAACTGGTCGCACTATTCTACGATACCTTTAGATATTTACGTGGACAATTTTTACGAAATATTGAAAACACACGCTGAGTTCTTACCCGGTCGTGCACAAAAGATGGTGCCTTATATGATAGCCGATAATTGGCTGTTGAGTTATGCGAAAATTGAAGGCATTCAAAAAGTCTTGAATGGCATGAATATACGCACCAAGAATATTTCAGGAATGGACAGAGCTACCGATGAACTTAAAGAATTCTATCAGGAGTTTGAAGAGGAATTCACCAGTTTCTTTGAAGAACTGCGTTCATTTTCAGATGAAAAATTAGCAACATTAAAACAGTTGCACGGTTTAGAATAGTCTGCCATTAACATCAATTTATATAATTTACACCTTTAAAGTTGTTTTTTAAACTAACGCCATCATGAAAAGTTTCCTTGTTTTCTCCGCCTTGTTTTTCTCACTGTCAATATTCTCACAAGGCACCCAACTGTTGAGACAACCCACCATTTCAAAAACAGAAGTTGTCTTTATTTATGCCAACGATTTATGGAAAGCCCCTCTGAATGGAGGCACAGCAATACGTTTGACCAGTGGCGAAGGCTACGAATCTAATCCTCATTTTTCTAAAGACGGAAAAACCATCGCTTTTACGGCAGAATATGATGGCAATACCGATGTGTATATCATGCCTTCTGAAGGTGGCGAACCAAAACGCATCACCTTCCATCCGGATGGCGACTATGTTGAAGGATGGACACCAGATAACAAGATTCTCTTCCGATCCGGCCGTGAAGGAAAACCAACCGCATCCACAAAACTTTATACCGTTGGAACAAAGGAGAGTTTTCCAAAAGCTTTAGATTTACAAAGGGCAGCTTACGGCGATATTTCTACGGATGGAAAGTATATTGCCTACACCCCAATTACCTCTTGGGATCCTGAATGGCGAAACTATCGTGGTGGACAAGCCATGCCTATTTGGATTGTCGATTTGGAAACTAAAGATTTGATCACCACACCACAGTTGGATAAAGAACGCCATTTAGATCCTGTTTGGCTGAACGGTGTGGTTTATTACTTATCAGAGCGCGATTATACCAGTAATATCTGGTCCTTCGATCCTCAAACTAAAACGGAGAAACAAATCACCTTTCACAAAAAATTTGACGTTAAAAGTCTAAGTGCCAATCAAGATCAAATTGTTTATGAACAAGGTGGCTATCTGCATCTTGTAAACGTGGAAACCTTAGCTACCACACAATTGAATATTACGGCAACGGGCGACTTGAATTTTGCAAGACCGCGATGGGAAGATGTTTCCGCAAATAGGTTAAGCAATCCACAGATTTCCCCAAAAGGCATGCGTGCTGTTTTTGAGCATCGTGGCGACATCTTTACGGTTCCTAAAGAACATGGCACTTGGCGCAATCTCACCAGCTCGTCAGGAGTGGCAGACCGCAGTCCGGTTTGGTCTCCTAAAGGTGATAAAATAGCTTGGTTTTCTGATGCCAGCGGAAATTATAAAATGGTTGTGGCCGATCAAGATGGTAACAATCAAGAGGAAATCACCTTACCCAATGCCACTTTCTTCTTTAAACCGGAGTGGTCCAATGATGGCAAATACATAGCATATACCGATACCGATTATAATATTTGGGTATTGAACTTAGACTCAAAAAAAGCTGTTAAAGCAGATACAGATCGGTATGCACATCCTGAACGCTCAATGAATCCTGTTTGGTCTCCGGACAGTAAATGGATTGCCTATGCCAAACAATTGGAAAGCCATTTCAAGGCCATTTTTGTTTATAATGTAGAAACCAACGAGAGAATTCAAATTACAGATGGGATGGCAGATGCCATAACCCCAGTTTGGGATGCCTCAGGAAAATATATTTTCACCTTGGCAAGTACCAATTATGGACTCACTTCAGGGTGGTTGGACATGAGTTCTTATGATGTAAATGTGACCCGTGGTCTTTATGCTATCGTCTTGAACAGTAAGGATGATGCTCCTATTCTTCCAAAAACGGATGAAGAGAATTCCAAAAAAAGTGATGATAAAGCAGCGGCTAAAGATGACAAAAAGAAGAAGGACGATTCCAAGGACAAAGATAAAGTAGCTGAAGTCCCAAAAATTGTCATCGACAAAGAAAACATTTTCAATCGCACTGTTCCACTTCAGCTTAAACAAGCTAATTATGTTGGATTAATAAAAGGTCCGAAGAACATCGTATTTATTGCAGAGTCTGTTCCAGATGAATCAGGACAAAAAATACACAGTTATAGCTTAGAAGATAGGAAAGCCACGGATTATGCAAAGAATGTTTCCGAGATGGTCGTTTCTGCCGATCGTGAAAGTGCGTTGATCAGACAAAACAATAACTGGAGCATTGTCAACACTTCAAAACCTCCTAAAGATGAGGAAAAGCTCAAAATGGATCTTAAAATAAAAGTAGATCCAAAGGAAGAATACCATCAAATGTTTAAGGAAGGCTGGCGTTATATGCGTGATTTCCTATATGTGAACAACGTTCATGGCGCCCCTTGGGATAAGATTTATGAATGGTATGCACCGTGGATTGACCATGTGCGCCACAGAACAGATTTGAACTATGTGATCGATATTATGAGTGGTGAGGTGTCTATTGGGCACTCCTACGTATCAGGTGGCGATATGCCCAAAATAGATCGTGTGCCAGTAGGATTGTTGGGCTGTGACTTTGAATGGACAAAGGACGGGTATCGCATTAATAAAATCTACACTGGTGAAACATGGAATCCAGATACCTACTCACCTTTAGGTTTACCAGGTATAAACGTGAATGAAGGCGATTATATCATTACCATCAATGGTAAAACGGTGAGTCCAAATGAGAATATTTATAGCCTATTGGAACAAACTGCAAACCGGGAAATTACGATTGAAGTCAACAGCAAACCGACAAAAACAGGCGCCAAATCATTTTTAATCAAGCCTGTGTCCAATGAAAGAGGTCTTCGATATATGGATTGGGTGGAAGGCAACCGTAAAAAGGTAGATGAACTTTCTGATGGCAAATTGGCTTATGTTTATGTACCAAATACGAGCCAGCCCGGATTTGCTTCCTTCAACAGATATTATTTCTCTCAACAGGATAAAAAAGGCGTTATTATTGACGAACGCAATAATGGTGGTGGATCAGCTGCGGATTATATGATTGACATCATGTCCCGGGAGCTTTTTGGGTATTTCAACAGTAAAACCAATGACAACCGACCTTGGACAACACCAATGGCAGGCATTTGGGGGCCAAAAGTGATGCTGATCAATGAACGCGCAGGTTCTGGAGGCGATTTGCTCCCATATATGTTTAAAGCGAAAAAAATCGGACCGTTGATTGGCACCAGAACTTGGGGCGGATTAGTGGGCACTTGGGACACACCTCCTTTTATTGATGGTGGACGTATGGTAGCACCACGTGGTGGTTTTTATGATGTCAATGGCGAATGGGCAGTTGAAGGTGAAGGTGTTGCTCCAGACATTGAAGTGATTCAAGAACCAAAATTGAGCATGAACGGAAGGGATCCACAATTGGAACGTGGCGTCAAGGAAGCTTTAAAACTATTGGAAACCCAAGAATTTGAAATGAAGCCGGAACCAAAGGCGCCGGTGAGATGGAAACGTCCTGCGGGGTATGAAAATGAAAATTAGGGGATGCGACACAGATTTATGACACAGAGATGCACGGAGAAACACAGAGCTACACGGAGATTTATAGAATTACTAATAGTTTTGAAATAAAACTACGCACAACTCTGTGAAATCTCTGCGAAACCTCTGCGAAACAACTCCGCACAACTCTGTGAAACCTCTGTGTAACTCTGCGTAACAACCCTGTGAAATACCTATCTTCGCAAATAAAACCCACATCAATTGGCCAAACCAAAAAAAGTTTTAAAAATTATCGCTGGGGTGATTGTGTTTTTCACACTTCCTACCCTGCTCTTCTTCGGTTTTTTATATCTCAAATACGATGAAGATTTGCCGACAGGAATCAAAGGTGAACCGGCAGAATTGTTGGCAACTAAAATGCTGAATGCTTTAGATCATGAAGCCTATAAAAATACCAACTATATAGAATGGACCTTCAATAAGCGCCATCATTATAAATGGAACAAAGCCAAAAACAATTGCCAAGTCTATTGGAAATCCTATCGCGTCGATTTAGATTTGAACGATCCGTCAAAAAGTGAAGCCTTTGAAAACGAGGAAAAAGTTGACAAGGAATCTTCTAAAAAACTCATCGAAAAAGCCATCTCCAACTTTAATAACGATTCGTTTTGGCTGGTGGCACCTTACAAGGTTTTTGATCCTGGCACAGAACGTCGTATAGTGACTTTGGAAGATGGATCAGAAGGTCTTTTAGTAACTTATACTTCAGGCGGAACGACTCCCGGAGACTCGTATTTATGGCATTTGGATGCTTCAGGAAAACCAACAAGTTTTCAGATGTGGGTAGATATACTGCCAATCAACGGATTGAAAGCCTCTTGGAGCGATTGGAGAACTACCGAAAGCGGTGCGCAATTACCGACGTTTCATAAGTTCATGATCTTTGGATTTGAGATTACGGATTTAGTAGGACGGAAGTAATGTTCTTCTTCAAGTCTAACATAAAATATCCCGCAGATTTCGCAGATGCTCGCAGACGGTTTTGATTTTGACACTGAATCGACATTGATATTTTTGATTTGCCTTTAGAGAAAATTCGCTTTCCAAAAGTTATGACACAAAAGAACCACAAAGTAAACACAGCTAACACAAAGAATATCTCCAGACTATAGCACACTCACCACTTATAACTCATAACTCATAACTCATAACTCGCCTAAATTCCATAGACTGCCACTGAAGACGGTCAACTGAAGAATGCCAACTACTTCCGCTGTCCCACAAAATTATGATCCTTAAGCTTAAATAGGACATTAAATGTAGTTAAGCTGCCGTAGCTTCTGGTGATATACTGCTGTAGGTCAATTTTCTCCTGTTCTTCAAGGTTGCTGCTATTGATCTTTTGCTCCATCACTCGCAAACGGTCTCGGACCATAGTGATTTTGTGAAAAAACGTATCGATAGGTACTTCTGTTGCTTTCAAATTGGTGTCGCCGGGTTGCATTATGAATTTTCCGCCTTTCCATTTATCGCCTATATTGACTACTTCGCTGACATCACTCCATTTTTTCAAGATGGCTTTTAAAGTACTTTCCACTTCGTAAAAACTGATGGTATCCACATCATCTTCAGCGGCTTCAATAACTTCAAAATCGCTATCTAAGTCTATTGTCTCCAATCCGCTATCAATAAACGTCACCCAATAATGTTTTGAAGTCACATTGGTGACGACGCCCTTGCCAAATTCTGGGTGATTGATTCTGGAGCTGATTCCTAATAATTGCATGAATTGAGTTTTATATTTTGAAATACAATAATAACAAATCTGCTGATATTCCTTCATTATTTTTAAAGTAGAAGTACTCCTGACTTCGTAATTTGTTAACAAAAAATAACAGAATTCCTTTTTTTACAGATCAAAAACACCACATTTAGGTTTTTAAAATTTATTTTCACCCAAACCGCAACCCTAATGAGATTATATATCTTAAGCCTACTCTTTATTATTCCGATACTTTCCAAAGCACAAGACAGAGATATAGAGCAAAATAAAAGTATTTGGAAAAACGCCAATAAAGAAGCTTCCGATCAAGATCGCCTAAAATATTTGGATAGTTTGGCTGGGGAAATTAGATACGACAGTACGTTTAATAGCGACTCTATTTTTCGTGTTACTGTTTCCTTTGCTCAGAAAATGGATTCCGTGAACATGGCCATGAAACACGCCATTAATTTTATTAATTACCACAATTATGGAACTAACAATTATAAAGAAGCTAAAAAAATAATCCAGGCGGCTTATCCCCTGTTATCTCAAGTATCAAAACCGAATATTATAGATGATTTTTATTATGAAGCTGCTTACGTTTATTATGAGTCAAGACTTTTTGAAGATGCGATAAAACTCTTTGACAGCGCCTATGTTTATGCCAAAAAATATAATTCGAAATATGTGGAACTCTCTAAATTTGCAATAGGGATGGCACATGTCAACAATGGAAAATTTGGCGAAGCTTCTTTAGAACTTCAAGAGGCAGCAACCCTTTTTCAAAATAAAAAGGACACCTTAATGTGGTTGAATACAAAAAATGCTATTTCCATTCTTTACAGTAAAAATGGGTTTTTTAAAGAAGCAAAAAAAGAAAGGAATGAACTTATAAAATTGGCTAAAATATCCAATTCCTTTCCCAATTTACCAGTCATTTATTATAACAATGCAGCCGATGACAATAAAATAAATCTACAAAGTAGCCGTATCAAGAATCTGAAATTGGCATTAGCAGAAAATCAGGATTCGGAAAATAAAGAATTCTTTGAGCCTGCATTAAAATCGGGATTGGCAGCGGCCTTGGCAGAAAATGACAGCCTCCAGCAAGCAGAAAATCTGTTAAAGGAATTGGAACTTGATGATGACTATACCACAGGACAAAATGCCCATTATTACTTAAATGCTAAAATGAGAGTGGCCTTCGCACAAAAAGACTATGAAAACGCTTTAAAATATGGCATCGTTTTTCACAATCTAAAAAATGAGGGGGATCAATATGAAGAAATCCAAGAAGCTGAATTGTTCTTGTCTAAAGTGTATCAAAATACAGGTAATAACGACAAGGCCTTTGCACACTTTAAAAATTACACTAAAATTAAAGATTCGATTGGGAGTATTCAAAAAACACGTGTTTTAGCCTATTATCAAACAATTTATGAGACTGAAAAACGCGATTTAACCATCCAAAACCAAAAAAGCAACATAGCCTTACTCGATTCTGAAAACAAACTAAAAAATCAGTGGTTGTTGTTTGGTGGCATGGGTTTATTGGGTCTCTTTGGTTTTGTAACGATTGTTCGATCTAATAACAATAATAAACGACGACAAAAATTACAGGAACTCTTTACGCAAGATATCATCAACACCCAAGAACAGGAACGTACGAGACTGGCTTTTGAATTGCACGATTCCGTTGGGCAACAACTCATGCTTTTAACCAGAAAACTAAAAACCATCGAAGATCCATTATTTGGAAATTTAGCCAATGACACCTTGGCCAATCTTCGTACTATTTCACAAGGTTTATATCCCGCAACATTGGAGCGATTGGGGTTTACGGCCGCGATTGAAGATTTAATCAATGAGTTGGATGAAAACACCGAGGTCTTTTTCACTTTAGAATTGGAGAACACAGACAAGCTCATCACCAATGATAAAGCCTTGCATTTGTACCGAATTCTTCAAGAGGCACTAAACAACGTACTAAAACATTCAGAGGCCAAAGCTGTATTTGTAAGTATTGAAAACATTACAAACACTTTGATCATGACTATAAAGGACAATGGTAAAGGCTTTGACTACAACAGAGCATTGAATACGTCTAAAAGCTTAGGAATGAAATCGGTAATGGAACGCAGTAAAATAATTTCAGCAAAATTAGAAGTAGAATCCAACTCGAGCAAGGGCACTCAACTTGTTATAAAACTACCTATTTTTAACACTTAATCAAAAACCGATTCCAAAAAGTCCGTTTTATCTTTCTAAGAGAGAAGTGCATTTAAAGGACGTAAAAACAGAGTTATTGTCAATTTATTTAAATTAAAATATAACAATCCAGTCATTAAAATGTATTTTTACCTATGATAAAACCTACATCCCTTGAAAAAAGCTAGCCCTAAAATTAGCACTACGATTGTTATTGCCGAAGACCATCCCATCATGCTGAAGGGTCTAAAACAAGAACTTGAACAAGTAGGATATCAAATCATCGGGACGGCTGAGAATGGTTTGGAAGCGGTAAGTATAATCACTGACTTAAACCCTGACATTGCTCTTTTAGATATTGAAATGCCTTCACTAAACGGTTTTGAGGTGATGGTCAAATGCACAGAAAACATAGATTTAAAAACCTGTTTTATTGTGATGACCTATCACAAACAGAAAAACTTTGTATTACAAGCTAAAAACTCGGGTGTTCATGGCTATCTCTTAAAAGAAGATAGCATTGAAGAAATTCAACACTGCATTACTACAGTTCTCAACGGCACAATTTATTATAGTAAATCCTTGGGAGCAGAGTTCGAAACGAATGTCGAAAACGATCTTAAAAAATTGACGCTGCTTACTCCTTCTGAACGCAAAATCATTCAACTGATCGCTCAAGATAAAAACTCTACCGAAATCAGCGATATGTTATGCGTATCGCCAAGGACCATACAAAAACATCGTACAAATATTATTGAAAAATTAAATCTCGATCCTGCAGCGGATAACCTAATTAAATGGGCGAAAGAATTTAAAGGATTGGGATGATGGCCTATAAACAGAACAGTGTAGACGGTTCATAAAGCATCCACACGGTCCCAGTTATATAAAAACCCCTCTATTCTTTTACAACTTTGATCACCGTTTTCTTAGCTTGATGATCAAGGATTTCAAGAAAATAAAGGCCATTGGGCTGATGAAGTTCTAAAGGGATTTTCTTTGTATCGTGAAATTGATCTTCCATTAGCACTTGTCCAGTTATAGAAAGTAATCTTATAGAAACTTTGGCCTGTTCGTTTTTAAACGCAATTAAAAAATCACCTTTTGTAGGATTAGGATACATCACCAAGCCAGCAGAAAAAGAGGAGTCTTCAATACCTAAGATGTCCACACTTAACTTGAGAATATAGCAATCAAAACTTCCATTTGAAGTCAAACTCCCATTACTTCCTTCAAGATTTAAATTTACAGTAGCAGTAAAAGTCCCTGTACTATATATATTTCCATCATTGTCAGCAAATACGGAATAGGCATAGTCATTAAAAGTGCCACTAATTTGTTTAAGCCATCCAAAATTGCCATGAGTGTCAAATTTCTGAACAAATGCATCATAGCCACCTACAGCTGTCAGATTTATCAGACCAGCCCCTGAATCAAAACTGGCATTATTAAAAAAGTGACCAGCAACATATACGTTTCCATTGCTGTCGTTTGAGATAGAGTAGCCGACATCATTACCAAGACCTCCCATATAATTGGCCCACAAAAAATTGCCATCAGTATCCAACTTTTGCACGTAAATATTCGTGCCACCTAATGACTCCAAATTAGCGGTATCATCACCGGGATTAAAATCTACAGTACCAATAAAACTACCGATTGAATATACATTTCCATCCTTATCAACAGAAATATCCTGCCCCGTATCAACACCAACTGACCCCATCTGCCTGACCCAAAGAAGGTTGCCATCGTCATCCATCTTTAACACGAAAATATCTTCATTTCCTGCTGAAGTTAGTTCATAAATACCATTAGGATCAAAATTAGTGGTTGCTTTAAAAGTTCCCGTGATGTATATATTATTATTTGCATCTACCGCAAGGGCATTGCCAAATTCAGATTCTGCTCCGCCCATCTGTTTCACCCAAATAAACTCACCATCGGTATCCAATTTTAATAGAAATATATCAGATTTCCCAACCTCTGTTAAGTTGTAAACTCCAAGTCCAGGATCGAAGTCAACGGTTTCTCGGAAGAAACCCGTCACATACACGTTGCCACTAGAATCAGTACCAATACCTCTTCCGTAATCATTTCGATCGCCTCCAATTTGTTTCGCCCAAAGAAAATTGCCGTCAGTATCCAATTTTAAAATATGAATATCAAAATCGTTTGTAGCTGTAAGATTGAAGACATCTGGACCCGGATCAAAATCAACAGTTCCAGCAAACGCTCCAGTTATATAAACATTTCCACCAACATCGGTGGTGATCTTTAATCCATAATCCTCATAAATACCTCCAATTTGTTTGACCCAAAGTAAATTGCCATCGCCATCTAATTTCTGAATAAAAATATCATAGCTCCCATTAGACGTCAAATTAGCAGTATCCTCTCCAGGGTCGAAATCAACAGTGAGCGAAAAAGCACCTACTATATATATATTTCCATCATTGTCTGAGGTAATATCGTAGCCAAGGTCACTGTTTCGTCCTCCAATGTTTTTGGCCCATTCAAAAGTCGGTTTTTGTGAGTAAAGTGACGTATTGGATAATAACAAACACATCATAAAGGTCAAAAGTGTAATTTTTAAATTCATAATAAACTGGTTTTAAGGTTAAAATGTTTTATTTATAGTTACCATCGGTAAAAGGAATAATTGTCATCATAATATTCTTACATTTTCTTCAGCTTGTAAGTTTCTTGATTAAATTACATATTACTTTTCAATAGATCATCAACATTATTTAACAAAACTCTAAATATCAACTCTTTCATTTTTTACTTCATAATCAGTACCTTTGCGAACTTGTCTGTAAATCAGTCAAGATTGCTATGTATATGAGTAAATTTGAAGAAACTATTGAGGTTCAGGGCGCACGCGTTCACAACCTAAAAAATATAGATGTTTCCATTCCCAGAGAGAAACTTGTGGTGATTACAGGACTTTCAGGAAGTGGAAAATCGTCCCTTGCATTTGATACCATTTATGCCGAAGGCCAACGACGCTATATTGAAACATTTTCGGCTTACGCCCGTCAGTTTTTGGGCGGTTTGGAACGTCCTGATGTTGATAAAATTGATGGTCTTTCACCAGTCATCGCTATAGAACAGAAAACGACGAGCAAATCGCCGCGTTCCACTGTCGGCACCATTACTGAGATTTACGATTTTTTACGACTGCTATACGCTAGGGCGAGTGATGCCTATAGCTATAACACTGGCGAAAAAATGGTGAGTTATACCGATGAGCAAATCAAAAGCTTGATCAAAGAGAATTATAACGGCAAGCGCATCAATATTTTGGCGCCTGTCATCCGTTCGCGAAAAGGACATTATCGTGAATTGTTTGAGCAAATCGCGAAACAGGGCTTTGTAAAAGTTCGAGCCGATGGTGAAGTGAGAGACCTTGTCAAGGGTATGAAATTGGACCGTTATAAAAACCACGATATCGAAATTGTCATTGACCGACTCAAGATTGACGACACCGATGATAATGATAAGCGCCTTACTGAAACCATTAATACCGCCATGTACCACGGGGACGATATTTTAATGGTTTTGGATCATGATACTGATGAAACCCGTTATTTTAGTAGAAGTTTGATGTGTCCTACTTCGGGAATTTCCTACCCTAATCCTGAACCTAATAATTTTTCGTTCAACTCACCAAAAGGGGCGTGTCCAAAATGTAACGGCATCGGCAAACTATATCAGGTCAATGAGAAAAAAATCATTCCAGATGACAGTATTTCGATCCAAGCCGGTGCACTCGCTCCACATGGACCATACAAAAACAGTTGGATTTTTAAGCAATTTGAAACCATTGCACAACGGTTCAATTTTCAGCTAACTGATCCGTACAAAAGCATTCCTGAAGAGGCAAAAAAGATGATCTTGTATGGTGGCAGCGAGAAGTTTTCCGTAGAAAGCAAAACCTTGGGCGTCACCCGCGATTATAAAATTGATTTTGAAGGCGTCGCCAATTTTATAGAAAACCAATTTGCAGCCGCAGAGACAACCTCGTTGAAACGTTGGGCCAAAGAATATATGGATAAGGTAGAGTGTGATGAATGTCACGGCTCACGCTTGCGTCAAGAATCGCTTTATTTTAAAGTGAATGGATTGAATATTGCAGATTTGGCCAATAAAGACATAGTTGACTTAGCGGAATGGTTCTCAGATTTGGCCTCCCAGATCTCTGAAAAGCAATTGCTCATTTCGGAAGAAATCATCAAAGAAATCAAAACCCGATTACAGTTTCTGTTAGATGTAGGTTTGGAATATCTATCCCTTAACAGAAGTTCAAAATCCTTGTCTGGTGGTGAAGCACAACGGATCCGTTTGGCCACTCAAATTGGGTCTCAATTGGTGGGTGTTCTTTATATTTTGGATGAACCGAGTATTGGATTACACCAACGTGATAATGAAAAACTGATCAAATCACTGATTGCCCTTCGTGATATTGGTAATTCCGTTATTGTTGTTGAACATGACAAAGACATGATTGAAAGTGCAGATTATGTGATTGATATCGGTCCCAAAGCCGGAAAATATGGTGGAGAAATCATTAGTGTTGGAACACCCGAAGAATTAAAAACCCATAACACACTTACTGCAGATTATCTCAATGGCACCAAACAAATTGAGATTCCGAAGAAACGCCGTGAAGGCAACGGCAAATTCATTGAATTAAAAGGCTGTACAGGAAACAACCTTAAAAATGTCTCCGTAAAGCTGCCTTTGGGTAAAATGATTGGTGTGACAGGAGTTTCTGGAAGTGGAAAATCGACTTTAATAAACGAAACCCTCTACCCTATTCTGAATGCTTATTATTTTAATGGTGTCAAAAAACCAATGCCCTACAAGAGCATTAAAGGTTTGGAACATATCGACAAAGTCATTGATATCAATCAATCGCCCATCGGACGAACGCCCCGAAGTAATCCGGCAACCTACACCAAGACCTTTGACGAAGTCCGCAGTTTGTTTGCAAAAATTCCCGAGGCCATGATTCGGGGTTATAAGCCAGGACGTTTTAGTTTTAATGTGAAAGGCGGACGTTGCGAAACCTGCCAAGGTGGTGGCCTAAGGGTGATTGAAATGAATTTCCTTCCCGATGTTTATGTGGAATGTGAAACCTGTCAAGGGAGACGTTTTAATCGAGAAACTTTAGAAATTCGATACAAAGGAAAATCCATCAGTGATGTGTTGGATATGACCATCAATGAAGCTGTCGATTTCTTTGAGCACATTCCGAAAATCCACAAAAAACTACAAACCATAAAGGATGTAGGTTTGGGATATATCACACTTGGACAACAAAGTACCACCCTATCTGGAGGTGAGGCCCAACGTATTAAGTTGGCCACCGAATTAAGCAAACGCGATACTGGAAATACCTTTTATATTCTTGATGAACCCACTACCGGTTTGCATTTTGAAGACATCCGGGTGTTGATGAACGTTTTAAACGAACTTGTTAATAAAGGCAATACCATTTTAATTATTGAGCACAATATGGATGTCATTAAAATTGTGGACTATATCATTGATATTGGCTATGAAGGTGGTAAAGGTGGCGGACAGATTATTGTGGAAGGCACCCCAGAGGAAGTTGCAAAACACAAGAAAAGCTATACAGCACAATTCCTCAAAAAGGAGCTTGAAAGCCACCAAAAATGATATATTTTAGAGGTTCATATATAAAAAGATACGAATAATGTTAAACATTTATTCAAAACAGCACATTAACAGGCCGGATTCTTTACTATCTTAGTGAGGTAACTTTAAAACTAACAATTATGAGAGGTATTCTTTGGCTTGTAGCCGTAATTTGTATTGTAGTATGGCTTTTAGGCTTTTTGGGTGTTGTAGAGGGATTAGCTACTAACAGTTTGATCCATATTCTATTAGTGATCGCTGTAATTGCTATTCTTTACAATATCATTTCTGGCCGTAAACCGCTTTAAAATAGCATTGAAATAGTATAACACGACATGAACTTCTAAAGAGGCAAATTTCACGATTTGCCTCTTTTTTTATTTTAATTATGGCGTGTTGCCGCTTCAAAACTAAAGCAAATCATGTGGTACCAGCGAATTTTAGAGAGAAATATTTAGATTAGAACCAGAAGTCATCGTTGGTAATTTGAAAAATCATAGCAAATCGGTTTTAAAACCGATTGAATAGAACTTATTATGTTATTTTCTATTAAATTTGTCTGTTTTGGCGAGTTGTTAGGAGGCATTAGAAATGATGATCGATCACGGATCATGGAAGATAAATTAGGGCTGAGGAATTTGAATGAATGAGTACACCGCTGAGGACTGAGACTGAGACTGAGACTGAGACTGAGAATACAAATAATCAATAAAAAATAGACCATACACAGAATGAGATTAGAAAAACATAGCAAAGCTTGGAACGAAATAAAAACCAATGATTCTTGGGCCATTTTTAAAATAATGGGAGAGTTTGTCAATGGTTATGAGAAATTGAGCAAGATTGGACCTTGTGTTTCCGTTTTTGGTTCGGCACGTACCAAGCCAGATCATAAATATTATAAGTTAGCAGAGGAAATTTCGAAAAAAATTGTAGAACATGGTTATGGTGTCATCACTGGTGGCGGTCCTGGAATTATGGAAGCTGGCAATAAAGGAGCACACATTGCAGGTGGCACTTCGGTTGGACTGAACATTGATCTGCCATTTGAACAACATGACAACCCTTATATAGACGCTGATAAAAGTTTAGATTTTGACTATTTTTTTGTAAGAAAAGTCATGTTCGTAAAATACTCACAAGGTTTTGTAGTAATGCCTGGAGGTTTTGGAACATTGGACGAATTGTTTGAAGCCATCACGCTCATTCAAACCAATAAAATTGAAGAGTTTCCTATTATTCTAGTAGGTACTGAATTTTGGACAGGTCTTTTAGAATGGGTAAGAACAACACTTTTAGACTCTTTTAGTAATATCAGCGCCAAAGACCTAGACCTCATTCACTTGGTGGACACACCAGATGAAGTTTTGGAGATACTGGACGATTTTTATAAAGAATTTGAACTGAGCCCGAATTTCTAAAAAAATAAAGCCATCAAAATATCACTTTTTAGGTATCGATTGTAATATGAATCCATCAAGTATAAAATAGTTAGAGCACATTTGAGATTTCTCACTAAAAAATGTGCTCTAAAATTGTTTATAAAAGTTTATGGAGGATGAAATCATCTTGTTTTATAGTTTTAAAACCACAATCTCCTAAAATTCGTTATATATCTCGTCCATAATTTATTATTTTTCGTAAAGAACTTGTGCGAAATCATTTTATTATAAAAGTTCAAACCTTTAAAGCGTGTCATAGCCCATTGAAAAGACATTTTCTTTTAAGTTTCATATTGTTTTATTCGGTGTTGATGTTAGGTCAAAATAAGATCAACATCGATGCCCAATTCGACATGCAAAAGAAGAGCGCAAAAGTAGCACAGACCCTTCGCTACAAAAACAATACAAATGATACGTTGACCAAAATCTACCTCAACGACTGGGGCAATAGCTACTCCACAAAACATACCCCTTTAGCAAAAAGGTTTGCTGAAGAATACAGCACGAAGTTCCATTTCGCGAAAAACGACATGCGCGGCTTTACGAACATTACTTCTTTGAAAGATAGTTCAGGTCAAGAACTAAATCACACACGGTTAAAACCACATCCTGATGTCATAGAGGTAGAATTGCCTATACCTTTATTGCCAAACGAATATTATCATATTGAATTGTTTTATAATTTACAGTTTCCAGATGATACGTTTACTGATTATGGTGCCACATCCAATAATGAACTCAATTTAAAATATTGGTACATTACTCCCGCAATTTACGATGGGGAGTGGCATTATTACAGTAACAAAAACTTGAACGATCTCTACGTTCCAAAAGCAGATATCAGTTTGAAGGCGGAATTCCCCAAAAATTATGGTATTTATTCCGAACTCGCCATTCAAGATCTCACACAAGGAGACAGTACGCAGACGTTTTATTTTTACGGAAAGGATCGTGTGGACAGCAAACTTTATCTCAATAGATTTCCGAAATTCAACTTTGTTCAGACAGATAATTTTACGGTTATTACCAATTTGGAGAATGAAGGAATTTTGCCAACCGATCGTGCCATCATTACCGACAGAATCACTCAGTTTGTCACTAAAAACTTAGGAAAGTATCCACATGATTATCTTTTGGTTACTGAAATCGAATACGGAAAAGATCCGCTTTATGGCTTAAACCAATTGCCAAAGTTTCTAAATCCTTTCCCCAGAAACTTGCAATATGAACTGAAGCTTTTAAAAACGACTCTCAACAATTACCTGGATAATACTTTACTTTTAGATCCTCGGAAGGACTATTGGCTCAAAGATGCTATTCAGATTTATTTTTTGATGAAATATGTTGAAGATAATTATCCTGATCTTAAGCTTTTGGGAACTTTGGCCAATATCTGGGGCCTTCGATCATTCCACGCTGCCGATGTCGATTTTAATGAGCAGTACAATTTGTATTTTATGCAAATGGCGCGCTCTAACCGGGATCAGCCTTTAACTTTACCAAAAGATCAATTGCTGAAATTCAATGCGAATATTGCCGGAAAGTACAAAGCGGGCATAGGACTCAAATATTTGAATGATTTTGTTAATTCTAATATTGTTGAGAACACCATTTTCGAGTATCTCGAAACTTTTAGACTTAAAGCTACAACGAGTGCTGATTTTGAGAACTTGTTAAAAAAGAACACCGATAAAAATGTGGATTGGTTTTTTACGGACTATATCGACAGCAGAAAAAAAATAGATTTCAGGATTAAAGATATCGTAAAGACTGAGGATTCAGTGACCTTCACCATCAAGAATAAGCGAAAAAATAATGTTCCTGTATCGTTGTTCACATTAAAAAATGACTCCGTGCTTTCCAAAACATGGATTGAGCAGATCCATGGGTCCAAAACATTGACCATTCCTCGCGATGATGCCACAAAGCTGGTACTGAATTACGACAATATCATTCCTGAATACAATCTCCGGGACAACTGGAAATCATTAAAAGGTTGGTTTTTCAACAATAAACCCTTACAATTCAGACTGTTTAAAGATATAGAAGACCCCAACTACAATCAGGTTTTTTTCATGCCGTTAGTGGAGTACAACAATATTTATGACGGTTTCACTTTAGGTGCCAAAGTTTATAACAAAACCCTATTGATGAAGAATTTTACTTATCAATTCACCCCGAAATACGCCTTCAATTCAAAAACAATTACAGGTGGCGCATTAGGTGTTTACACGCAACATGTTGAGGATCGAAATTTATTCAGAATTAATTATGGTTTGGGTGTTAGTTATTCGGCCTTTGCCAAAGATGCATTTGTGACGAAACTCAGCCCGAGTGTTTCCTTTTATTTCAGAGATAATAATAGTTTTAGGTCGAACAAATCCAGTTATATCAATTTTAGATATTTGGATATCTCTAGAACAATCAAAGACAATCCTCTCTTAGTCGTAAATGATCCGGATTACAGTGTATTCAACGTACGATATGTCAATGCACACACCGCTTTGATTGATTTCTCCAAATTTTATTATGATTTTCAAATCGCCAAAAAATTCGGAAAAATTGCGGTCAATTATGAATGGCGAAAATTGACAGAGCGCAATAGACAATTTAATTTTAGGTTTTTTGCTGGAGCATTCCTATTTAATAAAACCGATGAAAATTCAGACTATTTTAGTTTTGCGTTGGATAGACCTACAGATTATTTGTTTGACTACAATTATTTAGGACGCTCGGAAGCATCGGGTATTTTCAGTCAGCAAATTATCATTGCAGAAGGCGGTTTCAAATCGAAATTAGAAACTCCTTTTGCCAATCAATGGATGACTACTGCGAATATGAGTACCACTATATGGCGGTTTATTGAGGCCTATGGGGATGTTGGTTTGGTTAAAAACAAGTCTGTCAACCCAAAATTTGTTTATGATTCAGGCATCAAATTGGATTTGGTAACCGATTATTTTGAACTCTATTTTCCGATCTATTCCAGTTTAGGTTGGGAAGTTGATGAACCTAATTATAGCCAGCGTATCCGTATTAAATTTACCGTAGATCCAGAAGTACTATTAGGGCTTTTTAGACGGAAGTGGTATTAAAGTGAAATTGGAGAAGTTGAAATTGAAATTTAAGTTGTCTGCCCGAACGAAGTATTTACCAAGGCGGGGCTGTCTGTCCGAAGCAAAGCGGATGCGGAAAACTGAAAGGCTCAAACTCTAACTGTTGAATTTTAAATGACCGATGACGGGTGACCGATGTCAGTTGATTGAAGACTGAATACTGAATATCGAAGTTGACCACTTAGCCTTGAACTCTGAATTTTGAACCTTGGACACTAAGAATTCCATTTTCATTTACCATCGGAGTTTATCGTTAAAATTTATTGAAAATTCATAAGTTTGTGAAGTAGCAACTTATTTAATAAACGTGATGTCAGTTTTAACCGACAAAAAATGCTCGAAACTATATAACCCTAAATTTAACCGCAGGGAACACAAAATTGTATGCGAAGGACGCAATGCAATTGACGATGGGAACTCGAAACCTTGAGCCTTGAATTTTGAACCTTAAACCTTGAACAACATAAACACAAACACCCATGACTAAATCCTTTTTCCTCAGCCTCCTCTTTTCTGTTCTTTTCATCAACCTCTTCGCACAACAAAGCGAGCTTTCAGTTGAAAAAATAATGCAAGACCCAAAATGGATGGGAACATTTCCCTCCAACGTCAAATGGGATCAGAATAGTAAAGGCATCTATTTTAATTATAACAAAGATGCTGATCCTGCAGACTCTTTATATCGGATCCGCTTGGCATCTCCTAAAAAGATTGAAAAAGTAAGTTGGACTGAAGAAAAGAATATTGATTTCGCACGTGGTACCTACAACAAATCCAAAACTAAAAAGATCTATTCCAAAGGCAATACCTTAATCATTTTTGATATCAAATCAGGAAAAGAAACTGAGTTGCTCCAGTTCCCCAAAAACATAGGTCGTCCAAATTTCTTGGCCAATGAAGATTGGATTTCTTTTGAAGCTGACAACAATGCTTATATCTATTCACAAGAAAGCGGCATCTTAAAAAAATTGACCCAAATAAAATCAGGAGAGGAATCTAAGAAAAAGGACCCAAAATCATCGGATAAATCCTCTTATTTGGAAGCAGAAAATTTAAAATTGTTAAGCGTAGTAAAAGAACGCGAAGACAAAAAAGAAACTACAAAAGAAATAAGAGAAGGACGCAAAGAAAAGGAAGCATATACCTACTATACAGGAGATAGCCAAATTAGTAATCTGCAAGTGTCTCCAGACGCTAAATACGTAACCTTCACGCTCTTTAATCGTGGTAAGAGCGACGCCACCATCGTTCCAAATTATATCGACGCCTCAAGTTATACCAAGGATTTGAACACGCGTTCGAAAGTTGGCGATGACGAAACAAAGGTAGAACTGGCCATCTACAATATTGAAAAAGATACGGTTTACAAGGTCCAAACTAGTGCTCTTCCCGGAATCAAGGATTTGCCAGACTATGTCAAGGATTACCCAGATAAAGAATGGGAAGCCAAAGAGCGTGCGGTGATCACCTCACAAGCCTATTTTTCTGATAACGGCCAACATGCTATTGTTAATATCCGTTCGAAAGACAATAAAGACCGTTGGATAGCGAAATTGGATTTATCTACTGGTGAATTATCTACTTTAGACAGACAGCGCGACGAAGCCTGGATTGCCGGACCAGGCATTGGGTGGTCTATGGGTGGTGGCACCTTGGGTTGGCTACCTGACAACAAACATGTTTATTTTCAATCGGAAGCCACAGGGTATTCACATTTGTATCTTTTAGATGTTACCAACGGAAAGAAAAAAGCTTTGACTTCAGGAAGTTATGAGGTTTTTGATCCTTTTCTTTCCCAAGACCAAAAAAGTTGGTATTTGACTAGCTCTGAAGTTGGACCTGGTGAAAGACATTTTTACAAGATGCCGTTAATGGGCGGGAAAATGGAGCAATTGACCTCTATGACTGGCAACAATGACGTGACGCTTTCTCCAGATGAAAAACACATGGCCATTTTACATTCCTACAGCAATCAACCTTGGGAGCTCTATTATAAAAAGAATTCTGCAAAAGCTGAAGCCGTTCAATTGACTTCAGGACAATCGGATGTCTTTAAATCCTATAATTGGAGAGATCCACAGCTTATCACATTTAAAGCTGAGGATGGCGCACAAGTGCCCGCACGACTCTATCTACCAGAGGCATCGGTCAATAATAACGCAGCGGTTATTTTTGTCCATGGCGCGGGTTATCTACAGAACGTCCATAAATGGTGGTCGTCTTACTTTAGAGAATATATGTTCCATAATTTGTTGACCGATTTGGGCTATACCGTTATCGACATTGATTACAGAGGTAGCGCAGGTTATGGTAGAGATTGGCGTACTGGCATTTACAGACATATGGGCGGAAAAGATTTGTCTGACCAAGTGGATGGTGCTAAATATTTGGTGGAAAATTATGGTGTTGACAAAAATAAGATTGGAATTTATGGTGGAAGCTATGGAGGCTTCATCACATTAATGGCATTGTTTAATGAAGCGGACACGTTTACTTCTGGTGCTGCATTAAGATCGGTCACCGATTGGGCACACTACAATCACGGATACACTTCCAATATTTTAAACGAACCATTCAACGACCCTATTGCTTATGAGCGCTCCTCTCCTATTTATTTTGCAGAAGGATTAAAAGGCAACTTGCTCATTGCTCATGGAATGGTGGATGTCAATGTCCATTTTCAAGACGTGGTCAGATTAGCCCAACGTTTAATTGAATTGGGTAAAGACAATTGGGAAATGGCTGTTTATCCGGCAGAAGATCACGGTTTTATAGAGCCAAGCAGCTGGACGGATGAGTATAAAAGAATTTTGAAACTGTTTAATTCTACCCTCCTTGAGCATTAAAGAATATTAACAACTTAATTATCAGCACTTGACATACAGACTTTTAAAGCGTTTAGGTTCAATAATTAAACTATAATCCATCATTTGAAAGTGCATTTGAATTGCAAAACCTATCCATTTTGACTACTTTTGCAATATCTAAAAAGCACTTTATGCAAACGACGCCACAAACAACCAAAGACCTTTCCTTCGAAGAATTTCAATCTGAAATTCTCAAAGATTATAAAATTGCGATGACTAGCAGGGAATGTAGCCTGCTAGGCCGAAGAGAAGTTTTAACTGGAAAGGCGAAATTTGGAATTTTTGGTGATGGAAAGGAAGTCCCACAATTGGCCTGGGCCAAAGTGTTTCAAAACGGCGATTTCCGTTCTGGATATTACCGTGACCAAACCTTTATGATGGCCATTGGTGAGTTAAGCATTCAACAGTTTTTCGCAGGTCTTTATGGTGATCCGAATATTGATCATGATCCTATGTCGGCGGGACGTCAAATGGGTGGCCATTTTGGAACCCACAGTTTGGATGAAAAAGGGGATTGGAAAAATCTTCTAGAGCAAAAAAACTCAAGTGCTGACATTTCTCCTACTGCTGGGCAAATGCCCCGTCTTTTAGGTTTGGCGCAGGCCTCAAAAATCTATAGAAACGTCAAGGGCATCCACAGTCCAAAATTCTCAAATAATGGCAATGAAGTCGCTTGGGGCACCATAGGAAATGCGAGTACCAGTGAAGGTTTGTTTTTTGAAACCATCAACGCCGCAGGTGTGTTGCAAGTACCGATGGTGATTAGCATTTGGGACGATGAATATGGCATTTCGGTTCATGCAAAACATCAAACTACAAAAGAAAATATCTCAGAAATCTTAAAAGGTTTCCAACGTGACAATAAACACAAAGGCTATGAGATTTTAAGAGTCAAGGGATGGGATTATGTCGAATTGGTAGAAACCTATCAACGGGCCTCAAAAATAGCAAGAGAAGAACATGTGCCTGTCATGATTCACGTTTTAGAATTGACACAACCACAAGGCCATTCCACTTCTGGATCTCATGAGCGATACAAAAACAAAGAACGTTTGGATTGGGAAATTGAAAATGACTGTATCCGTAAAATGCGTGAATGGATCATTACCAGTAGTATTTCCACAGAAATGGAATTGGATACCATCGATAAAAACATCAAAAAGCAAGTTCGAGAAGGCAAAAAATTAGCTTGGGAAGCCTATCAAAATCCTATAAAAGAAGAGCAGAAAGAAGCAATTCAACTCATTACCAATTTGGCAAACTCGAGCATCAACAAGGTTTTCATTGAACGTGTGATTACAGAATTGGCCAATGTTTCAGATCCTATCAGAAAAGACATTGCTTCAGCAATTCGAAGATCGTTGCGCTATGTTATTTCAGAAAACTCTTCTGAAAAACATATTCTCCATGAATGGATTGACGCGTACATGGAAAGGATACAGCCAAAATACAGCTCACATTTATATAGCCATTCTAAAAAATCAGCCCTATATGTCAAGGAAGTCCTACCAACCTATGATACTTCGGCAGAAGATGTAGATGGCAGATTGGTACTTCGCGATAACTTCGACGTTATATTTAAAAAATATCCACAGGCTTTAATATTTGGTGAAGATGCCGGAAAAATTGGCGATGTCAATCAAGGTTTAGAAGGTTTGCAGGAAAAATACGGCGAGCTTAGGGTTGCTGACGTTGGCATCCGGGAAGCCTCCATTATGGGTCAAGGCATCGGAATGGCCATGCGAGGTTTACGTCCGATTGCTGAAATTCAGTATTTGGACTATATCCTATATGCGCTTCAGATTATGAGTGACGACCTTGCCACCTTACATTACAGAACCAAAGGCAAGCAAAAAGCACCTGTAATTGTTAGAACAAGAGGTCATCGACTGGAAGGGATTTGGCATTCTGGTTCGCAATTGGGAGGTGTTTTAAATTTGATAAGAGGAATGCACGTTTTGGTACCCCGAAATATGACCAAAGCAGCTGGTTTTTACAACACACTTTTAGAATGTGATGAACCTGCATTAGTAGTAGAATGCCTAAACGGCTACCGACTTAAAGAAAAACTACCAACTAACTTGGGGGAGTTTAAAACACCCTTAGGAGTTGTAGAAACACTTAAAACCGGAAGCGATATCACCTTAGTATCCTATGGCTCAACCTTACGTTTGGTACAACAGGCTGCCAAAGAATTATTGGAAGTTGGAATCGATGCCGAAGTTATTGACGTACAGTCTTTATTACCTTTTGATTTGAATCACGATATTGTGAAAAGTGTCGCCAAGACCAACAGATTGATGGTGATTGATGAAGATGTTCCTGGTGGTGCATCAGCTTATCTACTCAATGCAATCTTGGGCGAACAAAACGCTTACCAACATTTGGACAGTAAGCCAAAAACTTTGACCGCACGTGCACATCGACCTGCTTACGGATCAGATGGCGATTATTTTTCAAAACCTTCAACAGAAGATATTTTTGAAAGCGTTTATGCCATGATGCACGAAGTAAATCCTAATGATTACCCAAAATTGAGATAATATTTATAATCTTTTGCTTTTTTGGAATTGAATACCTTATTTTATTCCCAATTAACACCCTAATTTTTAACCCTATTGTAAATGAAAAACAAGTTTAATGATTTGGCGCTTGCTATTTTAAGAGTAGGCTTCTCAGGAATGCTGTTGACCCACGGAATTCCAAAAATAAGTATACTTCTTGAAAACCCAAGCGGTTTTCCCGACCCTCTTGGCGTAGGAAATGTAGTTTCTCTCATCTTAGCACTCATAGGAGAAGTCGTGGCTCCCCTTTTTGTTTTAATAGGTTTTAAAACGAAAATTGCCGCTATTCCGGCTATCGGTACTATGGCAGTAGCTGCTTTTATAGTGCATGCTCAAGACAGTTTTGGAACTAAAGAAAAGGCATTATTATATCTGATTGGATTTATAGTTATCGCATTGGTCGGAGCTGGAAAATATTCAGTTGAAAAAAAATAATAATTTTGGATGAAAGCAGTTTCTGTTGTTACTATTAAGAAAGAATTAAAACACCGTTCTTCGGAAGAGTTGCTGGAACTTTGTTTGCGTCTTTCTAAATTTAAAAAGGAAAACAAAGAACTGCTTACCTATTTATTATTTGAGTCTCATGATGAATCGGGATATATCGAAACAGTTAAAGCTGAAATTGACGAACAATTCGAAGGCATCAACACCAACAGCTACTTTTATATAAAAAAGAGTGTGCGAAAAATTCTCCGAAATATTAAAAAATATGCCAGATATTCATTAAAGAAAGAGACTGAAGTAGAGTTATTACTCCATTTTTGCACAGTTCTTAAAGACTTCAAACCTTCTGTTTTTAAAAATGTCACACTTACCAATATCTATGACCGTCAAATCGTAGCCATTAAGAAAATAGTGAGCAATTTGCATGAAGATCTTCAGTACGATTATAATTTAGCACTGGAGGAGTTAGAAGATGCAAGCTACAATTCCAAAGTATTCAAACTCTGATTTCTAAAACTTCTTAAATACCCCTAACTCTTTACCAGTCTTTAAGTGCAGTAATACATCTCGATTATTAAAGACCTCTTCTGGAACAAGTCAACGAGATATGAGTAAGAAATAACAAAATTATCATTTTGATAGAGGCAAGGCTCGAGGTATTAAAGCCCCCTGGTGGGAATAAAATGAATTTAATAGCATGAAAATAAAAATCTTAGTAGCCCTTGTTCTTTTTATTCAATTCCCAATTATGGGTTTTGCACAGACCAAGCCAAGCGTCAACGCGAACGCAGAAAAAATCATTTCAGAGCAAAAGTCTGGACAGGATCAACTTAAATATGTTGATTCCACTTATGGCTACAGCGTGGTGGTAGCTAAATGGTGGGACATTAAGGAGACTCCGAGTGCTAATTTTTTTGGTGGCACATTTCCTGAAATAAATAATTCAAAAGGCGCTCTTTTATTTAAATCCTTCGAAAAGGATACATTTAAAACCTTCCAGAATTTTGAAAATTGGGTTGTCGCTGGATACAGATCCGGTGAAACACCAAGATGGTCAAATGAGCATAAATTTCTATATAAGAAAAACCTCGACCAATTTAAAAGTATCGGTAAAGCATACAAGGTGCAATTAAAAGCGGATGACTCTTTTTACAACTGCTGCTATATTATTGTTGAAACTACCAAATCTTTCTTGTGGATCGATTTAACTTCAACAAGAGAAACTTACGATGCCAATTTTAAAGAATTGGAAAAGTTAATGCTTGAGTTTACAGCGTTTTAGAAAAAAAAGAACTTAAGAGCACTATGATCCAATATTTGGAATAAAAAAACGTCAGACATTGTTTAGAATGTCTGACGTTTTTTGTTTCAATAGGAATTGTTTCCATCTAATTATTTCTTAGTGCATGGATCAATTCTTCTTTATTCATTTTACTTCTGCCTTTAATGCCAATTTCTTTGGCTTTTTCATAAAGTGCGCTTAGTGTGCGGTTTTCATAAATGTCAGCCTTTCCTCCTTTCTTACCAGGTTTTTTGGTATTGGCTATTCTGGCAGATTTTTGTTTACTGTAGCCCTCTTCTCTTAAGGCTTCATAGCGAGCATCATTTTTTATACTCGGACCATGATTCTTTTGTTTTGCCATAATTAAAGTTTTTTAAATTGTTAAACCATGCTGTATATTTATGCAACCTGCTCCTTGTGTTTACCTTCATAAACTTCCTCGACCAACTTTGCGTTAAAAGCAGGCAGATCTTTAGGAGTTCTACTGGTTACCAAACCTTCATCTACGACAACTTCTTCATCCACCCAATTGGCACCAGCATTGATCATATCGGTTTTAATTGAGCTATAAGACGTGATTTTTCGACCTTTTAAAACATCAGCTTCCGCCAACAACCAAGGTCCATGACAGATGGCACCAACCGGTTTGTGATTTTCAAAAAATGATTTTATGAATTTCACCGCTTTAGGATTTTTTCTTAATGTGTCGGGATTGATCACGCCACCAGGTAGCATCAAAGCATTATAATCTTTTTGATTGACATCGTCTAAAGTTTTATCAACATTGAATTCCGAACCCCAATTCCCATCGGTCCAAGATTTTATAGTTCCCGATTTCTCCGAAACAATATGAACTTCAGCGCCAGCTTTTTCTAAAGCGGCTTTTGGCTCTTTTAATTCACTTTCTTCAAATCCATTAGTTGCTAAAATCGCAACTCTCTTTTTATTTAGGTTTTCCATAATTTATATTTTTAAGATTATTATTTGATTTACTATAATTTAACCAAAATACAACTCACAGAAAAATCACAGAGAGGCTTTAACCTAAGCTTAGCACAAGATGTTAATGTTTCATAAAATGAAATTGAAGTTGAAGTTAAAACTGCCTGTCCATCTTTTGAGAAGTGAAAACGATAACTTGGAATTTGGAATTTGGAATTTGAAACTTTTAATCTCCTACAGATTTGCTTCGCCAGTTCACTATCGCTGAGGTCTCGGATTTACGCAAAACACTACTTTGCTTGAAGTAGAAATTGAAAATGATATTGAAATTGAAGCTGTCTATCCTTCTGGAGTGAAGTGAAAACGAAAACTTGGAATTTGAAATTTAGAACTTGGAATTTAAAATTTGGAATTTCATTCTTCCAACTCTAATTCGTACCTACCAGCTTCTCAAAATACTTATACAAATCGCCTTTAGTTATGACACCACCTTGTTGGATGAGTTTAAATTTATCTAAGGCTTTATCCTCTGAATAAGTTTTGTTGGCGGTTAGGAATTCGACGTCATCAGAAAGTAGGTTTTCCCTGAACCAATCAAAACCTTCGGAAGTGGTCAAATCAACAGTCTCAATATTTAATTTTATGGCAATCAACTGCATATCATTTTCCTTTAAATGGAACAAATGCATTTGTTGCGGCGAAATATGTTCTAAATAAACCACTTTCCTTAAAACACCTTCCCAAACCAAATCGCTAAACACATCTAATTCTTCTTCAGCAACTTCAGGTTTATTGGTTTTTATATCCGTCCATTCTTCAGCAGTAATAGATTGTGTAGCCAAAAAATTAATAAATTCCTGGTGCAGTTCTTCAAATTGTTCTTTAGTGAGTCTTGTATATTTCATGAAAATATGATTATTTCATTTCCGCGAAGGCAGAAATCTCTTAATTATCAGATTAAAAATTGTTGAGCGATTTAGACAAAACATTCAGACCAAATATCTCATAACAGTATTCTACTTTATAACGGAATCATAGATTTCCATTTATGAAAAAAGCCTCGTTCCAAGAAGGATTGAGGCTTTTTAAAATTTTATTTTGAGAATTATGCTTCTGCAATAACTTCAAAAGTCATATCAACGGTTACATCTCTATGAAGTCTGATGACTGCATCATATTGACCTAAACGTTTGATGTTACCTCCTGTAATGGCGATATACTTTTTATCAACGCTAATACCTGCATTGTTCAATGCATTTGCCAAATCAATATTGGTAATAGAACCAAATATTTTGTCTCCTGCAGTTGCACCAGCACTAGTTTTAGAAGTTAATTTAATTTCCAATGCTTTTATCGCCTCAGCTTCTTTTTGAGCTTCTTCAATAATTTGTTTCTCTTTATAAGCACGTTGCTTCAAGTTTTCAGCCAATACTTTTTTAGCTGAAGCCGTTGCCATTATCGCTTGTCCTTGAGGAATTAAGAAATTTCTACCATAACCGTTCTTAACCGTTATAACATCGTCTTTAAATCCTAAATTTTCAACGTCTTGTTTTAATATAAGTTCCATAGTTATGTTTTTATTATTTTAATAAATCTGCTACATAAGGCATCAACGCAAGGTGACGCGCTCTCTTAACCGCTACAGATACTTTTCTTTGATATTTTAAAGAGGTTCCTGTTAAACGTCTTGGCAACAATTTACCTTGCTCGTTTACAAAACCTAATAACCAGTCGGCGTCTTTGTAATCAACATATTTGATACCAGACTTTTGGAAACGACAGTACTTTTTCGTTTTACTTGTGTCAATATTCAATGGGGTCAGATATCTGATCTCACCATCTTTTTTTCCTTTAGCTTGTTGTTCTATTGATGACATAATTACGCTTTTTGTTTAAGTTTAGTTCTTCTTCTTTCAGCCCAAGAAATGGCATGCTTGTCCAATTTCACTGTTAAATAACGCATAAAACGCTCGTCACGTCTAAACTCTACTTCTAGTGGATTGATGACTTCACCATCTACAGTGAACTCAAATAAGTGGTAAAAGCCACTTTTTTTGTTTTGGATTGGATAAGCTAATTTTTTTAAGCCCCAATCTTCTTTGGATACCATCTTTGCTCCTCTAGAAACAAGAAAATCTTCGTATTTCTCTACTGTTTCCTTTATCTGAGTTTCAGATAAAACGGGATTTAAGATGAAAACAGTTTCATAATGATTCATATAATGTATATTTAATAATTAAAAATGGCTGCAAAAATAACCATTTTTTATGGTTCTTACAACTAAAGTTTGAGTATTTTTTCATCCCGAATATAGTTGTTAAAAATAATGTTAATTACAACACTTTATCGATGTTATTTGGTTTTTGTCCGAATTATTCGTACTATTGTCGATATCTTAACCTAAATAAATCAAATGTTATGACTTTAAACTGTGTAGTAGTTGATGACTCTGCGATACAACGCTTATCGATTGTAAAGTTAATTGAAAATCATTCATCACTTAACCTTATAGCAGAATATAGTAGCGCACTTGAAACCAAAAATGGCTTGAATACCCATAAAGTAGATCTCATCTTCTTGGATATTGAAATGCCAGTTCTTAATGGTTTTGAGCTACTTGACGTTCTCAACAACAAACCTCAAATTATTTTTGTTACTGGTAAAACGGAATACGCGTTTAAAGCCTTTAATTATGATGCTACCGATTATCTACAGAAACCGATCACCCGAGAACGTTTTAATACTGCCGTAGATAAAGCTCTCGAGCAGCACAAATTGAAACTCGATTTCAATGAAGCTGATGGCGAGCACATCTTTGTTAAAAGCAATTTAAAAAAGCGTAAAGTTTATATCAAGGACATCAAATGGATTGAAGCCCTTGGTGACTATGTTAAATTGGTTACCGAAGAGAACAGCTTGGTTGTACTTTCAACCATGAAAGCTTTTGAGCAGGAACTGCCCGAAGGTAAATTTTTAAGAATTCACAAATCATACATTGTCAACTTGGACAAGGTAGACCGCTTTAACAGTAAGAATGTTGAGGTTGGTGCCTATGAAATTCCACTGAGTAGGAATAAAAAGACGGAACTTGTGGATGCGTTAAATAATATTTAATTGATGGTGCCCCTAAATCCTAAAACATTGGAATAGAGGAATCGTTACGAGATTTGAACTAAATTTCAACAGCCAAAAATCAAACACAAAATGAGATCCCCTATAGAGCGGGATTAGTTCGATTACGAAATTTGTTCCAAATTTCTATAACAAATGAAGTAAAACCGATGAAGAGATCCCGCTAAGGAGCGGGATTAGTTCGACTACGAAATTTGTTCCAAATTTCTATCTCACTAAAAGTTATCGACATTTAGAATCACCCTAACCGACCTAAATTCTTTAATACTCAAAAAGCTATTGTTAATTTTAACAATGGCTTTTTTCGTTTTTGATAGGGATTGCTGCGGTGGAATCTTAACGAGGATATTTTTGTGAAATTGGTTTCTGATTCTTGATATTGGCGGGAATTCGGGGCCTAAAATATTACTTTTGAAAACTTGCCGCAAACCCGTAGCATACCATTCGGCACCAATATTAACTTTGTTAAAATCTTTATGCTTTAAGGTAATTTTTATCAACCTGTAAATTGGTGGGTATTTAAAATTATGGCGCTCGTCCATCTGCTCCAAATACATCTCTGCATAGTTATTGGTAGAAACCTGATGTAAGATTCTATGGTGCGGGTTATAGGTTTGGATCAAAACCTTGCCCCTTTCATCCGTACGTCCTGCCCTACCCGAGACCTGCAACATCAATTGAAAGCTGCGTTCAAGCGCTCTGAAATCAGGAAAATTAAGCATATTGTCAGCATTCATAATGCCAACAAGTTTTACATTCCTGAAATCCAACCCTTTGGTCAGCATCTGGGTACCGACCAAAATATCTATTTCTTTTTGTTCAAAAGCGGTAATGATTTTGTCATAGCCAAATTTCCCCCGGGTGGTATCCAAATCCATTCGCCCCACTTTGTACTCCGGAAAAAGTTCTTTGGCTTCTTCCTGGACCTGCTCCGTGCCAAAACCTTTATTGTCCAATTCCACACTGCCACAGGCCATACAGTTCTTGAGCATGGCCGTATAATAACCACAATAATGGCAGCGCAATTCATTCTTGTACTGATGAAAGGTTAAACTGACATCGCAGTTTGGACATTGTGGCGCATGACCACAGGTAGTACATTCAACGATCGGCGAAAATCCGCGTCGGTTTTGAAACAAAATAATTTGATGGCCTACCCGCAGAGCTTCCGTCATCTCTTCAATCAACCGATCGCTAAAATGCCCTTTCATCCGTTTGCGCTTGTGCTTATCTTGAATATCGACCAACTCAATATCCGGCATCATGACATCATTGAATCGGTGCGTAATTTCCACCAAACCATATTTTCCTTGTTTCACATTATGGTAGCTTTCCAAACTTGGTGTTGCCGAGCCTAATAAGGTTTTACTTTTAAAAAGCGATGCCAACACGATCGCAGCATCGCGGGCGTGATATCTTGGGGCAGGGTCAAATTGCTTAAAAGAAGTCTCATGCTCTTCGTCAACAATCACCAAGCCGAGATCATGAAACGGCAAGAAAATAGACGAACGTGCCCCCAAGACAATCTGCGCCTTGGGCTGATTTTGCAACACATTGTTCCAAAGTTCAAAGCGTTCGTGTGAGGAATATTTGGAATGATACACCGATACTTTTCCGCCAAAATAAGTTTCCAATCGACTGACCAACTGCGTTGTCAAAGCAATTTCGGGGAGTAAATACAATACTTGTTTTCCTTTGCTAATGACCTCTTCAATAAGTTTGACGTAGACTTCGGTTTTCCCTGAAGAAGTCACCCCGTGAAGTAAAGTGATGTTGAATTTCTCAAAAGACTGCTGGATTTCTTCGAGTGCTTTTTCTTGATAGATATTCAAGGTTTTTGAAGCCTCATTGGCATCACCCGAATAGGCCACACGATCTTCCTGAAAATGATACTCCTCTAAAATCTCCTTATCAATCAAGGTTTTGATGATGGCTGGAGACGCATCACTGGCATCTGATAAGTCCGAGACTTTCACCGGTTTTTTTGTCTGTGCGGAAATTGAAAACAAGGTCATGATCACATCCCTTTGCTTTGGTGCCCGGCTCAACTCCTCCAGTAAATGTTGTAATTTTTCTGATTCTGAATATTGGGAACTCAACTTAACATAGCGCACCAATTTTGGCTTATACTTTTCATAAACCTCTTCCTGAAGCACAATAGCGTCTTTATCCAACAAGGAATTGATAACGGGAAATACATTCTTCTTGTCAAGAATACTGATCAAATCGTGAAGTTTTAGGGACGACTGATGATGAAGTGCCTCATAAACCAAAAACTCCTCGTCCTTAAGGTCGACGTCATTGATAATTTTATCATTGTTTTTTGTGATGATAGTCTCGCTCTCCAACAAAAAAGAGTTGGGTAAAGCAGCCCTAAGAACATCACCTAAAGTACAGAGATAATACTCCGCAATCCATTGCCAATGGGTCAACTGCGTTTGGGTAATGATCGGTGCATCATCCAAAATTTGATGAATCTCCTTGGCCTCATACGCTACTGGTTGTTGCTGATGGATCTCAAACACCAATGCTGTATAAACTTTACTTTTACCGAAGGGAACCGCCACTCGCATTCCTGCTTTCAAAAATTCTGATTCAGCTCGGGTAATGCTGTAAGTAAATAGCCTTTCAAGCGGAATGGGAAGTATGACGTCTATAAAATATTGCATGGGGTGAATTAGGGTTTTTCTTTAGCTATTTGTTTTTGAAGATTAAATTTCTTCAAAAGTCGTATAGTAGCGTTGAGCTCAAAGCCCAGCAGCAAAATGTTGGAGTTCAGCCAAAGGTAAAAAAGTAAAATCAACAAAGCGCCAATGGAGCCATATAGCTCATTATAAGTTGAGAAATAAGTGACGTAAATTCCAAATAAATACGAAAATACAATAATCAAGATTGTCGTCAACAAAGCCCCCGCTGAAAAGAACTTAGAATTTTTACCTTCTCTGGTACCAAAATAATACAAAGTGGCTGTGGCGATATAAACCATAATCACGAAAAATATATATTTGGCTAAGGCCACCATAAATAAGCCCTCCTCATAGGTTTCATAACCCTGTTTATCCATATAGTAGAGTACCTTTTGGATGACATAAATTTGAAAATATCCTATGACCGCAATGGTAATGATCAATAAAAGGACCAAAATTAGTGCTACAAACATGGAGTATAAGTACTGTTTGACCACACTTCGCGTCAATTGCTGATGGTATGAACTTTCAAAGCCTGAAAAAAGAGCACTAATCCCGTTCGCCATTAAAACAATGGACAATAGAAATACTGTCGAAATCAAACTACCACTCGCTTTAGTGTAAATATTCTGAAAAATATTATCAAAAAAGAAGTCTGAGGTTTGCGGTGGCAAAACCGAGTTCAAAAACCCTTTGAATTCATATTCAAAACCTGCTACGGGAATATAGGGGATCAGGATAATAATGAATAATAAAAAAGGAAATATTGCCGTAAAAAAACTAAAGGCGATGGCACTTGCCCTACTGGTTACCGCTCCTTTAATGATCCCTTTGCCATAAAGCCTCAAAAAGTAATACAAGGTCAACCCTTCTAAAGCAGGTAATTTAATTTTTTTGAGAAGTTTGATGAAATACTTTAAAACGGGGATTTTCTCGAGCTTGTCCTCGATATCATCCTCAATATTTTCATCAGTTTGGTCAGACATTTAAACGGCTTTTAAACTCAAGTCCATATTATATACCGAATGGGTCAAGGCTCCAGAGGATATATAATCCACGCCGCATAAAGCATACTCTCTTGCTGTGTCCTCATTGATTCCTCCCGACGATTCGGTCAAACATTGGTCCCCTATCAGGGCTACGGCTTTCTTGGTGTCGGCATAATTAAAATTATCTATCAGAATTCTGTAAACCCCGTCGGTCTTGAGGATCTCTTTAATCTCATCAAGATTTCTGGCTTCCACAATAATTTTCAAGTCTAAGTTCTTTTCCTTTAAGTACGCTTTTGTCTTTGTGATAGCCTTGGTAATTCCGCCGGCAAAATCAATGTGATTGTCTTTCAACATCACCATATCATATAAAGCAAACCGATGATTTTCTCCACCTCCTATTTTTACGGCCCATTTTTCGAGTGCCCGAATCCCTGGCGTCGTTTTTCTAGTATCCAAAATTTGGGTGCCGGTGCCTTCCAACAAATCCACAAAGGTTTTTGTTTTTGTCGCAATGGCGCTCATTCGCTGCATCGCATTTAAAACCAAACGCTCTGCTTTAAGAATGGATTGCGATGACCCTTCCACATAAAAAACAATGTCGCCGTATTTTACTTTCTCACCATCCTGGATCAAAGTTTCTACTTTTAAGTCTTTATCAATATATTGAAAGACGCGTTTGGCAAAGGCTACACCGGCAATAACGCCGTCATCCTTAACCAAAAGCTTTGCCTTGCCCTGGGCTGAAGCAGGAATACATGCCAAGGAGCTGTGATCACCATCTCCGACATCTTCTCTAACAGCATTAGCAATAATGCCTTCTATTTCTATATTGAATTGTTCTTGTGAAATCATCTTAGTAATATTTAATGTAAAAATACTAATTGATAATCGAAATACTCAAATTCCAAATCCGAAATTCTATATCACCGCAAATTTGTAAATTTACACCATGCAAATAAAACTTTTAGCTATTGGGAAAACCGATCATCAACAATTGCAAATGCTGATTGACGATTATCAGAAACGCCTAGGGTTCTATATTAAATTTGATTTTGAGATCATTCCCGATCTTAAAAAAGCGAAGAATTTAAGCGAAGAGCAACAAAAACAAAAAGAAGGCGAACTGATATTAGCAAAACTCACCAACTCAGATATTCTCATTCTATTAGATGAAAATGGAAAACAATACGATTCTGTCGGCTTTTCTGTACATCTTCAAAAGTACATGAATTCTGGAATAAAACAATTGGTCTTTGTCATTGGCGGGCCTTACGGATTTTCGCAGGATGTCTATCATAAAGCAAATGGGAAAATATCTTTATCTAAAATGACATTTTCCCATCAAATGATTCGTTTGTTCATGATAGAACAATTGTATCGTGCTTTTACTATCTTAAGGAATGAACCTTATCATCATCGGTAATAATTAGTTTCAGGTTTTCCGCATTCAAAAAAGCTTCGGACCGGCAGGCAAGTTTCTTTTTTATAGTTTACAAAAGTTTTAAAGTATAATCTGAAGAATTACAACAAAACTTTCAACACTAATACCTAATGCCTAATGCCTATTTCTAGTGCGTCATAAAAGTCTGTTTCCTCTTTTTTAATTGGATTTCCAAATCGCTGATCGTCTCCTTGACCGACATTTCAAAGTTTTTCTCATCAGAAGTAGCAAATATTTGCGGTCCTGGCAAGCTCAATTTAATATTACAAATCTTTCCCTTTTCAGGATTGGTGCCTTCTTCCTTAAAAAACACATCGGCGTTGATCAGCCAATCATATTTTTCAGCCATTTTATTTAATCTTTCAGTTGTATGTTCAGCAAGTGAATCGCTATGATCTAAATTTACGAATTGAATGTTAATCGTCATAATTATATTTTTTAGGTTATGAGACTAAATTACGGGTTTAAAAAAGAAGTAAAGCTGACAAACATCATAAAATAAGCTTAAAGTTCTCCGATTGTCAAAATTCAAAGTTCAAGGTTCAAGACTCAACAAAAATCAACAATCTTCAATCTTCAATCTTCAATCATTAATCACTTTCTCTACCCTCTACCATCTACCCTCTATTTTCTCTTTTCTCTTTTCTCTAAGGTCAATTCAAAATTATTAAAGTAATTTTACCGATCAATACTTAACTATGCAACTCGTTTTCGCCACCAACAATCTCAACAAACTCAAGGAGGTCCAAAGTTTGATTCCAAAAAGCATCACACTATTAAGCCTTGAAGACATTGGATGTTTTGAAGATGTACCTGAAACTCAAGATACTATTGAAGGTAATGCCGTCCAGAAAGCGACATACATTAAAAAGCACTATGGTTATGACTGTTTTGCCGATGATACCGGCTTGGAAGTGGACGCACTTAACGGGGCGCCAGGTGTTTATTCTGCTCGGTATGCCGGAGAACAGCGGAACTCAGAAGACAATATTCAAAAACTTCTTGAAAACCTTAAGTATTCAGCCGATAGGAAAGCACAATTTAAAACCGTCATTGCATTGGAACTTCACGGATTTCAGCATCAATTCACAGGAATTTGCAAGGGTGAGATTACCAAAAGCAAAAGCGGTGAAAAAGGCTTTGGATACGACCCGATTTTTAAAGCCGAAGGGCATAGCCAGACCTTTGCGGAAATATCTTTGGAAGAAAAAAATCGTATTGGACACCGTGGGAAAGCGGTGCATCAGCTTGTTAATTTTTTGAATACCATTTAATCGAAAACTTCAGATCCTGTCCGACCGGAACGGGCGGGCAAGGCCACGAGGTATGAATTTGAACTGGTTCTTTTGATCGAGACAAGTTTCGGGTTATTAAAACCCACTGGTGGGAATTTATTACAAATCAACCGCATAACAATTAGGATATGTGATAAATTAAATTGTACCTTTGCACCTTGTAAAAATTTCCTCAAGGTGAGGATGTGTTACTGGGAGTTTAGGTTTAGTATGTCGATTCGCTTCTGTTGTAACACCACAAGAACATAATCAAATACTTATTAAATCGAATGAACACATTCCAAGATTTAGGTCTTAATGATGACCTATTACGGGCTATTACTGATATTGGCTTTATTACGCCAAGTGATGTCCAAGCAAAAGCAATTCCAATTTTATTAGAACAAGACACTGATTTAGTGGCCTTAGCACAAACAGGAACAGGTAAAACTGCTGCTTTTGGTTTTCCAATGTTGCAAAAAATCAACATAGAGAGCAGAACAACCCAAGGCTTGATCCTCTCTCCTACTCGTGAACTTTGTTTACAAATTACCAACGAATTAAAAAATTACGGAAAATATTGCAAAGGATTTAATGTTGCCGCTATTTATGGTGGTGCAAGCATTAGTGACCAAGCAAGAGAAGTTAAAAGAGGCGCACAAATTATCGTTGCCACTCCAGGACGTATGAAAGACATGATCAACCGTAATATGGTGGACATCTCTAAAATTGAATACGCAGTCCTTGATGAGGCTGATGAAATGTTGAACATGGGCTTTTATGAGGATATTACGGATATTCTTTCCCATTCTCCTAAAGATAAGAACACCTGGTTGTTTTCTGCAACCATGCCAAAAGAAGTTTCAAACATTGCGAAAAAATTCATGAATTCGCCAGTTGAAATTACAGTTGGTAATAAAAATGAAAGTACCAATCAAGTATCACATGAATATTATTTAGTAAATTCTCGTGACCGTTACCAAGCTTTAAAACGTTTGGCCGATGCAAATCCTGATATTTTCTCAGTAATTTTTTGTCGTACCAAACGCGATACGCAAAAGGTAGCGGAACAATTGATAGAAGATGGTTATAGCGCTGGTGCTTTACATGGCGATTTGAGCCAGAACCAACGTGATATGGTCATGAATTCTTTCCGTAAAAACCAAATTCAGATGTTGGTGGCTACTGATGTGGCTGCTCGTGGGATTGATGTAGATAACATCACCCATGTTATCAATTACCAATTGCCGGATGAAATTGAAACTTATACCCACCGTTCAGGTAGAACAGGTCGTGCAGGTAAAACTGGAGTTTCCATAGTAATCGTTTCTAAAAGTGAATTGCGCAAAATCAAAAGCATTGAGCGTATCATCAATAAGAGCTTTGTTAGAAAGGATATTCCTGACGGAATGGAAATTTGTGAAGTACAATTGATGTCTTTGGCAAATAAAATCCACACGACAGAAATCAATCCTGAGATTGAAAAATATCTTACCAGTATTAACGAGTTGTTCGAGGACACTTCTAAAGACGAACTGATTCAAAAGTTCTTCTCTGTAGAATTCACACGATTCTTTAACTACTACAATAAATCGAAAAACCTATCGGTACCTGAATCTCGCGGAAGTGATAGAGATGGCGATTCAGGTAGAGATTTTGGTCGTAGTTTTGGAGGCAATGATGATTCATCGCGTTACTTTATCAATGTTGGTAAAAAAGACGGTTATGATTGGATGAGCTTGAAGGATTTCTTAAAGGAAATTTTGGAACTGGGAAGAGATGACGTCTTTAAAGTTGATGTTAAGGACAGTTTTTCCTTCTTTAATACCGAAAAAGGATTACAAGAAAAAGTATTGGCTTTTTTCAATGACTATAAGCATAATGGACGATTTGTGAATGTTGAGGTCAGTCAAGATCAAGGCGGAGCTACAAGCAGAAACAAAAGACGTTCCGGAGGCGGAGGAAGACGCTCAGATGGCGACTTCAAACCACGTGGTGAAAGACGTTCTGGAGGTGATTTTAAATCTTCAGGAAGAAGAAGTTCAGATGCGTCAAGACCGAGACGCTCAGGAGATAGTTCAGGCCCAAACAGACGTGACAGACGTGCCGGGGTAGCTGAAAAATCAGGTGAAGCCAGTTTTTCAAGACCTAGACAGTCGAGAAGATAAGAGTTGGAAGTTTGAAGTTGGGTTGCGAGTTGACGGTTGACCGATGACAGAAGACCGGAACTTATCGCTTAGAGCTTAGAAATGTAAATATAACGAAGTGGGAAATTTAAATTTTTCACTTCGTTTTTTTATTTAGTGAGTTTTTTAAAAGAATTGGGTAAGAAATTATCAGTTAAAGGTTTTCAATTGGAAGCTCTCTTCTATTTCGCGCCTATTTATCACCGAGCTGCAGAGCGTTTGTAGTTTTCATCCGTTCTTCATAACTCCCAAATAATCTTGGGCCGAACTCCAACATGATCAGAATTCAAAACTCAAACTCTGCCTGCCCCTCCGCAGCGTTAGCTAAGACCAAAACTCTATACTCTGCCTGCCCGCCCGCAGCGTTAGCGAAGGCGGGAACTTTGAACTTTGAACTCATCCTTAATCCCTCCCAGCTAAAACCCAATCCCTGCCATTGAAAGTTAATATTATATCAATTTTCTATGGTTTCAACAGGTTTGTGAGTTTTGTTTCTTATTTTTATCGCATAAATAAACCAATGAGGCACCTACTAATACTTACTGCTTTTTTCTTCATTTCTACACTAAGTGTGGCACAGGAACCAACCGCTGTTAAGGGTGTCGTCTATAGCACGAGTACCAACGACATATTGGAAAGCGTAAATATTGTCAACTTAAATCAAGTTGTTGGCACTACTACTAACAGTGAAGGTGAATTTGAGATAAAAGCAACTGCAAATGACACTTTGCATTTCTCATTTTTAGGCTATAAATCCATTAAGGTAAGAGTGACAAACGATTGGTTGAAATTTGGTGAAACCAGAATTGAAATGACAGAACTTGCGCTTGCATTAGAGGAAGTGGTTGTGAATCAATTGCGTCTTACAGGTTATTTAGAGATTGATATTAAGCAAGTTCCCGTTAAAACCAATTATAGATATAGCATTTCGGGCTTATCAACAACAGGATACGAAGCAGGAAGTAACACCGGTGCTGTGAACAAGGTTTTAGGTGCCCTCTTTAATCCTGCCGACTTTTTATATAATATGTTTGGAAAGAAACCGAGAGAGCTGCAGAAGTTGAAACAAATGAAAAAGGACGATGAAATCAGAAACTTGTTAGCGTCTCGTTTTGATCGTGAAATGCTTATGGTATTATTAGAAGTAGATAGGATAGATTTAGATGAAATCGTAAGTCAGTGTAACTATTCAAGGGAGTTTATCCAAACAGCAAATGATCTTCAGATCTTGGATGCCATCAATGAATGCTATGAAGAATATAAGATACTGAGCAGAAGCCAGCGCCGCTCTAAGTAGAATTTGTTTCTTGATAGTACCTTGCTACAATCCCATCATAACTTTTTAGGGTTTTTGACACCCAATCCATACGCTTCTCCAACTGTTCATGTTCAGACAATTGCCATTCTACATCCGATTGCCGCAGCTTGTTGGTGACCTCCTGTAAAATAATAGCTGCCGAAACTGAAATATTCAAGCTCTCAGTAAAGCCTACCATTGGTATTTTCAAAAAACAATCTGCAGCCTCTAATACCTCTTTGGAAAGGCCTTCAGTTTCCCGTCCGAAGAAGAAACAGGATTTTCGATTTATATCAAAGTCCGCAAGCAGCTGATCGTTTTCATGTGGTGTTGTTGCCACAATTTGATAACCATTTTCTTTTAAGCTTTTGATGCAGTCAATGACCGTATGGAATCGCTTCAAATCCACCCACTTTTGCGAACCCATTGCGATTTCCCGATCAATGCGCTTAGAGTTCCGCTCTTCCACAATATGCACCTCCTGAATTCCAAACACATCACAACTCCTAATCACGGCGCTCGTGTTATGCAACTGGTAAACGTCTTCGGTAGCAACCGTGAAATGTTTGGTCCGATTTGAAAGTACTGCATCAAATCGTGCTTTCCGTTCTGGTGTAAGCTGGGATTCTAAATGTTCTAAAAGTCTGAGATCAATCATTGAAATAGGCTATATTGGGCAAAGTAACAAAACAAAAATAATGCACACCCAAGTTGAGTGGTGTTTTACCTATTAAAGATTCAAATGTCGCATAAATTTAGTTTCTTTTAAAAATTTTCATTTATTATTAGAAGTTACATATAACATCTGAAGCTTATATAACGAATTAGATAAAAAAATAAAAACATGAAACATATTGTTGTACTTACTGGCGCAGGTATGAGTGCCGAGAGTGGAATTAAAACCTTTAGAGACGCTGATGGATTATGGGAAGGCCATGATGTGATGCAGGTTGCAACACCAGAAGGATTTCAAGACAATCCTGAGTTGGTACTTGATTTTTACAATCAAAGGAGAAGACAATTGCTAACTGTAGAACCTAACGCTGCACATTTTGATTTGGCATCGCTCGAAAAAGATTATAAGGTGTCTATTATCACTCAGAATGTGGACGATTTGCATGAACGCGCCGGCAGCTCCAATGTTATTCATCTTCATGGCGAATTGCTAAAAGTCAGAAACGTAATTGATGAACTCAGTTATTTTGAACACCAGGGCGATATTAAATTGGGAGACACCTGCCCCAAAGGGCATCAATTAAGACCACACATTGTATGGTTTGGAGAAATGGTTCCTAATATGGATATTGCTATGGAAGTTTGTGCTACTGCGGATATTTTAGTCATTATTGGAACTTCAATGCAAGTGTATCCTGCAGCGAGCTTAATGCACTATGTACCCGAAGGAACACCTACCTATTTTATAGATCCAAAACCTGCTATGGATAGCCGGGGGAGTTTAATTGTGATTGCTGAAACGGCAACAAAAGGAGTGAAAGAAATTATTGGTTTATTAAAGAGTAAGGATTAAAGTCGTTTTGGATAACTTATTAACTTATTGTACTTTAGAGTATCATTAATTTAAAATGAAGCACTCATGGCAATGTTCAGCGTAAACAATTATCGATTAGACCCTTATAAAAATTTTAAATTTAGAGTAAGATGGGATGGCAAATATATTGCTGCTGTTACAAAAGTAAGTGCCTTGACGCGTATCACAGCACCTCTACAGCATCGGGATGGAGGTGACGCGAGTAGCTTTAGACTATCACCCGGAATAACAACTTTTGAGCCAATTACGCTTGAGCGTGGTCTTTCACATGATACTGCATTTGAAGACTGGGCAAATTTAGTATTTAATTTGGCTGGAGATACAGCTACCTCCTTAGCTAAAAACAGAAAAGATATCATCATTGATCTTTTCAATATGCAAGGGAGCTTAGTTATATCTTATAAAGTCTACCGTTGTTGGGTATCAGAATATCAAGCTTTACCAGAACTCGATGCCAATGGAGCTTGCACGGCCTTTGAAAAGATTGTTCTGCAGCATGAAGGCTGGGAGCGTGATATAGAAATCACAGAACCAACGGAAACATAAAGACTTAAATTCATACTTCATCATCTAATCAAACTAAAATGGCCTTCATAATTCCGCGTTTGACCTTCATCATCTAAAAATTGTGCTAAGTACCAATAATCAGTAGCCTGCAAAGGTTGGCCTTTATAGGTGCCATCCCAACCTAATCCATTGGGTTGAATTCGCGCAAGAAACGTCCCATAGCGATCATAAATTTCAATATAGGATTGTGCAGAAAACTGTCCTTCAAAACCTTCAATATTCCATCTATCGTTAAAACCGTCATCGTTTGGTGTAAAGTATTTTGGAAACCCCATCACATATACTTTTGTCTCAGCAATTCCACAACCATTTTTGTCGTTCACATAAAACGAATAAACACCAGCGGAAACGTTTGTAAAAGTGGGCGAATCCTGATAGGGACCATACCTATTTCCTAAAGAATATTCATAATCGCCAGCGCCCAAAATACTGGTATCAATAGTGATGGTTTTGGAATTTGACAAGTCAGCAATAGAAATACTAACATCTGTTAAGTTAGCGATTTCTGATGCTTCAACAATGTAGTTGATTGGCAAGGAGTCACAGCCATCTGAGCTCGCTATAATGGTATACGTTCCTGCGGTTGTAACAGCTGCAGTTGCTGATGTACTGATAATTTCGTTCGACGCGTTGGTCCAGACATAACTATAATTTCCGGTAGGGTTTTCGATTGTTAGAACAATAGGGTCACCATTTAAGCACAATCCCTCCGATTGAGATACGCTAAATTCGGGTAGAGGGTTTACTTTTAATTGCAAGTGCGAACCAACCCCAAAACAATCGCCGTTGTCTGCACTTTGAACCCTGACATGGATTGTTTGTGAAAATGCAGTTCTGTTTACGTAACTTGAAGTATTCTGAATTTCATTTTGATTCAATTGCGCATCTTTAAAATCCTCGTAATAATGGACACTTAAATTTTGACCCGTTGGGAATTGGAATAAAAACTGTCTTTCATTTGCTCTCAAATCGAACTCATTAAAGCCATCGTTCATCCCGTCATCATCACAAACCTCCAAGGTTTGAAGGTGATTTTCAGGAAAAGAAGTCGTAGACACTTGTAGATTAATGGTTGATACAGTATAGCAACCCTCAGCATTTTCAACACGTGCATAAATGGTTGAAGCTATAGAATTGTTAAATGACAAAGGATTTAAAGATGATGTATTTTGATTGGCATCCAATTCTGTTAAATGATAGCTGATGCTTAAACCTGAAGCATTGTTCGTATTCAATAGTCCATCAATTTCATCCAAATTAAAATCCGTAAACCCGTCAGCAATGCCGTCTTCATCACAATTTTGATAAGTAATTTCATTTGGCACTACGGGCAATTTGGCAACTCCTACCGAAATAGAAGTATCTATGGAACAGGTACCGAATTCATCATTGAAAATACGGACATAAATGGGCTGACCGTCTTGAACTGTATTTGTATAATTAGAAGGGTCAGAAATAAGATCCGTATAGTTTGAATCCGTATAAAAGTTGAAATCAAAGTCTGATACCGCGCTCCCATTTAGCAAATCAGGCATATAAAAATTAAGATCAAAGGTCGTAAAACCATTGGCAGGATCACCATCCGCATCGGAATCACATTCCATAAAAAGAAGAGTTGGCGAAGGTAGATTGATGGCTTGGAGCGTTGTGTTTATCGTAATCTTCGTACTGCCAGAGATATCAATCTCAGGGTCATCTGGCATCCCTCCATATTCCACAATAAAACCTTTGGGTTGAAAATCTCCACTAGTGCTTCCTGTGTTACTTAAATCGTTCCAAGAGCCACGCAAACCCACATTAGGTGCAGTGATATGTACATAATCCTCACCGCCCAAATTATTAGGTTCCCCAGTGTTCCAATTGGCGTACTGGCCTGGTGGTGCTGAGCCATTGGCAGCCCCGATCCAAAACACGTCCCCAGCTTCTGGTCCGGTCGCCCATTTCCAAACCCCTTCTTCATCCTCGTCCGTACCTCCTATCCATCCCGCGCCTGAAGCCTGCTCTCCTGCCAATTGTGCTTCTTCAGAAGAACCAATAGTTGCTAAATAGCCTTGCAGACCGTAATAAGTCAAGTTGGATGCTGCAACTACCGCTTCTCTCCAAGTGATGCCTACCGAGGGAATAAACTCATAATAATGTCCAGTTGATGGCAGGTAATTCGCATTTCCTATCGTAAACGAAAAATATCGATCACCAGAAATTGACGCTGAATTGCTTTCAAACACAACGTCCCTTACGGCATTTATCAAATCAGGATAAGGTATAAGTGTATTACCCACCCCTGAAAGTGTTAACTTACCTTGTGTATTATTCCATGACGTTTCGACATGGGGATGCGTACCCGTCAATGACAATCGATCCTCATTAACGGCATAACCCGTAGATATTTGGATGAACAATTCTCGAATACCAGAATTCTCAGGATCGGTAATATTGAAATAGGTAGTGACCGGAATTTGGGTCATTGGGCAATAGACCTGATCGCCAACAGCATCAATAATAGGTGGACCATTTTGTGACCAACTCCATGGCATACAGAAAAACAGAAATGTAACACAGAAAAGCAGGTGCTTTTTAAACAATTTAAAACTTCATTTAATTATTAGGAGCTTAAAAGTAGCAATTAAAAAAGAATGCTCATTATAGATTAAGGGAATTCGAAGCATTAAATTTTAAGCACCCCTCTAAACCCTCTACCTGCATAAAAGGATTGAGCGCCATTATGATATAGTTTAAGAATATAAAAATCAAACTGTTATATGCGAATTTCGGCAATTGCAGAAGATCTTTTGAAATTTCTCAAAGCAAGCCCAATATCCACTCCCTGTGCGTTAGCAGTATTAAACCAACAATCAACACGAATTCATGTACTGAGAGTCATACCTTAGGCGTGCTCGGGTCTCTTCTGAAAATTTCTATAAGATCAAAAATAAGAATACAAAAAATCACCCAAATAAAACCTGCTATAAAACCGCCAGCGACATCCGAAGGAAAGTGTACGCCAAGATAGATTCGACTTAGTCCAATGCTCAGAATCAGGATACCCAAGAGTAAGATGATTGGGATTTTCAAAAAGATACTGATTTTGAATCTGTAGAACAGATACATCAGGAAGCCATAAAACGCCATTGCGCTCATCGCATGTCCGCTTGGATAGCTCAGTGTCTCTACCGATACCATATGTTCGATACCTGGTCTTGCCCGATCCACAAAACGTTTAAGGATCAAGTTGGAAATAGCAGATAGTGCCAAAACCAGAACAATTTGTACCGCATATTTCCATCGCTTATAAACGAATATCGACAGCACCATAAAAGTACCCAATACAATGGCATACCCGTAAATATCACCCACATGGGTCACAAAAACGAAATATTTGGTAAGTGAGGGATTGCGGTGGGAGATCACATATTCAGTGATTCGATGATCATAATCTGCCAACACATCCGACTTTAAAGTTTCGGTAAGTTCTACAAACAAATTAATTCCTCCCACAACAACAATAAGTGCAATAACAACAGTGATGATATAAGGAAGAGTCACATCATACTGATGAAGTTTGTCTCTTAAAAAAGTTCTTAATTTACTAATTAAGAGTCTGATGGCTTTTCTCATAGGCATTGTTGTTCAACAATAATACTCTAAAAAATAGATATTATTCTGTGATTATGGCTCAAAATCTAAATAAAAAATCATAAAACAGTGAACGGAATTAAAAGTTTGTATGACTGTATCACAGAAAACATTATTTTCGTAAATCGATCTCCTTCAAGTTTTCAATTCTATTTCTCACTAAGAAATCGTCAATAGTTTCAAAATGTTCTATGACCCGTTGGTCTTTAAATTCAAATACCTTTTGAGAAAGACCTTGTAAAAAATCCCGGTCGTGCGAGACCAATATCAAGGTACCGTCAAAATCCAAAAGCGCTTCTTTCAACACATCTTTTGATTTTAAATCCAAGTGATTTGTAGGCTCATCCAGAATCAATAAATTGACAGGTTCCAACAGTAGTTTCACCATGGCCAATCGTGTTTTTTCTCCACCAGAAAGTACGCTTACTTTTTTATCTATATCATCGCCCTTAAACATAAATCGGCCGAGGATGTTTTTGATTTGCGTCCTCACGTCACCTTGGGCGACTTCATCTACCGTTTGGAAGATGGTTAGGCCTTCATCTAATAATGACGCTTGATTTTGAGCAAAATATCCAACTTTCACATTGTGGCCCAAATGGCATGTTCCTTCCACGTCAATTTCACCCATAATGGCTTTGATCATTGTGGACTTTCCTTCACCATTTCGCCCGACAAACGAGACCTTCTCCCCTCTTGAAATAGACATATTGGCATTTTCAAACACGACGTGGTCACCATAGGACTTTGACAAATCCTTAACCGTGACCGGATAATCTCCTGAACGTTGTGCTGGAGGAAATCTCAATTTCAAAGCGGAAGTATCGATATCATCCACTTCAATGATCTCCAATTTTTCCAACATGCGCTCTCTGGAATTCACCTGATTGGTTTTAGAATACGTCCCTTTGAATCGTTCAATAAACGCCATATTATCGGCGATGAATCGTTGTTGTTCTTGAAAAGCTTTAATTTGATGTGCCCGTCTATCTTCTCGCAATTGTAAATAATGGGAATAGTTGGCTTTATAATCGTAAATCCGCCCCATGGTGACTTCAATCGTTCTGTTGGTGATATTGTCAATAAACGCCTTATCATGAGAAATGACCATCACTGCATTGGCCTTGTTGAGCAAGAAATCTTCAAGCCAAATGACGGACTCGATATCAATATGGTTGGTCGGCTCATCCAAAAGGATCAGATCTGGTTTTTGCAACAAAATCTTTGCCAATTCGATCCGCATCCGGAAACCACCACTAAACTCACTAGTCATTCTGGTGAAATCAGCACGTTTAAAGCCCAATCCAGCCAAAGCTTTTTCGACTTCCGCATCATAGTTGACATCTTCAAGAGCGTAATATTTCTCACCTAAATCCGATACTTTCTGAATGATTCTCATGTAGTCTTCAGAATCATAATCCGTTCTGGTTTCTAAAGCTGTATTCAATTGCTCCATTTCATCGCGCATTTCAAAGACGTGTGCAAAAGCTTTGGAAGCCTCCTCAAAAACAGTACAGGCATCTTCAGTCAGTAAATGCTGTGGTAAATATGCGATAATAGCATCCTTTGGAAAACGCACATGGCCTTTTGATGGCTTTTGTTCACCGGCAATAATTTTCATCATTGTAGATTTTCCTGCCCCATTTTTTCCCATTAAGGCAATTTTATCATTTTCATTGATGGTGAAGGATACCTCGCTAAACAAGGCAGTTCCACCAAACTCCACAGCTAAATTATCGACTGAAATCATAGGTTTAATTTTAAGGTGCAAAACTATAATTTATTTTAATAACTGCTGGGGTTAAAAACTCAAAAAAATGTAAGGTTTTCTATTTTTCAACCACCTATAAGTTTTATCTCATTTACAAGAAAAGCGCTCCCATTTCAGATTTTCATTTTAAAACAATAAAATCCTTAGTATCTTTATAAACGCTATGAATACACTCACTAAAAAATATATCGAAACCCGGCAACGTACGGAAGCTCTTTGTAAACCTTTACAGGTAGAAGATTACACCCCTCAATCTGCAATTTTCACAAGTCCCCCAAAATGGCATATAGCCCATGTTTCCTGGTTTTTTGAAGAAATGATTTTGAAAAACCATGTTGCTAACTATAAGGTTTTCAACAAAGATTTTGGGTTCCTATTCAATAGTTATTACAACAGTATTGGCGAACGCATTGAAAGACATAATAGAGGATTGTTGACACGGCCAAAAATTGAAACAATTTATGACTTTAGAGCCTATGTCGATAAAGCAATGATTGAACTATTGGAATCGACATCTGATAAAGATATCATATCCCTGACCATTTTAGGAATCAATCATGAACAACAGCATCAAGAATTGTTGATTTCAGACATAAAATACACGCTATCGTTCAATCCTTTGTATCCAAAACTTTATGAGAAAAACTATATTACTCATTTTAATAAAACTGAGGATTGGCTAAAAATCGATGAAGGAATTTACACTATTGGCCATGATAGCAACGATTTCTGTTTTGACAATGAGTTGGGCGTACATCGTGTGTTTTTAGAGCCTTTCGAAATATCAAACGGACTCGTGACCTACGGTGATTTTATAGCGTTTATAAAGGATAGCGGCTATCAAAAACCTGAATATTGGTTAGATGAGGCTTGGTTTTGGATCAATGACAATAAAATAAAGCACCCCATGTATTGGAAGAATGTCAATGATCAATGGCACCACTACACCCTATCTGGTTTAGAAACCATAAATAAAAATGCTATTTTGACCCATATTTCATTTTATGAAGCGTCGGCATTTGCCCAATGGAAAGGATGTCGATTACCGACAGAATTTGAATGGGAAGTGGCATCAAAACAATTTCAATGGGGAACGCATTGGGAATGGACCAATAGCGCTTATCTACCCTATCCAAAATTTAAAACAGCCGAAGGAGCAGTCGGAGAGTACAACGGCAAATTTATGATCAATCAGATGGTTTTGAGAGGTGCCTCCAATGCCACTGCCCCAGGCCATAGCCGTCATACCTACAGGAATTTCTTTCACCCTCAAGCACAATGGCAATTTTCAGGAATCAGACTCGCTAAATAATATATGAACTTAGACTTTCAAAAAGACATCGACTTTGGCTTGAGTGCCTCAAAAAAAACATTGCCTTCCAAATATTTCTATGATGAAATTGGCGATGCCCTATTTGTCGAAATCATGAATATGCCAGAGTATTATCTCACCAATGCAGAGTTTGATATTTTCAAGAATCAAAATCAAGAACTTATAAAAGCTCTAAAACTTGAAAAAAACAACTTTTTTGAGCTTGTAGAGTTAGGCGCTGGTGACGGAACAAAAACAAAACAGCTCCTGAAAGCATTGGATGATCAAAATTATAATTTTAAATATGATCCCATTGATATTTCAGAAAACGCACTGATTCAATTAAAGGCATCAATAAATAAAGAACTGCCAACCGTACAGATCCATCCAAAACAGGGTGATTATTTTAATGTTTTGAGCGGTTTAAAAGCTTCTTCCCACCCAATAATTGTATTGTTCTTAGGCTCAAATATTGGAAACTTAACCGATGCAAGAGCTAAAGACTTTATTCAAAAATTGGATGATAATTTAAAAATCGGCGATAGGGTTTTACTGGGTGTGGACTTGATAAAACCAAAATCGGTGGTACTTCCTGCATATAATGACGCCCAAGGGATAACCAAACGTTTTAATCTCAATCTATTAACACGAATAAATAAAGAATTGGATGCCGATTTTGACGTTGATACCTTTGAGCACAAACCAGAATATGATGAAGAAGAGGGCATTGCCAGAAGCTTCTTGGTGAGCACAAAAGATCAGAACGTTTCCATAAAGAGTTTAAATAAAACCTTCACATTTAAAAAGGGTGAAAAAATCCATATGGAAACCAGCAGAAAATATAACGACCTTATTTTAAATGGGATATTAGAAGGCTCTTCACTAAAAATCAATGATCGATTGACCGATTCCCAACATCTTTTTGCGGATTATATTTTGGAGAAATATTAATCTATGAAACAATTAAAACGGATTAAAACCTGTCTTTTAATTTCAATATTAACTATTCTTTGCCTCAATCCATTTGCTCATATATTTAGTAGATTGAAGCAAATGGTGATGCAACATTAGACCAGTAAAGTTAAGATGCCGATGGTTTTTTAGATGCTGGATGGTTTCATCTATAACATTAAATAACCGGTCGTGAAAGATCATCTTATCAAATCGTCGGTTAAGAATATCAAAACCATTATGTTGCTTTTCCCTCCATAGAGCATCATTTCCATAAAGTAAAACCGCATTTTCTACGAATAATTCAGTTGAATCGTCAACATATCCATTTGGTTCTAAGGTTCCAAACATGCCTTCAGCAGCTATAGATGTCATCACACATGGGGTCCCATTTTTCATGGCATCAACCAATTTTCCTTTTAAACCAGCACCAAAGCGCAGCGGCGCTAAACACACTCTGGCTTTTGCCATGACCTCATTAACATCTGCTGCAAAACCTTTGATTAAAAACCCACTCTTCTCATGATGTAACTGAGTTACTTTTTGTGACGCATAGGCGCCGTAAATATGCAATTCGGCTTTGGGCAATTTCTCTCTGATCAATGGCCAAATCGTTTCTTTCAGATACAGAATTGAATTATAATTAGGCTCGTGCAAAAAGTTACCGATGGTTATAAAATGCTCACGACTATCAAAATCTGGAAGATCTGAAATCCCTTGCTCAGAAATCACATCGAGTTGAAAAGGTAAATAAAGCAATAAATTTTCAGGTATTTTAAATTCATTTTTTAGAATCTCCATTTCTACTTCTGAAATAATCAAAGTCAAATCACAACGGTAAATACTTGCCATCTCGCGTTTTGAAAAGTCATTAAAAAGATAAGATTGGTTAAAGGCCTTTCCTTCTTTAAAAGCTTGCTGTCTTCCCTTTCTCAAACAGTGCAAATCTTCAGTATCGAGGATTCTCAATGCATCTGGACAATGTTCAGCAACGCGCCAGCCAAATTGTTCTTCGGTCATAAATCGGTCAAAAATGACGATATCTGGATCGAAGCTCTTTATAAAATGATCAAAACTGGAGTGGTTCATCTCAATGTTCGCTTGAACGATGCCAATCTCTGATAAGTCGAATGCATTTTTGCTCTTGGCACAGGCACTAGAATAAATAATTTCGTAATCCTCCTTTTGAAAGGCTTCGATAAGTTGCATCATCCTACTTCCAGCCGCAGAGCTTCTGGGTTCTGGCCAGACATGACCGATGATGAGAAGTTTTTTATTTATCACGACTTGGTGGTTTTAGCTGGATGAAGGGTGACCGATGACGGATGATGGATGACGGGTGACGAATCATAGTCATTTACTGAAGATGTATAAATATGTTTTTTCATTTCTGCAAAAAGGTCTGCTATCAAAAAAAGTTAAAAGACACGCTTCACTCAGATGTTCGTTTAGGATTAAACATAGTATCTACAACAAAAACGAAAGATTTAAAATAATCGCTTTTTTAAAATTTTCAGTTTTGTTAGTTTTAGGGTTAAAAATAAGTAAAACGAGTGACTACTGACCAACTTTACGTCGAATTAAACTATGTGGACCATTCACGCGCCAGTAGACTGAAATACGCCAATTTAATACTGGCACAACCGGAATTGATTCCAGAATTGCTAAATATTCTTTTTATGGTTGACGATAAAACCTCGTGCAGGGCCGCTTGGATTCTTGAGTTTATGTGCGGCAAAAATCTCGAAGCCATTATTCCGCATTTAGATCAATTTACAGAAAACATTCATCATGTACATTTAGATTCGGCAATTAGACCTGTCGCAAAAATTTGCGAATATCTGACCAAAGCTTATTACTCAAAAAATCAAAATAACTTGCAGAGCGCCTTCACCAGCACTCATAAGGAAAAAATCATTGAAGCCTGTTTTGACTGGATGATCAATGACCAAAAAATTGCACCTAAAGCCTATTCAATGAATACGCTTTATTTATTAGGCCAAGATTTTAATTGGATCCACCCAGAATTGGCACTTATTTTAGAGCGGGATTTTCAAATGCAAAGCTCTGGATTTAAAGCCCGTGCACGTCAAATTCTGAAAAAAATCAAGAAAGCTTGAGATTGGAAGCACGGCGAAGAAAGCTCAGAACCCAAAACTGTGGTGAACTATATCGGACAATGTCAATATAATTTAAAATTTATATTCAAACATACTTCGAGCTCCCAGTCCCATCTTCTAACTTTCTTTATTATCTTTGCAACTTCTTTTTAACTCAACAAAAACAACGCATCAAATGTCATTATCACCTTTAAATGCTATTTCCCCAATTGATGGAAGATATAGAAACAAAGTCAGCAGTTTAGCCGATTATTTTTCAGAAGAAGCACTTATAAAATATCGGGTTCAGGTAGAAATCGATTATTTTATTGCTTTATGTGAAATACCGTTGCCTCAACTCAAAGATTTTGACACTTCAAAATTCGATGATTTAAGAGCGATTTACACACAGTTTTCAACTGAGGATGCATCGGCCATTAAAGCCATTGAAAAAGTAACCAATCACGATGTTAAGGCAGTTGAATATTTTATTAAAGAGAAATTTGATGCGCTTCATCTGAATGCGTACAAAGAATTCATCCATTTTGGATTGACCTCTCAGGATATCAATAATACGGCTGTGCCTTTAAGCATCAAAGAAGCCATGACCGACGTTTACGTCCCTGAATATCTGAATGTGGTTGAAAAGCTGAAAGAACTTTCTAAAGAATGGGCAAACATCCCGATGTTAGCGAGAACACATGGACAACCGGCATCGCCGACACGATTAGGCAAAGAAATTGAAGTGTTCGTAGTACGATTGGAAGAACAGTTCAATTTACTGAACGATATTCCGAGTGCAGCAAAATTTGGCGGTGCAACAGGAAATTTCAATGCACATAAAGTTGCCTATCCAAGTATTGATTGGAAAGCTTTTGGAACAAAGTTTGTCCAAGGAAAATTAGGTTTACAACATTCCTTTCCTACGACGCAGATTGAGCATTACGATCATATGGCGGCATTATTTGATAATTTAAAAAGAATCAATACCATTCTTATAGATTTGGACAGGGACATGTGGACTTATGTCTCCATGGATTATTTCAAACAAAAAATTAAAGAAGGTGAAGTTGGCAGTAGTGCCATGCCACATAAAGTCAACCCTATCGATTTTGAAAACAGTGAAGGTAATTTAGGAATTGCCAATGCTATTTTTGAGCATTTATCTTCAAAATTACCTATTTCACGTTTACAACGTGATTTGACCGATAGCACGGTATTGAGAAATGTGGGCGTACCTTTTGGACATACAATTATTGGATTCAAAAGCACTTTGACAGGTTTGGGCAAATTGGTATTGAACGAGCCTAAATTTCAGGAAGACCTTGAAAATAATTGGGCCGTTGTTGCAGAAGCTATCCAAACAATTTTAAGAAGGGAAGCCTATCCAAATCCGTACGAAGCTTTAAAGGGATTAACGCGAACCAATACTACAATTAATCAAAAGTCAATATCAGACTTTATTAATACCTTAGAAGTGTCAGACGCTATAAAAGAAGAATTGAAACAAATTACACCAAGCAATTACACAGGAATTTAGAAGATGGCCCGAATCGACTTCATTGGACGAATACTTACAGGAATTGTTGCCATTGGCTTTTTAATTGCCGGCATTTTTGATGTACTCGATTACTTTATAGTGAAATTTTTATTGTTCGGAACTTTCATCTGTCTTGTGATATATATGTTTTTTAGATTATATGAAAACGAAAATCACCCAGAATCCTAATGTTTCTTGGGTGATTTTTAATTTTAAACACACAGCCTACTCTTCCGATTATTTGAAAAACTCAGTAAACTGATTGAGTTGTGAGTCGTTAATATTTGCTTTGTCCAATGCAGATGCTAAAGTCATGATTTTATTTGGGTTCATGTCCTTGCCTAAAATTCTTACAATGGCAAAGCCCCTGCTATCGATATTTCCAAATAGGATAAACTCGTCAATATCATCATCTTTACCCAAAGTTATGATGGTAAAGGTTCCTTCCTCAGGGCTGCCTCCTCGCATTAATTCTTCATATTTCGGATTGTTCAAAATGGTTTTCACTTTTGCCATTTCTGCTTCATATTCCATAGTATTGTCAGGAGTGACTTTATAAGCCAACATATTTAACTTTTGGATGGATTTATAAGCGTCGTTCTGATCTTGAGTCAATTGTTCTTTATCAAGGTTTAACATACTTAATGGCACATCTATTGAAAGAAAATTAGGCTGTTCTTGACTATCAACATAATAGCTCTGTAACGATGGCCCTTGATTGCAACTGTGAAGCGTTGCAATCAAAAGAGTCATTACTGTTAGATTTTTGATTAATGATTTCATAGTTATTGTTTTTTACTTTTTCCAGCTTTTTCAAGATGTTCACCACCAGGAACATTCATTTTGCTTGTGATTTTGGAAATCTCTCGCAAATCTACATCGCCAATAATGGACACCAAGATGGTTTCAACCTCTCTCTTTTCACCATTAATTTCAATGTTGGCGTCTTTGGTCAATTCTTTCAGCCCACTAATATACATCAGCAGTTCTTTGACATGGTTTTCATCACGTCCTTCCTTGACATAAAACTTCACTGTTTGGCTACCATCTTTAAAACGCATCAATTCATCCATTTTTGAGCTGCTAATATACTTTTCAGTATCAGCGGATAAACTTGAAGAAATATTTGAATCGCCAGTACTCAATACTTTGATACTCTGAATTTTTTTGACCATATCTAAATAACCTTGGGCTTCAGAATCATCAAGGTCCACGTCTATAGTAGCAATCATTTTAAACATTTTTTGACTGATGACTCCGGATGTAACACCCTTCATCGACTCATACTTGTCAAAAAAGCTCTGTCCAAAGGATACCATTGGCGCAATCAAAATGGCCAACAAAATAACTGCTTTTTTGCTCACGCCACTCTTCTTTTGAAGATATGCGTGAAGTTTTTTTAATTTTTTCATAATTTCTTTATTTAATCAGGTTACTTGTTTTTAATAATTCTATTTGTTGCTTTGTTAAATTCTTTGATATGGATCAGGTTTTCAGCACCCTCATTCAACTTAGAGGACACTAAATTTAAAGCTCCTAAATGGTTAGTGCCTTTATTGAGTTTAGAAGACACTAAGTTAAAGACCTCCATAGTTTGGTTGTACGCCATCAATTGTTCCTGGCTCAAATCATTCAGGGAGGTTTTCTGATTCATTTGATTCACTTGAAAATAGGCTCCCAACATAAGGACCGCTACGGCTGCGACTGAAATCCACTGGTACAATTTTGTACGTTTAGTCCCGAATGCTTTCGGAAGTAATGGAACGTCTTTGGTAAACTGTTCTTGTTTTGTTTGCGACACGTATTGAAACAATAACTTATAAGATTCTAAATGTGCAGGCACATCTTCTTCGGCAAAATATGCTCTTATCTGTGCTTCTTCCGCCAAACTCGTTTCAGCGTTATCGTACTTTTCTAAAAGTTGTTCTATATTAATTAATGCCATAGCTGTGTTTTTTAGTCAATTTTTCTCTTATTGTCTTTCTCGCCCTTGATAAGGCGACTCTTACTGCGGTTTCGTTCATTTCCAAAACTTTCGCAATCTCATCAAAATCATATTCTTCTATATCTCTAAGTTGCACAATTATTTTTTGCTGATCAGGTAACTCTTCCATAATCTTTGAAACCCAATCCACACTATCATTGATTTCCAATTGTTTTTGTAAAGACACGTTATGATCCTGATAATTGCTGTGGACAATTTTTAAATTTTGAGCTTGTTTTGATTTTAATCGGTCCAAACACAAGTTTCTGGTCATCGTCATTGAAAAAGCTTCTACATTATTATACCCCTCAATCTTTTCCTTGTTGTTCCATAATTTTATCAAGACCTCTTGCGTGGCATCTTCTGCTTCCTCTTTAGAGACCAGAAGCCGCTTGGCAAGTCTAAAGACTTTATCCTTAAAAGGAAGTACCAATTTTACAAAATCAGTTTGTGTCATTATGGTTAGTTTTATAACAGATGAGTTAAACCTGTTTCTATTCTTACGACGAAAGACTTTCAGTTTTGTTACAAATATTTTTGATTTTACAATAATGTAAGTAAATTTCGAGTTAAATTACCGACCTATTAATAGATAATAAAATAAAAGTCCCATGAAAATTTTAAAATTTGCCCTTTTCGCACTTGTTGTTTTCAGCTTAAACATGAGCTGTTCTAAAGATAAAGATGATGAAGTGCCACCTCCGGTTGTCGTTAAAAATGAAGTTAATGATTATGTTTGGACAGCGATGAACCTTTTTTATCTCTATAAAGCTGATGTTCCGAATTTAGCAGACAGCCGTTTTCCTAGCGATGAAGCTTATACAAATTACATAAACGGATATTCCGTACCTGAAGAGTTCTTTGAAAGTTTAATATATCAAAGAGAGGTTGTGGATCGTTTTAGTTTTATTACATCTGACTATATTGCTTTAGAGCAGCAGTTTCAGGGTGAATTTAAAACCAACGGCTTAGAGTCCAATTATTATCTGCAGCCTGGTAGCGATACCAAGGTATTTGGCGTTGTCAGATTGGTATTAAATGATAGTGAAGCAAGTACCTCTGGTTTAAAACGCGGACAAGCTTTTAATGCAATAGATGGTGTTCCAATGACCAGAGATAACTTCAACGCGCTTTTAAATCAAGAAACATACACATTAAATTTGGCTACTTATAACGACAATGGCACTGCAACTCCTAATGATGACTCCGTAGACTCAACTTCTGATACTGTAACATTGACGAAAAAACCTTATAACGAGAATCCAGTGCACACGACCAAAATATTAGACATCAATGGTTCTAAAATTGGTTATTTAATGTATACTAGCTTTACTAGTAATTATGATCCTCAATTAAATGAAGCTTTTGGGGAATTAAAAGCTGCGGGTGTTCAGCATTTGGTTTTAGATTTAAGATATAATGGCGGCGGATCAGTCAATACCGCAGCACTTTTGGCAAGTATGATCACCGGACAATTCAATGGTCAAGTTTTTTCTAAACTTGTTTGGAATGAAAATTTACAATCTGAAAACACTTCATATACATTCAAGAACAATGCCCCGGGAGGTGTAGGTGCCATTAATTCTCTGAATTTAGAAAAGGTTTATGTCTTAACAACTAACAGAACAGCCTCTGCGAGCGAGCTGATAATTAACGGGCTGTCTGCTTATATTGATGTAGTTCAAATTGGTGGTAGAACAACCGGAAAGTCCCAAGCTTCAGTGACCTTATATGATTCTGAAAACTTTTCTCGTCAAAACGCAAATCCTAATCATACCTATGCCATACAGCCTTTAGTAGCTGTGTCTGTAAATAAAGATGATACACGTGTGCCACCTAATGGTTTTCTAAGCGCAATGGAGCAGTTCCAAATGACAGAGGCAGTGAACTTCCTTGGCGTTTTAGGTGAGGCTAACGAACCATTTTTAGCAAAAGCAATTGCTGACATTACTGGAAGTGGACGACCATTCCCATCGATAGATAATAATTTGATTCCTTTAAAAGATCAAGTTGACAAGAAATTGTTAGATAATGAAATGTATATTGATGTTCTGGATCATCTTCCAGCATTTCAAAATCTGAGATAAAATCATCACCTAAAAAAAGCCGCTGAAATAGCGGCTTTTTTATTGAATATAAGATTCGATTCTGATTAATCGTTAAAATAAATTCCACCTGGATTAATTCCCACCTCTTTTGAATGCAATGTCGCATTTGTTCCTAAATCATAACTTTGTAAAGTTCCATTTGAAGTATAATCTTCTGCACCTACACCATATAAAATGTTATTGCGTACGGTCATAAAATTAAAATTGACACCTTCAATTTCTGGCGTTGTCGATAACTCCTGGCTATCTATAGCTAACTTATAAACTCCTCCATTTAGAGTATAATAAAGCGATTCTCCGTAAGTCAAATTAGATGGGTGCTCATTATCGTCAAACCCAAAAGTTGCTGAAACGGTGTTAGAGCTCGTGTTGATAACATCCAATTGACCGCCTGTTTCATTTTCCGTCCACGCTGGGATCCCACCAGACAACACATATAACGCCCCTTGACTATCAAAAACCATCGAATTTGGTACATCTCCAACAGTAATCGTTTCTACCTCATCAGAGTTTGGCTTAATCACCGAAACAATATTGTTTTGGCTGTAGCCTCCTTGATGTGCTACATAAATAGATGTTCCATTTGTAATAATTCTTTCAGGACCTTCCTCTACTGAAATTGTGCCTGAAACTATATTGGTTTCTAAATCAATAACTGCAACAAAATCATCCTCTGGATTTGAACCATCACCCCAATTGGTCACATAGCCCTTTCCAGATAAAAAAGTGATAAAGCGTGGATTACTCAACCCAGAATCAATGGTTGCTACCGATTGAAATGTATAGCGATTCACCACTTCAATCTTTTGGGAATTGTTGACTACGATATAAGCCAAGTCTTCATGAAAGCCAATACTTTGAGCAGTATCTCCTAACAACGTACCGTTTACATTGAAAAACATCTTTTGTTCAGCATAAGAGAAATCATCCGATATAAAAGTAACAGTGCCATTACCATGGCCATAATTACCTTCATTTGTAATCAAAATGCCATCTTCGTAAGCGCCTTGTGGCTCTTGCTCATGGTTATCATCATCACTACTACAAGAGAATGACAAAACAAGCAATGATAATGCTAATACTAAATTGTTTTTAATTTTCATAGTTTTAAAATTTGAGAGTTAATTGTAATTGATAATTTCGGTTGGGCATTGAACGCAACGCCACATTTTCATAGGTTGTATTATAAAGGTTATTGATATTAAACTGTAAAATGGAATGGACATTTTTGGAAATCTCATAATTGTAGGAAAGTCCCAAATTCCCCACATCATACCCATCCAACTGTCCTCCAATAATGTCAACTTCACCGTTAAAGAGATGCTGATAAAATAATTCTACAGCTTTAAAACTATAGCCGAAGTTTAAATTGGCTTTATGTAACGGAACATAGATGAGCTGCTTGGCATTGGCATCATTTTCAGAAACTGTATAGGAATATCCCGAATTCATATTAAGATGATGGCTTCCGATAGTATATTTAAGGAAAACTTCCAATTCGCCACCATAACTTTTGACTTTATTAATGTTTTGTGGTCGAAACAATCCGGTATTATCAGGCACCCATTGGATCATATCTTTGGTGTTGATAAAATAAGCGTTCAATTTTAGATCGACGAATTTAGATGAGAATTCCTGTCCGAAATCAACTTGATAAGAGGATTCAGGAAGCAAATCCAAATTACCGCCAGGATTCCAATACAAATCGTTGAACGTAGGCACCCTGAAATTTTTGGAACCATTTAATTTGAGCGCATAGCTTTCACTAAAACGATATTCGCCATCCACAGAAAACACGAGCGGACTTTCAAAATCTGAGGTAAAATCTTTTCTGATGTTCAATCCGTAAATCAGTGGTTCAGAAACCTTATGTCTCCACAATGCGGTGGCGGAAAATGCATCTCGGCTTGGCTTTGAGAAACTATCTCCGTTTCCTGAGTACTTGGCAAACTCAATGATGGTTCGCAAATCAATAGTTTCAGTCAGTTTGATATTGAGATTGTGATTTCCTATAAAACTCTGCACCCGACCAAAGGAAAAGTACTCTGCATCTTTATTCTCAAAATATTTAAATTCTTCAAGAAGATGAACCACCTTTACTTTGGAGGTGTACTGTTTATGAAAATAGCCCCATTCCAACATGGACCTGTAATTGGTGTCTTCATATTTACTTTTTGATGGTGCCAGGAGTGTTCCTGAAAAATTACGATCCCCTACAAAACTTTGATGATACAATTTGAAGACATGATGGTCATTAAGCAGGTAGCCCGCGTTGAGATTAAAGCTTAAATTATCGTATTGCCCATTTTTATTGGTTTTATTCGTGCCGAGATATTTATAGTCATTTTCCGAATCGACGTAGGCCACACCTAAATTAACCGACCAATTTTCTGAGCCCGTTGAAAGTCCGTAATTTGCCCGCTTGGTATCAAAACTGCCATAACTCATTCTCACCGTATGATCGGTGTGTTTCATAAACGACAAGGCATTACTCAGATGCACACTCCCTCCTATGGCGCCACTGCCGTATTGCACACTGCCACCACCGCTCCGTATCTCAACAGAATCATAATTGGATGTGTTGATGGTATTAAAATCGACTTGTCCGTTAAGTTGGGAATTGATATTGATGCCATTCCAAACCACCGCTGTTTGTGAGGCATTCGTGCCTCTAAAAGATGGTGAAGACACCATGCCATAACCGTTCTCCTTAAAGTAGATATTTGAATTGTAGCGCAGTAAATCGGTCAACGACCACGGACTTTTTGCTAAAACAGAATCTTTTAACACCGTTACTTTGTATCCTGAGGTGTAGCGTTTCAACTTAACATCGCTCAAGATAACTTCATCCAGTTTTTGGATAGAATCCAGCTGTGCATGAACAACATTAACGTTGCCAAGAACCAGAATAATAAAAATATAAAGTAGTCTTTTCATAATCTAAAGGCTCTTTACCCGAAAGCCGCTTTTGATGATGAAATTGGCAGGTCTCCTGACTTGCGTCTTCATGTTCGTCTTCCCATCGCGCTATGCGTAACAGTGACTTGAAGTGTAACATGAAGCGTTATAGCTTACAGTTGCGGGAACAGTTTTGGATATTAACCAAATTCCCTTTTAATTGACATAGATTATTATATCAAACCAAATTCGCTGCAAAACTAATCATTTTATATGGATAAAGCCTGAAGGCTTAAAATGTTTTTATTCCAGAATCTTCCCAACGGGCAAGTCCCCTATTTCAGTTAATAATCTTACTTTTGAAGTGAAAAATTTAGATTTTGAAGAAAATATCACTTTTATTACTGTTTTTAATCCTTGTTAACTGTAAAGAAGACAAAGGATTACCTGTAAAACATCAAGCATCAAACAAAGAAAACCCATCACTTTCTTATGCTGAAGGTTTCTCCGTAGAGAATTATCAAGATTTTAAGGTATTGGAAATCAAAAATCCATGGCCAAAATCGGATAAAACCTATCGCTATGCGTTGGTAAATAAAGAAGTGGCACCTAAGATTACTTTAAACAAAGATGAGTTTGATGCCATTTTAATCACACCCATCGAAAAAATAGTGGTCACCTCCACCACTCACATTCCTGCATTGGAATTATTAAATGTTGAAAACACGTTGATCGGTTTTCCTGACACAAATTATGTATCCTCAGAGAAAACAAGAGCTTTAATAGATGAAGGCTTGGTGAGGGAATTAGGCAAAAATGAAAGTATCAATACGGAAGTCTTATTGGAACTGCGACCAGAACTGGTGATCGGATTTGGCATTGATGGCAACAACAAAGCTTTTGACAATATACAGAAGGCGGGAATTCCAGTGATCTTTAATGGCGATTGGGTTGAAACATCGCCTTTGGCTAAAGCAGAATGGATCAAGTTCTTTGGTGTGCTTTACGATAAAGAAAAAGAAGCCGATTCGATTTTTAAGAATATTGAAGCCGATTATTTAGAAGCTAAGAAGATTGCCCAAAATGTGACTCAAAGTCCAACAGTATTAAGTGGCGCCATGTACAAGGATATTTGGTATTTACCGAGTGGCACCAGCTCTGAAGCCATCCTATTAAAAGATGCCAACGCTAATTATTTGTGGAGTGACACAACGGATAAAGGCAGTCTTTCACTTAATTTTGAAGTTGTTTTTGACAAGGCTAAAGAAGCCGAGATTTGGATTAGCCCTTCTTATTATTCAAGTTTGGAGGCCATCGAAAAAGCTAGTCCCCATTACACCAAGTTTAAAGCATTCCAAAACAAAGCGGTCTACTCCTTTGTCAATACTACAGGAAAAACAGGAGGCGTTACCTATTTTGAAATGGGTATGGCACGACCAGACTTGGTCTTAAAGGATTTAATTAAAATAACTCATCCAGAACTATTAAACGACTATGAGCCTCATTTTTTTGAGCGTTTAAAATAAAAAATAAAATAATTATTCAGATCTGACAGGTTTTAGAAACCTGTCAGATCTTGAACACATGGAAAAAAAATATACATATCCATTCTTGATACTGATAGCGCTGCTCATCATCTGTTTTTTCGTGAACATTAGTTTGGGATCTGTCTCCATAACTACAAAGGAAATTTTCAATAGTCTGATCGGTAAAGCTGATAATTACATCATTCAAAATTACCGTTTGCCAAAAGCCTTTACGGCAATTTTGGTGGGTTCCGGATTAGGTATCTCAGGCCTACTGATGCAAACGCTCTTTAGAAATCCGTTGGCTGGACCATTTGTTTTGGGTATTAGTTCCGGAGCAAGTTTAGGTGTTGCATTGGTTATTCTGGGTTCAGGCTTTTTTGGCGGTATTTTTACCACCTTGCTGATCTCCAAATGGAGCGTTGTGATTGCTGCAAGTTTAGGGAGTTTTTTAGTGCTCTTGGCCGTCATGATCGTATCTTCAAGGGTACGCGACACTATGGCTATCCTTATTATAGGGTTGATGTTTGGGAGTATCACCGCTGCCGTAGTTAGTGTCCTTTCTTATTTTAGTTCCGCAGAACAACTCCAACAATATATTTTTTGGGGCTTTGGAAGTCTTGGCAACCTTTCGTGGAACGAACTTTTGATCTTCTTTTTAATCTATCTAACAGGTGTTTTGATGACCATCGTTTCAATAAAAGGCTTGAACACCCTATTATTAGGCGAAAATTATGCTAAAAGTATGGGGCTGAACTTGAAACAGAGTAGACTCATTATCATTATTGCCACCAGTTTATTGGCAGGAACCATTACGGCTTTTGCAGGACCAATTGCCTTTATCGGTTTGGCCATTCCGCATATGACCCGTCAGATTTTCCATACGTCCAACCATAAAATTCTATTGCCTGCCGTATTTTTATTTGGTGCCATAGTAATGCTTATTTGTGATAGTATTGCACAATTGCCAACAAGCGATTATACACTACCTATTAATGCCATTACCTCATTGGTGGGTGCGCCGGTGGTGATTTGGTTGTTGGTGAGAAAGCGGAAGATGTTGTTTTAGAAGAATGGAGGATTAGGGGATTAGGAGATTAGGGATGAGTTTAGATGTTTAGATGTTTAGATGTTTAGATGTTTAGATGTTTAGATGTTTAGATGTTTAGATGTTTAGATGTTTAAGAGAAAAATAATAATTGTGATTATCTTATAACCAATTTCGAATAAAAGATAGAGAAGTTTTAAACAGCTAACGCACAAAGTTAAAACTGACTACACAACAAAAACAGATAACTGACAGATTTATAAGTTTTTGACGTCAATAGATCTAAAGAAATCCCTGAGGGATGATATCTCTGTAATAGGATATAACTTATAAAATCAAGCGCCAAAGGGGCGACATCTTGAAAATTCATAATGTGGAGGGCAGTAATTTTGACTATCCAATTTCGAATATAGAATATAGAAATTTTATACAGACAGCACAGACAATAGAAAACAGACAACAGACAACAGATAACAGATAACAGACAAATCTTAACGTCTCATAGTAATTTCATCATTTAATAGCGTGACTAAAACACCACCACATATCGTCCTCGAAACCAAAAACCTATCCATTGGTTACGCTTCCAAAAAAGGAGCAACTATTATAGCGGATTCCATCAATATTAGTTTAGAAAAAGGGCAGCTGGTTGGTTTAGTGGGGGCCAACGGCATCGGGAAATCAACGCTTTTACGGACTTTGACCAATGTGCAAAAACCTTTATCGGGTGAGGTTTATATCAATTCCAAAGCGGTTTTGGATTATGAACCGATTGATTTGGCAAAACAATTAAGTCTAGTACTGACAGAGCTGATTGCTTCAAAAAACCTCTCCGTTTTTGAATTGGTTGCTTTAGGACGGCAACCATATACCAATTGGATGGGGAGTTTATCTCAGGAAGATATTGCCATCACCAATAAAGCATTGGTTCAAACCAATATTGAAGCTCTCAAAACTAAAAAATGCTTCGAATTAAGTGATGGGCAGTTGCAAAAAGTAATGATTGCACGTGCTTTGGCCCAAGATACCGATTTGATCATTTTGGATGAGCCAACCACCCATCTTGATATGTACCATAAGGCCTATATTTTAAAACTGCTTCAAAAATTAACGAAAGACACCGGGAAAACTATTTTATTCTCTTCTCATGAAATAGACTTGGCCATTCAACTATGCGATAATATGATTGTGATGAGCGAAAACGAAGTCATATCTGGCCCACCATGCCAGCTCATTTCCAAAGGTACTTTTAACAGCTTATTCCCTAAAGATCTGATCTCTTTTGATGAAAACACGGGAACATTTAGAGTTAGAAAATAGTCTTCAGTTGGCAGTTTTCAGTCTTCAGTTGGCAGTCTCAGTATTCACTTTATTATATTAATTGACAAATCTGAAATTGTAGTTTTTAACTTCGTGCTCCCCACTTAATCCTTCCAACTCCCCGCTTCCCGCTCCGAGCTTCCAACTTCTTTCTTCCATCTTCTTTCGAAAAAAAATCTATCTTTGATCAAACCCATTTTTGAAATGAACGACAGCATTATCCTTATTATTTCCATTCTTATTTCTGGCGGAATTGGTGCCTATATTGGTATTACTATCACTAAACTCACAAATAAGGGCGAACAAAGTACGCTTGAAGAACGCATTTTGAATCTTCAGCAGCAACTTCTTGATTCAAGAATGCAGCATGATTTGGAGATTCAAAAAATTGAACAAAATAATCAAGCCCAACTCAGTTCACTTAAAGACTCCTTGGCCAAAATTGAAACAGATCGTGAGTTTATCCGCAGTGAGAAGGAATTCCTAAACACTGAATTGACGCGAAAAAATGCCGATTTCGAAAATCTATTCACGAAAAATCAAGAACAAAAAGCTGAAGTAGAAAAGTTACAGGAAAAATTCACCATTGAATTTGAAAATTTAGCCAACAAAATCCTTGATGAAAAATCGACTAAATTTACCACACAAAATAAAGAGAATATAGACGCCATCTTAAAACCTTTACACGAAAAAATTCAACATTTTGAAAAACGTGTGGAAGAAACCAATAAGGAAGACATCACCAGAAGCGCCGATTTGCGTCGTCAGATTATCGGCTTAAAAGAGCTCAATGAACAAATGAGCAAAGAGACCACCAATTTGACCAAAGCCTTGAAAGGTGATACTAAAATGCAGGGAAATTGGGGGGAATTGGTATTGGAACGGATTTTGGAACGCAGCGGACTTCAAAAAGACAGCGAGTATTTTGTTCAACAAAGTTTTACTACTGAAGATGGCAAACGCGTACTGCCAGATGTGGTCATTTCTTTGCCCGGGGACAAGAAAATGATTGTCGATTCAAAAGTATCTTTAGTGGCTTACGAGAGGTATATCAACGAAGTTGACGAATCAGAACGCTCTACACATTTGAAAAACCATTTAATTTCGGTTAGAAAACGTGTCAGTGAATTGGGAGAAAAAAAATACCACCAACTCTACGACATGGAAAGTCCGGATTTTGTATTGTTGTTCATCCCAATAGAATCTGCTTTTGCCATCGCCTCTATGGAATATCCAGCCTTGTACAGCGATGCGTTTGATAAAAATATTATTATTGTCACCCCTACCACGCTCCTTGCCGTTTTAAAAACTATTGACAGCATGTGGCAAAACGAGAAGCAAAAGGCAAATGCCATTGCAATAGCCACCCACGCAGGCCGGTTATATGACTCTTTTGTTAACTTAACGGAAGAATTGGTCAAGGTTGGGAATCAAATAGGAACCGTGCAAAAATCTTATGACAGTGCGATGGTCAAATTAACCGGGAAAGGAAATTTGATCAAACGCGTGGAAACCCTTAAAACACTTGGCGCTAAAGCCAGTAAACAACAAAACGAAAAACTATTAAAACGTGCCATTGATGACGAATAATATGCAAGACGAAACAAAATTTAAAAAAATAGATGACTCAAGGATTTTAATTTCCGAATTGATGCTGCCGTCAAATTCGAACTTTAATGGAAAAATTCACGGCGGTTATATTCTCAATTTAATGGACCAGATTGCGTTTGCCTGCGCTTCAAAACACTCTAAAACTTATTGTGTTACCGCATCTGTAGATACGGTCGATTTCTTGAATCCGATTGAGATAGGCGAATTGGTGACCATGAAGGCTTCTATTAATTATGTGGGCAATACATCAATGGTGGTCGGCATTCGTGTGGAAGCCGAAAATATTAGAACTGGCGAAATAAAACATTGCAACTCTTCTTACTTTACGATGGTTGCAAAGGATGATGATGGAAATTCTGTTGAAGTTCCAGGATTGATCATCAACGATAAACAGGAAGTCAGGCGGTTTTTAAAATGTTTAAAACGGAATGATATGAAACGCTTGAGACGAAAGGAATTTAAAGAGAAAGACTTTTCACCGAATGACTATTTGCATATTTTAGAAGCTTATAAAGTTAAGGTTGCTATTCCGTAACTTGTTTATCTCGTATATAAGCGATATATTTGAATATCATTTAATAAGATGATAATTGAATTTATCAACTTAATATGTGATAATTGTCATTATCACATAATGAATTGATAATCTAAACTCATTAAATACCTTTTATGACCAGTATATTGACAGGAGATATCATCAAATCGCGATCCATCAAAAATCCTGAGGTATGGCTTTCCACTTTAAAAGAAGCGTTAACCGTATGTACGCAAAACCCTTCCCAATGGGAAATCTATAGAGGGGATAGCTTTCAATTGGAGTTGGAAAATATTACTGAAAGTCTAAAAGCAGCCCTATACATTAAGGCCTGCATCAAAACCATCAAAGGCTTGGACGTACGTATTGCCATAGGTATTGGAGAAAAATCATTTACCGGTAAAACTGTTGTGGAATCCAATGGGGAGGCTTTTCAATTTTCGGGTGAAACTTTAGAAACCTTGAAAAAAGAAAAAGTCAATCTCAAGATCAAAACCACTAACGAACAATTGAATCAAGAACTCAATCTCTACTTTAAATTGGCTTTGACCATAATGGATCAATGGACAACGAATTCGGCAGAAATTGTAAAATTATATATAGAGCAACCAAATGCCTTACAAGAAGAACTTGGCAAACTTATAGGCATCAATCAAAATGCGGTGAGCAGCAGACAAAAACGCGCCCATTTAGAACTTATTATGCAGTTGGAACACCACTACCGCCAAAAAATAATACAATTACAGGCATGATACTCATAAAACTCATACTCGCACATCTTATTGGAGATTTTTTCCTTCAACCGACATCTTGGATAAAAGAAAAGGAAAAGAAAACATTGAGGTCTCCAAAGCTATACCTGCATGTTTTTATTCATATTGTTTTATTGTTCGTTATTCTTTGGGATGTTTCAAAATGGCCATTAATATTAATCATCGGGGTGTCACATTTTGTTATTGATGCCTTAAAACTGAAGCTTCAAACCAAGAAAACAAAACGACTACTATTCTTTATAGACCAGTTCCTGCACTTTCTGATTATTTTGCTGGTCTATTGGTTATTTATAGCCAAGGATGCGGGCTTAGATCATCTACTGACAGATCATACACTCCTACTCCTTACCTCCGTATTATTCTTGACCATTCCCGTCTCTATCATTATGAAGACCATCTTTTTAAAATGGAATATTTCAAAGATTATTGAAGGCAATGAATCTCTTAAGGATGCTGGAAAGTATATCGGGATTCTGGAACGTGTCTTAGTATTTGTCTTTGTGATTTTAGACCATTGGGAAGCTGTAGGATTTTTGATTACGGCAAAATCAGTATTCAGATTTGGTGATCTTAGAGAATCAAAAGAGCGCAAGTTGACAGAATATATTTTAATTGGAACCCTGATCAGTTTTGGGATCGCCATATTAGTTGGACTTCTGTATTTGGTAAGTGTTCCCTTAATTTCATAAAAAAACCATCAATGTTAGTGTTGATGGTCTTTGATATATTTCTTTACAATTTTATTGTTTTACAAAACGTTTGGTTTGTGAACCATTGTCTGACGTTACTCTAACCAAATACACTCCGTTGTTCCATTTTGAAACATCAACCGTAGTTGATAGTGTATTCACTGATTTGGATAAAATATTTTTACCTAAAACATCATAAACTTGCAGCTTCACATTGCTGACCCCAATAGGAAGTCGCAATTCAAATTTAGAGCGTCCCGGATTAGGCGTCATGGTAAAATCACTTAATGCGGCCTCATCTTGACTTAAGGTTAAAGATTGCATAGAACCACCTCTTGCACTGTGACGGTCAAGTGCATAACTGCTACCAATTGCCCAAGTAAAATTCAAAGAACTATCAGAAGTAGAGAATACATAATCGTCATCATGCCCTGTATCTAAAACTCTCGTGCCTACCACAGTACGCTGACCATCTTCGAGTGTGTTTGACACCAAGGTCCAATCTTGATTGACATCAATTTCAGGTACCTGTCCAGTACCTAAGAATTTTCTATCAGACAACTGAAAGTCTTCTGCAGGCGTATTGACATCATCATAAAAAAGTATAACATCTCCACCGGAGGCCATTGTTTGAAGACCAAATCCGAACCCCAAATAACGATCATCTGGACCGTTAAGAGTCAAAGTTACCAAAGTGCTGGTAACGTCCACTTTTGCGGTAAAAACCATACCATCTGCATTGTGAAGCTCCATTGCCCCCGTAGAATAGGTTTGAGCAAAAGCAAATGAAGTTAATAAAACACCTAAAAAGGCCAAAGTAGTTTTTTTCATATTTTATTCTTTTCTAATAGATTAATAATAGTTTGGTTTTGAGTCATTTTGCCATAGTCTAAAGCAGAGTTTCCTCGTTTATCCTTAAAAGCCACATCTGCATTAGCATCAACCAATAGCTTTATAACAGCTTCATTCCTGCTCATAATAGCATAATGCAACGCGGTTGTTCCATTGCCATCCGCCAAATTAGGATTTGCTTTCATAGTCAACAGGGCTTTCACAACAGCAACATCATCCTTAAAAACGGCTGCCATTAATGGTGTACCCATCTTACTCGTACCGTTAATATCCTTGACATGATTCACTAAAAAAAGAGCAACTTCCTTGTTTCCATTATAACAGGCTAAGGTTAAAGGCAAATAACCTGAACCTTCAACTGCATTGATCGTATCCGCATTAATCGCCATCAAAGCCTTTATTTCATTTACTGAGCCAGAACGGGCTACTTCAAAAATATTCTTTTGAGAATGCCCTACAAGAGACACGAAAAAGAACATCAAAAAAGAAATGCATTTTATATTCATTAAATAAATTTCATTAGCAAGCGAGCTAAATTACAATTTATTAATAAAACATAGAATGCATTTCAACGAATAATTTCGCTAATAACTTGTTATTTACTTAAATACATTTTACGCCTCGAGTACAAATCATAAAATTGATCATCCTTTAAACTGTCAATAAATAGGATACTTTCCCCAGTACTCTTCATTTCTGGCCCTAATTGTTTGTTGACCGTTGGAAACTTATTAAATGAGAATACTGGTTGTTTGATAGCAAAACCTTCCAATTGCGGATTGAAGTTAAAGTCTGCGACCTTCTTCTCACCCAACATGACTTTCGTCGCATAATTGACGTAAGGTTCCTTATAGGCCTTTGCTATAAAAGGCACCGTTCTGGATGCTCTTGGGTTCGCCTCAATGATGTACACAATATCATCCTTAATAGCAAATTGAACGTTGATCAGTCCTACTGTGTTTAAGGCCAAGGCAATTTTTTTGGTGTGATCCTTTATTTGCTGCAATACAAATTCGCCCAAATTAAAAGGTGGCAACGTTGCATTACTATCACCTGAATGGACGCCACAAGGTTCAATATGCTCCATAATACCGATGATGTAAACATTCTCGCCATCACAAATCGCATCAGCTTCCGCCTCAATGGCACCATCTAAATAACGATCCAAAAGCAATTGGTTATTTGGCATTTTTCTAAGCAAATTCACGACGTGTTCCTCCAATTCCTTCCTATTGATGACAATTTTCATGCCTTGGCCTCCAAGAACATAAGAAGGTCTTACCAAAATCGGGAAGTCAAGTACATCTGAAATTGCCAAAGCTTCGTCTGCTGTGGTAGCCACGTCAAATTCTGGATAAGGAATATTGTTTTCCTTTAATAATTTAGAAAAACTCCCTCTATCTTCAGCTAAGTCAAGCGATTTATAAGTTGTTCCGATAATTTTGATCCCATAACGATCTAACTTTTCGGCCAGTTTCAATGCTGTTTGTCCACCTAATTGTACAATCACACCTTCTGGCTTTTCATGACGGATGATGTCGTAAATATGTTCCCAAAACACTGGTTCAAAATACAATTTATCAGAAATATCAAAATCTGTAGAAACCGTTTCAGGGTTACAGTTGATCATAATGGTTTCATACCCACATTCTGAAGCTGCCATTACACCGTGGACACAGCAATAGTCGAATTCAATACCTTGTCCAATCCGGTTAGGACCGGAACCTAGAACAATGATCTTTTTCTTGTCAGAAACCACACTTTCATTAGCGGATATTTGTGTACCATCTGGAGATTCCACGTTATTTTCGAATGTCGAATAGTAGTAAGGTGTTTGTGCTTTAAACTCGGCAGCACAGGTATCTACCAATTTATAGATACGTTTAATGTTTAATTCATCACGTTTTTTATAAACTTGACTTTCCAAGCAGTTCAACATGTGCGCAATCTGTCGGTCTCCATAGCCTTTTTGCTTTGCTTCCAAGAGCAAATCATGTTCAATGGTATCAATAGTGAAGGTCGAAATTTCCTTTTCAAGATGGTACAATTCTTCATACTGCTTTAAGAACCACATATCAATTTTCGTGATCTTATGGATGCGGCTCAACGGAATCCCCATTTGAATGGCATCATATATTACAAACACACGATCCCAACTGGCATGTTCCAATTTATCGAGAATTTGGTCATAATTTTTATAGCCTTTACCGTCAGCACCAAGTCCGTTGCGCTTAATTTCCAATGACTGAGTAGCCTTGTGAAGCGCTTCCTGGAACGATCGACCAATAGCCATCACTTCTCCAACAGACTTCATTTGTAGTCCCAAAGTACGATCTGCGCCTTCAAATTTATCAAAATTCCAACGCGGAATTTTTACGACCACATAATCCAATGTCGGCTCAAATAAAGCCGATGTTGATTTTGTTATTTGATTGGTCAATTCGTCCAAATTATAACCAATGGCCAATTTTGAAGCGATTTTAGCAATTGGATATCCAGTTGCTTTACTTGCCAATGCTGACGAACGCGAAACCCGTGGATTGATTTCAATCGCAATGATATCTTCGTTTTCATCTGGACTCACGGCAAACTGAACATTACATCCACCAGCAAAGTCACCAATACTGCGCATCATATGAATGGCCATATCACGCATCCGTTGGAAGGTTGTATCCGATAAGGTCATTGCAGGAGCAACGGTAATGGAGTCTCCTGTGTGGATGCCCATCGGATCCATATTTTCAATGGTACAAATAATGACTACGTTGTCATTTTTATCACGCAGCAACTCCAATTCATATTCTTTCCATCCAATCAAAGCTTTATCAATCATGACCTCATGAATAGGAGAAACTTCCAATCCACGAGTCAACAAGTTGTCAAACTGATCCTCTGTATGCACAAAGGACGCACCCTCGCCTCCAAGCGTAAATGAGGCTCTAATAACCAATGGAAAACCAAATTCTTGCGCAATTTCCTTACCTTCCAAATAAGAAGTCGCCGTAGCTTGAGGCGCCATTGGCACCCCTATTTTAAGCATCAACTCTCTGAATTCTTCACGGTCTTCAGTAATATTTATAGCATTGATATCAACACCAATCAATTTGACATTAAAATCTTTCCAAATGCCTTTTTCATCCGCCTCAATACATAAATTCAAAGCCGTTTGCCCGCCCATAGTCGGTAAAACAGCATCAATTTGTGGATGCTCCTTCAAGATTGTTATAAGCGATTTTGTAGTAAGTGGCAATAAGTAGACATGATCCGCCATAGTAGGGTCTGTCATGATTGTTGCCGGATTTGAATTAATGAGAATGGTTTCTATACCGTCTTCTCTAAGTGATCTTAAGGCTTGTGTACCTGCATAATCAAACTCGCAAGCTTGTCCGATAACGATTGGACCTGATCCGATAATAAGTACAGATTTAATGTTTTTGTTTCTAGGCATTGTATTGGGTTATTTTTCAGTGTTCAGTGTTGCTGCCTCCGTAAATCCTCCGGTGGGGCAGACAGTGTTCGGTGTTTGGTGTTGAGTATTCGGTGTTCAAAAAAGTTGAAACTTTGGGTCTTTATTTCAAATTATTGATGCTTTCGATTGTTTCGATTTTTACCCGCACAAAAATAAGTATGAATTAGGTACAAAAAAAGGCGTTACACCTAAGTAACACCTTTAAATTATCAACAATTGTTAATCATTCCCAATCATTATTTTTTATGTCTTGTTTCTGAAGATACAGATATTTTCTTTCTTCCTTTAGCTCTTCTACGTGCAAGGACCTTTCTTCCATTGGCAGAAGCCATTCTTTCTCTAAAACCGTGCTTGTTTACTCTCTTTCTTTTCGATGGTTGAAACGTTCTTTTGCTCATTTTTTTATATCTTTAAAATAATCTTGTATAGTCTAAAATTTGGTCTTGATTCTTTCTTCAAAACTGCGGGCAAATATACAAAGACTTTTTACTCTGGCAAATCAAATTTTGAAATATTTTTATGAAATTTTCATCTTCCAATTAAGGCTTTAAATTTACGACTTATTTCTAAGGAGAGTCGCCTTTAATAAGATAGAATATATCAATGCCAACTTAAAAAAAATTAGTTTCTTTGTGATTTGAAAACAGACCCATTAAAAAGATATATGAAGGCATTAACTATTTTGCTTATTTTTCTTTCATCTTTGAGTTTAACTGCTCAAAAAGTGCTGCAATATAATCTTAAGACAGATGACACTTTTAGAGTTGAACAACAGGCCAAACAGCATATTACACAAGACATTAATGGTGTAGATCAAATTATTAATAACCATTTGAAAAGCGTGATGCAGTTTAAGGTGGTTAAAGTTGAACAAGATGTGATTGTTTTGGAAATGACATTTCAGCATCTAAAAATGACCATGAGCTCTCCTGAGCTTGGTGAGCTGCTCAACGCAGACACAGCCAATGAAGATGATGCCGATCTGACCTCGAAAATGTTTAAAGGCACTTTAAACATCCCTGTAACTATGATCATGGAACGAACTGGGAAAATCCAATCTATTTCCGGAGGTGAAGAGTTAATTGCTTCCATGTTCAAAGCCGCTAATATTATCGATGGAGCGACCATCGAAGCTAACAAAGCACAATTTGAAAAACAATTTGGAAGCGAGGCACTTTCCAATAGTTTTGAGCAGATGACATATTTTTTGCCTGCCAAGGCCGTAACCATCAATGATACTTGGGAGAATGTTTATCAAGGAGATTTACGAGCCAAAAACAAATGGACCTTATCAACATATACTGAGGATGCATATACGGTTTCTGGAAATGCAGACGTCACCATGTCCAATATTGATGAGAATGTCACAATGGTGCTTACCGGAACCCAAAAAACAACGATTAATGCCAATTCAAAAACAGGATTGTTTAAGGAGATTACTGTTGAAGGTATTTATATAGGCGACACGCAAGTGAATGCCCAAAACATGACTATACCAACTGAAATAACATCTACTATTACTTACAAAATATTAAATTAAACCATGTACAATAAAAACATAAAACTCGTTATAACTGCTTTAATCATAGCTTATGCCGTTTATCAATTTACCGAAGGATATATCGGAAATGGCATCATGTTTATTTTATTATCCACAATTTTCGTATTCCTCTATTTTAAGAACGAATTTATATTATTAGCATTTTTAAGGTTGCGAAAGCAAGATTTTGTCGGCGCTAAAAAGTGGTTGGATATGATTAAGAATCCTTCTAGTGCTTTGGTAAAAAAACAAGAAGGCTATTACAATTATCTTCACGGTATTATGGTCTCCCAAACCAATATGAATGAAGCCGAAAAATATTTTAAAAAAGCGCTTTCTTTTGGTCTGGCAATGGACCACGATATGGCCATGGCAAAATTAAATCTTGCAGGAATTGCATTTAGCAAAAGAAGACCTCAAGAAGCCAAGATGCTCTTGAACGAAGCTCAAAAGCTAGATAAACGCAATATGCTTGCAGATCAAATCAAAATGATGAAGGATAGTATGAAGAAAGCGCAAATGCCCAATCAGCATTACGGAGGAAACAGACAGGGAAGAAGACGCTAGGATTCATTCTTTTAAAAAATCAAAATAAGAGTTACTCATTAACCCGATACTTAAATCCAAGCACTTCTTTATGAGGTGCTTTTTTATTGCCACCAGTGGTTTTTGATTTTCCAAGGCTTGCCCGAGGTTCATAATTGGAGATTAACAGTGTTTTTTAAGCGCTTATCGATAAGATTTGAGATTGTTTTGAATATAGCCTAAGTTGCTCACTCTTAACAAAAACCTTCCGCTTATGGTCTTTAGAAAACTACTTATACTTTTACTTTTCACATATATACCACTGCTCTTTGCTCAAGAAAATAAAGTGTATTTTGATGATGCACTTTCGCAACATTTAAGAAAATTCAATATCAAATCTGATTTGGCCATCAAAAACCAAATGCCTGATAAAGTAGATGCCTTATTTGATACGCTCATAAGAGTCCATATACGGAATACTTATATTTCTAATTTAAAACTGAAAAAGGTAGCGGGAGGCACACTGCATACAGAAAATATTGACAAGCCATTTTTATTGATCACAAAGAATTCGGCAATTATTCAGACAAAGGAGGAGATAAAAGCAATTAATTCTTTAGCTAATGAATATAACGGAAAAGTAGACATCATTATCTTATACTGGAACAAGAAAGACATAGCCAAAAAGAAAGCTCGTCATTACAACAAGAACATCACTGTAGTCTATGTTGATGAACGCCATAACAATTTCAACCACGCACTTTCAGCATTAAAACATTCCTTTGGCGCACCTGCATGTTTTTATATCAACCAATTCAAACAGATTTCGGATATCGATAGGAAATTCTTCCTAAAAAACGTAAACAAGTCAACTAAAGAACTGTTCACCGAAAAGGCCCACAAAGGGATTACCGAGTTATTAGCGAATCAAAATGATACTGCCTTACTCAATGTTCCTAAAGTTTATCGATAAAAAAACTCAGACTAAAGTAATGGTGCCCATAGTCGGCAATAGGATTCTTTTAATTTTTCAATCCTTGGTCTTTTCAACCATCTTTCTTTATCAATGGCTTCACTTTCATCTAAATCCTCAAAGAAATGTGATTTTAGCTCCAAACTTTTTTCTTTATTGTAGATAATCGCATTGATTTCAAAATTGATATTGAAGCTTCTATAATCCATATTAGTGGTTCCCACAGTAGAGAACACATCATCAATCACGATCGTTTTGGCATGGATAAAGCCCTTACAGTATCTATAAACCTTAATATCGGCCTCTAGTAAGCACTCTATATAAGAGTTGGTAGCGTGTTTTGCGGTCCAAGAATCTGATTCCTTAGGAATAAGCAATCTCACATCAACACCACTTTTTGAAGCTACTTGCAACGCCGTAATGATCTGTTCGTTTGGAATAAAATAGGGTGTTGTCAAATACACATATTTTTCAGAGGTAACAATGGCAGTAAAAATAACTTCCATAATATTGGACCAATCTGTATCTGGCCCACTTGCCGCAATTTGCATAGCTGCACATTCATTACAATCATCCTTTGGAAAAAAGTCCTCTTCCATCTCAATCTTCTCACCGGAAACAAACTCCCAGGTCATTAAGAAATGAATTTGCAAAGATTTCACGGATTCTCCAATAATCCTTAAATGCGTATCTCTCCAAAATATAGCAGTGTCGTCATAGTTGACATAGGTGTCCGAAACGTTGATGCCTCCTATATAACCAATTTGTCCATCAATAATGACAATTTTACGATGGTTTCTATAATTCATTTTTCCCGTAAAACCTGGAAAAAGAACCGGCATGAACGGACGCCATTCCACACCACTTTCCACCATTTTCTTCTTGTTCTTTCTTGAAATACTACTGCCTACATCATCTATACTCAATCTTACTTTAACCCCTTCCTTTGCTTTATCACAAAGAATATCAATAACCTGCATCCCAATCTTATCATCACGTAAAATGTAGTATTCCATGTGAATGTGTTTCTTCGCATTTTTTAAATCTGCCAACAATAATTTGAACTTATTCTCCCCGTTTTTAATGATTCTTACATCATTATTAATTGTTAAGGGTGCATTTTGACTGCTATGAAGTAACTTTACAAGCTTAATTTTATCATCTAAGAGATCCTCCTTTAAATCTCTGATTTCCTGCTTATCAGGTTTAAGTCGTTCACTGATGTCTGTAATTATTTTTTGATTGAGAATATTTTTCCGGTTGAAGATTTTATTTTTTCGATATTCCTGTCCAAAAAGATAATAGACGATAAGACCGAAAAATGGAAAAAAAACCAAAACGATAATATAGGATATCGTTTTGGTTGGATTCAAGTTTTTAGTCAGCACGATAAATGCTGTTAAAATAACTAAGAGATAATTTATACCTATCAGGATGACCCAAATATTATTGGAGATAGAAGCCAGCACTAATTATTGGAGTAATGTCCTTTTTCAGGGATTTCTATGACGTATTCCTTTCTTGATTTATTATTCAATCGGGTTTCTCTTAACCAAGGATTATGGATTTTAAGAATTTTATAATTGATTCCATATTCTTGGGCAAACGCTGTAAAATCAGGAACTTCCTTATCTATAACAACATTGAACGTTGGGATGTTGGCATAGAGATCATTGTCTTCAAAATTGAAACCGTATGTTTTAGGATTTGTCATAATCTCTTTCAACGCCACAATTCTGAACATATAACGTCCTGTTTCTTCCCCTAGCAGTAAGTCATAATAATCGTTCACTCCCTGTTCTTTTAAACGTCTTGATATTCCAGCGTTGCCAGCGTTATAGGCTGCAGCTGCCAAAGTCCATGACCCTAAATTCCGTTTTGATTGCAATAGGTATTTACAAGCTACTTCGGTGGATTTTTCTAAATGGTAACGTTCATCTACATTATCATTGACTTCTAAGCCATTTTCTCTTCCAGTTGCTGGCATAATCTGCCAAATACCTCTTGCGCCTGCGGGAGAAACAGCATTGGTCAATCCACTTTCTATCACTGCCAAATACTTAAAATCGTCAGGAATACCGTGCTTTTCCAAGATAGGCTCAATGACTGGGAAATACTTTTGGGCACGTTTGAACATCAAAAGTGCATTAGATTGCCAATAGGTATTGACCAAAAGCTCTCTATCCATCCGCTCATAAACATCTGGGATAGACAATGGCAGTGGCTCATCGGCAAAGTTAAGGTCCTCGGGTATTTTTAAAGCATAAATATTATAACCATTTTCAATTTTCTGCTCTGGCTTTATATCTTTACCTACAGGTGACTGGACAGCAAATATGAACAATCCTGAAATACTGACAAGACCCACAATGGCTAATAAATTCTTAATAATTTTCATTTTGCAATTTTTTTATAAATGTAAAAAATAATTCAACAATATTCACTTTGAGCCTGTTATTAATTCTGGCAGATGCTTATTGAACCATTTGTATTTTGTAACGATCATGATATGCGTTCCACCCTTTACAACAATACAGTCCCCGTCGCATGAATGCGTAAAAATAGCATCCTTGTCTCCATGTATATAAATGGCATCTTCATTGGATTTTTCCTGATCCCAGAGCAACATTTCCTTGATAGCCCAATCCAGATAGCGCTTATCATTTACTGCCAGATAGGTTTTGTAAAGATCAATACGTTTGGAAATGGTTTCATTGAAGGCATACTTTTTAAGAACGTCCAAATTTGATAGCAATTGTGTTGGGGCATATTTATAGGCTTTGATAAATTTAGCAATCTTCATCCGTTTAGGTAGTTCATGGCGTGATTTGACACTGCTTACCACAATCAATTTCCTTAGCTTCATAAATTTACTCATTTCCTGCACCAAAATCCCACCAAAGGAAACCCCCAAAAGCACTGGATTCTCATGTTCGATCTTTAGAATCATCCGTTTGGCATAATTTTCCAAACTTTCATTGTCTTCAGGCATCATCCACTCCAGCCAATAAATCTTAAATTGATCTTCAGGCAATTTTATACGGTCAAATATGGTTGGTTTCGCTGCCATTCCGGGCATAAGATAAACAGGTATTATGCTTTTCTCCATTTGAAATTTTAAATCTTTATACAAACTTTTTAAACTACTGTAAATAAAAGAATGCTTGCTCAAAACTCTCGTAAGCGTTTACTTCTTAAGTATTTAACAGTCAAGAAACCGATTGCTATGGTAATTTTTCGTAAATTTGTATCGCAAAGCTATATAAAAATGTAGTGACTGCGCCTTCCAGCCCAATGAAATAAAATTAAATATATTATTATGATTGATGCAGCAGAATTAGTTGACAATGACTTCTTACGTCAATTTGAGCTTAAAGTTGAAGATGATTTGGCGAAAATCGAATACTCTCTTCAAGACCGTAAAATTTTTCTAACCAAAATGTTCATTCCTGAGTGTGTTACGTCTGAGGAATTTGAAACTAATTTCTTGATTATGGTATTTGAAAATATTTCTGAACGAAATATTAGCGTCGTACCAACGAGTCCGGAGATAGCTAAATTTGTAAGGAGGAACAGAAAGTATCAAAAGATGCTTCCAGTAGGTATCAGAATCTAAAATTAAAAATCCGAAGTTTATTCTTCGGATTTTTTTTTATCCTTTTTTCGTGTATATCAGTGTCAAATCTTTACTCTCAATCACTTCAGTTAACGCTTCATTATAAATCTTTATAGCATTCTTGTAGATAACGGTCAGTCGATTATTTGTTACAACTCCCACTGTACCATTAAATTGAATGTCTCCATTTGTATCTTGAGAATAATCCGTCGCATAACCAATAGCCCCCTCAGCACAAGTTTCTTCAACTAAATACACATCAGAAGTACCATCTTTTAAGCGAATCGTAACATTGGGGCTGAACGAATCCTCAGAAATCACAATCTCGTTGCTATCAAAGGATAGAATTTCATTCACATCACAGGATGTTTGATCCAAAAGATTTGTGGTAAACTGCGCATTATCGTTTAAAGCGATAGGGATGCCCACAGTCCAAGTCGTTAATTCCCAAGCGCCAATTACTGGGTTTCTGACTTCATTTTTTGAAGAGCTCAAAAGCAAAATCAAACTGAAAGTAAAAAAAAGTAGGCGTATAGAAGTTTTCATTTTAAATTTATTAGATGTGGGATCAACATCAAATTTATTGATAAGTGTTGATTATCTAAAAAAAAAGGGTTAAATAGCTTAAAAGCCGGACAAAAAACAGGTTAACATGTTGATAAAGAAAATTTAGTGAGTAAGAACGGAAATAAAATCAAACCTTACAATACCATCAGCATCAATTTTAGTGAGCTCTACTTGATGTAGCGTGTTTACAAGTTCCGGATTCCATGGATATTTTACTTTGACGTAGTTTTCTGTAAATCCGTGAATATAACCCTCTTTATTCTCGCCTTCAAACAAAACAGTTCTTGTGGTTCCCAATTGACTTTCGTAAAAAGCACGACGTTTTTTTACCGATAACCCTCTCAACATCTTACTGCGTTTTGCTCTCACATTTTTGGGAACAACACCTTCCATTATGGCAGCTTCAGTATTGTCACGCTCAGAATAAGTAAATACATGCAAATACGAAATATCAAGACCATTTAAAAAATTATAAGTTTCTAAAAAGAGTTCATCCGTCTCTCCCGGAAAACCAACAATTACGTCAACTCCAATACAAGCTTCTGGCATGACTTCTTTTATTTTTGAAACCCGATCTACATAAAGTTCCTTCATATATCGACGTTTCATTTTTTTAAGAATGTCGTTACTCCCACTTTGCAAAGGAATATGGAAATGTGGTACAAAAGCTCTCGATTTAGAAACCAAATCAATAGTTTCATTCTTAAGTAAATTTGGTTCAATAGAAGAAATTCGCAAACGTTCAATCCCCTCTACCTTATCCAATTCTGTCACTAAATCCAAAAAAGTATGCTCATGTTTTTTATTGCCGAATTCACCTTTGCCGTAATCGCCAATATTGACCCCTGTCAATACAATTTCCTTGATATTCTGGCTGGCAATTTCTTTAGCGTTCTCAATGACACTTTCCATAGTGTCGCTTCGCGAAATGCCTCGGGCCAATGGTATGGTGCAATAGGTACATTTATAATCGCAGCCATCTTGAACCTTTAAAAAAGCACGTGTTCTATCGCCAATGGAATAACTTCCCACATAAAAATCAGCTTCCTCTATTTCACAGGAATGCACCTCTCCCATGTCATTTTTAGAAAGGTCATTTAAATAATCGGTGATTTTGAATTTCTCTGTTGCTCCAAGCACTAAATCCACGCCATTGACATCTGCCAACTCCTGGGGCTTTAATTGCGCATAACAGCCCACCGCCGCCACAAAAGCATTAGGATTAACTTTTTGCGCTTGTTTTACGATGGATTTAAAACGTTTGTCGGCATTTTCTGTAACAGAACATGTATTGATCACATAAATATCTGCCACTTCATTAAATTCCACCCGATCAAAACCTTCATTTACGAAAGTTCTTGCAATGGTGGAGGTTTCTGAAAAATTCAGTTTGCACCCTAAAGTATAAAACGCTACTCTTTTTCTCATAATTCGGTCTTCATTTTCTAAAAATAGAAGCTTCTTTTTAAAGTAAAAATCTCTATCTCTAAAAGTAAAATACAAATTTAACTTGTTTTTGGATTTTGAAGCGCAAAGTTACGCAATTGTTTGAAAGTAATACAAATATCATACAATTAGGTAGGAAGCAGAATTCAACACGCTGGGTTGGTTTATAGCATGAATACCAGTCTAAGACAAACTAATGTTGTTCATGATGTAGCTTGTGCTCTATTCCATTTTAACAAAGAAAAAAATAGGAAACTTCGCAAAAGTTGGACGGGAATGAGTTAATCCCTTCTGAATTTTCTGGTGATTTCGAAGATGTGATTCATAATTTCTTTGTCCACATCGCAGAACTCAATTTGGCGCCTGGCCATCACCATTTTGGCCACATCAAAGGCTTTATTGGTTTGATAAGTTGTAAATCCAGAAGCACCTCCCCAACTAAAACTCGGTATGAAATTACGGGGATACCCGCTTCCAAAGATATTCGCGCTCACACCAATTACGGTTCCAGTATTGAACATGGTATTGATCCCGCATTTACTATGGTCACCCATCATAAGTCCACAGAATTGTAGTCCAGTTTTTCCAAAACTCTCGGTGGTATAGTTCCAAACTTTAACCTCAGCATAATTGTTTTTAAGATTGGAATTATTGGTATCAGCGCCCAAATTACACCATTCGCCTATCACCGAATTACCTAGAAAACCTTCATGGCCTTTATTGGCGTGAGAAAAAAGAACAGAGTTGTTAACCTCTCCTCCTATCTTAGAATACGGGCCAACTGTAGTAGGTCCATAAACTTTAGCACCCATTTTAACAATTGAATGCTCACAAAGCGCAAATGGTCCCCTAATCATGGCACCTTCCATTATTTCTGAATCCTTCCCGATATAAATTGGTCCCTTAGCGGCATTGAGGGTGGCAAATTCCAAAATAGCACCTTCTTCGAGAAAAACGTTATGTGGCGCTATGATACTATTGGTTGAAGAAATAGGTTGTGAATCCCTGCCACTTGTGACCAAATCAAAATCTTCTTGGATGGCCTCTCCGTTTTTTGAGAAAATATCCCAAACATACTCTACTTTAATTGCTTGTCCATCATACTCAATAGCGTGAAAAGCATTAAAATCAATATCTTCCTGAGCGTCCTTAGTAAAAAAAGCGATAACATCTTCACCCTGAAAAACAGCTTGATTCTCTTTGAGGTTCTTCACCAATTGCACCAACTCATTATTTGGCAGATAAGACGCATTGATCATGACGTTTTCATCCATTTCCACCATAGGGTATCTTTCGGAAAGATAATCTTCCGTAATGGTGGTTGTGGTAAATCCTAAATGCATTTCCCATTTTTCCCTAATGGTCAAAATACCTATTCTAAGATCGGCCACTGGCCGTGTAAAGGTAAAAGGCAAAAGATTATCTCTAAAAGGACCGTCAAAAAGGATGTAGTTCATTTATTAAAATAAAAGTTGGTTAGAAATCAAAATCAATATTACAGACGTAAACTCCCACCTAAGAGAAAAAACACATCTCCTTAATATTGCAACTATTTCGATTTCGAAAATTTCAAGGCTCAAAAGTAGTGTATTTATAGAAAACAAAAAAGCCTCCAGAAAATATCTGAAGGCTTTTACTATTTTGGAGACTAAATTACTTTTTGAATTTAGCGTATTTGCTTTTAAATTTATCAATACGACCAGCAGTATCTACCAACTTGGATTTACCTGTGTAGAATGGGTGAGATGTTCTTGAAATCTCCATCTTTACAAGTGGATACTCAACACCATCAACGTCAATAGTTTCATTTGTATCAGCCGTAGATTTACTTAAAAACACGTCTTCATTCGACATGTCTTTAAATGCTACAAGTCTATAATTTTCTGGATGTATACCTTTTTTCATCTCTAAATACTTTAAAATCGTTCAATTTTTGAAAGTGCAAATTTAAGTATTTTTTACAAATGCACAATACATTTGGTTTAAATTTTCACTTTTTACTACGGAATGGTTTTTACACCTCCATTTATAGCGCAAAATTAGCTCATTTAAACCGTAGATTACAAACTTAACTATAATTTGTTTGTAACGTTTTTCTATATTTGCTTACTAACTAATATATAAACTAATTAAACTAAATAATATGGAAAACTCAATTAAATCTTTAGCATTAAAATATGGCGTGTATTTAGGTTTGTTAATGATTTTAATCATGGTTCTAATGTATGTTGTAGATTTAGAACTCATGACAAAATGGTGGCTGAATATCATTTTATTCCTAATGATTTTATCTTTTGGAATTCTTTCGTCTGCAAAATCAAAAAAAATATTAGGCGGCTTTATGACCTTTAAACAAGCGTTTTCTTCGTATTTTATAACTGTAGCAATTGGCGTTCTTCTAAGCACTGCTTTTAGTATTATTCTTTTTAATATTATAGATCCTGAAGCAGCTCAGTTCTTAAAAGAGAAGATTATTGAGACCTCAACTCAAATGATGGAGAATTTTGGCGCACCTCAATCTGAAATTGACAAAGCTGCTGCTGCAATGAGTGAACAAGAGCAATTTTCAGTCATAAATCAATTAAAGTCTATTGCATGGCAATTGTTTGCATATGCAGTAATCGGCCTTATTGTTGCATTAGTGATGAGAAAATCAGAGCCAATCTCTATGAACTAATTTCACTACTTTTGATTCATTACAACTTGAAACCATTTAAATGAACATATCAGTAGTCATACCACTACTCAACGAACAGGAATCGTTAACTGAATTATATGATTGGATTGCAAAAATTATGCAGTCCAATCATTTTTCTTATGAAATCATCTTTATTGATGATGGCAGTACCGATAGTTCGTGGAAAGTCATTAAACAATTGTCAGAAAAGGACACCAATGTTAAGGGCATTCGTTTCATGCGGAATTTTGGAAAATCACAAGCACTTCACGCTGGATTTGAAAAAGCGCAAGGCGATGTAGTCATCACCATGGACGCCGATTTGCAGGATAGTCCAGAAGAAATTCCTGAACTCTATAATATGATCGTCAAAGAGCAATATGATATGGTTTCGGGATGGAAGAAAAAACGCTACGACTCAGTAGTTTCAAAAAACCTGCCTTCCAAACTTTTCAATTGGGCGGCACGCAGAACTTCAGGAGTAAAATTGAACGATTTTAACTGCGGCCTCAAAGCTTACAATCAGAACGTTATAAAAAATATTGATGTCCACGGCGAAATGCACCGTTATATTCCAGTGTTGGCCAAAAATGCAGGATTTTCAAATATCGGCGAAAAAGTAGTCCTACATCAAGCTCGAAAATATGGCACAACTAAATTTGGGATGAACCGGTTTATTCATGGTTTTCTCGACTTGTTGACTATTTGGTTTATCTCACGTTTTGCAAGACGTCCAATGCATCTTTTTGGCGCTTTGGGCGCAATTATGCTCATTATCGGACTTGGTTTCACGCTTTATCTCGGGATAGACAAACTCTTTTTAAACCCTACGGGACGTTTGATTACAGATCGACCACAATTCTATATCGCACTATCCACGATGATCATTGGAACCCAATTTTTCATTGCTGGTTTTTTGGGCGAAATCATTTTACGCAACAAAGACGACAGAAAACGTTATCTTGTTGATAGTGAATTGAATTTCTAATCCATTAAATTAATAGTCTTTAATCAATTAACATTTGCTGAATTGCCTATTTTTGTAATATTAACTTTAATCACACCGCCATGATCCACATTGAACCAAAAATTTTAGAACGTATCAACACTTGGTTAACACCAACTTTTGATAAAGAAACACAAGATAAAATCAAGGACAGTATTGCTTTTCATCCTAAAGAAATCCAAGAAGCATTTTATAAGGATTTGGAGTTTGGTACTGGCGGCATGCGAGGCGTTATGGGTGTTGGCACCAATCGCATCAACAAATATACACTTGGAAGAAATACACAAGGCCTGAGCAATTACCTGCATGAGCAGTTTCCAAATGAAACGCCTAAAGTGGTTATTGCTTATGATTGTCGCCATAACAGTAAAACCTTGGCAAAAGTTGTGGCCGATGTATTTTCAGCAAACGACATTCAAGTTTATTTGTTTGAAGATTTACGCACAACTCCAGAATTGTCTTTTTCAGTAAGACATTTGGACTGTCATTGTGGTATTGTTTTAACAGCCTCTCACAACCCTCCTGAATACAACGGATTTAAAGTATATTGGCAAGATGGTGGACAATTGGTACCACCCCAAGATGCTGCCATTGTTGACGAAATTAACAGTTTGGAGTATTCCGAAATCAATTTTAAAGCTAAGGAGAAGTTCATAAAAATTATAGGCAAAGAAGTGGACGATGCCTTTATCGACGCTTCGGTAAAGAATGGAAACTTCACAACCCAGAAAGCAAAAGACGACATCAGCGTTGTCTTTACGTCACTCCATGGAACTTCTATTGTGACCATTCCTGAAACGCTGAAACGTGCAGGTTATAAAAATGTCCATATTGTTAAAGAACAAGAAGTTCCAGATGGTGATTTTCCAACGGTAGAATCGCCAAATCCCGAAGAACCGGAAGCTTTGAAAATGGCGCTGGAACTCGCAGAAAAAGTGAATGCCGACATTGTGATTGGAACAGATCCTGACTGTGACCGTTTAGGTGTTGCCGTTAGAGATTTAGAGGGAAAATTAATCTTACTTAATGGCAATCAAGCCATGTTGGTAATGACTGATTTCCTATTAAGACAATGGAAAAAACAGGGCAAACTGGATGGCAACGAGTTTGTTGGCTCTACCATAGTTTCTACGCCAATGGTTGAAGTCTTGACAAAATCTTACGGGGTAGAATATAAAGAAGGCTTAACTGGATTTAAATGGATTGCCAAAATGATCAAGGATTTTCCTGAGCTTGACTTTATTGGAGGCGGCGAAGAGAGCTTTGGTTATATGGTTGGCGATTTTGTACGTGATAAAGATGCGGTAACCTCTACGCTATTGGCATGCGAAATAGAAGCACAGGCCAAGGCTGATGGCAGCTCATTTTATGAAACACTATTGCAATTGTACGTCACTCATGGACTTTATAAAGAGCATTTAGTTGCAATCACCAAAAAAGGTAGAGAAGGCGCCCAAGAAATTAAACAAATGATGATTGACGCCAGAGAAAATCCTTTAAAGGAAATCAATGGTTCCAAAGTAACACGGATTGAAGATTACCAAATTTCTAAAGCAAAGAATTTTATCACCAATAAAGATGAAGACATACATATCCCAAAATCAAATGTCATTATTTATTATACTGAAGATGGGAGTAAAATAGCGTTGAGACCAAGTGGCACCGAACCTAAAATAAAATTTTATATGAGCGTTAACGCACCGTTGTCTTCTGTAGAAGCTTATGCTTCTGTGGATAGTCAATTGCAGAAAAAAATTGACGCGATGCTAAAAGACATGAACCTAAGTTAAATGGAGTATTTAAAAAAGTTTTATCGGTTTATTATTCCGTATAAAAAATATGCTTACCTCAACATTTTTTTCAATATACTTTATGCGCTTTTTAGCACACTTTCATTTGTTGCCTTAATACCCGTCCTTAAGGTTATTTTTAGCGATCAACGTCCAGTTGTTGCTGAACCTACATTTGAAGGGTTTTCTGGTTTCAAAGAGTATATGGAAGATTCCCTCAATTTTTTTATAGTTGATAAAATTGAGACATACGGTGATTTCAAGGTACTGATGTTTATGGTCTCTGTGATCATTGCCATCTTTTTGCTGAAAAACCTCTTCAATTATCTCGCCATGTATTATATCACATTTTTAAGAAATGGCGTTCTAAAAGACATCAGAAATGTGCTCTTCGATAAAATAGTCACGTTGCCCCTCGCCTTCTATTCTGAAAAAACCAAAGGTGATACAATTTCTCGTGTCAGCGCTGATGTGGATGAAGTCAAAAATTCTTTTTTGTCAATTTTGGAGATGGTCGTCAGAGAGCCTCTAACCATTTTATTCTCGTTAGGAGTAATGCTTTTTATGAGTGTCAAACTTACCTTGTTTGTGTTTGTATTTATTCCTATTTCAGGTTTTATCATCTCTAAGGTTGGAAAATCGCTTAAAAAGGGCTCTTTACTGGTGCAACAAGAACAAGGCGTCTTTCTGTCGATTCTTGAAGAAACGATGTCTGGTTTGCGTATTATCAAAGCTTTTGATGTAGAACACGTCTTTGCAAAAAAGTTCGAAGATTCAAATGATCGCTACTATAAATACTCAAACAAACTTTTAAACAGACAGAATTTAGCGGCTCCCATTAGCGAGTTTTTAGGAATTATCGTTATCGGAATTTTATTGGTTTATGGTGGCTACCTGGTATTCGTGGACAACTCCATGGAAGCAAGTATTTTTTTAGGTTATATCATGTTAGCTTACAATGTACTCACACCAGCTAAAGCCATCGCTAAAGCAAGTTATGGGGTTAAAAAAGGAAACGGTGCGGCCAATCGGATTCTGGAATTTTTGGAATCTGAGAACACGATCATGGAAATTGAAAATCCTATAATTAAAAACGAATTCACATCTAACATCGCCATAGAGAACATTTCATTCAAATATGAAGATGATTTAGTACTAAAAAACTTTAATATCAATGTACCTAAAGGGAAAACTGTTGCACTCGTTGGCCAATCAGGAAGCGGTAAAAGTACCATTGCTAATTTAATTACCAGATTTTACGATGTCAATGAAGGTACCATTTCTATTGATGGCGTTGACATTAAGAACTTATCCAAAACCTCGTTGCGAGGCATGTTGGGTGTCGTGTCTCAAGATTCTATTTTGTTCAATGACACCATTGCCAACAATATTAGAATCGGAAAGCAGAATGCGAGCGATAAAGAAGTTATTGACGCCTTAAAAATTGCCAACGCTTGGGAGTTTGTAAAAGATCTCCCCAATGGTATTGACTCCAATATTGGCGATTCTGGAAATAAATTATCAGGAGGTCAAAAGCAACGTTTAAGCATTGCCCGGGCGGTCCTAAAAAACCCTCCTATTATGATTTTGGATGAAGCCACTTCTGCATTAGATACAGAAAGTGAGCGTTTGGTCCAATCTGCCCTGGAAAACATGATGCGCAACAGAACCTCGATTGTCATAGCCCATAGATTATCAACCATCCAAAATGCCGACGAAATTATAGTGATGCAAAAAGGAGAGATTGTTGAACAGGGTAAACACAATGAACTCATTGAAAAAAATGGCGTTTACAAAATGTTGGTGGATATGCAAAGTTTCGAGTAAGCCTATTCAATTATTAAAACAAAAAATCATCTAATAAGGAAGCTTTGGAATGGGCTTGATCACCGATCTCTTTCAGCGTTTATCAGATCAAGGAGATTGATAAATTAGCTTACAAAAACATTTAGAAAGAAGTAATTTATCCTGCTAAAAAACGGGATTATCCTGATAGCTATCGGGACAATCATCTGTTTTATATGAGGAGAGTTGCTCATTTTTAAAACAGAGTTCTACTAATAAGAAAAGGATGCCACTACCAATGCGCATCCTTTTCATTTTATTGCCAGTGCTTAGGGAGACACTGACGATTAAGTAGGTTAGGTAGGTGTAAACTTATTACTTTTAATAATACTACACAAGGAAAAAATGCGATTCATCGATAAATTTTACCCTTAATCGAGTTTTTAAGATGCAATTGATTGATTATCAGTTAAAAGATTTTAAGAAAACTTTAGAACAATTGAATTAAACTTTTCATACCTTCCACAGTCTTATAAAAAACGTTTTTGTGCAGGGCGACGAAGAACTCATTTTAAGATTAACATCAAAAGCAACTAAAGACGCTGCTTTTAAGGAATTGCTTACACTATATAAGGAACGGTTGTATTGGCATATTCGGAAAATAGTTGTGAGTCATGATGATACTGATGATGTCTTACAAAACACCTTTATCAAAGTCTATAAAAATATCCATAGTTTTAAGGGTGAGAGCAAATTATTCTCATGGATCTACCGCATTGCAACCAATGAGGCCTTTTCGCACCTAAAACGTCATTCAAAATTGAAGAGCATTGGTAGTCAGGAATTACAAGATCATACCATTGATAATCTTGAAGCCGATGTTTATTTTGAAGGTGACGAAATTCAGTTGAAATTACAAAAAGCCATCGCAACTTTACCCCAAAAACAAAAACTGGTATTCAATATGCGGTATTTTGATGATTTGAAATACTCTGAAATGTCAGAGATATTGGAAACTAGTGAAGGAGCATTAAAAGCTTCTTATCACATTGCCGTGAAAAAAATAGAGTCTTATTTAACCAGCGATTAAACCTTTTGCGAAATAAAAAGTCATAGTAATAGCATGAAGAAAAGTCAGTTACATAATATTAAGGAAACTGGGTTTACGACCCCTGATTCTTATTTTGATACTTTTGATCAGCACTTGTTAGATAAACTGGCCGTTCAGAAAGATATGGCATCTATGACGGGCACTGGTTTCAAAGTTCCTGAGAATTACTTTGAAGATTTTGATGTCAAATTACAAGCACGTCTTAAAAAAGAAGAGGAACTAAAAGATACATCTAAAATCATACCGATGATACCATGGCGAAATGTTGCCGTCATTTCAGGTGTTGCTGCCACTTTGTTGTTGATGTTTACAGTGTTTTTTAAATCTGATGATCCACTATCCATCAATCAGGTTGAGACCGCTTCCATCGAAGATTATTTAAATAATGAAAATCTCAACATTGATGATATTGCAACGCTTTTAAATGAAGACGATCTGGTCTTAGAGAACTTTGTATCTAATACACTTACAGAAGAGTCCTTAGAAAACTACCTTCTTAACAATACTTCCATTGAAGATTTAATATTTGGAAAATGAAAAAGATAACAATCATTTTATTTGTGGTTTTGACCTCTTGGTCAACATTCTCACAAGACTCAGATAAAAGAGAAAAAATAAAGTCGCTTAAAGTCGCTTTTATTACTGAGCGTTTGGCATTGACCCAAACAGAAGCCCAGAAATTCTGGCCTATCTACAATGCTTATGAATCTGAAAAAGATACACAACGAAGACTTGGCTATGAAAAAAGGAAACAGATTTCAGAAAACATCTCTGAAGCAGAAGCCAAAGTTATGTTGAATGATCTTATCAAATTTGAAAGAAATAGAGAGAATTTACGTATCGATTTTATCGAAAATCTCTTGAAACAAAATGTGTTACCGGCGAAGAAAATTCTTCAGCTGAAAACAGCTGAGGATGAATTCAACCGAAAGATGCTCCAAGAGTACAGGAAGCGTCATGGTGATCAACATGGGAAACAATGATTAGAGTCTCAAACTTCAAAGAGTAAAAATTCCAAATTCCAAAACTAAATAAATGGAATTTGGATTTTTTTATTGGAATTTTCCTTGTTATTATTGAAATTTCAACCGTGCTATTCTCCCCTTTCCTGCGGCATAAGCCACAGTATCATTTAAAAATCTGATGGTGTAAAAACCTTCATCACTTAAGTGTTTCCAGCTGCTACCGGAATCAGATGAATAGTCAATGCCATTAAAGCCGATGGCTACAAGCTCCTTTCCGTTGCCATTTGGAACATATTGCACGCAGCTTCGATACCCTGGCTCTAAGCCATCACCCACCAATTGCCAAGTTTTCCCTCCATCTGAGGTTCTCATCTTATTCGCTTTTGTCGCTTCGGGTTTTGTATAATCGCCACCAATGGCAAATCCATTATTTTCGTCATAAAAATCAATGGAATAGATACCTGTCGTGTTTTCTCCGTTAATCATTGGCGTTTCAAAAATTTCCCAAGACTTTCCTTTGTCACCTGAAAATAATATTCTGCTAATTTTCCCACCAGTAGCAACCCATGTATTGTTGCCAACGATCGCAATATTGGTGTTGCTTGCTGCAAAAGCGGCCTCACCTTCCATGCTTTTCGGTAAGCTATCGCAGGGTAACTTATTCCAAGTTTCGCCACCGTCTCGTGTAATGATGATGCTCATGCAATCATCGGTTGGATCACCGATGGCAATTCCTTCTTCTGAATTCCAAAAACTCAACGCATCATAAAACACCTTGTCATGTACTTCTTTATAGACCACTTCCATTTCACCATTTTCACCTGTCTTAAATAATAAGGCAGGATTTTCTACGCTCAACATAAAAAAATCATTAACTGTTCTGGCCACTGCTCTAAATTGCAGATTTAAAGTGTCATAATCCTGTGTTGCCGTTGCCCACTCTTCAGTTTGAGGATTATATAAACCGAAAACGCCATTATTGGCGGCAAAAGCTAAGCTCTTATCAGAGGCTACATCAATCGCTCTGAAACTTAAACTGCTGTCATTAAAAATTTCTTCAATCTCAACTAAGGAGATTTCAGGTTTAATAGGTGCTTCTTTTTGTTTACAAGACAGGATTACTGTTAACAAAAATAGAGTGGTCAATATTCGCATGGTCACATTTTTTGCCGAAAGATACTTGATTTAGAATCAAAAAAAATAAAATAGTCGCGCATTCGTGGCATTTTAACGTAACTTTGCAGTCGCAATTTTTACAATAATACTTGCCGTCGTGTCACTTAACGACAATTAATAAATTAAAAAATGAGATTACACAGAAATATATGTTTTGCGGTTATTGATGGATTGATGCTGATATTTAACGAGGGGCAATACGCCGATAAAGTCATCCAACAACTTTTAAAACGCGATAAACGTTGGGGTGCGCGCGATCGTGCCTTTGTTGCAGAAACCACCTATGATATTGTGAGATGGAAGCGTCTATACGCTGAAATTGCTGATGTTAAAGAGCCGTTTGATAGAGATAATATATGGAGAATGTTTGCCGTTTGGGCCACTTTAAAAGGGATCAAACTTCCGGATTGGCCGTATTTTGAAAACACGCCTACAAGAAAAATAAAAGGACGGTTTGACGAACTTTCCAAAATCAGAAAATTCAAAGAGTCCATTCCTGACTGGATGGATGAATTGGGCGAAAAAGAATTGGGCAATGAGGTGTGGACCAAAGAAATTAGTGCATTGAACGAACAGGCAGATGTCATCTTAAGAGTCAATACTTTAAAAACAACTAAAGAAAAGCTACAGGCCATTTTATTCGATTTAGATATTGAAACGGACTTTATACCAAACTATCCCGATGCCTTAAAGTTAAAAGAACGCGCCAATGTCTTTCAAACGGAAGCTTTTAAAGATGGTCATTTTGAAGTTCAGGATGCCTCATCACAATTGGTTGCAAAGTTTTTAAATGTTGAGCCGGGAATGCGCGTGGTTGACGCTTGTGCCGGTGCCGGTGGAAAAGCATTGCACCTTGCTGCTTTGATGGAAAATAAGGGTCAGGTTATTGCGTTGGATATTTACGGAAACAAACTTAACGAACTTAAACGACGTGCCAAACGTAACGGTGTTTTCAATGTTGAAACAAGAGCTATCGACTCGACTAAAGTTATCAAAAAACTCTATGACACAGCCGATCGTGTATTGATTGATGCACCTTGTTCTGGATTAGGCGTATTGAGAAGAAATCCTGATGCCAAGTGGAAACTGCAACCTGAATTCATTGATAAAATAAAGAAAACCCAGCAAGAAATTCTGCAACAATACTCAAGAATGGTCAAATCGGGCGGACAAATGGTCTATGCGACATGTTCCATATTGCCTTCTGAAAACCAAGATCAAGTGAAAGCATTTTTAGCTTCAGAAGCTGGAGAAGATTTTACTTTTGTGAAAGACGAAAAGCTACTCGCCCATATCACTGGTTTTGATGGTTTTTATATGGCACTCTTACAGAAAAAATAAGGATTATATAGTTTGAATGCCCCATTTAGTACGGTTCATTCTATTATGAATAAATGCTCTCCTTATATAGGAGATGTTTCCGATAGCTGAGTAGATAAGTTCTAAAGGATTGTCATTTATTTCTACTCAATTTGGCAAAAAGTCTTATAGCGCGGTTTTTACTTCGATCACTAATCCTGTTGAAGTGAAAGCCGTTTTTATTTATCAATAGTTTTTAAATAATATCCTTAAAAAAGACTAATTTTGCACTTTCAAAATACAAACTGTCTGCACAAAAAGTCAGGCATAAACTAAGACATAATGATTCATTTCTTCGGAAACCAAAACAGCAAGGTATTTGCTGTTCAAGCCACAAAAGAATTAGCAACTGAAACCATCGATAAATTGGTATGGTTATTTGGCAACCAACCTAAAATAGAACAAGCATCTCTGGATGCTTTTTTTGTTGGCCCTCGTGCTGCTATGATCACTCCTTGGAGTACGAATGCTGTTGAAATCACCCAGAACATGGGGGTCTCTGACATCATCCGAATTGAAGAATTCCAGTCTGTAACAGAAGATTTCACAGACTTTGATCCGATGATTTCTGAAAAATATAAGGGGATTACCCAAGAGTCATTCACAATTCATATCCAACCCGAGCCGATCATCGATATTGATGATATTTCAGCTTATAATCAACAAGAGGGATTGGCGTTAAATGACGAGGAAATTGAATACTTAGAAGCTATTTCCAACAAAATAGGTAGAAAACTGACCGATTCGGAAGTCTTTGGATTTTCACAAGTCAATAGCGAACATTGTCGCCATAAGATATTCAACGGTACTTTTGTAATTGATGGCGATGAAAAGGAACACTCCCTGTTCAAGATGATTCGTGAAACTTCCAATAAAAACCCAAACAGCATAGTTTCGGCATACAAAGACAACGTCGCTTTTGTAAAAGGCCCAATCGTTCAACAATTTGCACCAAAAACTGCCGACAAACCTGATTTTTATAGAACTACAGATTACGAATCCGTTATTTCTTTAAAAGCAGAAACTCATAATTTCCCAACCACGGTAGAACCGTTTAACGGTGCTGCTACAGGTTCAGGAGGAGAAATCAGAGACCGACTCGCAGGAGGAAAAGGGTCTTTGCCTTTAGCAGGAACTGCGGTCTATATGACGGCTTATTCACGATTGGAAGCCGACCGGCCTTGGGAACAAAAAATGAAAACCCGTCCGTGGTTGTACCAAACCCCGATGGATATTTTAATTAAGGCCAGTAATGGTGCCTCCGACTTTGGTAACAAATTTGGCCAACCGTTAATTTGTGGTTCCGTTTTAACTTTTGAGCACGATGAAAATCAAGAGGCTTCAACAGGCTCGGCCTCTCCACGTAAACTGGGTTACGACAAAGTCATCATGCAAGCTGGAGGCATTGGTTACGGAAAAGCAGATCAAGCCTTGAAAGACACGCCTAAAGTTGGTGATAAAGTCGTTATTCTTGGTGGTGAAAATTACCGTATTGGAATGGGTGGCGCAGCTGTATCCTCTGCTGATACTGGGGAATTCTCAACCGGTATCGAATTAAACGCCGTTCAACGTTCCAATCCCGAAATGCAAAAACGTGCCGCCAATGCCGTTCGTGGCATGGTTGAAAGTGAAGAAAACTTTATTGTTTCCATTCATGATCATGGTGCTGGAGGCCATTTGAATTGTTTAAGTGAACTGGTTGAAGATACCGGCGGATTGATCGATTTAGATAAATTACCGGTTGGAGATCCAACACTTTCTGCAAAAGAAATTATCGGCAATGAATCGCAAGAACGTATGGGCTTGGTCATTGCTGAAAAACATCTAGAAACACTTCAAAAGATAGCAGATCGTGAGCGTTCGCCAATGTACACAGTTGGAGACGTGACCGGAAATCACCGTTTTACTTTTGAATCCAAGACCACAGGCAAAAAACCAATGGACTTGGAAATTAATGACATGTTTGGAAGTTCTCCAAAAACAATCATGACGGATAAAACCATCAGCAGAAATTACGACTCCGTTACTTATAAAAAAGATAAGTTTTACGATTACTTAGACCAATTATTACAATTGGAAGCCGTTGCCTGTAAGGATTGGCTGACCAATAAAGTAGACCGTTGTGTGGGCGGTAAGGTGGCCAAGCAGCAATGCGTCGGACCATTACAATTACCACTGAATAACGTGGCCGTTATGGCCCTGGATTATCAAGGAAAAGAAGGTATCGCCACTTCCATTGGCCACTCCCCTATTTCGGGTTTGATAGATCCTGTTGCAGGAAGTAGAAATGGGATTACTGAAGCACTCACAAACATAATTTGGGCGCCTCTAAAAGATGGATTGCAAAGTGTTTCACTTTCAGCCAATTGGATGTGGCCATGTAAAAATGAAGGTGAGGATGCACGACTTTACACTGCCGTAAAAGCAGTTTCTGAATTTTCAATTGATTTGGGCATCAATGTGCCAACTGGCAAAGATTCGCTTTCCATGAAACAGAAATATCCCAATGAAGAGGTTATTTCTCCTGGCACCGTAATTATTTCAGCTGCAGCAAACTGTAACGACATTTCTAAAGTCGTCGAGCCTGTTTTAAAGAAAAATGCAGGAAGCATCTACTATATCAATCTTTCTCAGGATGGATTCAAATTGGGCGGTAGCTCTTTTGCGCAAATCCTGAATAAAATTGGTGCCGAAACGCCGAAAGTTCAACATGCAAGTTATGTGAAAACTGTTTTCAACACCATCCAAACCTTAATTAAAGATGACCAAATTGTTGCTGGACATGATGTGGCTTCTGGCGGATTGATCACCACCTTATTGGAAATGTGTTTCGCCGATAACAATTTGGGTGCCGAATTTGATATGACCAACATCCGTGAAAAAGATTCTTTCAAACTACTTTTTGCTGAAAATTCAGGATTCGTTTTTCAGACCAAAGACGCTTCAGCAGAAAAGATATTAGCCGATGCAAATATTGAATTTTTCAAGATTGGAAAGGTTGTGGAAGGCGATTTCCTAAATATTATCAATGGAAGCGATGTGTTTAGCATGACGGTATCGAAGTTGCGTGATATGTGGTATAGAACCTCTTTTCTACTCGATCAAAAACAAACCGCAAACGGCTTGGCAAAAGCTCGCTTTGAGAATTATAAGAATCAGCCATTACGATATAAATTTCCAGAGCATTTCACAGGGAAATTGGAAGGTACGGTCAAGTCGCGACGTACGGTCAAGTCGCGACTTGACCGTACTGCACGCCCCAAAGCAGCCATTTTAAGAGAAAAAGGCTCCAACTCCGAGCGCGAGATGGCAAACGCCATGTACTTGGCAGGATTTGATGTAAAAGATGTACACATGACCGATTTAATTTCGGGTCGTGAAACCCTGGAAGACATTCAGTTTATTGGCACCGTTGGCGGATTTTCAAACTCTGATGTTTTAGGCTCTGCAAAAGGCTGGGCCGGTGCGTTTTTATACAATGAAAAAGCAAATCTCGCCTTAAAGAATTTCTTTAAAAGAGAGGATACACTTTCCGTGGGGATTTGTAATGGTGCTCAACTTTGGATGGAATTAGGCTTAGTCAATCCAGAGCACGAAACTCACGGAAAACTCACCTATAATACATCGAATAAACACGAAAGCAGCTTTAGTTCAGTAAAAATACAAGAAAACAATTCGGTCATGCTCTCAAGTATGGCGGGCAGCACCTTAGGCGTATGGATTTCACACGGCGAAGGCAAGTTCAAACTTCCACTCTCGGAAGACCATTATAATATCGTGGCCAAATATGGTTATGACGCTTATCCAGCTAATCCGAATGGATCTGATTTTAACACTGCCATGATGTGTGATAAATCTGGTAGACATTTAGTGACCATGCCGCATATTGAGCGTTCCACCTTTCAATGGAATTGGCCGTATTATCCAGAAGGGAGAAAAGATGAAGTTTCTCCCTGGTTGGAAGCTTTTGTCAATGCGCGTAAATGGATTGAAAACCAATAACAAACAATTATTAGATTAGGAATATAGAGGGGTTTTTATTATTAAAAGCCCCTTTTTTTATGTCGTCATTTGAATATCCTATTTATTTTCATACTTTGCATAACCTAAACTTCGTATAACTAATGACTGACGTTACCAGAATTTTTGATTTTCCAAGGTATCAATTAACACATTATAACCTTGAGAAAGCACTTATTACAAAATATGACGGCCAATGGACCTCAATTTCGACTCAAGAATATATTGATCAAGCCAATGCCATAAGCAGAGGTTTGCTGCGTCTTGGTATACAGACTAATGATAAAATCGCGGTCATTTCATCCAATAATAGAACGGAATGGAACGTTATGGACATTGGAATTTTGCAAATTGGAGCGCAAAACACACCCATCTATCCTACCATCTCTGAGTCTGATTACGAGTATATCCTCAACCATTCCGGATCAATAATTTGTTTTGTTTCGGATGAAGAAGTATTGGCCAAAATCAATGCCATCAAAGCAAACACCAAACTGAAAGCGGTCTACACTTTTGATGATATCAAAGGTGAAAAAAGTTGGAAAGAAATCTTAGAATTAGGTAAAGATGAGAGTAATCAACATGAGGTTGAAGGACGTATGGCTGCGGTAAAGCCTAACGATTTAGCCACTTTAATTTATACTTCCGGAACTACTGGAAAACCAAAAGGAGTCATGCTCTCTCATAACAACCTGGTATCTAACGTCCTGGATAGCAAAAAACGAGTACCGTTTGAATACGGAAAATCCAAGGCTTTAAGCTTCCTTCCTGTTTGCCATGTTTTTGAACGTATGATTCTGTACCTCTACCAATATTGTGGTGTGGAAATTTATTTCGCAGAATCCATTGAGAAAATGAGCGAAAACCTTCAAGAAGTCAAGCCAAATGTCATGACTGCGGTGCCGAGACTTTACGAAAAAGTATATGATAAAATTGTAGCCAAAGGAAGTGAATTGACAGGCATTAAGAAAAAGTTATTCTTCTGGGCCATAGATTTAGGTCTCGAATATGAGCCCTATGGTGCCAACGGATGGTGGTATGAACTGCAACTCAAACTAGCAAGAAAACTCATTTTCAGCAAATGGAAAGAAGGTCTTGGTGGCAATTTGGACATGATGGTTTCTGGAAGTGCGGCATTGCAACCACGACTCACACGAACTTTTGCCGCTGCCGAAATGCCGATCATGGAAGGTTACGGATTGACAGAAACCTCTCCGGTGATTTCAGTAAATGATATGCGAAACAAAGGCTTTAAAGTAGGCACTGTTGGAAAAATAATTGATAATGTGGAGGTGAAAATTGCTGAGGACGGGGAGATTCTTGTGAAAGGTCCAAATATCATGTTAGGCTATTTTAATGAACCTGAACAAACGAAGTCAGTCATGACCGGCGATTTTTTTCATACTGGCGACATTGGAGAAATAGATGAAGACGGCTTTTTGAAAATTACTGATCGTAAAAAAGAAATGTTCAAAACCTCTGGAGGAAAATATGTGGCTCCGGCACTATTGGAAAACGAATTAAAACAATCTCGATTTATCGAACAGATCATGGTGATCGGTGAAGGCGAAAAAATGCCAGCGGCATTGATCCAACCTAATTTTGAATTCATCAGGGAATGGATCAAACATAAAGACAAAGATATTAAGCTGGATAGCGATTCAATTGAAAACTCGGACGTTGTATTGGCACGAATCCAAGAGGAAATTGACAAAGCTAATGAGCATTTTGGGAAATGGGAGCAAATTAAGAAATTTGAACTGACCCCTGATGTATGGTCCATTGAAGGTGGCCAACTAACGCCAACCATGAAAATGAAACGGAAAGTTATCAAAGAGATGTATAAAGACCTTATTGAGAAAATATATAGACCCTAAACCATGGAGCTTCTTAAAACGAAGCTCTTTTTTATTTCTCCAAACTCAACTTCTTATCCACAATACGTTCAAAATAATCCTCCAAAAATGCTTTGCAGGCTATTTCAGTTTCATCCATTTCGGGCGTTCGATTGGCGATCAAATTATGCTCGAGACTTTTATCGTCAATGTCATAAAACCCTGTAGCCTTCTTGCCATCAAAAGTACAAATGTAGTTACCTCTTAACATATGGTATTGCGATGCATTATGGTTAATCGCAAAGGGCACAACACCATCATCTGAAATGAGACTTCTTCCCCAACTTCTAAAGGGTTTATCGTACCCGATAATATCTAACAGGGTGGGATAAATATCTATCTGCTGCGCCAATTCATTATCTACACCTGTTAAACTTCCATCGGATTTGTAGAACATGATCGGTACTGCACGTCTGTTGATCGTTTTATTGTAAACATCATAATATACCTGATTGGGATGATCGGCAGTAATGACAAATATGGTATTGTCAAACCACGGTTCCTTCTTTGCCGCATTAAAAAACTGTTTAAACGCATAATCTGTATAGCCAACAGGTTCGTGCATTTGGATGTGTCCCTTTGGAAATTCGCCGTTGTATTTTTTAGGGATTTTAAACGGTTCATGGGAAGACACTGTAAAAACAGTACTAAAAAATGGCTGCTGTTTATGATCTAAAGTGGATTTCATATACTGTAAAAAGGGTTCATCCCAAATACCCCAACTCCCATCAAAATCATCGTCGTTGCCGTATTCTTCCATACCATAATAATGATCGAATCCCAAAATATTGCTAAAGCCCAAGAACCCCATTGATCCATTTGGTGCGCCATGAAAAAAAGACGTGTCATAATCCAAATCGTTCAAAACAGAAACCAAACTCTGAATTTTTTGATTGGAATAGCTTGATGATGTAAAGGCATCAACAAAGGATGGAATCCCGGACAATACAGAAGACATCCCATGTATGGACTTCGCACCATTGGCGAAAGCATTTGGAAAAATAAGGCTATGTTGCGCCAAAGAATCTAAAAATGGTGTGTAGCCCACATAATCTTCCACTCCAATGTCCTTATTAAACGAGGCCAAATACTCCCTTCCCATACTTTCGGTGATGATGACGATAATATTCGGTTTTGTGGGTGGATTATTTTTATAGTGTTTAATAGGTTTAATGTAGAATTGAATCTCTTCATCGGAAATATCATAATCTACTTTCTTAAAGCTATTGTTACCAAAGGTTCTGATAAATGCAAATGTGGTATTGAGTACCAAATCTGCTTGCTCCATTTTTTTAACATGTTTACTGGCATCCACTAAATTGATGGGACGCGTACTTTTTTTGAAATCGCCTCCTCTTATGCCACCCACGATCAACGTAGCGATGACAACGAAACCAATAAGAGAAGACAAATAATATGTTGCCGTTGATAATCGATGGGCCGATGGTTTCAGCTTGACGCGCTTGTATAGATAAATCCATAGTAAGCTCACCAAAACAAAGATGAGATACACATGCCAATAGCTCACCATAAACCTAAAAAACATCGTGGTCTTATTGGCTTCATTTTCTACAACCTCTAAAACCGATAGTGTCGTTCTGGCAAAATTGAATTTGTAATAAATAAAATCTACATAATTGAAGGCATAACCGATCAAATTGGTAATAAAATAAACGTAGATCAATAATTTTTGATACCAGGAAGAAACTGTTAAGCGAAGTGGCAAAAGGGACAGTACAATAAACAGACTATTGACATATAAAATCGCCGCCGTATCAAAAGCCAATCCATAATAAGACAATTTGAAAAACTCTCCTACAGAATGCACTTCCAAAACATCATAATTATAGAGGAAGAACAAAACCCTAGCAAGAAAATAAAAGACATAAGCTAAAAACAGACGGTAAAGTAGAATTAGATATTCCTGCTTCCTAAAGAACAATTTCATGCAAAACAAATGTAATGTTAGTAATTGCGCAAAAGTACAAATAACTCATTAACCAATCTAGATTAGAAAGGTTTAATAGTCTTCTGAAACGAATCGAAATTTCTCAAATATTTCTGTAAAAAATATTTTCAATTTATTATGCATGCATAGTAAATTTTTGTATATTTGGAATCCTTATTAATTACAATGAAAGACAAAACCATTGATTATGTTCTTAGAACCACTTGGTTAGCGGTTACTAAAATGTACAACGAAGAGGCTTCAAAATTTGATAGCACAATGGCAACAGGATTTGCTCTTCTGAGCATTGATCCAGAAAAAGGCACGCCTTCAACCGCTATGGGCCCTAAAATGGGCATGGAAGCCACGAGTTTATCCAGGACTTTAAAATCAATGGAAGCACGTGGACTGATTGAGCGGCGTCCCAATCCAGAAGACGGACGCGGCGTTTTGATTTTTCTAACCGATTTCGGAAAGAAAAAACGAGCTTACTCTAAAGAAAAAGTACTGACTTTTAATGAAGCCATTCGTAACAATGCGACAGAGGAACAATTGCAGCATTTCTATGAGGTGGCTGAAATAATCAATAATATGATCTCCAACAAAAACATATACAATCAAAAAGAAAATAGTTTATAATAATATGAGCAAACGTAGAATAAAAAAAGTAGCCATTGTTGGCTCTGGAATTATGGGAAGCGGTATTGCATGTCATTTTGCCAATATAGGCGTTGACGTATTACTTCTTGATATTGTTCCAAGAGAACTGAATGATGCCGAAAAAGCTAAAGGACTGACCTTAGAAGATAAAGCCGTTAGAAACAGAATTGTTAATGATTCTTTGACTGCTTCTCTAAAATCGAAGCCCTCTCCTATTTATCACCAATCGTTCGCCAGCAGGATTACCACTGGTAACCTTGAAGACGACATTGCAAAGGTGAAAAATGTGGATTGGATTATGGAAGTTGTTGTGGAGCGCTTGGACATTAAGAAACAAGTCTTCGAAAAACTTGAAAAACACAGAACTCCTGGAACTTTGATCACTTCGAACACCTCAGGGATTCCGATTCATTTTATGAGTGAAGGCCGAAGTGAAGATTTCCAAAAGCATTTCTGTGGAACTCACTTTTTCAACCCTGCACGTTACTTGAAATTATTTGAAATTATTCCTGGACCAAAAACATCTCAGGATGTATTGGATTTTTTAAATAATTATGGTGAAAAGTTCCTTGGGAAAACTTCAGTTATAGCTAAGGATACGCCTGCATTTATAGGAAATCGTATTGGGATTTTTGGAATCCAAAGCCTCTTCCACCAAGTTAAGGAAATGGATTTGACGGTTGAAGAAGTCGATAAATTGACAGGACCGGTAATTGGCCGTCCTAAGTCAGCAACTTTCAGAACCGTTGACGTCGTTGGCTTGGATACTTTGGTGCATGTTGCCAATGGTATTTATGAAAACTGCCCTGAAGATGAAGCTCACGAGCTATTCAAACTTCCAGATTTCATCAATAAAATGGTGGAAAACAAATGGTTTGGAAGTAAAACTGGACAAGGCTTTTATAAAAAGGAAGGCAAGGACATTAGAACCTTAGATTTAAATACGCTTGAATATAGAGATCGGAAATCGGCTAATTTTGCCACTTTAGAATTGACCAAGACGGTCGATAAAGTGATCGATCGTTTTCCAATTTTAATTTCAGGAAAGGATAAAGCCGGAGAATTTTACAGAAAGAATTTTGCGGCCATGTTTGCTTATGTTGCTAACAGAATTCCAGAAATCACCGACGAGCTTTATAAGATAGATAATGCCATGAAAGCCGGTTTTGGCTGGGAACACGGTCCTTTTCAAATTTGGGACGCCGTTGGTGTTGAAAAAGGTATTGAATTGATGAAAGCAGAAGGTTTAGAACCTGCAGCTTGGATTAATGAGATGTTGGAATCTGGAAACAAATCGTTTTATACCATAAAAGATGGCAATACCTTCTTTTACGATATACCATCCAAAAAACAAGAAAAAGTACCCGGGCAAGATGCGTTTATCATCTTGGACAACATCCGTAAGTCCAAAGAAGTTTTCAAGAACTCGGGCGTAGTTGTGGAAGATTTAGGAGACGGCATTTTGAATGTGGAATTCCAATCTAAAATGAATACCATTGGAGGCGATGTACTTGCTGGATTAAACAAAGCGATAGATATTGCTGAAAAAGATTTCGCAGGACTGGTTGTTGGCAACCAAGCGGCTAACTTCTCTGTAGGTGCCAATATCGGAATGATTTTCATGATGGCTGCCGAACAAGAATATGACGAATTAAATGCGGCAATCAAATATTTCCAAGATTCAATGATGCGTATGCGTTATTCTGCAATCCCAACTGTTGCTGCACCTCATGGTATGGCACTTGGTGGAGGATGTGAATTGTCTCTGCACGCCGATGTAGTTGTTGCTGCTGCAGAAACTTACATGGGACTTGTAGAGTTTGGTGTTGGTGTTATTCCTGGCGGTGGAGGTTCTAAAGAAATGGCTTTAAGAGCACAAGATCTTTTCCAAAAAGGTGATGTGAAATTAAACATTCTACAAGAACACTTCTTAACTATAGGAATGGCAAAAGTATCAACTTCTGCTTACGAAGCTTTCGACTTAAACCTATTACAAAAAGGGAAAGATGTTGTTGTGGTCAATAAGGACAGACAATTAGCCACTGCAAAAGCGCATGCTAAGTTAATGGCGGATGCGGGTTACACGCAACCTGTTAGACGCACAGACATCAAAGTTCTCGGTAAGCAAGCTTTAGGAATGTTCTTAGTAGGAACCGATTCGATGGAAGACAGTAAATACATTAGCGAACATGACCAAAAAATTGCCAATAAACTAGCCTACGTAATGGCTGGGGGTAACTTGTCAGAACCAACTTTAGTTTCGGAGCAATATTTATTGGACTTGGAGCGTGAAGCATTTTTGTCTTTAGCAACAGAAAGAAAAACCTTGGAAAGAATTCAGCATATGTTGAAGACTGGAAAGCCGTTGAGGAACTAAAAGTCCCTCTAAATCTCCCCAAAGGGGAGACTTTTAAATAGATCAATTTAAAATGAAACTTATAATTTAAAACAAAATCCCGAACAAACTCCCTCTCCTTTGGAGAGGGCTGGGGAGAGGCCTATGAGAACCGCATATATAGTAAAAGCATACAGAACCGCAGTTGGTAAAGCACCAAAAGGCGTGTTCCGATTTAAAAGAACTGATGAACTGGCTGCTGAAACCATCCAGCACATGATGAAAGAGCTTCCTGATTTTGACAAGTCGCGAATTGACGACGTTATTGTTGGGAACGCCATGCCAGAAGGCGCACAAGGCTTGAATATGGCACGGTTTATTTCATTAATTGGATTGGATAGTGTTGATGTACCTGGAGTAACCGTCAATCGTTTCTGTGCTTCGGGCATCGAAACGATCGGCATTGCTACAGCGAAAATCCAATCAGGTATGGCCGATTGCATCATAGCAGGTGGCGCAGAGAGCATGAGCGCTGTACCCATGACTGGATTTAAACCAGAATTGAATTACGATACCGTAAAAGCCGGTCATCCAGATTATTATTGGGGCATGGGCAATACTGCAGAAGCAGTGGCCAACCAATTTAAAGTATCTCGTGAAGACCAAGATCAATTTGCGTACAATTCACACATGAAAGCTTTAAGAGCACAAGCAGAAAATCGTTTTCAAGATCAGATTGTACCTATCACAGTGGATCAGACTTATGTGGATGCCAACGGTAAAAAAGCTAACAAATCTTATACTGTCACTAAAGATGAAGGGCCAAGAGCAGGAACAAGCTTAGAAGCACTTGCCAAATTACGTCCAGTATTTGCTGCAAACGGAAGTGTTACGGCTGGAAATTCATCGCAAATGAGTGATGGTGCTGCCTTTGTAATGATTATGAGTGAAGCGATGGTCAAAGAATTGAATCTTGAACCTATTGCCCGATTGGTCAATTATGCAGCTGCAGGAGTTGAACCTCGCATTATGGGAATCGGTCCTGTTAAGGCAATTCCTAAAGCATTAAAACTGGCTGGTTTAGAGCAGAAAGACTTGGAATTAATTGAATTAAACGAGGCCTTCGCTTCGCAATCCATTGCCGTTATCAGAGAGCTCAACCTTAACCCAGATATCATAAACGTCAACGGAGGTGCTATTGCTTTAGGCCATCCACTTGGATGTACAGGTGCAAAATTATCGGTACAGCTATTTGACGAGATGCGCAAACGCAATATGCAAGGGAAATATGGTGCCGTAACGATGTGCGTTGGTACAGGACAAGGGGCATGTGGGATATTTGAATTCCTAAAGTAGTATCAAGACTTTTAGAACCAAGAAGCAAGACTATGCACAACTTCAAAAAATTAAAAATTTGGCAGGAAGGTATTAGTTTGGTTAAAGATAATTACAAATTAACCCGAACGTTTCCTGATTTTGAAAGATTCGTTCTGGTTTCACAAATGAATAGAAGTGCCATATCAATTCCTTCAAATATATCTGAAGGCTCAAGTAAAAGCACCGATAAACATTTCAATAAATATCTTGAAGACAGCTTAGGTTCAGCATTTGAATGGGAAACACAATTGATAGTGGCATTCAATGAAAATTACTTATCAGAAGAAAAATTTAAAGAATTAGAACAAAAAATAATACATATTCAAAAAATGATTTCAAGATTTCAATCGGGACTAAATCTTTAGTCTTGACTCCTGGCTCTTGATACTTATAATCTAACTACTATGGAAACACAACAAGAAAAAGAAATACTAAGAGGTGGCCAGTTCATCGTCAAGGAAACCAATTGCGAAGATATCTTCACTCCTGAAGATTTTAATGAAGAGCAAAAAATGATGCGCGACTCCGTCATGGAGTTTAATGATCGTGAGATTATTCCGCATAAAGATCGTTTTGAAGCCAAGGATTATGCCTTGACTGAAGAAGTAATGCGTAAAGCAGGTGAAATGGGCTTTTTGAGCGTGTCAGTTCCTGAAGCTTATGGCGGAATGGGAATGAGCTTTGTCTCAACCATGATTGTTTGTGAATACATTTCCAGTGGAACAGGATCTTTCAGTACGGCTTTCGGAGCACATACAGGAATTGGAACGATGCCAATTACCCTTTATGGAACGGAAGAGCAAAAACAGAAATACGTTCCTAAATTAGCGAGCGGCGAATGGTTTGGAGCTTATGCACTTACTGAGCCGGGCGCTGGTTCTGATGCCAATTCAGGTAAAACAACAGCAACACTTTCTGAAGATGGTAAATCTTACAAAATCAACGGACAGAAAATGTGGATCTCCAACGCGGGGTTCTGTAGCTTGTTCATTGTTTTTGCTCGTATAGAAAATGATAAAAACATCACTGGATTTATCGTAGAGCAAGATCCTAAAAATGGGATTACCTTAGGTGAGGAAGAGAATAAATTGGGAATTCACGCGTCTTCAACAAGACAAGTCTTTTTTAGTGACACCGTTGTTCCTGTAGAAAACATGTTGGCCGGTCGTGGTGAAGGCTTTAAAATCGCCATGAATGCCTTGAATATTGGTCGAATCAAATTGGCTGCAGCTTGTTTGGATTCTCAAAGAAGAATTACAACAACTGCTGTTGAATACGCTAATGAACGCAAACAATTCAACACTCGAATCTCAGATTTTGGTGCCATTAAAATGAAATTGGCCGAAATGGCTACCAGTACTTATGCTGGGGAATCAGCCTCGTACCGAGCTGCCAAAAATATAGAAGACCGAATTGCCATGCGTCAAGCGGCTGGTAACTCTCATCAGGAAGCCGAATTAAAAGGTGTTGAAGAATATGCTATCGAGTGTTCCATTTTGAAAGTTGCTGTTTCTGAAGATCTTCAAAACTGTGCTGACGAAGGCATCCAAATTTTTGGTGGGATGGGCTTTTCCAAAGATACGCCAATGGAAGCTGCTTGGAGAGATGCGCGTATCGCAAGAATCTATGAAGGAACCAACGAAATCAATAGAATGCTCTCTGTGGGCATGCTGGTCAAGAAAGCAATGAAAGGTCATGTCGATTTGTTAGGTCCAGCTAAAGCTGTCGCCGACGAATTATTGGGCATCCCTTCTTTTGACACCCCAGATTATTCTGAGTTATTTGCTGAAGAAAAAGAAATGATCGCTAAACTTAAGAAAGTCTTCTTAATGGTAGCAGGTGCTGCAGTCCAAAAGTTTGGTCCAGATTTAGAAGGTCACCAACAATTATTGTTAGCTGCTTCGGATATCCTCATTGAGATTTACATGGCTGAATCTACTATTCTAAGAGCTGAGAAAAACGCTAAACGTTTTGGTGAAAAAGATCAGGAAATCCAAATTGCAATGGCGAAATTGTATTTGTACAATGCGGTTTCTATTGTTGAGAAAAACGGAAAGGAAAGTATCATCTCATTTGCAGAAGGCGATGAACAACGTATGTTGTTGATGGGCTTGAAGCGTTTTGTGAAATACGCCAACTACCCAGATATTGTAGATTTGCGTAATACCATTGCGGAAAAAGTTAAAGCGGAAAACAAGTATAACTTATAATTAATTTTCCAGATTTCAAATTGAGACATCAGTGCGAAACGATCCGATACACATATTGTTTCTGAAATTTTGACTAACTCAAATTTGATTAACAAAGAAAAGCCAATTCATTAATTTGAATTGGCTTTTTGATTTCCATCCATCAGTGGGTTTTAATACCTCGAAGTTCTTGATTGATAATCATTCCATTTTGACTCTTCTTCGTTTTCCTCATTAAACTTATAGAGAACACGAATGGCCCTGTAAATTTAATACTCAATTTACATTCAAAAATTATATCTTTATAAAAATAAGCCTCTATGAAATCGAGATTTTCAATCCTGTTCGCGTTAAGTACATTTTTAAGCTTTGCACAACCCAACACTGACGTTTTTTTATTAGACTTGAATACTGAAAAAGACGGATTTAAGTTATCCAACTTTCAAAACATTTCAAATAATGAGGGCTACGACAATCAACCGTCCTTTATGGATAATGAGACGATTTTATACGCTGGAACGCGGAATGCACAAACCGATATCGTCAAATACAACCTCAATTACGGTTCAAAAACTTGGATTTGCTTTACGGAAGGTGGCGAATATTCCCCATTAAAAATCCCTAACCAAAATGCCGTTTCTGCTATCCGATTAGATCCTGACGGAAAACAGCGCCTATATCGTTATGATTTAAAAAACAGCACCAATACCGTTATTTTAGATACTTTGGTTGTTGGCTATCATCTTTGGTTTGACAACAACACAGTTATTTCTTCTGTTTTGGAAGCTGACTATCTCTCTCTTTATACCTCTGATTTAAAGACAGGTCTAAATAAAAAGATAACAACACATGTCGGGAGATCTTTACATCACATTCCAAATTCGAACCTGATCAGTTTTATCTCTAAAAACACGGATGGTACTTCAGAAATAAAATCTTTAAATCCTAAAACTGGGGTTATAAAAACGATTGCCCCTACCCTTTCTGGGGTTGAAGATATGTGCTGGTTGGCAGATGGGAGTATTCTTATGGCCAAAGACGAGGCACTTTTCAAGTTAAATCCCAAAAACAAATCGGGGTGGATTGAAATAACCTCCTTAAAATCCTATGGCATTAACAATCTCAGCCGTTTAACAGTAAGTCCTGATGGAAACAAATTAGCCATCGTTGGAGAGCTTACAACCTCAGCCACAAACACATTAATGAATACATCTGCGATACTGGAGCCCAAACTCGAGAACATCAAATGGATTGCTGGCAATTGGAAAGGAGAAGCATTCGGTGGACAGACGGAAGAAAACTGGAGCGAACCTTCTGCTGGTTCCATGATGGCCACCTTTAAATTGGTTGATAACGACAAAGTAGTTTTTTATGAGATTATAATCATTCGTGAGATAGAAAATACGCTCATCCTACAACTCAAACATTTTGGGAGCGATCTTAAAGGTTGGGAAGAAAAGGAAAAAACCATCGATTTTCCACTGAAAGAAATCACAGAAAATAAAGTCGTTTTTGAAGGCATGATTTTTGAAAAAATAAGTGCCAACGAAATGAATATTTATGTCGATATCAAACAAGACAACGGCAGCGTGGAAACCGTAAAATTTAATTATAAAAAATAAAGTCAACTATCTTAGTTAATCATCAGAAAATAAAATGCCATGAAGACGCTACTAAAATTCATAATTCTATTCTTTTTTTGTTATCATCTTTCAGCACAAACTGACCAGAAAATATACAATATAATCGATGCTGTATCGGCCGACCGGATTAAAAACGACGTGCAAATACTCGTCAATTTTGGCACCAGAAATACGTTTAGTGACACCGTTTCTGACACTCGGGGAATTGGTGCTGCCAGACGCTGGATCAAACAGGAATTTGAAACTATTTCCAAAGATTGTAATAACTGTTTGCACGTGTTCTATCAAAAGGATTTTGTGACCAAAGAAGGTAACAATCGCGTGCCACATGATACATGGGTAGTCAATGTGGTTGCCGTTCAAAAAGGCACCAAATACCCAAACCGATACATCATAATGAGTGGCGATATTGATTCACGTGGCAGCGACACTATGGATTTTACCGTAGATGCTCCAGGTGCCAATGACAATGCCTCGGGAATGGCCGGAGCCATTGAAGCGGCGCGTGTACTTTCCAAATATAAATTTGAAAGCAGTATTGTTTATGTTGGGCTTTCTGGTGAAGAACAAGGTCTTTTTGGTGGTGCAGGCTTGGCCGCTTATGCCAAGGAAAAAGGCTGGGACATTATTGGCGTTTTGAACAATGATATGATTGGAAATATTGAAGGCGTTGATGGTGTGATTGACAACCGAACCTTTAGAATATTTTCAGAGCCTGTACCTCCAACCGAAACTGAGCGTGAACGTCAAATGCGCCGTTTTTATGGTGGTGAAGTAGATGGAATTTCACGACAATTGGCTCGTTACGTTCATAAAACCACTCAAACGTATATGCCTGAAATGAATCCGATGATGGTTTATAGACTCGATCGTTTTGGTCGCGGCGGCCATCATCGTCCGTTCAACGATTTAGGATTTGCTGGCATCCGTATCATGGAAGCGCATGAGAATTATACCCAACAACATCAAGATATTCGCATCGAAAACGGGATCAATTATGGCGACACCTTTAACCATGTCAATTTTCCGTACGCCGCAAAATTAACTGCAGTCAATGCCATAAACATGGAGAGTTTGGCGTCTGCTCCACCTCCACCTAAATCCGTTGCCATTGGTGGGATTGTAGAAGCATCCGCAAGATTAAAATGGGACCAAGTGGAAGGTGCTAAAGGCTATAAAATTTACTGGAGAGATACAACCTCACCAACTTGGGACCATTCCAGATATGTTGGAGATATTGACGAATTTACACTGAAAGGCATTGTCATTGACAATTCGTATTTTGGTGTTGCTTCAGTAGGAAAAGATGGTTATGAAAGTGTGGTCGCTTTTCCAAACTCAATCTTAAGAAATTAGACAATGAACAAGTATATTTTTTCCCTTTTGGTTATAGTATCATTTCAAACCATAAATGGCCAAAACAAAATCTTTACAAAACAAGATAGCCTAAGAGGCTCCATAACACCTGAACGTGCCTGGTGGGATTTGACGTATTATCATTTGGATATTTCAGTGGATCCGAGTACTAAATCCATCGAAGGTAAAAACACTGTACATTATAGGGTTATAGAACCTAATTCGGTGCTGCAAATTGATTTACAAGCGCCATTAGCCATCACCAAAGTAACTCAAAACGGAGAAGAGCTCAGCGTAGATCTTCAAGGCAACGCCCACTTTATAAGCCTAAAGAAGGATCAAAAAAAAGGAAGTCTCCAAAGTCTGGATGTCTATTATGAAGGCCAACCCAAAGAAGCCATAAGAGCCCCTTGGGATGGTGGCTTTTCTTGGAAAAAGGACGACAATGGCAATGATTTTGTGGCCACTTCCTGCCAAGGACTTGGTGCCAGCGTTTGGTGGCCAAACAAAGACCACATGTATGATGAAGTGGACAGTATGCTCATCAGCGTTAGGGTTCCGAAGGCACTGATGGAAGTCTCCAACGGACAGTTGCGCAGTATTGAAGACCATAAAGACGGGACAAAAACCTATCATTGGTTTGTCAACAATCCCATCAATAATTACGGGGTCAATGTGAATATTGGCGATTACGTCCATTTTTCTGAAGATTATAATGGCGAAAACGGGATCTTGAAAATGGATTATTATGTTCTGAAAGACAATCTTGAGAAAGCCAAGGAACAATTTAAAGATGCCCCACGAATGATGGAAGCATTTGAACATTGGTTTGGGCCTTATCCGTTTTATGAAGATGGTTATAAATTGGTAGAAGTGCCCTATTTGGGAATGGAGCATCAAAGTTCCGTCACTTACGGCAACGGATTTGAAAATGGCTATTTAGGACGAGATCTCTCTGGTACGGGATGGGGTTTAAAATTCGATTTCATCATCATCCACGAATCTGCCCACGAATGGTTTGCCAACAACATCACCTATAAGGATATGGCCGATATGTGGATCCACGAGAGTTTTACGGCCTATGCTGAAAGTATATTTGTAGAGTATTTCTATGGGAAAAAGGCTGGGGCAGTATATATCATCGGTACACGACGAGGTATTCAAAACGATGCACCCATTATTGGCCCGTATAAGGTGAACCAATCAGGCTCTGGAGATATGTACTATAAAGGCGCCAATATGTTGCATACTTTGAGACAATGGATCAACAATGATGACCAGTGGCGACAAATTTTAAGAGGTCTGAACGAGACATTTTACCATCAAACAGTCACTACAGAACAGATTGAAAACTATATCTCTAAAACGTCTGGAATTGATTTGTCCGCGTTCTTTAATCAATATCTGAGAGATGTCAGAATCCCAACTCTGGAGTATAAAATAAAAGATCAACAATTGAAATACCGATGGATCAATACCGTCAAGGGTTTCGAAATGCCAATACGAGTTGCTATTAACGGTAAAGAACTGTGGTTATACCCCAAAGCAGATTGGTCCATGATGAATATAAAAGGAGATGACCTTTTAATCGACGTCGATTCTTATGTGAAATCCAAAAAATTATAAACTTGAATCTCGAAGAACTCTATATTAAATCAGACCACGAATGGCGAGAATGGCTCCATGAAAATCATTCTTCCTGTAAAGGTGTGCATCTAATTTTCTACAAGATAGACCACGAAAAAGATTCCATGCGTTGGGAAGAAGCGGTAAAGGTGGCACTGTGTTATGGTTGGATCGATTCCACTGCAAGGAGTTTGGGAGATGGCAAACGTCGTCAGTATTTTACACAACGAAATGCTACAAGCGTTTGGAGTGCTTTAAATAAACGTCATATTATAGAATTGACATCCCATAATTTAATGCATGACAGCGGATTTAAGACTATTGAAATTGCAAAACAAAATGGCAGTTGGACCGCATTGGATGCGGTTGAAAACGGCATCATTCCTGAAGATCTTCAAATCGAATTTAATAAAAACACAGAGGCGTTTCAGAACTATCAAGATTTCGCGCCCTCGTACAGAAAAAACTATTTGTATTGGCTAAATCAGGCTAAAAGAGAGATCACTCGAAAAAAAAGAATAATAGAAATTATTACGCTATGCGAAAATAATGTGAAATCCAGAGGAACGCGCTAAATCCATGCCATAAATGATAAAAAAAACACGCACCAAAACTCTAATTTGATGCGTGTTATATGCTGTTTTAACTTATTTTTAAAACGACTCTTTTCCGACGCTTAAAAGTGACGTATTCTTTTAAATACCACTTATAAAACTTCCATAAGGATCCTTAAAATGAATGCCCTCTGAAAATCTGAATTTATTCAATTGTTTGAATTCCACCAAGGCCCATAGCACAAACTCCTTAACAAAATAACTTTCTTCCTTAGTTAATTTAGGTTGATGTTCACTCATTAATTCGTCTAATGGTGATATGGTATCCAATAAATTTTTATAGTCTGTATCATTCAAATCATCCAAAAGCTCAAAGCCGTCCTTTTGATTGAAGAACCAAGACACAATATCGTCATAAGGGGTTTCAGCGTCTTCTTTCTTTAGCTTTTCAATCTTAGGGAAAAACTCCTCAAAGAGACTTTTAACACCTTCTCCGATCAAATTATAAGCGACAGCGGCTGCACCTTCTTGTTCACCCTCATAAACCAACTCCACCTTTCCAGTTATGGATGGGATAATCCCAACAAAATCACTTAAACGCACCATTGTCTTTCCATCGCCTGCTATTAAAGCGCGACGTTCTGCGGTACTCATTAAATTTTCTAAAGCGGTAATACTCAAACGGGCACTCACACCACTTTTGGAATCAATATACTCGCTTTCCCGTGCTTCAAAAACAATTTGTTCCAATAGGTCCCGAGCCAAATCAGGAACCGTAACCATGTCATTCTGCCCTTCTACTACTCTCGCCTCTTGTTCCGTAATCAATCGTGCCGTTTCTATATCAATTGGATAATGCGTCAAGATTTGAGAGCCAATCCTATCTTTTAACGGGGTCACAATACTTCCTCTATTGGTATAATCTTCAGGATTTGCAGTAAACAGAAATTGAATATCCAATGGCAGTCTTAATTTAAAACCTCTAATTTGAATATCACCTTCTTGAAGAATATTAAATAATGCCACTTGTATTCTCGCTTGTAAATCCGGCAATTCGTTAATTACGAAAATACAACGGTTGGCGCGCGGAATCATACCGTAATGGATCACGCGATCATCGGCGTAGCTCAATTTTAAATTCGCTGCTTTGATCGGATCCACATCACCAATAAGATCGGCAACCGTAACATCTGGAGTTGCCAATTTTTCGGCAAAGCGCTCACTTCTGTGCAACCATTCAATAGGTGTATCATCGCCTTTTTCCTTGATCAATTCCTTGGCATATCTCGAAATTGGATGTAAAGGATCATCATTAATTTCAGAACCTTCTACCACCGGAATATAGTCATCCAAGAGATTTAACATCAATCGCGCCAAGCGAGTTTTAGCTTGGCCACGTAATCCCAATAAATTGATATTATGACGGGAAAGAATGGCTCGTTCCAATTCAGGAATCACCGTATTCTCATAACCATGCACGCCCTCAAATGAGGTCTCTTTATTTTTAATTTTCTGAATCAGATTGTCTCGCAATTCGTCTTTTATCGATTTGCTTTGATAATTGGCGTTTTTTAGTTCGCCTAATGTTGTTATAGTTTCTATTTTCATATGTTATTTGTCTACATAAAAAAGTTCTGACACAAAAATTTCAGAATTTATTTACATCAATTTGAATTCGTTATTTATCTAATTTTAAACTACAAGGTTTTAGAAAGCTTGCAGGTTGAGTGAACCTCGTGCTTCGTGCTTCCAACTTCCAGCATTCTATCCTCTAATCCGCTTCTTCCTATTCGTCTCATAATCCTCAAAAATCATCTCACCCAACCCTTTCAGTCCTGTGTAAAACGCTTTCCCTTGGTTGGCTTTTGTGAATTCAGTTACAAAACGCATCAAGTAGGGGTCCTGCGCAATCATAAAGGTGGTAATTGGAATATGCAATCTTCTGGCTTGTTGCGCCATGGCATAACATTTATTCACGATATACGGATTTAATCCCGCACTGTCCTTGTAGTACTGACCATCTGGAAGTCGCAAACAGCTCGGTTTTCCATCGGTAATCATAAAGATTTGCTTATTGGTATTTCGTTTTCTTCGTAATAAATCCATAGCCAATTGTAATCCGGCAACGGTGTTGGTATGATAAGGCCCCACTTTTAAATATGGTAAGTCCTTAATTTCTATTTGCCATGCATCATTGCCAAAAACCAAGATATCCAAGGTGTCTTTCGGATAACGGGTAGTAATTAATTCGGCCAAAGCCATTGCTACCTTTTTTGCAGGAGTGATCCGATCTTCACCGTATAAAATCATACTGTGACTGATATCAATCATTAGCACCGTACTCATTTGGGATTTGTGCAAAGTTTCTTCAACCACCAAATCCTCTTCAGATAGGCTGAAGTCACCAATGCCATGATTGATCTGAGCATTTTTTAAACTTTCGGTTATAGACACCTTGTCCAAAGCATCACCAAACTGATAATTTCTAAAGTCGCCCGTATGCTCATCACCTATTCCAGGGCTTTTACTTTTATGGTTGCCCTGTCCACTACGTTTGATCTGCCCAAAAATATGATCAAGTGCTTGTTGTCTAATGGCACGCTCGGTTTTTGAGGTAATGGTTATTCCACCGTTTCCGTCCGGATCGATTTCTTCTCTTATATAACCTTTCTTCTTAAGGTCTTCGATAAAATCATCAATGGTGTATTCTGCAGTGGTCAATTTGTACTCCTTATCCAATTCCCGCAACCAATCAATAGCCTCGTCAAAATCACCAGAAGTATGGGTAATCAGCTCCTTAAAAATCTCGAAAAGTTTATCAAAAGGTGATTGAAAAGGCGCTTCATAAGTCTTGAAAACAAAACCTTTTCGTTTTGTGTTTGTATTTTTTGTCATAGCATCATAAAAATACGACATTTTGCGCGACTGATAAATCTATTAACATCTATTTTATGAATCTAATAATACCTTTTTATTATCTTTAAGCCAACGCGTTGAAATAGCGATGTAAATCTGAGGTCTAAGATATTTCCGCATACCAACCAACTAAAACACTAAAATCATGAAACACTTCATTTTTGCGATTACAATTCTTCTTTGCTTTTCTTGCAAGGACCAAAAGGATGAAAAAAAAGAGGATACTGCCGTCAAAGTTGAGCAGTACACCATTGAGCAGTTTATGGATAACGAAGCCGTAACTGGTGGCAGTTTTTCTTTTGACAATTCCAAACTCTTGATTTCAAGCAACCGATCAGGAATTTTTAATGTTTACACGGTGCCGACCACTGGAGGCAGCTACACACCCATTACCGCCTCTGACAGCACGTCTTATTTTGCAGAATCATTTTTCCCAAATGATGACCGTATGCTATTATCAGCAGATGGCAATGGGGATGAAATCGATCATATTTATTTACGTGATACCACAGGCACTATTAAAGATTTGACCCCAGAGAAAGGAGCAAAATCACAATTCTATGGTTGGGCTGATGACGGTAAATCGTTTTACTTCGGATCCAATAAAATGAATCCGAAATTCTTTGATGTCTATGAGATGGATATTTCCAACTTTAACTCAAAAATGATTTATCAAAATAATGATGGCTTAAATTTCAGCGGGATTTCAAAGGACAAAAACTTTATTGCATTAGCACAATCTTTGAACACCAATGACAGCGATTTATATGTTTATAATGTACAAACAAGAGAGAAGTCGAAAGTCAACAGTAACCAGAGCAGCAATTCGGCACAAGACTTTTCCAATGACAGTAGTGCACTTTATTATACCACAGATGATGGGGTAGAGTTTTCCTATTTAATGAAATATGATCTCAAAACAAAGGAAAAAACTCAGGTCCTTGAAAAATCATGGGATATTATGGGTGCAGGTTTCACCAAAAACGGCACGTATATGGTCGTTTATGTGAATGAAGATGGCAAAAACGCCATTGAAGTTATAGATGTCGCCACGAATGCTCCTATTGATTTGCCTGATTTCGGAGATCAAAGCATTACCAGCGTTGGTTTCAGTGATGACGAACAATGGATGCGCCTATATGTTGGTGGATCCAATATGCCATCCAATCTATACACGTATAATTTTAAAACCAAAAAACAACATCAGCTGACCAATGTCCTTAACGAGGACATTCATCCAGAAGATTTGGTGACTGCCAAGGTCATTCGCTATAAATCCTTTGATGGTGTGGAAATTCCTGCCATTTACTACCTCCCTCATCAAGCTTCAGAGGACAACAAAGTACCAGCAATGGTTTGGGTGCATGGAGGTCCTGGTGGACAATCTCGTCAAGGCTTTAGTTCGTTTATTCAATATATGGTCAATCATGGCTATGCCGTTCTGGCCGTCAACAATCGAGGCAGTAGTGGTTACGGTAAAACTTTTTACCAAATGGACGATTTGAATCACGGTGAAAAAGATTTACAGGATTGTGTGGAAGGCAAAAATTGGCTCGCCACCCAACCGGAAATCGATGGTAATAAAATTGGAATTATTGGAGGTTCTTATGGTGGCTATATGACCATGGCAGCCTTAACCTACGCTCCTGAAGAATTTGATGTGGGGGTCAATTTATTTGGCGTGACCAATTGGATCAGAACTTTAAAAAGTATTCCTCCTTATTGGGAATCTATGAGAAAATCATTGTACTTAGAATTGGGTGATCCATTTACAGAAGATTCTGTACGGCTCAAGCGCATTTCGCCGTTGTTCCATACAGATAAAGTAACCAAGCCATTGATCGTTTTACAGGGCGCTCAAGATCCACGGGTTTTACAGGTAGAATCTGATGAAATTGTGGCCGGGGTCCGTAAAAATGGAGTTCCTGTTGAATATGTCCTCTTTGAGGATGAAGGTCATGGGTTTATCAAAAAAGAAAATCAAATTGAAGCCTATAGCAGAGTGCTTCAGTTTTTAGATAAATATTTGAAGAATGCAAATGCACCTCTTGATGGAGAAATGAAAGCTACAGAGATAAAATCTAAAAACGAGTCTTAGTGATTCGAAATATTGAGAATACTTTGAAAAAACTTTGAGAATAACCCTAAAGCATTAAAAGCTTTGGGGTTTATTTTTGGAATTGAATTGAGAACAGTGTTTTACAATGTTCAAAAGAATATAGAATACCTCTTACTCCACACGTTCCAACTCCTTTAACTTTTCAATTTTAATTTTCTTACCTGAGGTAGAAATCAGACCTTCCTTTTTAAATTGGGATAGAATCCTGATGGCAGATTCCGTAGCCGTTCCAACGATACTTGCATAGTCTTCGCGGGATAAGTTGACGTTCAAATAACCTTCTTCGGTCTCTCCGAAATTTTTACTAACATAGGTCAAAGCCTCAGACAGACGCTGTCTCACAGATTTTTGGGCCATATTGATAAGGTCACCTTCGGCTTCCCTTAAGTCTTGGGCCAAATTCTGCAACACATTAAAAGAAAATTCTTGGTTGGATTTAATACTGCCCAAAATTTGATCTTTAGGCACATAGCACAGCTCAACATCATTAAGAGCCACCGCACTTAAATGGGTGCGTTCTTCACTAATCACGGAGCGCTGGCCTATCAATTTGCCCTTACCCATTAATTTGACAGTATGATCTTTTCCATTGGCGCTCAATTTTGTCATTTTACAAATGCCTTCTCTCACGCAATAAACGCCAGAGAGCATTTCATTTTCACCAAAAATGACTTCCCCTTTCTTATAAAAAATTGTTCTCTTGCATGCAGCTACCTCTTTGAGTTCATCTTTTGTCAAGGTTTTCATCGAATTCAATTGACGTGCAATGCATTGCTCACATCTACTCATACCTAGTTTATTGACCCCCAAAATTAAGAAAAACATGACAATTATCATAGTTTAAATGATAATCATTTGCGACCTTTGCGCAAGGTATAAAAGAGCATAATTATGGAATCTTCAACTTGTTTCCACTGTGGAGATCTCTCTGATTCGTCCACTATTTTTTTTGACGAGAAAACTTTCTGTTGCCAAGGTTGTAAGACGGTTTATGAAATCTTCTCAGAAAATGACCTCACTTGCTATTATGACCTCCAATCTGCACCAGGCACAACTCCAAAAGATATTCAAGGAAAATACGACTTCCTTTCCCAACAGAACATTATTGATAAATTGGTGGAGTTTGATGATGGCAAATCACAAATAGCAACACTTTATATTCCACAAATCCATTGTAGTTCCTGTATTTGGATTCTTGAAAACCTAAATAAACTCAATAGCCATATTTCAAATTCGCAAGTAGATTTCGGCAAGAAAACTGTGCGACTACAATATAACTCTCAAAATTTCAGCTTAAAAGAAGCGGTCATTTTACTGAGTTCCATCGGATATGAGCCTTATATCAGCTTAGAAGATTTCTCCACTGGTAAAACTCAGGTTAACCGCTCCTTAATTTACAAACTCGGAATTGCTGGATTTGCCTTTGGCAATGTGATGTTCCTGTCGTTTCCCGAGTATTTTGAAGTGAAAGAGTTTTGGCTCGACCAGTACAAGCCATTTTTCAGGTGGTTGATGTTTGCATTTTCACTACCTGTGGTTTTTTATTCTTCACAAGATTACTATATCTCTGCTTACAAAGGCTTACGCGCCAAAGTATTGAATATTGACGTGCCTATTGCATTAGGAATTATCGTGCTTTTTTTACGAAGCACTTTTGATATCATTTTCGACCACGGATCGGGCTTTTTTGATAGTTTAACAGGCTTATTGTTCTTCTTATTATTGGGCAAATTCTTTCAACAAAGAACCTATTCGTTTCTATCTTTTGAACGCGACTATAAATCCTATTTTCCAATAGCCATTACTAAAATTTCCAAAGCTGGTCAGGAACATCCAATTCAAGTGTATGATATTAAAAAGGGCGACCGATTGCTGATCAGAAATGAGGAATTGATTCCTGTAGATGGTGTGCTCATCAAAGGAAGAGCAAAAATAGATTATAGTTTTGTCACAGGGGAATCAGATGCTGTCAGTAAAATCTCTGGAGATAAGCTTTTTGCAGGAGGCAAGCAGACTTCTGGAAGTATAGAAATGGAAGCTTTAAAAAGTGTGGAACAAAGTTATCTGACCCAATTGTGGGGCAATGATGTGTTCAATAAAGTTAAGGAAGACGGATTTACCACATTGACCAACCTGATCAGTAAACGGTTTACCATTGTCGTTCTGAGCATCGCCTTTATTTCTACAGCATTTTGGTTGTTTGTTGATTCCAGTAAGGCATTAAACGTTTTTACCTCAGTTTTGATTATTGCCTGCCCGTGTGCCATTGCCCTCGCAGCACCATTTACACTTGGAAATATCCTTCGCATTTTTGGCAAACATAAGTTCTATTTAAAAAACGCCACTGTTATTGAACAGTTGGCAGCGATAGACACCATCATATTTGATAAAACTGGAACTATCACTTCCAACAAACAAAGCACAGCAACTTACGAAGGGGATTCCCTTTCGATAGCTGAAGAGGTTTTATTGAAAAACACTTTGAGAGGTTCCAACCACCCACTGAGCAGAACGCTTTATGATCTTTTAGAAGAGAATGACATCATCATGCTCGATCAATTTGAAGAGCATGTAGGTCAAGGCATTCAAGGGATGCACCAACAAGACAGCATGAAAATCGGCTCTGCAAATTTTGTTGGAAGAACAAACGAGGCAGCTGCCCTGAACACATCAGTCCATATCAGTAGCAACGATGCTTACAAAGGAAAATACACCTTCTATAATAGTTATCGAAAAGGCTTGTCGCAGTTGTTCAATAAGCTTAAAAAGAACTATGATTTGGCCATTCTTTCTGGTGATAATGAAGGCGAAATGGAAAATTTGAAAAAATTGCTTCCGGCAAGGACCAAATTGCTTTTTAATCAAAAACCCGATGATAAGTTAGAATATATCAAACATCATCAAAGTGAAGGTGCTAAGGTATTGATGATTGGAGATGGTCTCAATGATGCCGGTGCTCTTGCACAAAGTAACGTTGGAATTGCACTTTCAGAAAACGTGAATGTATTTTCTCCTGCATGTGATGCTATTTTGGATGCAGAAAGATTTAATAGTCTCAGCGATTTTATTAACTTGTCAAAATCGGCCATTAAAATTGTGAAATGGGCGTTTGTACTGTCATTTATGTATAATGTCGTGGGCGTCTCTTTTGCGGTAACCGGACGATTGGAACCTGTTGTTGCAGCCATCTTGATGCCCTTAAGCTCGATTAGTATTGTGGTTTTCACGACTATCGCTACAAACTTAACTGCGCGAAAATTGAAATAGAATGCAGTATTGATAGGCATGTTCTTATTTCATCATTTAAAATATGAGGCCTTGGGAGATTTAAATGCCAAACCACCTTAATAACCCGTAGGAATTACACGGTAATAAAAGGAGAAAGTTTATAAAAATATTCCGATATTCGTAATTCGAATATCTGAAACATGATAAATATCATAAAATAATAAAAGCGTCAAACGTAATTTTGAGCCATAACTTCTATCAGGTATGAGTGTTATATATTTATTACTGAGTCTGAGCATTTTAGTAGCCGTCATCTTTTTTGTTGCCTTCATTTTCGCCGTAAAAAACGGACAGTATGATGATAGCTACACACCGTCTGTACGTATGCTTTTTGAAGACGAATTAGTAAAAGAAAAACCAAAAACTTTAAAAAAATCAAAACTAACTAACCAAGAATAATTTTTTTACTATGGAAATGCAACAATTCTATTACGATAATAAAGTCGTTAAGAAATTCCTTTATGCCACCTTGTTCTGGGGGCTTATTGGGATGATCGTGGGACTCTTATTAGCTTTTCTATTCCTTTTCCCTAACCTTACCGATGGCATATCATGGTTGAGTTTTGGAAGGTTGAGACCTTTACACACCAATGCGGTTATTTTTGCATTCGTGGGTAACGCCATTTTTGCTGGGGTTTACTATTCATCACAGCGTTTGCTAAAAGCCAGGATGTTCAGTGATACCCTAAGTAACATCAACTTTTGGGGATGGCAATTAATCATTGTTGCCGCGGCAATTACTCTGCCGTTAGGTTTTTCAACATCAAAAGAATATGCTGAATTAGAATGGCCAATCGATATTGCCATTGCCTTTGTTTGGGTTGTTTTTGGATGGAACCTAATCGGGACTATTTTAAGAAGAAGACAACGTCATTTGTACGTTGCGCTCTGGTTTTACATTGCCACTTTTGTTACGGTTGCCGTACTTCATATATTTAATAGTTTAGAGATACCGGTCAGTGCCTTTAAAAGTTATTCTGTTTATGCAGGAGTTCAGGATGCCCTGGTACAATGGTGGTATGGGCATAACGCTGTAGCGTTTTTCCTGACCACACCGTTTTTAGGTCTTATGTACTATTTTGTACCTAAAGCAGCCAACAGACCTGTGTATTCCTATAGACTTTCCATAGTCCACTTCTGGTCGTTGATCTTTATCTATATCTGGGCAGGACCGCATCACTTATTATACTCAGCATTACCTGAATGGGCACAAAATTTAGGGGTCGCATTCTCAGTCATGTTATTAATGCCTTCATGGGGAGGGATGATCAACGGACTATTGACACTTCGTGGTGCTTGGGATAAGGTAAGAACTGATCCTGTTTTAAAATTCATGGTGGTAGCGATTACTGGATACGGTATGGCAACATTTGAAGGACCAATGTTATCGCTTAAAAACGTAAACGCCATTGCTCATTATACCGACTGGATTATTGCGCACGTGCACGTTGCTGCCTTAGCTTGGAACGGATTCTTAGCCTTTGGGATGATCTATTGGTTGATTCCTCGATTGACCAAATCGAAACTATATTCTACTGGAATGGCCAACCTCCATTTCTGGATAGGAACATTAGGAATTATCATGTATGCATTACCGTTGTATGTTGCTGGTTTTACCCAAGCAAGTATGTGGAAGCAATTTAATCCTGATGGTACTTTGGTTTACGGTAACTTCTTGGAAACCGTTACCGAAATTATGCCAATGTATTGGATGCGTGCTATTGGTGGTACTTTATACTTGACGGGAATGATCGTCATGATCTACAATATTATTCAAACAGTAAGAAAAGGAAGCGAAGTTACTGATGAGCTTGCAGAAGCTCCTGCGTTACAACGCGTTTCTAAAGGAATGGTTGCTGGCGAACACTGGCACAGTTGGTTAGAGCGTAGACCTGTTCAATTGACTATTGGAGCAACAATAGCCATCCTTATTGGTGGTATTGTTCAAATTGTACCGACCTTAGTGATAGACTCAAACATTCCAACCATTACGAGCGTAAAACCATACACCCCCCTTGAGCTTGAAGGTAGAGATCTTTATATTAGAGAAGGTTGCGTTGGCTGTCACTCTCAAATGATTAGACCTTTTAGGGATGAAGTAGAACGCTATGGTGAATTCTCAAAAGCTGGTGAGTATGTCTATGACCATCCATTCCTATGGGGAAGTAAACGTACAGGACCTGATTTACACAGAATTGGTGGCAAATACTCTGACAGTTGGCACTTTAACCACATGTATGATCCACAAAGTACCTCTTCTGGTTCCATTATGCCTGGTTATAAATGGCTGATCACAGATAAATTGGACAAGTCTGTAACCGAGAGAAAATTGAGGGCCATGATGACTTTAGGAGTGCCATATACGGAAGAAGACGTTGCAAATGCACAACAAAGCATGACAGAACAAGGAACTCAGATTGAAGAGAACCTTTACGGTGATCCTGCTTTTGCAGAGGCTTACGAAAAAGATAAAGCCAATGGCGGCGATGATTTCGTTGAAATGCGCGATCGTGAGATTGTGGCAATTATCGCCTATTTACAGCGCCTTGGAACTGATATTAAAGTCAAAGATTTAGAAACAACACAAAACTAACCATTATGTTGAAATATATAAAAAACCATATGGACAGTATTTCAGGTATAGAAATATATCCATTGATTTCCTTGCTCATATTTTTCATTTTCTTCGTAGCGCTTTTTTGGTGGGTATTGACTGCAAAAAAAGAATATATCGATAGAATGAGCGACATTCCTTTAGACAACCAAAACGATACACAATTATGAGAAATTTAATTCCAGCATACGTTAGGGTACCCGTACTATTCTTTATTATCTGGGTCATTGTAGAACTCTTTGTGGGCACACCGCACGATCCCGCATTTATGAACAATCCCATGATTTTATTGTTCTTAGGGTTTGTATTGCTTCTCATTATAGGTATTGAAGCTATTATTGCCGCTTTGGAGAATGTCATGTTTCAAAGTTTGGATGAAGACGCTAAAGCGAGGTATCTGACCACTAAAACATCGACTCCAAAAATTGTGGAATGGGTCAAAAAAACCTATAAAAAGATGCTGGGTTCAAAGCCCATTGAAAAAGAAGGTGAAATCATCCTTGATCATGATTATGATGGTATTAAAGAACTAGACAACGATCTTCCACCATGGTGGCGCTATGGTTTTTATGCCTCAATTGTCTTCGCAGTGGTTTATATGTTGCGTTTTCATGTCTTTAACGGGCCAACCCAATATGACGAATTACATTCCACTTTAGAACTCGCAAAAATGGAATTGGAAGAGTATAAGAAAAACGCCAAAGATCTGGTCGATTTTGACTCTGTAACCGTTATGACAGATCCGGCTGATTTAGCTAATGGAAAAGTCGTTTATGATGCTTATTGCGTAGCTTGTCATATGCCAGATGGTGGCGGTGGAATTGGTCCAAACCTCGCAGACGAACATTGGATTTTGGGTGGTGGAATCAAAAACATTTTCCATACCGTGAGTGAAGGTGGGCGTAGTGGAAAAGGAATGATTCCATGGAAATCGACATTAAAGCCAATTGAAATGGCTCAGGTATCAAGTTACATCCTGACTTTTCAAGGAACAACACCTGCAAATCCAAAAGATCCGGAAGGTGATATCTGGGTAGAAGAATAGATTAAAATCATTCGGCTTTTTATTTTGAAAAACCGATCATGTCCTTCGGGATAAAATATAAAATACTGTGGAGACTCCTGAAAACGAAAGCTTTAGAGATTCAATAGGTACACTCACTGAAGAAGGTAACCGAAAATGGGTATTTCCGAAAAAACCAAGCGGAAAATTTTACGATTATCGGAAGTGGGTAAGTTATGTGCTTTTGGCTTTCTTTTTGTCCGCACCATTTATTAAAATCAACGGCAACCAGTTTTTAATGTTCAACATTTTAGAACGCCGTTTTAATATTTTCGGTTTTCCATTTTGGCCTCAAGACTTTCATCTTTTTGTCATTTCAATGTTGATAGGTGTGATTTTTATCGCCCTGTTTACAGTGGCTTTCGGCCGTATTTTCTGCGGATGGATTTGCCCACAGACCATTTTCATGGAAATGGTATTCAGACGGATTGAATACGCCATTGAAGGCGACAGAGGTGCACAAATGCGTTTGGATCGACAAGATTGGAATGCGGAAAAGATCAGAAAGCGAGGTTTCAAATGGTTTCTGTTCTTGGTCATTTCATTCGTCATTGCGAACGTATTTTTAGCGTTTTTAATTGGCAGCGATAAATTGTTGGTATATATCGCCGAAGGTCCGGTGGCCCATGCCAGCACGTTACTTCCCTTGCTCATTTTTACTGGTGTCTTTTACTTTGTGTTTGCATGGTTCAGAGAACAGGTATGTATAATAGCCTGTCCTTATGGAAGATTACAAGGCGTATTATTGGATAATAAATCGATAGTTGTTGCTTATGACCACAAACGTGGAGAAGGTGAAAATGGTAGAAAAAAATTCCGTAAAAACGAAGATAGAGAAGCACTTGGTTTTGGAGACTGCATTGATTGTTTTCAATGCGTGAATGTGTGTCCAACAGGTATTGACATCAGAAATGGCACACAGTTGGAATGCATCAACTGTACGGCGTGTATTGACGAGTGCGACCATATCATGGAGAGCATCAACCTTCCGAAAGGCCTGATCAGATATGCCAGTGAAGAAAATATTGAAAAGAAAAAGAAATTCGAATTTACACCACGCCTCAAAGGATACTCTGCGGTTTTAGTGATCTTAACAGGTCTTCTTATAGGCATGTTAATGTTGAGAAATGATGTAGAAGCGCGTGTATTAAGACTTCCTGGTCAATTATATGAACACAAGGAAAATAACATTATCAGTAATGTATTCACCTATAAACTGATCAATAAGACCACGAAGGATATTCCAGAAATTAATTTCAAATTGAGAGGTTATAAAGGCGTTGTCAAGGTGGTTTCCGCAGAGGATCGTTTTATCGTTCCTATGCAAGGATTAGCAGAAGGCACCATGTTTATTGAAATTGACCAAAGTGAATTAAAATCGGACAAGAATAAAGTAATGATTGAAGTTTACAGTGATGATGAACTGATTGAAACCACTTCTGTCAACTTTTTGGGACCGAGAAGTTATAATTAGCGTCGCAGAGAAAGAACGAAATAAGCGGGAAGGTTTTACTCCCAAAGTTTCAGGGGTGGAGGTTTCAGAAACTAAATATTAACGAATTAAAAAGAGATGCCTGCCTTCGCAGGCATAAAGGATTATGAAAATTAATTGGGGTACAGGGATTGTGTTGGCGTTTATATTTTTTATAAGCTTTATATTGTATTTTGTTATTTCAATGACCGTCAACAAAAAGTATGAACATGATTTGGTGGTTGAGAACTACTACAATCAGGAATTGGAGTTTGAAAACGACATGAACAAACAGAAAAACGCGCAACATCTAAAAGAGGATATTACTTGGAAACGCGTTCCGGAAGGCATAATTCTTAGTTTTCCGAAAGATATGGAGCTATCAAAAATCACAGGAAAAGTGTTCCTATATAGACCATCTAATAAACAATTAGACTTTGAAAGTGCAATTTCATTGTCTGACCATAATTTGCTCATACCTGACAAAAGTTTGTTAGGTGGTCGTTGGAACATTAAAGTGGATTGGCAATATAACGGAAATTTGTATTTGTACAAAAAAGATATTGTCTATTAAATGCTCTGGTCTGCGGTCATACTTGGTCTTTTAGGAAGTTTTCATTGCGTGGGCATGTGTGGGCCAATCGCCTTTATGTTACCTGTAGATCGTGAAAACTCCGCCAAAAAAGTTTTCCAGATTTTCACCTATCATTTCGGAAGGCTTTTAGCCTATAGTATTATAGGTCTCTTCTTCGGATTGGTTGGAAAAAGTCTTTATATTTTTGGCTTGCAACAACAACTCTCCATATTTATTGGTATTTTGATGATCGTAGTCGTTCTCATGCCTACAAAAATTTTCAATAAATACAATTTTTCGAAACCTATATATAAGCTGATTTCTAGAGTGAAGAGAGCTCTGGGCCAAGCTTTTAAGAAAAAAACTGCGGACACTTTTTTGACTATCGGATTCCTAAATGGCTTTTTGCCTTGTGGACTTGTCTATATGGCAGTTTTTGCTTCTTTAGGCATGGAAGGCGCCCTAAAAGGCAGTTTATATATGGCACTCTTTGGTATAGGTACCATCCCGTTGATGACATCAGCCATTTATCTCGGAAAATTTCTAAATACCACAGTAAAACAGCGTATTCAAAAAGCAATTCCAGTATTTGTAGTGGTCATAGGTCTATTATTTATTCTTCGAGGCATGGGCTTAGGTATTCCTTATATATCCCCTGCGCCGGTTGTTGATATGGTCCAAGGTACGATTGATTGTGATTAAAAATATTAGCAATGTTTTAATGCGGATAATTTTGTCCGAATTAAATTTTAATGTATATTTGTTTAAATTAAAAACCCAATATGTTTTCAAAAGCTTGCGAATACGGTATTAAAGCATCTATCTATATAGCCTTGAACTCTTATGATGGCAATCGGGTCAGTTTAAAGGAGATTGCTAAAGAAATCGATTCCCCAGAAGCGTTTACTGCAAAAATACTTCAAGCCTTAGTAAGGAACGACATTATCAATTCAGTAAAAGGTGCTCATGGTGGATTCGAAATTCCGAAAGAAGAGATTTCCTCAATCAAACTGTCTCAAATTGTAAATTCCATTGACGGCGACAGCATTTATCACGGTTGTGGTTTGGGTTTGAACGTTTGTGATGAGAATCACCCATGCCCTGTCCACGACCAATTTAAAGTGATACGCAACGAGTTAAAACTAATGTTGGAAAGCACTAATCTTGAGCAACTGGCTTTAGACATCAAATCTGGGGCTTCATTTTTAAAAATTTAAAAAAAAAAATTTATATATAAATAGGATAAAACTATCCGAAATAATAATTGTCTAATTAATAAGCACCCGAAAAAATCCTTGTTTATAGAGGATGGGAAGAAATTTATGGAAACATTACATAAAGACGCACAAAAACAGATCGGTCAGTTTGTGGCTGACGACTTTAGAACCGCAGCGGTATTTTCAAACTATGGTATCGACTTTTGCTGTAAAGGTGATAGAACTGTTGAAGAGGTATGCAAAAAAAATAATATCGAGGTCGAGGAATTACTCGGTAAACTCCTGGAAATTCAAATTTCAAACAACCAACAATCTATTGACTATAAATCATGGCCATTGGATTTGTTGGCAGAATATATCGAAAAGAAACACCACCGATATGTTGAAGAAAAAACACCAATATTACGTCAATTTTTAGATAAACTTTGTAAAGTACACGGACAAAGACATCCTGAACTTTTAGAAATTACAACACTTTTTATCGGCTGTGCCAAAGAGATGGCATCTCACATGAAAAAAGAAGAACTTATTCTCTTCCCTTTTATAAAGCGTATGGTGAAGGCCCAAATGGAAGGTACTAAAATTGAATCGCCACAATTTACAACTGTAGAAAATCCAATTGCCTTGATGAAACATGATCATGAACTTGAAGGTGATCGCTTCAGAAAAATCGTGGAACTGACAAATAATTATACGCCACCAGCGGATGCCTGCAACACGTACAAAGTAACCTTTGCCATGTTGGATGAATTTGAAAAGGATTTACATCTACATATACATTTAGAAAATAATATATTGTTCCCTAAAGCAATTGCGCTGGAACAAACTCTCAATTAGTTTTGGTTTTAATTGTTGATAAGACACTTCTTTTTCGTTTCTTGGCCTGCTGTGGTATTTGTATGCTTCTTTGAAGAAATTCAAGTACCGCAATAAAAGATACGATTAGGGAGTGTTTTTCTATTTAATTTTGAAACATCATAGCCTGACACTATACAGAATGACTAAAGAATTCTTCTTTATAAATTCTTTATTTATCAAAAAAAATCCTATCATAGTGGATTCATTTATTGAATGATGAAAACCTCTTAAATGCAGAAAAAACTCGTTATCGTATGTCTCATAAACTTTTTGGTCGCAGCCATAATGGGTTTGATGTTACGGTATGTTTTTGTGATTCCCCTTCATGAATTTGTAAAACCCCTACCCTTTGAATTTAGGAGCCTGATGCATGCCCATTCGCATGGCGCAATGTTGGGTTGGGTATATCTCATGTTATATGTGCTGCTAATCCATCATTTTATCCCAGATAAGAAACCGGTTTATAACCGTCTATTTTGGCTCACGGAGATTGCCGTGATTGGCATGATGGTCAGTTTTCCATTTCAAGGATACGCTGCCATCTCCATTAGTTTTTCAACCTTGCATATTATATGTAGCTACCTGTTTATCCGATTGATATGGAAACATCACAAAATCCATTCAAAACCTATACAATTACTGCTGAAGGCTTCATTAGTTTTTATGTTCATTTCTACTATTGGTATTTGGTGCTTAGGTCCAGCGGCTGCAAAATTGGGGATAGAATCTGCATTTTTTCAAATAGCTATTCAGTTTTTCCTGCATTTTCAGTTTAATGGTTGGTTTATGTTTGCTGTTTTAGCGGTATTCCTACATCAATTTAATATAAAAGGCACCCCGCTTTTTCAGCGTTTTTTCATCACACTTATTGCCTCCACCGTACTGACCTTTGCCTTACCTGTTAGTTGGTATGCCTTTCATTCTATACTTTTATGGATTAATGGACTGGGTGCATTATTACAGCTTTTATCAGGATATTACTTTATCTTATTGCTGCGTCCACACTGGCAGGAATTCTGGAGGAAGACACCAACACTGATCAAATCGATGTATGCTTTGGCACTCATTTCTTTTATCATGAAAATAGCTCTACAAACCAGTTCTATCGTGCCCACCATCTCGAGAATGGCCTACCAGTATCACAATTTTGTGATTGGTTTTATCCATTTGATGATGTTAGGAGTCATCACAGGATTTTTGTTTGCATTCCTTTTGAGCTCAAACCTGATTTCCATTAAAAGCAAGCCTTTGACCTTTGGAATCTATTGTTTCATCATCGGATTCATTGCAACTGAGGTTTTATTGCTTATTCAGGGTCTTTTTTACTATTTTGCCCTTGGGATGTTACCCAACTATTATTTATTGCTTTTCATTAGCAGTATTCTTTTGCCCTTAGGCATTTTAATTTTTATCTTAAATATTATCAATCATGAAACAAAAACCGTTAAAACGACATAAAGCACTTCAACCTTTCAGCAGAGAGCACCATCATGGTTTATTGCTTTCTTGGAAAATCAGAAGTGGATTCAGCAAAAACATCGAAATTGAGCGCATTAAAACCTACGCCGATTGGTTTTTTGAAAATGAACTGATTCCACATTTTGAACTTGAAGAAGCCCATATCTTCCCGCTTTTAAAAGCAGACAATGAATTGGTAAAACGTGCCTTGGCTGAGCACAGACGCCTAAAACGCCTCTTCAATGACGAAAAGGATATTGAAAAGTCCCTTCATAAAATTGAAGAGGAATTAGAGCAGCACATCCGATTTGAAGAACGTATACTTTTTCCCGAAATCCAAAAGAACGCTACAGAAGCACAATTGGCACTCATTGAAGACATTCATCATGACGAACGCTTTGTAGACAATGTGAGTGATGAGTTCTGGCGCTGATCTAATAGATTACATAAGACATATTTATATAAAAATTTCGGCCTTGTCGTGGAATATTATTCCAGTCGGCATAAGTTGAATAATTAGTGTCCAAAATATTTTCTATCCCATATTTCAAGACCACCTTATTGGTCTTGAGATTAAATTCATTGCCTAAATTTAAGTTTAAAGTCGCGTATGATGGCGTTTCATCTTCGCCATAATAACTGCTATATCGGGTTTGATTGCCATTACCTTCCAATTGTAACGCCGCGTTAAATTTTGGAATTGAATAGTTCACTTCCGCCAAATAGGAAAAGGGTTTTATCAAAGGTAGGTTCTCGCCATTGCTACCACTTCCATAATTGTAGCCCACAGTTCCATTTACTGAAAATGAATTTGAAAGCTTGTAAGATGAATTCAAATACACATTAAATATTTTGGCATTTGAAAGCGCATCGTATACTCTTACACCATCAGCACCAATAGTCATTGCACTCAAGCTTTCATCTATATTTCCAATGATATAATCCATGATATAAAAATAAGAGGTCTCCAATCCTATATGAAAATTATTCTCGTGGTAATTCGCTTTAAAATTGGCTTCAATAGACTTTTCGTTATTTAAGGTCGGATTGCCTATATAATCATAGTTGTCAAAACTATTGAAGAGGAAAAACCCATAACCTTCGCTGACTGATGGTGCTCTTTCACCATAACCTGCTCCAAAAGACACATCATAATGCTCTTTTTTATATAGGTAATTGGTTGTAAAACTGGACAAGGCTCTGTTTTTTAGAGCTCCAATTTCCGGATAGAATATTTGAAGACTTTCCAAGCCGGTTTCTTTGGCAATCTCATTTTGATGAAATCCGACCCTCAAGGCTGCTGATAAAGAAGTATGATCATTAATAGCATAAGTATCTTTAGCGTAAATACCTGAATACAAGGTTCGAATATCTGGCCATGTGTACATAAACATAGCAGATTGATTGAGATCGTTGGGATACATAGTCATTTCTGCCCAGGAGCGGTTGTAAAACCCATTGAGATTGACTTCAAGTGCGTGTTTGCTCACCTGCATAGACGCTTTACTATAAAACCCATAAGTATCACTCCATCCAGGCATGTCCATGCGAATAGGCACATCTGGACGTTTGGAATCGTCCATTACATGAGTGATGGTGTTGTAATAAAGCTTAGACTCCAAAGACTGAATAAAGGTCGAATCATTTTCATATTTATGCGTTACTGAAGTAATCAGTGCTTCGGCAAGCGAAACGTCCATAGTCAGTGCAGGATATCCGACATCAGTTGCCTTGTCATAAATGACGGCTGCCTCTAATGTGTGATGCTCATTCAATTTATAGCCACTTTGCAGCGAAATATTATATTTTTGAAATTGCGAATACAGCACTTCCTCATTATTTCCTGCATCGTAATTATCTGACTTACGATAGATGCCATCAGCATTGAGATAGAATATAGCACCAGAATATTCCAGATCCAAACCACCCGTTCTATAGTTGCCATTGGTTTCATAGCCCAGATCGACACTTGTTTTTAATCCGGAACCTTGGAATTTAGAATTTGGTAACTGCAAATCGATACCTCCTCCGATAGTATGCCCATTTTCAGATCCTGATTGTCCTGAGCCGATGCTTACTTTCTGCAAATTGGATACATCAACATAAGAGGTAATGGGATCCATTTTATCAGTACAGGCCCCAAATATCTGCATACCATCAATAGTCACGTTTAACCGCTCGCTGTTCATATTGTTCATGGCGGGTTCCCAAGCGTAATTGCCACGCTTGATCATAGTAATTTTATTCGATTTTTCTAAATAATCATCAATACTCGATAAGGTTTTTTCTTGTCGATAATTACTTAATTTACGTCTGCCAACCAAAGTGATTTCATCTAATTTGGTCGTATCTTTTTTAGTGTCATGGGATTCTTGAGCGAAGATAAATCCGCCACAAAACATCCAAATCACAGCTGTTATGAGCTTTTTCATTGTCGTAGTGGTTATAAAAACTATCCTTTCTGTCAGAATGAGAAGAGTCGAAAAGTTCAATTTGATTTCGACTGCGCTCAACCTGACAGAACGATGTGTTCAGATAGCTTTGTAAAATTTGTAAAAAAGGATGGGTTAAAATTCAAGCTCCAAATAAAGGGAACTCTTCGGATGTTCTTCGGTGACATTTTCACCTTTCAAAACCTCATCAAAATCATTCAACAACTTTAGATTGAGTACCCAATAGCCAGTCATGGTTAAGGACAAATTCCCCTCATACATTTTCTCTGCCAAATTATAGTTCAAATCGGTATTGTTAGGTGAACTGTGATTTCCCATTCCTGGCATGCGTGGATCCAAGGTTATTTGATAATCTGCAACAACTGGAAATGACATCATGCTTTCCATTTGAAACAAACCCAATTTCAACTTGTTAATAGCTATTTTAGGAGATCTTGGCTCTATCATAGCAATGATATAGCGTTTGTCATCGGCACCCATAAAACTGGTCACGTTTTGATACTCGCTTTGCATCACGGTAATATCTGAATGGACAGAATAATTAATGGCGTCTATTGTATAATCAACTTTTAAAGACCACCCTGACCCATCGAGATTAGCCATTTGATAGACAATAAATCCCTCATAAAGTGTTTTCTGACCCAAAGATTTAGTAATATCAGATTTTGGAGACGAATGTTTCATTGTGGACATTTGCATTACGGGCATCCAAGATATGGAAGCGTTTTCAACATAATTGTTGGTGGCATTGTCCTTGATTCGGATAGTTATTGCATTATAACCGGTTTCAAATTTACCAGAAGTGTTGAATAATTCGACAGAATGTGTAGCGTTGGTCAGTTCTTGTATTTTTTTAAGATTTTCAACCTCATTGATGATGGTGTCTGAATTATCGTCATCACTCGAACATGACACTGTAAATAAGGTGATAAAAAGAATTGGGATGATATATTTTAGTTTCATTTTTTTGAGTATTAAGTTTCATTGTTGTTCGATATAAAATCAAGACCTGATTGTAACTAATTAACAATTAGATATTGTTTCAGCTAAAATTGCCCAATCAATTTCCATAGAAATGGTTTCTAAAGAGTAAGGAGTCATTTTGAAAATCAAGTAACATCCTATGTTTTGAATAGGTTTATAACTAATTATATCATTTATCGGACACTAATGATAAAGTTTAAAAAAGTTCTAAAGTCCCCTGCTCGCGTGTAAAAACAAGCCAGAAAAGGAAAAAACAAGGTTTTTATACCTAAAAAATTAACTAAAGTTGGGTGGTGGGGTATCAATATCCTGATACTGAAGAAGAATGGACGGTGTGTATCCAAAAGGTATGTTCTTTGTTGCAGAAAAGATCTCCGTTTGAGTTTCTGCCACTTGAATTGTATACAAACAAAAGGCATCCAAGGACATACGCCTTGTTTCTTGTGCTGGCAAGTCGGTATTGGAATCTGGTGTACTTTCTACAATCTGTTTGGTCAATTGACATTTCCCATTACAGCCTTGTTGGTCGTCTTTTTGAATACACAGGTTTTTTGCGATGACTGCTTGATTTGCCAAAAAATCACCTATAATCATTAGAGTATTGATATTATGTGCAAATAATATAAACACCAAAACATAGGCTGTAATTTTATGTGCAATGGTAGTAATCATGGTACAAAGTTAAGTATCATATTCTAAATTTTATATGATAATTATCACAATCCAATTCCAATCACTAAAAGTTTAAAAATCCTTTTTCTTGGCTTTCATGGTGATTCTCAAAACCGGTAAAATCACCCACAAAGTCAATGCCGAAAAAGATACGATCAATCCGAAATTGGTTCCAAAAAACTGCTTGAATACCGCGCCGGTATAACCTAACAAGGCAGAAATGTCCAACTTAAGCAAGATTAAAGTACGAGATAGATCTATGGGGTTTAACATGGTTCCAATTAAAGAAAGTTTGTCCAAAGGATAATCTTCAAAAATAATCAGTGACATTAGGAAGATGCCATCATAAATAATGGCTAAGAACAACCATAATAAAATGGCATAACCAAAACCTTTAATTCTATTTTCATTGGATAAAGCGATATTAAAGGCCAAAGCTGTAAATATGAGGGTCAGAAATGTTCCTGTTATAAGTAATAAGGAAAAATCCCAAATGGCATTGGACATAAACAAACCGTAAAAAACAAACGGGATGCCCAATCCTAAAATCAAGCTCATGGACAGCGAAATGGCTACACCGAGATACTGACCCAGGAAAATCGATGATCGTTTTAAGGGTTGTGCCAATAACAGCTCTGTAAATTCCTTGGAATTATAATAGTACATGACGCCAAAAATGGTTCCTATTAGAGGCACCAAAACAATAATAACGTTCATTAAGGTGATGACCGCTTTGGACAAGTCGTTGTTTAAAAACAACAACACAACACCAAGTAATAAGTAAAATGCAAAATACACGTAGCTCCAACGGCTGCGCATTAAATCGTAAAAACTATATTTTAATATTTTAAACATGATTGTCTGTTAATATGGATGCGATGGCATGTTCGAAATCCGGTTGATTGGTTTTGTCTCTAAGTTCGGTAATCGTTCCTTTAAAGTATATTTTACCCTCTAAAAGGAATACAATTTCATCTGAAATCTCTTCAACAAAACTCATGATATGCGAGGTGATCAGAATGGTTTTACCTTTGGCTTTCTCTGCCTGGATCAATTTTTTTAATCTTAATAATGAAATGGGGTCTAAACCTGAAGTTGGTTCGTCCAATATCACCAATGGACTATCAAACATAAAGGTTAATACCAAGTTTACTTTTTGTTTGGTACCACCCGAAAGATTTCCTAATTTTTTATCTAAAAAAGGCTCTAATTTAAACAAGCTGATTAATTCCTGATCCAAGTTAGTCTTGCCACGTAGATCTTTAATCATTGTAATTAATTCTTTCACTCTTAAGTTGTTGGGGAAATTGGCGATTTGGGGTAGATAATCTATTTTGTGTCTGTAGTTAGAATCTTTTTTTATGTTCTCACCTAACACAGAGACATCCCCTTTGTTTGGAATTACCATGCCCAACAAGCATTTGATCAAGGTTGTTTTGCCAGATCCGTTTGGACCTAAGACGGCGAAAATCCCACCTTCTCCGATTTCTAAATTGAGGCCACTTAGAACCTCATTTTTTCCAAACTTTTTATACAATTCCTTAATTTTTATCATGGTCTATGCGTTTCATTCTTGGATTTTCATCCATCAAATCATCTGGGGTGAAAACTGGGGAAACCTTTTCTGAGAAATCTATAAGATCAATAAATAGACTTCGCAATAAAATTATGGCTTCTGGGGTTCTATTCACTATATATGAAAAAAGCTTTACGGGTCGGTAGGGCACATCGCCTATGCCGTCTTTGTCCAAATCGTAGCCTGTATAATTACTCCAAAAATTATTATCAAATTTATTGTCGTGGATCCTTCCATTATAGGAAATATCGAATGAGTTATATAGGAAGTTGTTTTTAATAATTTGATTTTCATAACAAGCACCTTTAACTCTTATGGCATAACCATTGCTTATAAAATCGTTGTTGGCATATACCAAACGGTTACTCCCTTCAACCGTTATTCCCACCGTATTTTCTATAAATTTGTTGTTTTTAAGATTAACGTCGGTTACCTCCTTCAACAGTAAACCATAAGATGCGGTTCCCCAGTTTTTAGTAATGACATTGTGTTCCACCTCCATGAATTTCGAAAACATCAAAGCTATTCCAGCACCATTGGTTTCAAAAACATTATTGCGCACTTTGTTATTATTACTAAACATGAAATGAAGTCCATATCGCACGTTGTTTTTGGTGAAATTATCAGTGATGGTTATATTATCAGAGAATTCAAGATAAATCCCATCACGAACATTTCGGACATCATTACCTCGTACTTCCACATTACTACAATGCCACAAATGGATGGCATTACCTGAATTAAATTCAGTCACAGCCTCTCCTTTAACAGTATTGTTCAGAACTTTTCCATTATTGGATTTTTGAAGATAAATTCCGAAGAAGAGTTTTTCAAGATCTAAATTCTGAATGACAAATCCAGAACTATTTACAACGCGTACAGCGGCATAATCGGTGGTATAGCTAACGCCTACATTAATAATTTTAAACCCATCGAGCGTCACGTTGTCCGCGCCTATGGTTATAATCTCGCCTTTTTCTTCCCCATCTATCGTTGGAAGGTCCTCACCGATTAGCGTAATACTTTTATCTATTTTTAAATTGGCCTCCTTATAAATTCCTTTTTTAACCAGAATAGTGTCACCTTCCGATGCCTGCTGAATCGCTTCATGGATTGTTTTGACGGAACAAGAGGAACAAACAGTGATTGTTTTTGCCCATACGCTGGTCATGCAAAACAATACCGCTAAAAAGAAGATTATGTAGTGTTTATTTTTCAAAATGAAGTTAAAATTAAGCTATATGAAGTCATTCTCTTCCGAGAAGATTAAAAAAATAAAACTTTAGAAAATCAGTGTGATTTCGAAATTAATAAAAAAACTTCAGCAAATCTTGGAGATTTTTAGTCATTCAGGAACTGCTGAAGCCCTTTTTCTATTTTATAATTTTCAGGTGGTCCTGAATTTCTTTCCAGGAATAGAGATCTCCAGTGAATTTCTCCCGGGCTTTCTTTCCAGATTCTTCAGTTGAAAATGCTGAAAGATTTTCTCCCATTGGGCTTTGCAATCGTTCACTGACCAAATAAGTGGCCTTTGTAGCATCAATCAACTCACCTGGTGCATTGAGGTCTGCCACTAAATAATAAGCCATTTCAGTATCCTTAAACTCATCCTGTACGGAATGAACCATACATTCAATGGCATCATATTTATAAGCTTTACCTTTTGTAGTCACCAATTGCGAGGCATGTTGCTTGTCCACAATGGTCATATCACAAAAATGACAGGCATCAGACCCGTAATTTATAGGCTGCGGACTCACGTTGCAGGACGCTAATAAAAGACTGATAATACTTAGGAAAAAAAACTGTTTCATTTGTTTATATTTTTATAATATTGGCAATCAAATCAAAATTTGTTCAACACTAGCTTTAGCACAAATTAAGCAACTTTTTTGGATTCCTTTTTCCCAACAAAGAAGGCTACTACAGTAAGCAACATTCCAACAAATATCATATATGCTCCTGTTGCTGGCCAAGAATCCACATCAAAGTTCAGCATCTTTTGATAGCCTATCAGTGGTGGTTTATAGGTCATTGGCGTACCATCTGGATGGGTGTATGCCATAATCGCTTTGGGATCTAGATCAGTACCATAATCAATTAACCATAAATTGAAATCGTACATTCCTAATGCCCCTAAAACAGACATTAATACAAACCACCCAAGGAACCATTTATAGCTCACTTTTCCAAAGAAACCAAGCACACCAATGATGACGCCAAGAGCCACCATAAACCCAATAACCTTTGGAAATACATCAAATTCCCACATCTCTTCAACTTTGGGAATGGTTTTCATCCCAATATAGTGGTTAAGACCATCAATGTTCTGAATATCAAACTCTTCGTTACCTTCTATACCTTGAATATAAATATTCATCCCAAGTGGATCTGGGTACTGTGGTGCGCCGAGCATAATATTCCACAATGGGAATTTAAAGAGACCCAATAATAGCAAGGAGCCTATGATCATTATTATTCCTGCTTTTTTCATAATAGTGCTTCCCATGCAAACGGGAATATTTTTTTTGTTAATACTCATTTTAAAACAGTCTATCTTAATAAACTGTTCACAGCATTAAAAAATCAATTTTGACAATCAATTGTTTAAATTATTTTAGAGATTCCTGCCTACGCAAGAATAGAAAGGCGAGAGCGATAATTCAACTCTCGCCTTATAGTAGGGAAATAAACACTAAAACAAAATTTCCCTAAACTTATAATATTGGTTATTTATATTTAATCTTCATCTAAAGACCAAGACAACTCAATGTCAGAATCTGCTGGTGATACGCGGACATAGCCTTGCATTTCTTGATGAAGCGCAGAACAGAAGTCCGTACAATAGAACGGCCATACACCTACTTGTTTAGGTTCCCAAACCAAGGTCTCTGTCTTACCTGGAACAATCAGCATTTCTGCATTATTAGCTCCAATTACCGCAAATCCGTGAGGGACGTCAAAGTCTTGTTCAAGGTTTGTAATGTGGAAGAATACTTTGTCTCCTACTTTTACACCTTCAATATTATCAGGGTTAAAGTGGCTACGGATCATATTCATATAAATATGAACATTCTTTCCTTCGCGAACGACTTTAGTATCTGAATTAGTAAAAGCAGCATAAGGATGCTTGTTTTCAGCAAGTTTATAGATCTTTCTTGAATTGTTCTTAATCATATCCGCAGGAATGGCAGCAGCATAGTGAGGTTCACCAATAGTTGGGAAATCCAATAAGAGCTCCATCTTATCACCTGTGATATCAAACAATTGTGCCGATTGAGTCAACTCTGGGCCGGTTGGCAGGTATCTGTCTTTTGTAATCTTATTTAAGGCTACAAAGTATTTACCAAACGGTTTACGTGAGTTTCCTCCAGGAATCATTCCGTGACCTACAGAGTAAAATACTGGTTGACGATCTAAAACTTCCCAAGTTCCAACTTTCCATTTTACAACCTCAGAGGAGATGAAGAAGGTGGTATAAGCATTTCCTTTATCATCAAATTCAGTATGTAATGGTCCTAAGCCTGGTTGCTTAACAACACCAGCAAGAATGTCTTCAAAATTCAAGATTGGAATGCCATAAGCCTCACCATCAAATTTCTTGTTCTCAATAGCATCAAGCATTTTGGTAAAACTGTGCACTGTCAAGTCGGCAGAAAGTTTTCCGTTACCAATAATATATTCTCCTGTTGGATCTACGTCACAACCGTGCGGCGATTTTGGAGTTGGTAAGAAATAAACAGCTCCAGGAACGTCCAATGGATTTACGGTCAATACTTCTTTCAACATTGTAGAGGTAGCCGTGTGGGTATGCTCATCCATGACGTTGTGTGCATAGTTGGCAGGAACCATTTTTCCACCGCCATTGTTCACATATTCCTCAATCTTTTTCCAGTTAATGGCTGCGATGAAGTCTTTATCGTTTTGTGATGCGTTAACTTCCAAAAGTGAGTGGGCCTCTTCAGTGTTATAAGTGGTAAAGAAGAACCAACCGTGACTTTTATCGCGCCCAGGGTGAGAAAGGTCATAGTTAAATCCAGGCATTATCAACTGGAATTTAATTCCCATTCTTCCTGTTTCTTGATCAACGCTAATAAACGTTAGAGATCCTTTAAAGTTCCCTTTGTATTCATTGATTGGCATATCTTCTTGTGGGATTGGCACAGAAAAACGTGTTCCGGCAACAACGTACTCGGTGTTTTCGGTAATAAATGATGAACTATGGTTCCCTGCACTGTTTGGAATTTCAATAATTTCTTCAGTTGCAAAGTTTTTCAAATCGATACGTGCAATACGTGGGGTATTGTTTCCATTGATAAATATCCAACGACCATCCAACACTCCATCTGTTTGTGAAATATCAGGGTGGTGAGAGTCATCCCATGGCACGAATCCAAAAGATGTGTTCAACATCGGTTTGGTCTCCTCTGTATAACCATATCCATTTTCAGGATTTTGTGAGAAAACTGGAAGAACTTTTAGCATACGACCTGATGGCAAGCCATAAACACTAAGCTGACCACTAAATCCTCCGGACATAAATGCATAGTATTCGTCGTGCTCACCGGGAGCAACATAGACTCTTTCTGCTGCATTGGTAGCAAGACCACCTTGGCCTTTGCCCGACTTTCTGTCATTTCCATTGTTACAGCCAACCAATCCGGCAGCTATAGCTAAGAAAAATAAAATATTAATTGATTTTTTCATTGTCCTTATTGTTTATATTAAATTGATTTATAGTTAGTTTGCTGGTAATATTACTTTATCCACGACGTGTACAATACCATTTCCGGCTGGAACACTCGCTAAAATTTTAGCGCCACCTACGTATACCTCTTCACCTTTAACCTCTACTGCGGCATCCTCGCCACTAGCCTGCCCGACTTTCTTAAATTTCTTCAAAAAATCCTTTGAGTAGTTACCAGGTGTTACGTGATTCTTAAGGATAAAAGCCAACTTTTCTTGGTTTTCAGGTTTCAAAAGGTCCTCTACCGTTCCTGCAGGTAACGCATCAAAGGCGGCATTGGTGGGTGCAAATACCATTAGAGGTCCGGCGTTAACCAACGAGTTTTCCAAACCTGCTGCTTGGACAGCTGCCACTAATGTGGTATGGTCAGGGGATCCAATTGCAATTTGCAGAACATTTGGCTGTGACTCATCATCTTCAATAAATGCCTGTCCCTGGTTTTTTGTTTGGACATCGCTTTGAGTGGAAAGCTCTTCTGTCGTTCCGGTGGCTGTTTCATTCTTACAAGCTGCAAACAGAAGTAATGTAAATGAAACAAAGAGCATTTTAAGAGTTGTTTTCATACGAGATTAGTTTTTAGATCAAGAAGAAATTAATTCCTTCAAAAGCCGATCGGTTGTTAGTATATATATTATAGAGTTCTAAAATATTCCACCATCTGTCTTGCCTGTTCCTCCGTCATGTGTTGGTTTGCCATAGGCGAACCGTTAAATTCAAGTAAAAGATCATGGGCAAGCGGATCATCTTTAGTCATTTCCTCAGGGTTCAAGATCATATTCATTACCCATTCTGGAGTTCTTCTTTCCAAGATCCCTTTTGGAGCGGGACCAATGAATTTTTTGTCTACTTTGTGACAGGCAGTACAGTTCATGTTGTACACTTCCTCTCCTTTGGCGGCCATTTCCATATCAATCGTTTCACCAAGTTCAACATTTTTGATCGGACCAATACCTTTGTTGGTCAAGTCTACCCTTTGAGAAGCAGGCACGCTGGATACAGCTTTAGTTTGCTCTGTAGGTGCTGGTTTCGCATATGGATCATCTTTCTTTTTTTCTCCATCACCACACCCCATAAACAGCATTACACTTAATACTGTGAAAATTGTTAGTGTTTTTTTCATTTTGTTAAAAATTTAAGTTGTGATAAAAATTTCAGAACTATTTTCACGTGATAGTTCTATTCTTTTTGATTTTATACAACAAATTTAAGTCGATAATCTATTATAAAACATGACAATAATCATATTTCGGATGATTTTGTCCTCTTTACTGTGGTAATTTGCACTAAAGTGATTATAAAACTTACATTTATGAGACATTCCATACTAACCTTCTTAAAAGCAGAACTATAGAAGCCATAGGCAAAACGCAAAAAATCCTTCAAGACCCATATATTGGATATCTTGAAGGATGATCTATGCTAATTTTGTTCGGAATTCCTCTCTTCGGAATTCCAATAAAAACAGTGATTTACTTACTAGTTGTATGCGTGAATAATTTTGGTTTGAACACAAACATGGCCCAAGCCCAATTTGTGGTATTGTTTCTGTTGCCACCTTTTAAGACCTCCATGGTTTCTGTTGCGAACATGTGGGAATATCCCAACTGGAAATCAATATTAGAGGCAATTTTATAGCCAAATGAAAAATCTATTTCAGTGCCTAAATAGTTGTCTTTTTCATTCCCAAAATTGTCCACCACAGTGGCTGCAGATGAAAATAAATGCGGTACCAATTGAAGTGTTACTTTTTCCTTTTGATATTTTAATGGCACACTAATGTCCAATAATCCGACAGAGTTGATATGATTTCCCACATAGAAATAATCCATCCATCCATTGAATTTATGATTGGTACCGAATAATGGGTTAAATGAGTTCATCTTATCTGATGTTGAGTTCATATCGGTCCCAGAAAGCAATTCGGCACCAAGCCCAAAAGTAAATTCTGAATTGATTTGATAATGTAAGTTTCCGGCTAAATTATAAGCACTTAAACTGCGATCGGCAATTTTTCCAGTTTGGAAATAAGCTGAAGCATCACCCTTTAATTGATTTTTCCCAAAGGATACAAAAGCACCAAGTGTCTGATTATAATCTACCTCCTGTTTGCCATTTTTATCAAATGTAAACCCTGTATTGAGTGCCAAAAGGCTCAAGTTTAAATTATCCAAACTGGTATGGTACCATGCATATTGAAATGCCTTGTAATTATTGACATCATAATCGGTTTTGAACAGCGTTTCATCCTCTTCATTCAGTGCAAGACCAATGTCCAATCGGTTTTTAGAATTGGGTTGGTAAGTGGCTATAAACGCATCATGACTTCTCCCCGTCTGTGCCCAATCGACATTGCCGAAAATTCGCGAATCATCATAAATGATTTCCTGACGTCCCATTTTAAATGAAAATTCAGAATCCAATTTAAAAGATGCCCAAGCTTCGTGGATGGCAGTTCCGTTTGCATCACTTGCAGATAAGGTGCTGACCTCTCCCCAAGTTCTGACATTTTGCAAAGAAATATAAGCATTCAGTTTTTCGCTGCCATAGTTAAAATTAAGTCGCGAACGTTGCGAGATAAACGTCGCAGCATCGGCAGCGTCAGGAACTAAGGTTTTGAAGCCATGCCTATACTCAGCACGCGGTCTTAATTGGAGATCGATAGCAAATTCTTGGGCAAAAAATGTCTGGCTCAACATGCCGAAGCACATTAAAAAAATTAGTTTTTTCATGAGTTTTGTTTATTAGAACCTATACTTGTTTGACCTGTTAAGAGTCATGGTTTTTAGCCTATTGAATGGATGCAACCGCTTTTTCTATATTTTGAACAGTGGCATCAGAGTTAACCCCAAGACCTTCTTGCTGAAATACCATTTCACCTTCAGCATTAAAAACGGTGATAATGTTTGAATGTGAAAAGTCAATTGGTGAAATCTTCATATAATTAACCGCTACAACTGCAGCAAATTCTCTGGTATTGTCCTCTGAAGATCGCAAAAACAGCCACGGGTGTTTATCCATGACATTTTCTTCTGCAAAGGCTTTTAGCCGTTCAGGCGTATCTGTAATTGGATCGATACTGACCAGTACCATTTTGACATTTTCTTTAGTACTTTTTGAAAGTCGCTCCTCAATATTCCGCATATCGGCCACTAATCGTGGGCAAGCTGCTTTACAAGAGGTATAGATCATGACCGTAACCAAAACATCACCTTTAAGATCTTCAAACTGAAGGTCTTCTCCATTTTGATTAGTCCAAGTAGATTTTATGTTGAAAATTGAAAGGTCTGAAATTTCATCTGATCTTTTTTCTGATTCTTTTATCGTTTCAATGGGTACCAAATCCATTTTACAAACAGGGCAACTGCCAGGCTCATCGTAGGTTTTATCGCCCTCACATTCCATTGGGCAGTAATACGCTATGGCTTCATCCGATGATTTTGAGCTGTCGTTTTTACAGGCAGTAAATCCTATAAAAAGAATACTACACAGTATAAAAAGTGTTTTTTTCATAATAATTATGGGGTTTCAATATCTTTGGCACATCTAAACCCGAGATTCTTTATCGCGTAATTGGCCTTGATGCTGCCTCTAAAAGCGTAGCGCATGAACGCTGCGTAATTCATTAAATCAGTAGCACCCACGGAGGCGCTTCCGCAGAATAAGTTATTATCTCCGTCTTGATCTTTTCGTGATTCACCCGAGAGCATAACAGAATTAAAATCTGAGGTCCATTCCCAAACTAAACCATGTAAGTCAGAAACACCCCAATAATTTTTTGGGTTTTGCCCAATTTGATTTTCGTTGGATCGAGGGGCTTCATACCAGGATAAAATCTTTTCATTGTAAGATTTCTTGATACGGGCATCCTTAGACGTTTCATCTGACATGGCAGCATATTCCCATTCGTCCATGGTTGGTAAACGTTTGCCCATACAGTCGCAATAAGCCTTAGCTGCAAACCAACTCACATAGGTAACAGGGCTATTTAACTTGGCGTCGTCATTGAGTTCAAAATCATCCTTCCAACTTCTGAGGTACATCCCATCGGCAAAGATTTTTTTAGCTTTGGATTTCTGCCATTCTGGAAATTTCCTTACAAAGTCCATATACTGTTCATTGGTCACCGGATACTTATCCAGATCAAAGTCCTTAACCTCAACTACCGTGGAATCCCGTCCGTATAACGGAATGTATCGGGCGCCATCAATACGTGCCATATCTTCAGATTGCCCAAAACTAAATAGGTGGACAAAAATCAAAACAAAGGACAATCTGAAGAATTTGGTACGCATGATTTGTGGTTTTTATAAATTATTATTTCGGTTGTCTGTTGTCTGTTGTCAAAAAAATCATTTCAACTTCAACTTCTCCCGATAGCTATCGGGATTCAACTTCCTGCCCGACTCCGTCATTCAGGCGGGCAATTTCGACTACTTATTTTTTTCTTTCACTTTCTTCACCATCTCAGTTGTCACCACCGTTTTATTATTGCCCCAGCTATTATAAACATAGGTCATTACGTTGGCAACTTCTTCTTGTGAAATCATTTGTGCGGTCATAATACTGTTGTACTTCTCACCGTTTACGGTAATTTCTCCACTTAATCCGAAAAGCACGGCTTCAATAGCTCTGTCAACATCGGCATTTAGATAATCAGATTTTGCCAATGGAGGGAATGCGCTTGGAATACCCTGTCCTTCCGCTTGGTGACAAGCAATACAGGTTTGACCATAAATCTGTTTTCCGAACTTCATTTGCTCCTCAAAGGATTTTGCAGGAACATCAGATTCTTTAATCTCGCTTGTTGTTGGCATTCTTTGGATACCTGGACCTTCTGGAAGGTAAATATTATCCATCTGCTCTCCAGAGTATATTTTTTCGTTTTCTTCACCAGTCACATTCAACAATCCTAAAGCACCTTTATTGAACGCTCTAAAAATAGAGTGGTCAACCAAAACATACGATCCTGGAACATCTACTTTGAATTCTATCATAGCTGCCCCGCCGGCAGGAATCAACGTTGTTTGGACATTCTCATTGATAAGACTTCCTCCTTCAACGGTTACCCTGTCAAATATTTCTCCAATGACATGGAACGATGACACTAATCCAGGGCCTCCATTCCCCACAAAAAGTCTTACGGTCTCCCCTACTTTAGCGGTTAATGCTCCATCACCAGTCAACGCACCTACTTTTCCATTAAAGACCACATAATCCGCTTTTTCATCAACTGCTTTCTGCATGTCAAAAGGTTGCAACCCACGTTCGCCGTTAGGACCCGCAGTGTAGAAATCGCCCTGCATGACGTAGTACTCTTTATCTACTGGAGGCAAACCACCTTCAGGCTCTATCAAAATAAGACCATACATACCGTTGGCAATATGCATCCCTACAGGAGCTGTTGCACAATGGTAAACGTACAAACCAGGAGCCAATACCTTAAAGGAAAACACTTTTTCGTGACCTGGAGCCACAAAAGAAGACTCTGCACCTCCACCTGGACCATTCACCGCATGTAAATCAATGTTGTGAGGTAGTTTGTTGTCTGGGTGGTTTTGTAAATGGAATTCGATTTCATCTCCAACACGAGCTCTGATAAAACTTCCTGGAACTGAACCTCCAAAAGTCCAGAATACATAACGTACCCCATTTGAAATTTCACCTTCGGCTTCGAGGATCTCCATTTTTACAATAAGCTTTTTTGCTTTGCGCTTGCCCACAGGTTTTGGTACGTGTGGCGGTGCGGTCAATTCCGCAATCATTTCAAGACTCACCGGGATGTCCTCAGCGGCCGTGTATTTTTCTTTTTTTTCTTGGAAACAGCTAAATAAAAATACTGTTGCAATTAATACTGTAAATTTTAGTTTTGATTTCATAGTGTGGTTATAATTGGTTTATGGTTCAAAGTTATTAGTATTTAACAGTACAAAATATGACTTTTGTCATATATCGGACGTTTTTGTCCTAATTAAAAATGTCATGTAACGAACAGCCTTAAAGCCTGCTTGTTACACGACATGAGATATAATTCATCGTCTTATATATCATAAATTTTCTCTATATTTTAAATGTCATTACAGGAAGATTGGCTCGATTTGCCAAATCCTCAGAAATACTTCCTTCAAAAAAATGTGCCAATCCCTTTCTTCCGTGCGTTGGCATGACGATCAAATCGGCTCCAAAAAGATTTGAAAAATTCATAATTCCTTGTTGTATGGAATAATCTGACACATAATGAACCTTGTTTAAATTGTTCATATCCCCTTCCGCTTTCATTAAGAAGTTTGCCACGTTCTTTTCCATTTCAGTTGTGCTTTTAAAATTCTCCCCAGGGACATTCACATACAATAAATGCACATTGGAAGTCTCTCCCAACGTCTTTAAAACACGCTGATAAACGTCCACACTCTTTTCTGTAAAATCTGAAGGGAAAATAACGGTTTCAAAATTGAGATTGGTCGGTTTTTGCTTGATCACAAGTACCGGAAGTTTAGAATGACGTACTACTTTTTCAGTATTCGACCCTACAAAAACCTCTGTAAATCCAGTGACGCCATGAGATCCCATAACAATTAAATCGGCATGGTGCTCTTCAGCAACCTCACTGACTTCACTGAATACTTTAGAATGTTTGACAATTGGAGTCACCTTAATGCCTTTTAAATAGTCTTTACTTAAAAACTCATCAAATTTTTGCTGAGCAAGTTTTAAGAAAAACAACATTTTCGGCTTTGGTCCGTCATTTGAGGCAGTCAATATGGCATCGGACATTTCTAACATGTGCAATGCGAAAATCTCTGCATTGTTTTTTTTCGCCAATATAGCTGCCGCCTCAAGGGCATATTCAGAATATTTGGAGAAATCTATTGGAACAATAATTTTTTTCATAGGTAGGTGTTTTTATTAAAGATAAAAGGTACTAATATTATGTTAAAGTGACAAATGAAAGCCACTATCAAAGTTTGATTTTAATTTTTGACTCTTTATACAGTCATTGAGAACAATTGTGTTTCAGGCTTTTTCCTTTTTAAATGCAAATCAAAGGCCATGCATACATTTCTAACAAATGGTTTTCCCTCCTCGGTAATAGTCAATTGCCCTTCACTACGCACTAACAAACCATCCTGTTCCATTTCTTTCAAATACTCCAAAGTCTCCGGCAATTCTTCAAAATATAGATTTTTTGAAGTCCAAGAGGTCTGAAAATGACACATTAAATTTAGAATGTGTTTCCTGATGATTAGATCTTCAGAATTTAAAATATGGCCTTTCACTACAGGAATGATGCCTTCATCAACCAAATGGTAATAATCTTCAATATTTTTGACATTTTGTGCAAATCCGTACCAGCTATCACTAATTGCCGATACGCCCAAACCAATCATCGCCTTGGTTTTTGAAGCTGTATATCCCATAAAATTACGATGAAGTTGATTTGTAATCATGGATTGGTACAATGAATCTGATTCTAATGCAAAATGGTCCATTCCAATTTCATGATAACCCGCTTCAAAAAGCAAGGTCTTGCCCAATTCATATTGCTTTCTTTTGGCCTCTCCAGATGGCAAATTGCTTTCATCAAAACCGCGTTGGCCATTGCCTTTTATCCAAGGAACATGGGCATAACTGTAAAATGCAATCCGATCAGGTTTCAATAGTTTTGTTTTGGCTATCGATTCTTTGACATGCTCCTTTGTTTGAAATGGCAATCCAAAAATAAGATCATGTCCAACCGAAGTATAACCGATAGCTTTTGCCTGCTCAGTCACCCGTTTGACATTCTCAAAAGGTTGGATTCTATGTATCGCTTTTTGAACGGTTTCATTATAATCCTGAACCCCAAAACTAACTCGCCTAAATCCGAGGTCATAAAAAGTCTGTAAATGCTCTTCTGTCGTATTATTAGGATGGCCTTCAAAGCTGAACTCATAGTCTTCAGCCAAGGTAGCACGTCTTAAAATACAATTGATGAGTAGGCTTAAATGTGTGGGTGAAAAGAAGGTTGGTGTGCCGCCCCCAAAGTGCATTTCTTTTATTATGGGTTTTGATGGCAACAGATCACAATAGAGGTCCCACTCTTTCACTAAGGCATTGATGTACGGAATTTCAACACTATGTTGTTTGGTAATCCGCTTGTGGCAGCCACAAAACGTACATAAACTTTCACAAAATGGTAAATGGATATAAAGGCTCAGTCCTTCCTCTTCATTACTTTCATCAAAAGCCATAAGAAGTGAATCTTTCCATGCTTTCATGGAAAATGTGTCATCAATCCAATACGGAACCGTTGGATAACTGGTATATCTAGGCCCAGCAACATTGTATTTATCTATTAAAGACCTTTTCATTCTTGTTTCGATTAAATCTGATTCAAAAATATTTTAAATACGTTATAAAAAATATGATATAAGTCATATAACCTCTTCCGTTTAAATTAATTTTAGCATAAGATTAAATAGCAACTATTTGAGATGAATCTTATTTTTTACAATCCCTATTGCTAAATACACGTAAATTAACTGTAACTTTAATCCTTCATAATTAAAATTTAAACACTAAAAACTAGAACCATGAAACGAATATCACTGATACTCTTAGCTGTTTTTGCTATGACCATCACGACTTCCTGCAAAAACGACAAAAAGGAAACGAAGACTGATGAAACGAAAGAAATGTCAAAAGAAACCCCAGTAAAAGAAGTCATAAAATTGCAAGTGGCCATGGAAGCCAAAAGCGACAGTCAGGTGAAAGGTAATGCTGTTTTTACTGAAGAAGATGGCATAGTCACTATGGTGGCAGTGCTTAGCGGACTTACCGAAGGTGAGCACGCGATCCACCTTCACGAAAAAGCAGATTGTTCAGCAGCCGACGGGACGTCTTCTGGAGGTCACTGGAATCCAACCAATCAACCTCACGGCAAATGGGGAAGTCCAGATGGCTATCACAAAGGCGATATTGGAAACCTTCAAGCCGATGCCAATGGAAATGCAACCATTACTATGTCTACTGACGAGTGGTGCATTGGATGTGGAGATGCCAATAAAGACATTATAGGAAAAGCCATCATCGTACACGAAGGTGTTGATGATTTTGTAAGCCAACCAACAGGTGATGCCGGCGGACGCGTAAGTTGTGGGGGAATTATTGAATAATCCGTGACGTTAAGAAACAATGACAAACTTAAGCCACTTTAAAAGGTGGCTTTTTTGTTCTCAATTTTAAATTTCCTTAAGAACATCTAAAAACACTATATGCAATTAGAAGTATTGATTTCAAAATTTCAACAAAAGGACGAAAAAGCGTTTACAGAGCTCTACCGTATGTATGGCGATAGCATGCAGGGCGTCATCTACAATATAGTGAGAGATCATGCCATTGCAGAAGAAGTCATGCAGGATGTTTTTATAAAAGCTTGGAACAATGCCAACAGCTATTCTGCAGAGAAAGGACGGTTTTTCACCTGGATCCTGAATATTGCCAGAAATGCTGCCATTGACAAAACGCGGTCCAAAGCATTTAAAAATTCAAGAAAAAACCTGGATGCTGAATATTTCGTAGATATTTTACAACACAGTGATAGTTTAGATGATCAGACCGACGCCATTGGCATCAAAAAGTTTGTGAGCCAGCTTGCCAAAAAATGTATTGAAGTGATTGAACTTTTGTACTTTCAGGGATTCACCCAAAAGGAAGCCTCAGAGACTCTTGACATGCCCATTGGCACCATCAAAACACGAAATAGAAATTGCATTAAGGAACTAAGAACTATTGTACTCAAATAATATGGATATAAACGCTTATATAGCATCTGGAATTTTAGAGCTTTACGTGGCCGGTGCACTATCTGAGAACGAAAACAAAGAGGTGTATCAACTCATGCGCGAACATCCAGAAATACTTCAGGAGGTTTTAGACATAGAAGCTGCCGTTGTTAAACTCACTGCTGCCGCCTCTAATAATAAGAACGCAGGATTGCTTCAAACAATCAAGGACAAATTAACATTTAATACATCAGAGGCCGACACCAAAGTCATTTCCATTGCCAAACCCAAATACAACTGGTTGACCTATACAGGATGGGCGGCAGCTATTATTATTGGTGCTGGATTATTTTGGACATTGAATCAAAATAAAGAACTGGAATCCAATTTAAATACTGCCGAAATAGAAAATGCCTTTTTGGAAGAGCAGATAGCAAACTCCAGAACAAAGCTCGCCGATTCAAAAAAATTGTTGGATTTCTTACGTGATAAGGATATCATCTCAGTACCGTTAGGAGGCCAAGGTGAATTTGCAAACACCTACGCGAAGGTCTATTGGAACAAAAAGGACAACAGTATTTACTTAGACGCTCAAGGACTTCCGGAGGCGCCATCTGGCAAAGTGTACCAAGTATGGTCTTTAAAACTGAATCCGTTAACGCCAACGAGTTTGGGCACTATTGACGATTTCAATACCGACGACAACAAAATATTTGCCATTGCCAATGCCAACGAAAGTGAAGCCTTTGGAATTACTTTAGAACCAGAAGGTGGTAGTGAAACACCAACCATGGAGCAATTATATACTTTAGGAGTTGTAGCGGCACCAGCGCCTTAAAAGCACATACTTTTATAGAATAAGCACCAGCATTTGTTGGTGCTTTTTTTATTAAGATAAACGAGTGTTGACTGGTTTTTAATATTATTCAGTTATGAATTGATCCATTAGTGAACAGCGCTATTTGTATAGAAAACGAGTGTAAATGATATTTGTATCTACCTATGTTTGGGGAATATGAGTATATTGTGTGCTTATAAATATGAGTTGGCAGTAATTTCCCGTAAATTATAAAAATTGACTCCTCAAATTAACCTTTTTTAGACGAGAAAACAAAAATGCAACTGAAAATACGCACAATTGATTTTCAGAACATTAATAAGCCTTAGTTGGAAATAAATCAAAAAATGAGTAAGAGATATATACCACAAAGAATTAGTAAAGCCGTTCAAGAAAAGCATTTTTTTGAATGTGCCTGGTGTGGAACTATCATAACAGACAGACATCATATTGAAGAATTTTCAGATGGAGGCAAGCATTCAATTGAAAATTTAATATTATTATGTCCAAACTGTCATAGACAAACTCATCAAGGACAAATATCTAAAAAAGAATTATTAGAGCGAGTAAACTTACATAAACAGGGAGATAGAATTAGTGGAAGCATTTTTCTTCAAGTTACTAAAAGAAAAGTTATTACTGGTGGGAGTACTTTTATTGATACCCCTATAATAGTTAAATACCAAGAAGAAAATATTATAGAATTTCAAAAACTTAAAAATGGAAAATACACGATAAAAACGAAATTTTATGACATAAATGGAAGATTGATATTTTGGATGAACTCTAACAGGTATTGGTCGGCAGTTCCTTTTATTGTTGAATCAGAACGCAGCTATTTATTTATTAAAAACAGGTGTAATCCGCAATATTTATCAATTGAAATGGAAAATGATGCTATAAAGATGCAAGGAATCAATTTTTTAGGTGGTAATTTTTTACACTTTACGAAAGATTCTATAAAATTCGCTGGAATGGATTATAGCATGAATTTTAAAGTATCTACAATAGGAGGCCTTGTAGCATTTAAATTTTAAGAGGATTAATATTTTAAAACTACTGCAACAGTAATTATAAGCAAGGGCTTTTACTTCCTACTTGAAAAAACCTCAACGACCAAAAGTGTTGTAGGACGGATTTTCCACTGGCAGTTTGCCTTTTGGAATCTCCCGTGTTTATCCCACGCCACAACTAAAACACATTACCGTTAGCAAACAACTGAAAAATGAACAACGAAAGGATAATAATCGGAATTGGGATCTTAATTGGAATTCGTCTCTTTGAAAAAACAAAATGAAATTTTTAGTTAAAGTTTTGATTGGTTTAATTATTAGTTATAAGATGTCATTTCTTGAAAATAAACTTCTGACTAATATTTCCTTTATTGGTTTCGGAATTTCAAGCTTAATATTCTCTGTATATAGCGGAATAAAAACAAAATGGCTGAATTTGATTATAGGAGTTTTTACTCCTTTATCTTTCTTCTCGAAAGTCATGCACTATTCTTATGCGAATGAAATTAAATTATTCATGATTATTCTAATTGTATGCTTTAGTTTAGCTTTTACAAGAAAAGAGAAGTTTAAAACGAATTATCTATTTTAACTATATTAGTTGCTTATGAATTAAGCGAATTTATCAACCTGATTGAGCAATTGTTGAACTGAAAAAAAAGGTATTTTCTAACAGAGATGTGTAATATTTTGTAATCGCCTACTTCGAAAATCCTCCACGCAAAAATGTGTGACAGGGCAGATTTCCCATTGGGAAGTACCTGTTTGAAATGTTCCGAAACCACACCACAACGCATACATAAAACGTTTACCATAATCCTTCCTATTTGCGAAGTAAACAATCTTTTAAAACTAACATTTTAAAAAAAAATCAAAAGAAAAGCTATTAACAAAAAAATGCTAACAACTGATTTTAAAATCATTAAAAAACATTAGTCAAAATTAATACAAATCAAGAATGAATCTCGAATCAATTAAAAAAAGCCTTTCCAGTGGTGGAATTTTTCATTCTGAAACCACAATTTCGGATAAAAAAAACGATCATTGGATACGAAATGAAATTCAAATGGACTTGGATTGCCACTCAATTAAATACGTTTATTGTCGCAACCGATATGGGAGGTGATGAAATCACAATTCCCATGATTGAAAAGCATTTGAACGATTCCTTTAAATTGGCAGAAACCAATTATAAAGGATGGCCACAAGGACTGCAATCTGGCTTAGGTGTCATATCCATTCTGATTTCTTCCAAAATGAATGAAGAAGCAAAAGAATATTGTAGAAAGTTAAAATCCGGAAAAAAATGGGCAGGCTTCACTATTCCTGTAATTTATAATTCTGACAAGAATGAAATCTATAAGTTTCAAAAGAATCCAATTTGGGGAAGAATTTACTATCCTTATTTTAGAAAGTTAATTAGTGGCTTAGAGTAATGCTTTAAAATTGAAGAATCGCAAATTAATTCTTTAAATTAGCATTTCAGTTGTTGCGATAAAGTCATTTATAAACACACCAAAATCTTCACCAATAATTCATACAATATGTTGAAAAGACATTTCATTTTCGGACTTGTTTCCATTCTGTTTTCAATAACGATAGTATCTTGCGGATCAAGCTCAAACTTAGGTACACACTCCCCTACTGTCAATTCTAAAGCTTCTCAAAAAAAGCCTTATGTGCTATTAATTTCCCTGGATGGTTTTCGCTGGGATTATGTAAATAAATATAAACCTCAACATCTCAGTAATTTTGTTGAGAATGGTGTCAGTGCCGAGTCGTTGATCTCAACCTTCCCTTCCAAAACATTTCCCAACCATTATTCCATTGCCACGGGAATGTATCCCGATAATCACGGAATTTTAAGTAATACCTTTTACAGCAATAAGAAGCAAAAAGTATATAGCATCAGAAACCGAGAAGTTGTGACTGATGGCGATTTTTACGGAGGCACACCTATTTGGATGCTCGCAGATAGGAACAATATGGTAACGGCGAGCTATTTCTTTGTGGGTTCTGATGTAGAAATACAGGGTGTAAGACCAACGTATTCTAAAGATTATGATGGAAAAGTAAAAAATGAAACACGGATCTCACAAGTGTTAGAGTGGTTGGCTTTACCAGTAAAACAACGACCACATTTAATAACCATGTATTTTTCTGACATGGACGATACGGGACATAGATATGGTCCTAATAACGAAGCAGAATTACAAAAAACACTCGATAGTTTAGATAAGAATTTAGGCGTCTTACTCACCGGCGTAAAAGCATCCGGTCTGCCCGTAAACATCATTATTGTTTCAGACCATGGCATGGCAGCAGTTGCTACAGATCACCTCATTCCTATCGAAACGGTTCAAAACGATAGTTTATTTCGTTCGGTCGATAATGGGTCTATTGTCAATATCCATCCGAATAATGATACCGAAGTGGACGCAGTATTTCAATATCTGAAAGAAAAAGAAAAACATTTTAAAGTCTATAAGACTGAAGACACTCCAGGATTTGAATACTCCCCAAAAAACAAAGATTGGGGTGCCATCCAATTGATTCCAGATTCTGGCTATTATTTTTCTAATGAAAAAAACATAGCACTTTTAAACCAAAACAACATTAAAACTATTGGCGTCCATGGTTTTGACAGCGACAACAGAGATATGCATGGCATATTTTATACCAATGGTCCAGCTTTTAAAACGGAGCATACAATACCTTCGTTTCAAAACATTGATATCTATCCGTTAATCTGTGACATCTTAGGTTTTGAAGTCCCCGATAACATTGATGGAACTCTAAGCAAAGTGCAAGACGTTTTGAAACCTGATAATGATTGATTAAATTGTAGATGTGAATCATCAACAGAGTTATTACAAACTAAATTCTATCAATTTAAAACTATGATATTATGGAAAAAGTAACGCCACCTAAAGTAAAGACACTTGCCGAAGGCAATGTATTAGTCGCCAAACAAATGCAGGCTGATGCTGGACAGCTATTGCCCGAACATCTTGCCAATCTCGAATCGATTGTTTTTGTTCGTGAAGGCGAATGCGTCTTTAAAATGAACAATGAAGAACGAGTTCTAAAACAAGGGGACACGATTATTGTTCCCCCAGAAGTCAGGCATCAAATTAAAGCCATTACCGATTTTAAGGGGGTTCATTTCATGCCGAAGGAGATCAAATTTAAGTTTTTTTAATCCGTTTTATTTCTGCTTAACAAACTGCTCTGTATGTGTATAATTCGATGGATAGGCACCTACTTGCAAAGATAATGGCCGTAGAGAAAACTCGAAATCCAAAGCTTCTACCTTGCCATCCTTGCCTAAATGGAATTGCATAAATTCTTCACGTTGGGCCGGGTTTTTCCAAACCGCTCTAAACGTGTCGTAGTGCCAATGCTCAAGTTTCGCTTCCAAGCCATCCGTATCCCAAAAATGTAATACTAAATCCTTACCCTGCTTTTTCACTTCTACTCTTCCGTACCCTACAGATTGATACCTACCAATATAGGCATCTAAGTTTAAGCTCGGCTTTGTTTTCAATACTTGAGCTTGATGGATTTTTTCACGTGCTTCCGCGGCTCGTGCAAAAGATTTTTTATAGCCTTGTAAGTAACGATTATTCCAGTCAACATCACTTTTTCCCAAATAGGCATCCATGACCTGATAAGCAACGGCATTCCCCAAGCTATTGAAATTGTTCCCTACGACGATAATTCCCAATTCCAATTCGGGCATGAGGTACATGGCCGTGTTGAAACCATCCGTTGCGCCACCGTGAGTTAGGACTCGTTTTCCATTATAATCGGTAATGGTCCAGCCAAAACCATAACTGCCCTGTGCTGCCATTGCATCTGCTTGTGGACGGGCCATCTGTGGTTTATGGATCTCGTTCATCTGCTTCTCACTGATGATGGTTTTCCCATTATACTCGCCAGAAATTCCCAATTGCATCAACATCCACTTATTTAAATCGTTTATCGAAGCGTTTACACCACCGGCAGGCCCTGCATTGTCCCAATTTCGCCTCGAAATCGGCACTACTTTTCCATCAATTTCTTGATGTGGATAGGCTTGATTAGCGTTGGTTTTTATCTGAGTGATACTGGTAGTTGTCGAATTCATTTCAAGAGGTGCAAAAAGTCGTTCTTTTAAAAAATTATCCCAAGTGCGTCCGTCGACATATTCGATAATTTGCCCTGCTAATGAGTACATGACATTGTTATATACAAAGTCTGAACGGAAAGGTTTTTCCAATTCCATATAGCGCATCTGATACAAAATGCTGTCTCGTGAACTATTGGTCATAAATTGAAGTCTATTACCTAATTTCCGTCCCAAGCCCACCCGATGTGTCAAGGCATCGCGAATAGTGATTTCCTGCGTTACCCAAGGGTCTTTTAGCTGAAACCACGGAATATGTTTGGTGATTTTATCATCCCAATCTATTTTTCCTTCATCTACCAAGATTGCTAGTGCAGCCGCAGTCATGTTTTTACTGACCGAAGCAATACTGAAAATCGTATTGGCATCAACCTTCTCTCCGCTTCCCAAGCGTTTTTCTCCAAATCCTTTCGCATAGATCACTTGGCCATCTTTCACAATGCCAACTGCCATGCCTGGGATTTTCCAATCCTGTCTGCTCGACTCAACCCACGCATCGAAATTCTTAGGCAGCGATTCTTGGGCCACAAGTGAAGTGAAAAATAAACTTAAAAAAACGGATAGTGCGATCTGATAGCGCTTAAAAAAAATAGTAGTCATGATCAATTGATTTTACACAAAGATACTGACAACTTTACACATCTGCCACCGTACGATTAACATCCAATAAATATCGTATTTTAGTGTGATGTTAACCCTGAAGGGACGATATACTGCAACCTATGACGATAGTCATTGGTATCCCCTGAATGGGCGGCATAACCTAACTGAGATAATATCTCTGGTTAGCCCTGAAAGGGCGGCATATTCACCCCAGTATGGCAGCCCTGGGTAGCCCTGGGTAGCCCAATAAGGGCTATAATATTCAAAGCCTATGTCACAATCATTAGTCAAAAACTATCTGCACATTGTATTCAGTACCAAGTACCGTCAAAAATTAATCGATGAATCCATTGAAGACGAACTCTATAAATATCTCGGTGACTCCTGCAACAATCTGGGATGTCGAGCTATAAAGGTCGGCGGACATCAAGATCATGTCCATATTTTATGCTTACTCTCCAAAAACATCACTTTAGCAACGCTTATGTCAAAACTGAAGGCCAATTCCTCAAAATGGATGAAAACACATGGTGAGGCCTATCGTAATTTTTATTGGCAGAACGGATATGGCGCATTTTCAGTAAAAGCTTCAGAAGTCGATGTGGTTATTAATTATATCGCCAACCAGAAAGAGCATCACAGACGCAAAACTTTTCAAGACGAATATCGCGCATTCCTCGAGAGTAACCACATGGAATACGATGAGCGATATGTGTGGGATTAGATGAGAGATGCGGCATTCATAAAGATTGGAAGATAATTGATGAAGGTATATCGCCCTTTCAGGGCTTAATTTCTCTTGACATACATAACTCAAGACTTTCGCCTTGAGTTATGACATGGCGCCCTTTCAGGGCTGTATCCTTTATAGTTATACATTCTCACTTCTCATGGCTACCGCCTTGAGTTATGACATGGCGCCCTTTCAGGGCTACATTCTGTTCTCTGAATTATAATGACGAAAATTATGCGAATCATAAGCTTTGAAAGAGCGTCATATATTAGCATAGTGCGAGACCTATGCTAATAAAAATCACCGATTCTCCATATAGCCCTGAAAGGGCAGCATACACATTATTCCCCAAAACATTCATAACTCAAGATTGTCGTCTTGACTGATGAAATGGCGCCCCTTCAGGGCTGCATCCGGCTTTCTGAAAAACAATTGTATACCTCTCGCATTTCGAGTGCTCTGAAAGAGCGTCATACATTAGCATAGGGCGTAGACCTATGCTAATGGAAATAACCGATTTACCATATAGCCCTGAAAGGGCGACATACACATTATTCCCCAAACATTCATAACTCAAGACTTTCGCCTTGAGTTATGATATGGCTTTATTCCGCTTTCTGAAAAACAATTATATACCTCTCGCATTTCAAGAGCTCTGAAAGAGCGTCATACATTAGCATTGGGCGTAGACCTATGCTAATGGAAATAAACCGATTTACCATATAGCCCTGAAAGGGCGACATATATATTATTCCCCAAGTTTTTAAAATCGTGTAGGCCGATATTTGTACGATATCTGCAACTCCTTTTTAAGAGTCCCTTGACGGTCGATGGAATAAACCCCATTGAAAGTTATGATATGGCGCCCCTTCCAGGGCTGATTTCGCTTTCTGAAAAACAATTATATACCTCTCGCATTTCAAGAGCTCTGAAAGAGCGTCATACATTAGCATAGGGCGTAGACCTATGCTAATGGAAATAACCGATTTACCATATAGCCCTGAAAGGGCGACATACCTATTATTCCCCAAGTTTATAAAATCGCGTCGGTCGGTATTTATTCGAAATCTGCATCTCCTTTTTCAGAGTGCCTTGACGGTCGATAGAATAAACCCTATCGAAAGGTATGATATGGCGTCTCTTCCAAGCTGCATTCCGCTTTCTGAAAAAAAATTATATACCTCTCGCATTTCAAGAGCTCTGAAAGAGCGTCATACATTAGCATTGGGCGTAGACCTATGCTAATAAAAATCACCGATTCGCCATATAGCCCTGAAAGGGCGGCATACACATTATTCCCCAAACATTCATAACTCAAGATTGTCGTCTTGACTGATGACATGACGCCCCTTCAGGGCTGCATCCCGTTTTCTGAAAAACAATTGTGTACCTCTCGCATTTCAAGAGCTCTGAAAGAGTGTCATACATAAGCATAGTGCGTAGACCTATGCTAATGGAAATAAACCGATTTACCATATAGCCCTGAAGGGGCGACATATATATATTATTCCCCAAGTTTATAAAATCGCGTCGGTCGGTATTTATTCGAAATCTGCATCTCCTTTTTAAGAGTACCTTGACGGTCGATAGAATAAACCCCATTGAAAGTTATGATATGGCGCC
>NZ_JAGEVG010000011.1 GCF_017581925.1 Gelidibacter pelagius | reverse complement strand
AAGATAACCAATATCTTAAAGTGATCCGGGCAATGCGTTAAAAGGAAATCAACAAAGTTATTAAGAAAGGGAGGTTATTGCGCAGTCTGACGTTTGGTGTAAGAATAGTTGCGTGGGATAAACACCTAAAATAACAAAAATTGACCGAGCCTGTGGAAATTCCGCAGGAATTTCCAAGTAGGCGAGAACCAGCAATTATTTTTACACATTGTTACCCAACGTTTTTTAATTTAAATGAACTTATTAGCGTACAAATCAGTTAATTCCGAGTAAGTGGCTTTATTCATTTGAGATTTATAAATACTTAAGTCAAACATTTTAATATTCAAACGTTTTTTTCCGTTCCAACTATTTGTTTTTGGTATTAGTTTATATATTTTTTCATTTAGTAATTCAACTCTATTTTGTTCAGTCCTAAAGACTATTCTGTTGTCATAAATCTCTAAATCCACGGTTTCATATTTGCACAAATTCTTAAGAATGAAACCGATAATGGTTACTAATAAGGAAAGAATAAAAATTAGATAAAAATCACTATTTGTTAATCCAACGAAGGAGATTTCTTTTTCCTTAAGAGGGAAATAATTATTAGACCAAAGAAGAATTCCAGTTACAAAAAAAGCTATTTGCCCAAAAAACGTCATAAAAAATCCAATTCCGTTTATGGTTTTTAGATCACTTCCGATTTCTATATGTAGTTTTTTTTTCAAATGTTGGGTAACGTTTAGTGTAAGAATAGTTGCGTGGGATAAACACCTAAAATAGTAAAAATTGACCGAGCCTGTGGAAATTCCGCAGGAATTTCCAAGTGGGCGAGAACCAGCAATTATTTTTACACATTGTTGTATGCAGTGTTTTCTATTTATTCAGTTTAATAAAAATCAGAGTTGTACATATAATTACCAAAAACCAAAACAAATATCCATAAGTCCTTATTTTTTCAGCTTGCCGATATTTCTTTTCAAAACCATATTTTTTCAATCTTTCCATTTCAGATTCCGTGAAATGGTCTTCTCTCCATCTTGGTTTTGTTGTAAAAAATGGTAAAATGAAAAAAGATAACCATTCCTTATCCGTTAAAGGTTGCTGTTTTCGGTCATTTTGGTATTTCTTGTATTTTATATAATCAGATTTAATTTCAGCTTTTTGTTCGATTGACAATTCTCGAGAATTAAATTCAGATTCCGCACACTTAATTTCGGCTTTATTAGTTCCGTTTTTTATGATGTCAAATAATTCGACATTTGTATATCTGTAAATTTTTTTGTCAATCATAAAGGGTCTGTTCACATTGCATACAACGTTTATGTATATGAGCTGTGGCGCGATTTAGCACGAACCTCTCCAAATAAAAACCGGCTTTGGGAAATCCGCAGGATTTTCCAAGTAGGTACAGACCAAGCCATAGCTTATATACTGTGTTGTGGTGCGTTTTTCTACTCTGCTCAAGCTATTAATCCGTGTCGTTTGAGCACTTCTTGAATTAATTCTATTGATTTGTCAATTTCTTTCATTTTACCATTAATGAGCAAGTCTTCAATGTCATTTAATTCTTCTTTGTCTTGGTCGGTAAGTTTTCCGTCAAATCTTTTTTCAAATGCATTGATTGCATTATTTAAATTTGTAATTACTTCGCCACAATTAAAAGCATATTCAAATAAAAGCTCGTCATTTGTTTCTTTGTCTTTATTATCTCTTTGTCTGATAAAACTTCTTTCAAGTCCTCGAAAGGTATCTGCGTGAGCTGCGGGAATTCCAAGTCTTCCCACTTGATGAGCATTTCTAATAATGTATTCGTATTGTAAAGCCGTTTCTGTCATACTTTCGTTTTTAAATTACTTGTTAGATTAATTATTATAACCTTTCGATTTTTTATATTTAGTAAATTCTCGATAAATATCTTTTTCAATTGGTTTCCAAAGTTGGATTTTGTCTTTATTGACTTCAAAAATTTTTCCGTGGTTTTTTTCGCCGAGATTTTTCATCTGCGCGAAATTTGTTTTAAACGTTTTTAGATTTTTGCATTTATTTGCCAAATCATAATAGTTAACATCACCAACTTTTTCTTCTAAATTCAAGTAATTTATCAGAATTTGTGAGCATATTAATTTTTCATTGTTAAACCATTTGGACAGTTTGGGAACAACCTTATTTATTTGATAAATTTCGATTTCGCTATTCATTCTTTTTTCTGTTTTTCAATTAAAGCACGATTTTTTTTTAAATGCACCACAACGTTTCGTGTATGAGCAGTGGCGTGGTTCGTCACGGAAAATTGCAAACAGGTACTTGCCATTGGAAAATCCGCAGGATTTTCCAAGTAGGCGAGGACAAGCCATTGCTTATACACATTGTTACCCACCGTTTTTTAGCCCATTATTTCTTTAATTTCTTTTATATCTCTTTCGCTCAATTCAAACCATTCGCCACGTAACCTTTTATTTTCATAAGTTTTGTGCAAAGATCTTTCAAAAGCAACAGCCACTTTTCGATTTGAAAACAACTTTGATTTAATGAGCTCGATTGTTGGTTTTTCGCTCTGCAATGTTTTCTCTCTGTAAGTAGGATTATTTGAGATACCAATTTTATAATATCCATTTGCCAAATCTTTCATTAGATAAAGATGACAACTTTCTTCCGGATTGAATTCTTCTTTGTAATCCAATTTTGAAATTGGTTGATAGCTATCTATTCCTTTCAAAATCTCATTATAATCGTAAAATAAATTTCGCAACGCTGATTTTAACTTTAGCTCGCTTTGATAATTATGGTTTGTACCAAAATGACGCATTCCTTCAATTTTCCTATTGTCAGAAACCAAAATCCTCCAATCTTTAATTTCAGTCCGCGCCAATATTTCTAAATCTTCTTTAAATAGCAAAATACGATTTTCATAAACTTGCTTGTAAGTATCATTTAGGCTATTATATAAATGAAAAGATTTTTTCTCAATTTCAAATTCCAATACTTCGTTATTATCAAAAAGCAAATAAAACTTATCGCCCGCATCCAACATATAGTCTTTACTTGGATGTCTTAAAATCAGATAATCTTTTCCGTCTAAATGATTGACCGTAAGAAAAAGTCGGTTTATATCAGGTTTGCTCGAAACCATATTTATGGAACCATTCAAAACCTTTTCATAAAATTCATTTCCACCAACCGATTTCCACTCTAATTCGTATTCTTTCGTAAATGGATCAGTTTTAGAAATTGGAATGTTTGTCACAATGTTTTTTTTTAAATGGTGGGTAACGTTTTGTGTATGGACCGTTGCGTTTCTCACACACGAACCAATCCAAATATAAACAAACTTTGGAAGATTTCTTTAATGTTCCAAATAAAGCACAGACCCAGCAATGGTTTATACACGCTGTTGGCAACCGTATTTTTACTTTTCCCCACGTTATATTTTTATTTTACGCATCAGGCTAAAATCCGACGTTGTGATTGCGTGCGACCGAGTAAAGTCCGACGTTGTTATTTTTTGGGCATCTTGCTAAAATCCGATGCTGTTATTTTACGCAACTTGCTCAAATCCGACGTTGCTGTTTGGGTTTCTATTTTTAAGTTCAGATTCTTCGGGCTCGGTTTTCAGGCGAGCTTGTCAATTCCAGATATGATTTTGTCGAGAAAAGTAGTTTTTAATTTTACTCTTAAAAAACCAAAAAAAAATTTTGATTTCCATTCCGTCAAAATTCCGTTTTGTTGATTTTTTTATTCGGTCAGTTTTCAGTTTCAGCCGAATTTTTGTGATATGGTTGCCAACAATTGTATAATGAACATTATGTTCATTATACTGCCAATTTAAGATATATTCAACATTATGTTCTATATATCCTTATATATTTTATTAAAAATCAAGTGGGTTTTTTATTTTTTGAAATGTAGTAGTGGCAACATGTGTGTAAATTTCGGTTGTTTTACTTGAACTATGGCCCAATAATACTTGGATCTGCCTCAAATCTACGCCTGCCTCCAGTAGGTGGGTGGCAAAACTGTGCCTGAGCATATGGGGTGTTACAGGAATCTGGATACCTGCTTTTAATGCCGCATTTAATACTACTTTACCAATACTTTGTCCTGAATATTGCTTCCCATATAAACCTTCTACTATATATTTTTTTGGTTTGTATTGTTTATAGTATTCGCGAAGATCTATTAACAGTGATTGCGAAAGCAGGGTGTACCGATCTTTGTTTCCTTTGGCAGCTTCGATACGTATCAGCATCCGTTTACTATCAATGTCCGTGATTTTTAAATTTATCAACTCATTCCTTCTTATTCCAGATGAATATAGAAGGCTCACAATACATTTGTGTTTTAGGTTGTTCGTATTGGCTATAATACTTAAGACATCTTCCTTAGAAAGCACTTTAGGTAATTTTTTTTCTTTTCTTGGTCTTTCTATTTCGTAAAACCTATTGGGCATTCCAAGGACAGATTCGTAATAAAATTTAATGCTGTTTATGGCAGAATTTATATAGGAGTTTGACTTGTCTTCTTGAACTAACTTTAATACATAAGTTCTGACATCAAGCTCGTTGATTTCGATTAATTCCTTGGTGTTGTAATAGTTGATAAAAGCTTCAAAAGTGGATACATAAGATTTAACAGTGTTGTTGGCGTATTTTTTCAACTCTAATTTATCCAAATAATTGGTAGGACAAACCCGGTATGTGGTTGGGAGCTGCCTTTTTCTAAACCAAGTAATATCGATGTCTTCGTTATTCTGTTTGATAATCTTTTTATCAAAAAAGTGGTTACAATTGACCCAGGCAACACCATTGAAGATATGGAAGATCTTATTGAGATTGTTTTTGTTGTTCACAATGTAAGCCATATTATAGGTGTTGCTCCATTTCACCTCTGGCAATTGCTTAACAAGGGCGTGAATGACTTTATCTGTGTTGAATTGTAACCCGATATAGCGCTTCTCCTTAATTAAAAGATGTTTTAGCGTGACACTTCTACCTTTCTCCATGACTTTTTTCATGCAATCTAATGGATGTAAATGATTTAACCGTACCTTATACGAATAGGATGCGTATAATCTGCTTATAAATCGTTTTAAAATGAGAATTAATAGTGTATGTCTTCATTGCGGTAAGGAATTGGTGGGGAGATCAGACAAGAAATTTTGTGATCCACAGTGCAAAAGTGCTTATCAATATCAAAAAGAAAAGCAAAATCCGGAACGTTTTTATAATAAGGTGGATAATCAGTTGAAATTAAACCGTAGGTTACTCAAGGAATATAACAAGGGTGGTAAGGTTACCATCAGAGCCCAAGTTTTATTGGATCTGGGATTTGACCCCAATTTCTTTACACATTATTGGAAAAACCAGAAAGGAGAGGTCTACCTATTTGTCTATGAATACGGTTTTCTAAAAAGAACGGAATATGGAAAAGAGAAATTTATATTGGTTATTTGGCAGGACTATATGGGAGTAGATATTAAAAGGAGATGATTTTGAGAAATTTCAATTTGAAGTGTAGCAGTAACTCATAAATGCAAGGATGTGCTCAACATATTTTTTTATGATGATGGGAAATTAAAAATTTACAACACTATCCAAAGCATCATCAGCGTCGTTATGGATGAAATTTGCTTGGTAATTCAGTGTTGTTTTTAAATCGCTGTGCCAATACGATTTTTGTAACATTAGCGGATGTACTGTATCGCCTGCAATATTTCCAAAAGAATGTCTAGCAATATGCATCGTGAGTTTTTTAGTTATATTGGCTTTTTCCGCAATTGATTTTAAATTGGTGTTAAACTTTCTGTTTGCCGTTTTTAGTTTATTGAAAACATCTTTTGCATCATTAATGTTCGCTTTTTTCATTTCCGGAAATAGGAAATCATTAATATTTATTTCATCACTTTTATAACAATTTATTTATAATAGCTAAAGTCTTTTTGGGAATTTTCATAGAGATCAATTTGGAGTTCTTGTGCATTCTATATTGAAGCCTATTATCATTAATATCTGACAATCTTATTTTGAGTACAGCCGAAACTCTCATTCCTGCGAAGTAGAAGCTAAACAACCACACGTTGCGTGTATGTGTTTCGACTATTGATAAATCAACTAGACTTTCTATGTTTTGTATCTGCTGAATGCTTAACCCAACTTTATTTGACTCTGGGAATTTGATTTTTATTTTGTTACCTCCAATAGGATACAGATCTATTGTGACAATTTTCCGCTTTATAGCTCTATTGAATAATAAACGTATCAGAACCATTATATTCATGATTGAAGTCTCAGAAAGCTTATGAGTGGATTTGAGGTAAATCATCAGCCTTTTTAAGAATCGTTTATCGATTTCCTGAAAAGTGAGGTGTTTCGACTTATGAAATTTTAGAATATAACCTATCTAAGCTTTATCACAGGCTAACCTGTTAAACTTTTCTAAGCTTCCCAAATCGTTAAGATGTTCTTCCGCTAATTCAAAAAATGTAGAGTTGCTATCAGAATGATAAATGTCTTTTTTTATTTGGTTTGCAGAGGCGTCTTTATGCTCGGACTGTAGTACTATCAGTGCTTTGTTGACTTCTGAAAGTTGGGTGGTCAACAGGCTATTGAGATGTTGATAGTTGGGATGTGTTTTTTTGACACTTAGATTTATCTCGTCCCATTCTTTTATCTCGATATAATGTCCAACATATCGAAATGTAGATCGAAGATTTTTGGTAATGCGAATGGCCAATGGGATAACCCCACCTTGTTTGGCTTTTTGCGTAAGACTATTTTTGCGTGTGATGACATACATGATTTGTTAACGAAAGTCAAATCAGGTACAACATTTGTCTTAAAAAGGGCTGAAATCCTTTCTAAAGACACGTAATTATTAGGATTTACAGGTACAACATAGGTACAACAAATTCTAATATCAACTGATATTAAATGACTTTAAAGAAAATACGAAAACATGTAAATCATTAATAATGAGGTGTTTTGGATTTCTTTGGTCAAATATACGCTAGACTTAGGATCTATTGCCGCGAGGTGTGGGATCGTCCCAAGAGCTATCGGGACCCCACTTGTACAGAAATCAAAGCTTCTCTTTTTAGAGCGGCTTTTTTTGTTTTTAATCGCTACTGCGACGAAAGATTTTCGTCTTTCCATTCTATCAAATTTATTTCAACTTATATCGGATAAATTTGTCTTATATAGATTCCCCACGTATATTTGCATAAAATTATGTAGATATATTTGTTGACTCGCCACTTGGTAAAATGATGTGATAGTATTCACATTTCAACGGATATTTAAATCTGCAAAAATTGCGAATAACCATACCTTCTTTTATGGTTAGTCTGCATAAATGACCTTCATGTTTAAGATGGCGGAGTAGTCTCTTAAATATACCTTTTCCAAAGGCAAGAAACGCCTGGCAGAAGGTAACATACAAAACTTATTAACGTTGATTTCTCTTCGTGCGAATGCATGTGGCCATGGCTTTGTGTGTCGAAGGTCGAGCTAATATGAATTCAAAATGAGCTTGCTGTTTAATTGGCAATTTTTCTTTTGAGATGTGACTGTTTTTAAGTGGATATTTTGAAAGGCTAAACTATTTAATGATAAAAAAGCACTAAATAAAACTTTATGAAAAATTGTAAGATAATAATCTTGTTGTTTTTAATGGCCATCCCAAATTTGATGAGTGCCCAAGAGAAGATAACGACAGAGAATTGGCTTTCCAGTTCCGGAATCATTGGCACCTTCATCTTGATAGCCATTGTGATGATTGTGGCCATCATCATCTTGTTCATAAAATTAAATGGCTATATCGATACGATGAAACGTCGGCAACTCGATAAAAACCGAATGGCTTTTGACGATGAGCTCGTCGCAATGGATGGGGGAGATATCGATGCCATCCTTGAAAAACGGAAAGCGGCCTTGACCTACAAATTAAAAGGGAACGAACTGTCTGGGAACCACACAGCAATTGATGAAAAAGGCTTGATTCAGCGTGTGGAAAAAGATCCAAACAACGCGTTTTTTGATGAAAAGAAGAAGACGTCACTCAGTCTGGAAACTCCTCAGGAATTAAAGAAAATAGTCATTTACTATATCGGTGCTGCGGCCTTTTGGTTGGTATTGGGAACCCTGATTGGTCAGTATTTGGGAATGAAATTTCTTTGGCCTGAGATGGACCACCAAGCGTGGTTGAGCTTTGGTCGTTTGCGACCAGTGCATACCAATATGGTGTTTTGGGGATGGTCTTCATTGGCGATGATCGGCCTTGGCTATTTCGTGATAGCCCGTACCTCAAACAATAAAATATACAATTATAACTGGGCGTGGACGGGATGGGCGCTCATCAACGCTACAGTTTTATTAGGGAGCTTATGTCTGATGGCAGGTATCAATAACGGTGGCGGAGAATACAGAGAGTATATCTGGCCGGTAATGTTAATGTTTGCCATTGGCTTGATCTTGACCTTCTATAATTTTTATAAAACCGTGGCGACCCGGAAAATTTCCGAAATTTACATCTCCAATTGGTTTATTCTGGCGTCTTTGATCTGGACCATTGTATTGGCCATTATTGGGTATTTGCCTTTTTACCAAGACGGGTTGGGCGAAACCGTTATCCAAGGTTATTATATGCACCAAGGGGTTGGGATGTGGTTTATGACCTTTACCTTAGGTTTGGTCTATTATTATTTGCCATCGGCGTTGAACAAGCCTATTTATTCCTATTCTTTAGGGGTTTTGGCGTTTTGGACACAAATGCTTTTCTATACCATGATCGGGACTCATCACTTTGTGTTTAGTCCTCTGCCTTGGTGGTTGCAAACTATAGCCATTGTATTTAGCGCGGGAATGGTGATACCGGTTGTGGCTGGTACCACTAACTTTTTGATGACCATGAAGGGAAGTTGGAGCCATATCTCCAAAAGTTATGTATTGCCCTTCTTTTTGGTGGGCACCATCTTCTATTTTGTAGGCTCTATGCAAGGAAGTGTGCAAGCGTTCCGATTTACAAATTTTGTTTGGCACTTTACTGATTTCAATGTGGCGCATTCCCACATGACCATGTATGGCATTATTGCCTTCTTCCTGTGGGCTTGTATTTATGCCATCTTACCGAAACTGACCGGACGGGAACCCGCGCAGGTGTTTGTCGGCGCGCATTTTTGGCTGGCATTTATCGGTCTTTTTGCCTATATGATGTCGCTCATGGCTGGAGGCACCTACAAGGGCTTAAGCTGGATCGATGGAGACCCTTTTATTGAGTCCGTCATCTTGATGAAACCTTATTGGGTCTGGCGTGCCGTTGGCGGTTCGCTGATGTTCGTGTCCCATTTGGTATTTGCCTATAATTTTTACTATATGATAAAAGGCTATACCAGAAAACCGTCTGCAACACAAAAAGTAGAAGAAATAACTGTTTAATAATACGTATCAGATGCTTAATTTTCATAAAGATCATAAAAACTTAGTGCTTACGGCAGGCGGTGTGTTTATTGCCCTAAGTATCCTTATCGCTATTATGCCCGCGTTTCAGATGCAGGAAACCCAGCCGATTCCTGATGAACAACCATTGACCGCCCACGAGCGAGAAGGGCTTAATGTCTATGTTGCTGAAAACTGTATGGCCTGCCACACGCAACAGGTGCGTAATATTGAAATGGACAACGTTTGGGGCGATAGGCCGTCAATCCCATCCGATTACTTTTACAGTAAAAAACGTATGGACTTTTGGAGACAATCACCTTCTACTTTAGGAAGTGAACGTACGGGACCTGACTTGACCAATATCGGAAAACGACAACCCAGTGAAGATTGGCATTTGCTCCATTTGTACAATCCAAGAGCGGTGGTTCCAGAATCGGTAATGCCTTCCTATCCGTGGTTGTTCAGGGAAGTGGATAGTGCATTTATGCCCAAGGATGCTAAGGTGGTAGCAGTCCCGAAGGAATACTTCAATAAACCGGGCAAAAAGATAATTGCATCCTATGATGCCTTGCGTTTGGTTGACTATTTAAAATATCTGAAACAAACAGATATGCCAAGTGGCGATATAGATGACTTCATCCCGGCACTGAAAAAAATCCAGGCGGAAAGAACGGAAGGTGGGGGCCAATCGTTAGATGGTGCCAAACTCTATTCGCAAGTCTGCGCGGCCTGTCATCAGGATACGGGGCAAGGTATTGTTGGTGCCTTTCCGTCGTTGGTTGGAAGTGCCATCGTGAACGATGAAAACACCGAAACACTCATTAAGATCGTGATACAGGGGTATAATGCCCGAACAGATTATGGCGTCATGCCACCATTTGGCGACCAACTTACCGATGCTGAAATTGCGGCCATCCTTACCCACGAACGAAGTAGTTGGGGGAATGATTCGGAGGCTGTAACAGAAGAGGATGTTGCAAAAGTGAGACAATATGTAGAAATGGAATTAAATAAATAAGCGATGAAAAAGAGACTTTTATTATTTACTTGGCTATTTTTCTTGGGACAATATATCACATTCGCTTGCGATCTTTGCAAGGAGAATCAGCCCAAGGGATTTGAAAACATTACCCATGGCACTGGACCATCGGGAGACTTAGATTATTATATTATTTGGGGTGCTGTAATTATTGTGGCGTTTACGCTCTTCTACAGCATTAAATTTTTGATCAACCCCAAAGAGGATGATCCTGATCATATAAAGAATATTGTTAGAAACGAAGGATTTTAAAATTATGGAAGACAATAGGAACATAACCGTTTTTTTGGATGACGATCCGAAGCCGTTCGCATCATTTGCGCCACCGGTAAAAATTGTATTGGATACCACCAAAATACCCGATGGAAAACATACCTTGAAAATTGTCGCAAAATCGTCAAATAATGTGGAAGGGATCCGTGAAATCCCTTTTGTAGTGCGAAATGGGCCTGAGATATCCGTTTTGGGATTAAAGGAAAATGAAACCGTTGACGCCCAAGTACCCATCACCATAAATGCTTATGGCAGTGAGACCTCCGAGTTTTTTATCATCCGTGGTTCTGAAACGCCAAAAGCGATTCCGGCTTGGGTATGGGCACTATTGATCATCGTTTTTGCTTTTGGTCTGTTCTATCTGATTATGTATTGGAATGCTGATCTTTATAAATCGTTCTTTTAGATATGCAAAACGCTATTTTACATCTTGACGACATAAAAGTCCTTGTCGATTCTTTCTACAACAAAGTGCGTGAAGACGCCCTGCTTGCACCCATTTTTGATCGCGTGATTCAAGACCGTTGGCCAGAACACTTGGAAAGAATGTACACGTTTTGGCAAACAGTTTTGCTCGGTGAACATACGTATACGGACAGTCCATTTCCCCCTCACGCAAAACTACCGGTAACAAGAGCGCATTTTGACCGATGGCTGGAACTGTTTTTTATGACCCTTGATGAAAAATTTGAAGGCGAAAAAGCAGCAGAAGCGAAATGGCGTGCTTCAAAAATGGCGGAAATATTTCAATTTAAAATCGAAAGGTACCAACAAAAGGGTTCAAGACCTTTGATCTAATGCCCTGAAATAATCGATTGATTTAAGTTATCTTAGTGTCTAAAATTGCGATTTCTTTTAAGAAAATTTTAATTCGGATAATTTTGTCCTAATTAAAATTAACCGTAACTTTACAGTGTCAGTTCAGAGTTCCCACCGCGGTAAAATATTACGGACGGGCGAGCAGTGTTCAAGAACAATAACCTAAATAACAAATATCAAACAAGCTAGCCCGTCCGAAACAAAGTGGCGGGAAACCAATAATTAAAAACAATAAACCTTATATGAAAACAGCATCACTTACAGACAACATCCAATACCACGAAACAAGACCAACCATCCAAGTATTATTGGACACAGAAAACGGCAAGGAAATTCGGATTGCTTTTAAGAAAGACCAAGTCATGAAAGAGCACAAAACGCCCTTTGCCATTGTGGTTGAAATTTTTGAAGGCTGTATTGATTTTGGGGTCAACGGAGAAGTTCACACCCTGAATAGAGGCGATTTGATTTCACTAAGCGGCGGCGTGCCTCATGATCTAACGGCAGTTAAGGATAGTATCGTCCGATTGAGTTTAAACAAAGGTGATAGCGCCAAACGTGTGGAAGATGTTGTTAAGGGATCTTGATGTAAGAGGAAAGAATAAAGAATAAAGAATATAGAACAGAGAATCAAGAACTTGGTACAAAGAACCAAGAACCAAGAATAATAAAAATAAAAACAAAAAATATACTATTATGAAACGGACAGCTAATGCCGTATGGAACGGCTCATTAAAAGAAGGAGAAGGAAAATTAACAACACAAAGCAAGGTTTTGGACAAGGCACAATATTGTTTCAATTCCCGTTTTGGCGAAGGCAAGAGTACCAATCCAGACGAATTACTTGCAGCCGCTCATGCTGGATGCTTCGCGATGGCTTTAAGTCTTATTTTAGGGAAAGAAGGCTATACGGCGGACGCGCTTGATGTGTCCTCAGTAGTGACCATGGACGCTGATAAATTGGAGCTTACAGGATCTCATTTGACGCTCAAAGCCAAAATCCCGAATATCAATCAGGATAAATTTATGGAATGTGCCAATGCTGCCAAAGACAATTGTCCGGTGAGCAAAGCCTTGAGTTTAAAGATCACTATGGATGCACAACTTCAATAATTAACAACAATTAAACATTAGGATATGAACAATGCAAAAGAGTTAGCCCGTAAAAAAGCAGATTTGGCACCCAAACAAATAGAAGCCTGGCGGAATTTTAGCAGAACGGTTTTCGAAGCGGGTGCTTTGGATGAAAAAACAAAACAATTGATCGCGGTAGCGGTGGCACACGTCACCCAATGTCCATATTGTATTAAAGCCCACACCCCAGAAGCCATGCGTAAGGGGGCAAGCAAAGAAGAAATAATGGAAGCTATATGGGTGGCTGCTGCGGGCAGAGCAAGTGGTGCCTATACCCATGCGTCTATTGCCGTAGATGCTATGGAAGGAAATATGGAAGAACGTTTATATCCTACATCAACTCCAGAAATGGCTCGAAAAAAAGCAGATTTGGCACCGAAACAGGTTGAGGCGTGGCGACCTTTCAGTAATGCCGTTTTTAGTGCAGGAGCACTTGACGAAAAAACAAAACAGCTTATAGCTCTGGGCGTGTCACATGTCACCCAATGTACAAATTGTATTAAGGGACATACGAAAACCGCGAAATTAAAAGGTGCCAGTAATGAACAAATGATGGAAGCTATCTGGGTGGCTTCTGAAATGCGGGCTGGTGCTGCCTATGCCCATGCGTCAATTGCGATGGATGAAATGCTGAAATTGGATCAGTAAACCCTTTTGTAAATGACCATTGCTACGTCATCTGTTTTTTGAGGCATCTGTAGTGTTAAGCTTCCATATAAAATGGTTTAAGTTTTTAGATCGAAACTATGAATCAAAATAGAGAGGTTAAAAAAAATAATACTAAAATGACAATGCAATGGACTTAATGGAAAACATAGTACAGTTTTTGCGAAAGCCAGAAAGTAAAACCAAAGGCAAATCTCCAGAGGGAACATGCCCGGTTTGTTGGGGCTATCAGCAATATGATGCCAAAATACGCGAAGTATTCAAGGACAGGCAAATAGACGTCAACAACCATAAGGGGAGTTATATGCGAATCCAAAGATTTGTGAAGAAATATATTGACGGGATTCGGTTAAAACAAAGTGAAGTCAAGGACTGTCCCACTTGTATCAGCCATTCTAAATCGGATAATAATCCAGTAGTCGACTAATCGAATTTTATCAAAAACGGTGCATAGAATACTTAGGTCATTAGTAGAAAATTATTTCGCTTATGATCATAAGATCAATTTATGTTGAAAATTTATAGATTAAAAAATAAAGATGACATCAGAAAGTTATGTCCTTACCTATATTAATGAGTTTGATGAAGAATGCAAAGCACAATTCAAGACCAACGAATATCACAGCTTAATGGAGCTGCTTTTCGATAAATACATTGAAGATTGGGGCGATTGTAAAGGGAGGGCCTGGTGCGGCACTTGCCATATACAGATTCTTGAAGGTCATCTTTCTAAAACAATGGATGCTGATGAAAGACACACACTTTCTAAAGTCGAAGGAATTTCAGAAAACAGTCGCTTGGCCTGTCAGATTCCAGTCAATGCCGAACTGCATAATATGGTGTTTAAAATAATGGAACGCAGCTAAGTATGAGTTTGTAATTCCTATAGTGTTATAAATAAAAATAACCATGAAACAACGATTGAATTATCAAGCCGTAGCTCCAGAGGCCTTAAAAGGAATGATGGAGCTGGAAAAATATGTGGCGGGTTCGGGCTTGGAACACAGTTTATATGAACTGGTCAAACTGCGCGCCTCACAAATAAACGGGTGTGCCTATTGCATGGATATGCATAGCAAGGATGCGCGCAAAGCGGGAGAAACCGAACAACGTTTATACGCTTTGTCGGCTTGGAAGGAAACATCTTTTTACACCGATCGGGAACGCGCTGCACTATCTTGGACTGAAGCCATGACGCTCATTTCAGAAAACGATATTTCAGATGCGTTGTATCAGGAGGTCACGAAGTATTTCTCGGAAAAAGAACTCGTGGCACTAACCATGGCCATTGTTGCCATAAATGGGTGGAACCGATTGGCCATAGGCTTTCGAGTAGAACCGGGAAGTTATAATCCGGATAAAGCCGTATAATCGTCAATTAAAATCAAATTATGAATCTTGAAAATAAAACAGCTATAGTAACTGGCGCAAGTAGCGGACTTGGTGCCGCGATATCTGCCACCTTAATTCAGAATGGGACAAAGGTTTATGGTCTTGCGCGCAACACACGGGCACTAAGTGCATTACAAAATAACTTGGGTGCTCAATTTATTCCTGTTTCCTTGGATATTTCAGATTATGATGCCGTTAAGCGTTGGGGCAGCGAAACGTTTTCAGAAAACAGTGGCCCCAATATTCTTATAAATAATGCCGGAGCAGGTTCTTTTGGCAAAATAGACGAGATGCCTTCAGAAGAATGGGCCGCCATGATCAATACCAACTTAAATGGTATGTATTATATCACATCACAAGTGGTTGGTCTGATGAAACAGAAAAAAGAAGCGTCGCATATAATAAATATAGGCTCTATTTTAGGAAGTATGGGCAGAGCCGAATCTGCAGCATATTGCGCCACAAAATATGGTGTTCAAGGGTTTAGCGATGCCTTGTTTAAAGAGCTTCGGTTTTTTAATATTAAGGTCACTTGCTTCAATCCTGGTTCAATCGATACCCACTTTTTTGAAAGCTCAGGCATAGCGGCCCATTCAAATATGCTCCATCCTCAAGACTTGGCAAATACTTTGGTGCATATTCTACAGGCGCCAGACAATATGCTGATTAGCGATATTACCGTGCGTCCGTTAAACCCTAAGAAACCCGAAAACTAGTCAACAGTGACATTTGTTTTTTCTTTACGCCTTTTTTCTTGATTACATGAAGTATCTGAGTATGGCTCCTGCATATGCTGTTTCTTCTAATTCCATAAAGCAGGAATCATTTCCTGCAGATTTGCTTCGCAGAACTATCTTATCTACTCACTACCCAACTTCTTACCTCCTAATCTCCTCAACAACTCATCACTCACCACTGAATTCCACTAATCCCTCATCCCTAATGCCTTCTTGACTCAACTCCTCAACTCACCACTCACCACTCACCTCTGACCCCACTAATCCCTTATCCCCAATCCCTAATGCCTTCTCGACTCAACCCCTCAACTTATTAACCCTTCAATAGTCCCCGCAACTACTTGGTTATTATGTCTTATTTCTCCGCTTTGTTTCACATAAATTGAAGTTTTAAGCAACAACGTTAAAACTTTCTTAAATAAATTCTTTGTTAGATGAAATTAAATTAATAATATTGCATTATGTATAACATAATACTTTTGGACTTTAACCATCCAGTTTTAACTAATTCAAATTGTTTAATATGAGAAAAAAAGATTCGAATGTCATTTACTTGATGTTTATTTTGCTTTTTGCCTTACCAATCTTTGTCTTTGGTCAGGAAAAAGCAATCACGGGAACGGTAATTTCGTCTGGAGATCAATTGCCTTTGGCAGGAGCCACGGTCATTATAAAAGGAACGAGCACCGGAGTTACCACAGATTTTGATGGGAACTATAACATAAATGCTAATACGGGAGATGTTCTTGTGTTTAGTTATGTAGGCTTTAAGACGAATGAAGTTACTGTAGCAAATCAAACAGTAATCGATGTCTCATTAACCGAAGATACCGCAATGTTGGACGAAATTGTTATTACAGGATACGGGAGACAAACTCGAGCTACATTAACAACTTCTATCTCTAAATTAGATACGCAGATTTTAGAAACATCTTCGAGGTCTAATGCGGCAACAGCATTGCAAGGAACTATTGCAGGTTTAAGAGTAACAAATGACACAGGTCAACCAGGGTCTACTCCTAAAATTGTATTGCGTGGTGGTACTAGTTTTGACGGTACCGGAGATCCTTTAATTTTAATTGACGGAATTCCAGGTTCATTTTACGCTTTAAATTCCGACGATATTGAATCTATCGAAGTGTTAAAAGATGCAGCAGCTACTGCTATTTATGGAGCAAGATCTGCTAATGGGGTTATTTTAGTAACCACCAAAACGGGTAAAGTAGGCAAATCTTCTATTAACTATAGATATAAATACAGTTCTAATAAAGAAAGAAATGATCAGAAGTATCTTTCTGCTGCGGACTTTATAAATTACAACAGACAAGGTCACGCATACGCAGAAGAAACTCGTGGTAACCCGAATTTTATACGTCAATTTATTGATGGTGCTAATTCTTTTGCCATTGGAGGAAACACGATTGATTCTCCATTTACTACTCAATTATTAACACCGGCAAATCAATACTTGTTAAATCAACCAGGGTGGAGTTCTATCCCAGATATTCTAGACCCAAGTAGAGATATCTTATTTTATGATAATAAAGATGTTGGTGATCGTATCTATCAAAATAGTGCAACAAAAGATCATTACTTATCATTTGATGGTGGTAATGAAAAAGGGACTTACTATTTGGGATTAGGGCTTTTGGATAATGATGGGCTTGTTTTGGGATCAGGGTTTAAAAGATATTCAGGAAAATTTAGTGGGTCTTATAATGTCACAGATAAGATAACGGTAAATTCTAATGTTTTATACTCTCATTCTAACTTAAGCTTAAGTCCTTTAGGTCAAAATAATGGAGATCAGGATATATTTAGGAGATTTCAAGGTCAAGCACCTACTTCAAGAGATTATAACAATAACCCGGACGGGACTTGGTCTGACATGTATGCTTCAGGACAGACTCAAGATTTTGGAAATCCATTATATTACCAAGATAAATTTGTCAGAAAAAATTTAGAGCAACGTTTGTCCGCATCAGTAGGTATAAACTGGGATATTATTGATGATTTGACTTTATCTATAACGGGCAGCCATTTTGCAGTCAATAATCACAATGAAAATTTTAATAAAGGATACAGAACAGGAAGCAGTATTTCTGGGGCTTTAAACACGACACGTTTGGCTTCTGTAGCTTTGCAAAGAACATTAAGAAATCAATTAACGGGTACCTTGAATTATACAAAAAAGTTCGGGAATCATAATTTTAATGCTTTGCTTGGTGCTGAATATTTTAAAGATAATTACTTTCAATCGCGATCAGGAACAAGAAATTCACCATCAGATTTAATTGAAACACTAAGTGAAGGTGCTGAAGCAGATGGTATTCCTGTTAGTTTTGAATCAGAATATGTGATTACCTCGGCTTTTGGGAGATTACTTTATGACTATGACAATAAATATTTAGTAGGGTTGACGTTTAGAAATGATGGGTCATCTCGTTTAGGAAATAATAAATTTGACTTTTTTCCAGGGGTGTCTTTTGGTTGGAATGCCCATAACGAAGACTTTTTTAGAGATTCATCTATAAGTAACTATGTATCCCGACTAAAACCGAGGTTGAGTTACGGCGTCAATGGTAACCAAGATGCTTTAGGAGGAACTCGGAATTTTAGAGGAATAACTGTGCCTATTAATTATAGAGTATATGGAGCTTATGGGCAACAGGGAGTTTATAATGGCCAGACAGGTTATGCTAATTCAGGATTGGCCACGTTGGATTTATTATGGGAAAAGTCAACCACTTTTAATGTTGGTTTAGATATCTCATTTTTCAATGACAGACTCACCTTTATTGCAGATGTGTATTCAAGAGATGTAAAAGACAAAATTGCAGACCTTACATTGCCATTTTATACGGGTTTTGATGCTATAAAAACGAACAATGGAACCATACGAAACAAAGGATTCGAGTTACAGGTTAATGGCGATATTATTAGAAATGATGATATTTCTTGGAATGTTGGTGCCACTTTTACAACCAATAAAAATTATGCAATAAAGCTTCCTGAAAATGACAATGATTTAAACAGGCAGAATGGTGTGCTTATTTGGAACCCTAAAACGGGACAAGAAGAATGGGTAGGCGGTTTTCAGGAAGGTCAAAGGTTGGGTAATGATCTTGTGGTAGCTTATGAGCAAGGTGGAATTTATGCCAATCAAGCTGAAGCTGATGCAGATAATACAATAACTGATTTATTAATGCCATTAGCTAGTCGTAATAAACGTTGGGCTGGTGATGTGAAATGGGTCGATCAAAACGGTGATGGTATTATAAATTCTCTTGACAGAAAAGTTATCGGGCGTACCACTCCTGATTTTATTGGTGGGCTAACAACTAATTTTAAGTACAAAAATTTCAGTCTTTTTGTTAAGACCGATTTCGCCACAGGACATTTAGTTTGGAACCATATTAGATCAAAAGGATATGGGCAAACTCAAGGTAATTTAAACCAACCAATTGAAGTTTTAGACTCTTGGACACCAACCAATACCGATACCGATTGGCCACGTTTTGTTTTTGTTAATGACGCAAAAAATGTATGGCGGGGTGGAGAAGGAGACGACTTTAGAGATTCAAATAGTTTACAAAACTCTGGTAACAGTCGCTTTTGGGAAAAAGGGGATTATTTAGCACTTCGCGAAGTGACTTTAAGTTATGATGTGCCAACAGAATACTTTAAAGGAGCAATTACGCGACTAAATATTTACTTGACGGGCTCAAACCTGCATTATTTCAAAAGCATGAGCGGTGATAGCCCAGAAGTTGGAGGTGTGCAATATGGAACATTCCCACTTCCAAAGACATATACAGTTGGACTTAATGTAACATTTTAAATTTTTATAAAAATGAAGAATTATATATCTATAATAGTAATCATAGCATTTTTTAGTTCTTGTTCAAATGAACTTGACTTAAAAGCCCCTAGTGAACTGGGCGCAACTGGATTTTGGGAAACTGAGGAAGCAGCAAGAATTACCCATCCAGGAATGTATGTTAACTTAAGAGACGAAGCTAATGATTTTTGGTTATTAGGTGAAATAAGAAGTGATGTTTGGGGTGGAAGAACCTATGAATCTGCTTCTAATGAAAACTTAATTGAATCTAATATTACGGTATCAACTGCACCTTTTGGTGGTTGGGCTGGTTTATATTCTAACATTCATAGAGTAAATGACTTTCTATCAAATGTGCCTAATATAAGTTTTGTTAACGAAAGTGATAAAAGTCACATGATAGGTCAGGCTTATGGTTTAAGAGCTTTGTATTATTATACGCTGCTAAAGACTTGGGGTGATGTGCCAATTGTAACTGAGCCATTTTCGACAGAAAGCCTTGGGGAGTTAAGTAAGCCAAGATCACCACAGGCGGACGTCATGGACTTAATCAAATCGGATCTGGCAGCATCTTTAAGTTCTTTCGGATCTAACGACAGTTTTTGGGAAGGAAGTAGAGTATATTGGTCAAAAGCTGCAACATTAGCGCTTAAAGGCGATGTGTACATCTGGTCGGGTAATTTAATGAATGGTGGAAATGCTGATTTCACGGAAGCAAAAACAGCTTTATTACAAATAGCATCATTTGGTGTGAGTTTGGAACCTAACATCTCCTCTTTGTGGGGTGTAGAAAACGAAGATAATAATGAATTCATTTTTGCTTTAAGTTATGCCCAAGACCAAGCCTCTAATATCTACAATAGTTTTACAGGAAGATCAACAGAAATTCACTCAAATTATAATGATAAAGGTGTTTTTATGGGTCCTGTCGGAGGTATTAATTTTATTATAAATGGCGCTAATAGATACGGGCAATCTGAGAAAACATTGTTGTTGTTAGATGATAATGATGATGCTCGTAAGGACGCAACATTTATTAGGCTATATACTAATGATAATAATGGATCAGGCTACCCAGTATATAATGAGCCCAACTATTACGGCTCTATATTCAATAAGTTTTTAGGAGAAGTAGACGGTAGCCAACGTATATTTGAAAATGATGTTCCTGTATATAGATATGCTGATGTTATTTTGCTTTTAGCTGAAGCTAAAAACCTCCTGACCGAAGATCCATCGGGAGAGATTAATCAAATCCGTAAAAGAGCTTATGGGACAAATTATGTTCCTTCAACACATGACTACGTTAACAGTTCTGAAACTGCCAATGCCAACGCAATTTTAAATGAGCGTTACAAAGAATTTATTGGCGAAGGCAAAAGATGGTGGGACTTAAGACGTGCCGGAAATAGTTTTGTATTTGATAATGTGGACTATTTAAGTCCAGGTGATGAATATAAATTGGTATTACCTATAACAAATGATATGATTGGAAGAAACCCATTATTAGAGCAAACCGCTGGTTATCCAAATTAAGTTGAGTAATTTTGTTTGAGTTAGCCAGAAAAGAGAGTTTTGTTAATAGCTCAACTCTCTTTTTTTTAGTGAAACCCAAAACTCAAAAGCGAAGCGTATTGAGTTTTGATGGTTGAACTAATCCCGCTCTTTAGCGGGATCCAAACCCAAAACTCAAAAGCGAAGCGCATTGGGTTTTGATGGTTGAACTAATCCCGCTCTTTAGCGGGATCCAAACCCAAAACTCCAAAGCGAATGGCGTTTGGTTTTGATGGTTGTCCCGATAGTTATCGGGAAGCAGTTCAAATATAAATTTTAAGGGCCTAAAAACAATTCCAAAAACATTTAAAAGTATGAAAATAAAAAACTTAATAGCAGCCACCTACGCGCCAATGCACCAGGATGGTTCATTAAATGCCAGTGTTATTCCCGAATATCAGCGGTTTTTGGTTAGAAATAAGGTGTCAGGGGTCTTTATGAATGGGTCTACGGGCGATTTTGCATCCTTATCTCCAGAAGAGCGGAAGGAAATCACCACGGCTTGGTCCAAAAATAAATCGTCTGATCTGTATCTCATCGATCATGTTGGCGATCCAAGTTTGAAAGTCGCCAAAGATTTAGCTACCCATGCCGCTGATAAAGTAGATGCGATCGCCGTTTTGGCACCTTTCTATTTTAGATTGAACAGCATAGAAAAGTTGGTTCAATATTGTAAGGAAATTGCCGCATGCGCGCCAAACATACCGTTTTACTATTATCATATTCCGGTTTTAAGTGGGGCCAATTTGAATATGCTCGACTTCTTAAAAGCGGCATCCAAAGAAATTCCGAATTTGGAGGGCATCAAGTTTACCAATAATAATTTAATTGATTTCCTGCATTGCAAACACTTTGAAGATGGGAAATACAATGTTCTATTCGGGTTTGACGAAATTTTTATTTCTAGTTTGCCGTTGGGAGCAGATGGATGGGTAGGGAGTACCTACAACCATCTGGCGCCATTATATTATAAAATAAAAACCTTGTTTGAAGCGGGGAAAATGACCGAAGCTGCAGAATTACAACGAAAGGCCATTCGTTTTGTTGAAATTTTGGACAGTCACGGCGGATTTAACGGCGTCGCAAAGGGCTTTATGAAAACCTTTGGCATTGATTGTGGCCCGAGTCGATTCCCACATACCACTTTAGATGACGATGCTTATAAAGGCATTAGAAAAGAACTGAATGCGATTGGTTTATTAGAATATTTGAGTGATTAGTAGCAATTTTCACATTTTGAAGGGAACCAAGTTTGAATCACTATTTGAACTTGGTTTTTTTATCTTAAAACAATTTAATGTGATATTGGAAAAATTGAAATACACAACTATAATAATGCATTTATACCAATAAGACTTTTAGCTATGAACAAAAACTTGATTTTTAATTGTGTTTTGATTTTATTCTTAAACTCTTTTATCGGCATTAAAGCTTCGGAGAGATCTGTTGATACCATCCCTAAAACTACAGTTTTTAATGCTGGTGATGATGGGATTGATTCCTATCGAATTCCTACGCTCATAACCAGTAAAAAGGGAACATTACTTCTTTTTGTCGAAGCTCGGAAAATTAGCTCTACAGATAAGACGCCGACAGATATCGCATTGAAGAGAAGTGAAGACAACGGGAAAAGTTGGTCCAAAATACAGATTCTAACGGACAGCGGGGAGGATGCCTTTATGGACCCCGTGGCATTGGTGGATAAGGTAACCGGAAGGCTATTTCTTTTTACAACCTTATGGCCTTCAGATGATCATAGTAAACTGAAAAATACGGCATGGGTGATTATCTCAGATGATGATGGCTTAAGTTGGAGCAAACCACGAAATATAACCAAAGAAATTGTTGCGCCCAATCATTTTATTGGTGGATTTGGTCCCGGTTCAGGTATCCAAATGCAAGGCGATCGGTTTAAGAACCGACTGATTGTGCCAACGCGGCAGACCAATGGGAACATCTCCAAAAACAGAACCGTATATAGCGATGATCATGGTGAGACTTGGAACATTGGAAATAGTGCGCCTGATGGAGGTGAGTATCAAATAGCGGAATCACCCCTTAATATTTTGAGATACAATCTCAGAGCGCGAAAAGGCAAGCGAACGGTATCGGTAAGCGAAGATGGCGGTGTGTCATGGGGCGATAGCCATATTGATTTTCGCTTGCAATCGTCAGTCGATTACGGTGGTTGTCAAGGGAGTATGTTAGGTATTGATACGATGCTGTTTTATGTTGGGCCTGCTGGAGGATTGGGCAGTGCCAACAATGAAGATCGGCAGAATCTGTTTATTTATCGTAGTTTAAACGGTGGTAAAACTTGGGAACAAGATTATTTGCTGTATGATAAATCTGCTGGATATAGCTGCATCACGCAATTGTCAGATGGTCGGCTTGCTATTGTCTTTGAGACATCAGATAGTGAGGGATTTCCAAAAATGACTCCCGGCAACCGCCCTTCTGGATGGATGCGTTTAGATGTTATTATACTTCCCAAGAGAATAACCGATAAGACTACATGGTTTTAATCATTTTTTCATCTTAAAAACAATTTACAATGATACTGGACAAAATAGAAAACGCAAACCTTTATAAGAGTATCCATCCTGGAATCGAAAAGGCTTTAAATTATATTGAAAACACCAATTTCAATGATTTGGAAATGGGAAAACATGAGATCGAAGGAGATGATCTTTTTGTCATTTTTAAGGAATACCAAACCAAGCAAGTTGATGGAAATCTTCTGGAATCACATCTTAAATATATCGATGTTCAATATATTGTAGAAGGTGTTGAGCAAATGGGAGTCACGATGCATACCGGGCAAGAGCCTAAAAAAGTGTATGATGCTGTTGACGATTATATGTTGTTTGATGAGCCTTATGATATCATTACGGTTAATAAAGAGATGTTTGCCATCTTTTTTCCAGACGATATTCACATGCCAGATATAACTACCGGAGAGCCATCACAGGTGAAGAAAGCAGTTGTTAAGGTTAAAATTCTACATTCTTAAGAACCCTGTCAAAATGAGGTTCCAAATGGCGGGCCAATCCCTTTCTGAACTTTTCCTTGTTACCTTCTTTAAGATAATCCAAAAGTTCACGATGCGTTACAAATTTCTTTTTGTACATATAGGTTTTGGCATCATCCAATTTGTGGTTATGGACATATTGAAAAACAGGAAGCAAGATGTTTTGAAGTCTGTGTAAGGTTTTATTCCCAGACATCTCGTAGAGTTTGCCATGAAAAGCGACTTCATTTTTCAGGCTAAAAATGTGGGATTCTGGTTTGCCTTTTTCCATGTCATCTACTATTTTACTCAATTCCGCTAAGTCTTCTTCTGTTTTTCGAGCAAATAACAGATCAACCATCCCCATTTCCATAATTAAACGTAGCTCAAAAATGTCCTTTAAGGTGTCATCGCCTACCAAGTTGGTCTCCATTATTTTTTCGAAATTTTCAATGAAGTCGGGTTGCGAAAGGACCATGCCTTTATGTTTTTTAGAATCGATAATGCCAATGGTACGCAGTCTGGTCAAGGCTTCCCTGACAACAGTTCTGCTGACTCCAAGTGCCTCTGCAAACTCCATCTCCTTGGGGATAGTGTCACCCACTACAAGCTTGTTGGATTTGATATATTCAGTAATACTTATTTCTACCTTGTCTACTAAACTTAAATTGGTTAACGGTTTAAGGCCTACGCGGTTTTTCATGCTAATAATATTTGTGCAAATGTAATTTATTATTCTAATTTCCTTAAGTTTGTATTATGTATAACATATTATGTAAATATAATAGTTTACGCCGAAAAAATGTGTCTAATTTTTAAGAAATAACATTTCAATGAACTATACATCACTCTACAAAAATACACTTCTAAATAATATCATCCCTTTTTGGGAGGAAAACTCAATAGATTCAACTCATGGTGGTTATTTTACCTGTTTGGATAAAACAGGAGAAGTTTACGATACAGATAAGTTTATGTGGCTCCAGGGCCGACAGGCTTGGACGTTTTCTATGCTCTATAACAACGTTGAAAAAAATGAGAATTGGTTGGGAATTGCCAAAAAAGGTGTTGATTTCATCATAAAACACGGCATGGATAAAGATGGCAACTTCTATTTCTCAACAACAAAAGAAGGAAAACCATTGGTTCAGCCCTATAATATTTTTTCCGATTGCTTTGCAGCTATGGCCTTTAGTCAATATGCCATCGCATCAGGTGATGATGAAATGAAGCAGCTCGCTAAAAAAACCTATCTTAATATATTAAAAAAGAAAGATAATCCGAAAGGAAGTTATGAGAAATCTACCGGTGAACGACCGTTAAAGAGTTTTTCCCTACCAATGATTTTATCTAATTTGGTGTTGGAACTTGAAGGCGTTTTGGATGAAGACGAAGTCAATAAAACCATCGATTTTAGCATCAATGAAGTCATGAATGTCTTTTTGGATAAAAAATCGGGACTTGTCTACGAATTTGTCCGTCCTGATGGTTCCCATGAGGACAGTTTTAACGGGCGTCTTTTAAATCCGGGTCATGGGATTGAAGCCATGTGGTTTATGATTGACATTGGGGTTAGAAGGAAAGATGAACAACTTATAAAAAAAGCTGCGGATACCATTTTACGAATTTTAGACTACAGTTGGGATAAAAAACACGGAGGAATTTATTACTTTATGGATGCCTTAGGAAAGCCGCCACAACAATTGGAATGGGATCAAAAACTCTGGTGGGTCCATCTGGAAGCCTTGGTGGCATTGGGTAAAGCTTATGAGCACACAGGTAGAAAGGAACTTATGGACTGGTATGAAAAGGTTCATGACTATGCTTGGTCGCATTTTTCCGATGCTGATAATGGCGAGTGGTTTGGCTATTTAAATAGACAGGGTGAAGTATTGTTGGATTTGAAAGGTGGAAAATGGAAAGGCTGTTTCCATGTTCCAAGAGCCATGTACCAATGCTGGAAAACTTTTGAACGTATAGAGAAATAAATTAAACCAGTAAAATGAAAAAAGCCATCAGACCTTATGTATTGGCAGAAACCAATTGGAAATCGGTTAAGGAAACTATTTTTACCGTTGCCGTCTTACCTTGGGGTGCCACTGAAGCTCATAATTACCATCTGCCTTACGCTACGGATAATTTTCAGGCAGAGTATATTGCTATTGCGGCTGGAGAAAAAGCGTGGAATAATAAGGCAAAAGTCATCGTGTTGCCAACCATTCCTTTTGGAGTGAATACAGGGCAAATGGATATTTCTTTGTGCATGAATATGAACCCAAGTACCCAATACGCGGTTTTAAAAGATGTTGTTGAGGTCTTAAATGCGCATGAGATTCATAAATTGGTTATTGTCAATTCGCATGGTGGCAACAACTTTAAACAAATGATACGGGAACTGAGTTTAGAATTCCCAAAAGTTTTCGTTTGTTCGATCAACTGGTGGCAAGCGGTCAATGCCCCTGCTTATTTTGATGAACCGGGAGATCATGCTGGAGAATTGGAAACTTCAGCCATGCAGCATATTGCACCTCATCTAGTGCTGCCTTTAGATCAGGCAGGAAACGGAAACGCTAAAAAATTCAAAATTAAAGGCCTTAAGGAAGGTTGGGTGAGTGCACAGCGTCAGTGGACAGAAGTCACTGATGATACCGGTGTGGGAAATCCACAACTGGCTACTAAGGATAAGGGGAAACGATTTTTAGAGGATGTTACCCAAAATGTTGCTGAATTTTTTGAAGAATTACATCATGCAGATGTCAATAATATGTACGAATAAAAACTAAAATTTTATAATCATGAGAAAGCTAATTGCATTATTAATTACCGTATTTCTTTTTAATTGCGGTGTAAAAACCCAAAACACCACCAGTTCCGATGGTGCGCCGGTATTTCAAGATTTGTTCAATACTTCTATGACAGAAGGTGTAGAATGTTATCGTATTCCGGCCATCATAACTGCGCCAAATGGCGATGTCATTGCGGCAATTGATGAGCGTGTTCCAGGCTGTGGCGATTTAAAGTGGAGTAGGGATATCAACATTATCATTAGACGCAGTTCTGACAATGGAAAGACTTGGTCCAATATTGAATCTGTAGTTGATTTTCCTGATGGACAATCGGCATCGGACCCTTCCTTGATTGTGGATCATGTGACCAATGAAATTTTCATGTTTTACAATTTCATGAATTTAGATACGGAAAAAGATGTTTATTACCTTCATTATGTGAAAAGTGCTGATAACGGAAAAACCTGGAGCGAACCGGTAGATATCACCTCTCAAATAGCAAAACCTGAATGGCATGAAGATTTTAAATTTATAACTTCAGGTAGAGGCATTCAAACGCGCTCAGGAAAACTGTTGCACACCATGGTGAATCTCAACAGTGGACTGCATTTGTTTGGAAGTGATGACCACGGTAAAACCTGGTATTTTATTGACACGCCTATCCAACCTGCCGACGAATCAAAAGTGATCGAACTTGCAGATGGCACGTTAATGATCAATGCACGTGTCAACGGAAAAGGCATGCGTTATGTGCATACATCTACTGACGAAGGAAAAACCTGGACCACTGAAGAAGCTCCAGAACTAATTGATCCAGGTTGTAATGCCAGTATCATTCGATATACAGCAATTGAAGATGGATATAAAAAGAACAGACTTCTTTTTTCTAATGCCAAATCAGAAAAGGGCCGGGTCAATATGACGGTACGCATCAGCTATGACGAAGGCAAGACTTGGTCGGAAGGTAAAACTATTTACGAAGGTCCTTCGGCATATTCAGACATGACCATTCTTGAAAATGGCGATATCGGATTGTTTTTTGAACAAGACGAGTACACAAAAAATCCGTTTGTTAGCTTTTCTTTGGACTGGTTGACAGATGGCAAGGATAGTTATAAAAAAGCTAAAAAATAAGTTCTGAATTTTAGACCTTTTTTAGCCTAGACCTCACAGGTTTTTAAAACCTGTGAGGTCTAAACATAGCGAATGGCCGAAAGAAAAATTTAAGGTTTAAGATTTTAAAACCACAAAAGTTAGTCTGTCTGATTCTGATTTAGTTATCGAATTTGGGCAACAAGGAAAAGATTTGACTATTTTAGCTCCGCATCTCAAGCCAAACGAATTGCCATCAAAAGATGCCTATTCTTTTAAAGTTTCAAATATTTCGAATGAGTAAAGCATCTTTTAAGGTCCATATCAAATCTATGAATTTGCTCAAGGGTGGTTTGAAAATGCTCAATGCCTTCCTGATCTTATTTTTATTTCTCGGCCTTGGAGAATTGATCGGTTACCTTACTGAAATACCAGTGCCGGGCAATATTTTGGGAATGATCTTGATTTTTATAGCACTAAAATTGAAATTGATCAAACTGGAATGGGTAAAACCTGCCTCAGATACTTTGCTGAACTATTTGGTATTGTTTTTTATTCCTTTCGGCGTTGGGCTCATGTCTTATTTTGATTTTATTAAATCGTATTGGATCGTTCTGTTGGTTGCTGGGGGAGTAAGTACTTTGATAACTTTATACGTGACAGCACTGATACAGCAAAAACTTGAGAAAAATGACAGCGTTTTATAATCTTCCAGTTTTTGGAATAGTCATTACGTTGGTCGCTTTTTTTGGTGCTCGGGCGTTACGGACAAAAATTAAATTTGTGTTATTTAATCCAGTCTTAATAGCCATCACCTTAATTATCTTGTTCTTGGTAGTATTTGAAGTCAGTTTTACCGATTATAATAAGGGCGGAAAGTACTTGACTTTTTTCTTAGGGCCTTCAATTGTGGCGCTTGGCGTTTTGTTTTATGAGAAGTATCAATTAATCAAACATAATATTTATCCGTTTTTATTGGCGGTTTGTTGTGGTGGAATTATTAGTATTCTGTCGGTTTCATTAATTACTGTTTACCTGAATGCTCCTGATGTCATTATTAAATCGATAGTCTCACTTTCAGTCACCACGCCTATTGCCATCGAAATAACAAAGATTACGGAAGGCATTCCATCGCTTACAGCAGGCATAGTGATTGCGGTTGGAGTATTTGGAAATGCGTTTGGTCCAGGTTTCTTGAAACTGATGGGCATAAAAAGCGAAACCGCTATGGGCACTGCCTTAGGCACCGCAGCGCATGGCATCGGAACAGCACGCGCGTTGGAAGTAGGACATTTGTCTGGCGCTTATAGCGGATTGGCAATGTGTGTTAACGGCATTCTGACCACGCTGATTGCTCCGTATGTTGTTATTTGGCTCGTCGGATGAGTTTAGGAATACGATTAATACCGTTTAAAATGAAGTCAACTTTAAATTTTTACCAGATTTTGCTCCTGTCGTTGATGTTGCTTTTTTCAGCATCAGCATCAATACAATCACAAAACAAAATAAAAGTCGCCTGCGTTGGAGATAGCGTCACTTTTGGTGCTGGCATTCAAGATCCAAATGAAAACAGTTATCCGGCGCAACTGCAACAGTTGTTGGGTTCAAGTTATGAGGTGGGTAATTTTGGGCATTCGGGTGCTACCATGCTAAAAAATGGTCACAAACCGTATTGGGATAAACCGGAATTTAACAAATCGAAAGATTTTGCCCCAAACATCGTCATCATACATTTGGGATTAAATGATCAAGGCAATAACAATTGGCCAAAGCATAAAGACGAATTTGAGCAGGATTATCTGGATATGATTTCTGTCTATAAAGACCTGCCATCAAAACCAAAAGTCATCATTTGCAGAATGACGCCAACTTTTTCTGGGCATCATTGGTTTGAAGAAGGCATGCGCGAAAGTTTTAAGGAAATTCAGTCAAAAATAGAAACTATTGCCGGAAAAGCTTCTGTTGATGTAATTGATCTTCACGAACCTTTGTACCGGTTTCCAGAATATTTTCCAGATAATTTACATCCCACCAAAGAAGGTGCCCAAATTATCTCCAATAAAGTGTTCAGTGCCATCACTGGGGATTATGGCGATTTGAAATTGCCGTTACTTTATGGAGAAAACATGGTCCTTCAAAGAAACGAAAGCATAAGTTTTAATGGAACGGCCAACTATAATGACACTGTGACCGTTCAATTTAACCAAGAGACGAAACACGTAACGGCGGATTTTAATGGAGGTTGGAAAGTTGATTTTCCATCCATGGAAGCAGGTGGGCCCTATCAACTAAAATTTTCCACGCCCACAAAATCCTATGACCTAGAAAAAGTGTATATCGGTGAGGTTTGGTTGGCTTCAGGACAGTCGAACATGGATTTTATGGTGAGAGATATGGAAAGCGTCGCCACCGTTTTAAAAGATTCCTTAAATGACCAAGTGTTTTTGTTTTCTATGGACGGGAAAACACTGTCTGGAGAAAAATTTAGTGAAGCTGATCTTAAGAATTGCAATGCTGCCGATTATTTTCGATCTTCAGGATGGACCACGTCAAACACTAAGGATCTTGAGAAATTTTCGGCGGTGGCCTATGCTTTTGCCTATTCACTTCAGAAGAAATTAAATGTTCCCGTTGGGATTATTTGTAACGCCATCGGTGGTTCACCTGCTCAAAGTTGGATCAGCAGAGAAGCCATGGAACAAAAGCATGAAACAATTGATCTGCTAAATGACACGCGTTTAAATCCGATGGTAGATGTTTGGGTTGCGGATAGGATCGAGCTCAATATGGAAGGTCATTCCAAAACCAAAATAAGAGCCCGGCATCCTTATCAGCCCACCATTCTATTTGATGCGGGTATTCTGCCCATTAAGGATTACACTATTAAAGGGGTGATTTGGTATCAAGGGGAATCCAATGTTGACCAAATCGAGTTGCATTCAAAGTTATTCAAAATGCTAGTGGATGATTGGCGATATCATTTTCAAAATGAAAACCTGCCTTTCTATTATGTCCAATTAAGTAGTCTAAATAGGTCAACTTGGGGAAGTTTTCGGGATTCACAACGGCGGTTATTGAACATTGCAAATACAGGAATGGCAGTCAGCTACGATGTCGGAAATGAGACAGATGTGCATCCTATAAAAAAATGGATTGTTGGGCAGCGTTTGTCAAAAATAGCGCTTCATAATGATTATAGTTTCGATATTGGTTATTCTGGACCGCTTTTGGATTTTGTGAACGTCATGGGCAACACCCTCGAAATTCATTTTAAACATGGCGAAGGTTTAAAAGCATTAAACAATTCATTCGTACAAGATATTTTTATTGCTAGTTCCGATAAGAAATTTGTCCCTGCCCAAACAAAAATAGTGAATGGTACCTTGCAGGTATGGTCGCCAAAGATTGAAAACCCCAGATATGTAAAATATGGCTATACGCCCTTTTCTGATGGTAATTTGGTCAATGGTTATGGCTTGCCAGCATCGACTTTTTCAAATAGTACAGAATAAATAAAACATCAAAATCATGAAAACAAAAATCTTTTTACTGTTAGCAACCTTCTTTTTATCCAATGGGATGCTTGCTCAAAAATTCGATAATTTGGCAATGACGCCACCAATGGGCTGGAATAGCTGGAACAGTTTTCAATGTGACGGCGTCAATGAAACGGTTATCAAGGAAATGGCGGATGCCATGGTGGAGACCGGTTTTAAGGACGTCGGTTACGAATACATCGTGATTGACGATTGCTGGCAAATAGGCCGCGATGACAATGGGTATATCATCGTGGATAAAGAAAAGTTTCCTTCGGGGATAAAGAGTTTGGTGGACTATGTCCATTCAAAAGGATTGAAATTTGGAATCTATTCTGATGCGGGAACAAAAACCTGCGCCGGTCGTCCTGGAAGTAAAGGATTCGAGCGTCAGGACGCTGAAACCTATGCCAAATGGGATGTCGATTATTTAAAATATGATTGGTGCTTTACCGAAGGACAAGATGCCATCACCTCCTACACCTTGATGAGAGATGAACTTTTCAAAGCAGGGCGACCAATTGTTTTTAGTCTCTGCGAATGGGGTGAAAATAAACCATGGGAATGGGCAAAAGATGTAGGTCATCTGTGGAGAACGACTTTGGACATTGATATGGGCGCAAGATACGATGGCAATATTTGGGGTAATCTTATAGGGTGGTCAGACCTGGTGGACATGCAGGTGGGCTTGGAAAAATATGCAGGTCCTGGGCATTGGAATGACCCGGACATGCTGGCCGTTGGAAATAACAATATGCCAGAAAATGAAGCACGAGCCCATTTTAGTATGTGGTGTATGTTGGCGGCACCGTTAATGGCGGGCAACGATTTAAGGGATATGTCTGAGGTGGATCATAGTATTTTAACCAATAAAGAACTCATTGCCATCAATCAGGATGTTTTGGGCAAGCAAGGTTTTAAGATTGAAGACTATGGCAATTTCGAAATTTGGCAAAAACCATTGACCAATGGCGATATTGCGATCTGCTTTTTTAATAGAGAAACTACAAGTAACACCTATGAGATTGATTGGTCTAAAATTAGAGTCAAGGATTTTGAAGGGGATTATAAAATCAAGGATCTTTGGAAAAATGAGATTGTTGGTGCTACCGATACCACTTTGACGATTGATGTACCTTCACGGGATGTGGTGGTGTTTCGATTGATGAAATAACATAACTAAAGGCAAGTAAGACCAGACCTGATAGGTTTCAACCTGTCCGCCGCAGGAGGAAAACCTGTGAGGTCTATAGAATTATAAATTAAAATCTTATGGAATTTTCTCTTTTCAAAAACAACTTCATTGCCGTCGTTTATTTTATGACTTTAAATCTGTTGTTCATTTTCAACGGATATGCCAATTTGCAACAAGTGCATCCGCTCGAAAACAAATATCCCATCATTCCATCGCCACAAGAAACTACTTATGGCATTGGTGAATTGGCGTTTAAAACCATACATATTACTGCCTCGGATTTTAAAAATGAATCTGATGGGTTGAGCGCATTCTTCAAAAAAGAAGGCATTAAGGAATCATCCAAAGGTTTGAAGATTCAAATCATTAATAAACAACTACCAGTGGATAACCCAGATGAAGCCTATAAGTTAAGTATTGATAGCGATATTAAAATTTGGGCATCTACGGAAAGAGGAGCTTATTACGCCATAAAAACACTCCAACAAATTTTTAGGAAACAGGGTAAAGAAGGTCTGTTTCCAAAGTTAAAAATCACCGATTGGCCTGCATTTAAAATTCGGGGATTTATGCACGATACCGGGCGGAATTTTCAATCTGTAGACCAATTAAAAGAGCAAATTGAAGTCCTCTCACAATACAAATACAATGTCTTCCATTGGCATTTAACCGATGATCCAGGATGGCGATTGGAAAGCAAACTGTATCCGCAATTACAATCGCAAGAGGCGACATCACGTGGAAAGGGAAAGTTTTATACGCAAGAAGAATTTAAGGACATTGTAGCATTCTGTAAGGCACGTCATATCACGGTGATTCCAGAATTTGATATCCCTGGCCATTCTCAGGCCTTTAGAAAAGCCATGGGCTTTGAAACCATGAAAGATGAACGCGCACTACCCACATTACTGGATCTGTTTGACGAATTATGTGGTTTGGTCAGCGCTGAGGACATGCCATTCATTCATATCGGTACGGATGAGGTCAGGAATCGTGAAGAATATGTGGAAGACGGATTTGTAAAACAAATCATGGATCGCGTCAGGGCTCATGATAGAGACCTTATCGTTTGGATGGAAGGGATTGAAGTGAAAGGAGATTCTACGTCCATCAATCAGCTTTGGGCGCAATTTGATCCGAGACCAGGGCATCGTTTTATCGACTCGCGCGCCAATTATATCAACCATTTGGATCCTTTTGCGGGCATGTCGCGCTTGTTTTTTCAACAACCTTGCCGACAGCCTAAAGGTGATTCGCTCGCGTTGGGAGGTATATTATGTGCGTGGCCCGACAATAATGTGGCAAATGAACGTGATATTCTGAAACAAAATCCAATTTATCCCTCCATCGTTTTTTATTCTGATGCGATCTGGAAAGGAAGAAAGGAGAACAAACTGGACTATTGGGCCAAACTACCAGGATTAAATACTACCGAATTACAGGAATTCAAAGATTTTGAAGACAAGGTCATCATTCATCGTGATCTATTTTTTGAGGGCAAGGAATTTCCTTATATCAGGCAAACCGATTTTCAATGGAATGTGATTGGGCCATTTGAGAATAACAATAATGTCGATTTAAAGTTTCCAGTTGAAAATGAATTGATCGCTTCTTATAAGGTTGACGGAAAAATTTATAAATGGTCTGAACCCAAAGTTGGTGGCACGCTTCATTTCAAACACTTTTTCAGTTTCCCGGCATTGACCACTGAGAGAACAGGTACCTATTATGCAACTACTGAAATCTATTCGCCAGATGACCGCCTGCAAGATTTCTGGGTAGGTTTTCAAGGTTGGTCAAGATCTGGTGGTCGACGGGTAGGGCCTTTTCCAGATCAAGGGGAGTGGCACACCACGAATCCTAAACTATGGGTCAACAATTTAGAAATAGCACCACCAGTTTGGAAACAGCCCAATTTGGAAACCAGAACGGACGAAATCCCGTTTATTGACGAAGATTATTTTTTCCGAGCGCCGACTAAAATACAGCTTAAAAAAGGGTGGAATACGGTGCTCTTGAAGATCCCACAGGATGACAACTCTTGGAAATGGATGTTCACCTGTGTTCCAGTTGATTCTGAAAATAATCAAGTAAGAGAGGTGAGCGCCTTAAAATTCAGAACGATTTTTTAATGTGCTGGGAATTTGACCTCAAATTCTTTTTTAAGCATAATTATTTTTAAGGAAAAGGATTAAAAAACTTAAAATTTTGTGGGATAAAAGCAGAAATAAACAGTAGAGAAACACCACTATTTTTATAATAGTTGCCTTTGAAAATATTATTCTAATTCTAAAGTTATTTTAACTCAAATTTGGCAATATTTTGCTTACTACAAGGTTATATGTCGCCCTACTCCTTACTAAAAACGTCATTAGTCGAAAATATTTACAAATGATGGCTTTATTGCATTCATTTAAGAAATCAAATTAAACTTATAACAAAATTATGACAAAAAAGGTACTTAAATTACTGTTTGTGTTTGGGATTCTATGCACTTATGGTATGCAGGCGCAAACAACGGTAAAAGGAGTTGTTGTTGACGCTGCAAGCAGTTTGGGACTTCCAGGAGTTAGTGTGGTTCTTAAAGGCACTAGCACAGGAACAACAACAGATTTTGATGGTAATTACAGTATTAATGTACCAGGTGAGGAAGGCATTTTGCAGTTTTCTTACATGGGCTTTACTACCCAAGAGATTGCTATTAATAGTCAAAGCACAATCAACGTCTCTCTCGTAGAAGACGTGAGTCTTTTGGACGAAGTAGTAGTTACTGCACTTGGGATTAAAAGAGAACGTAAATCTTTAGGATATGCTGTTCAGGAAGTAAAGGGTGAGGCCTTGACAGAAGCGAGAGAAACCAACGTCGCCAATGCTTTATCTGGTAAGATAGCAGGTATTCAGGTGATTAAAGGAAGTAATGGTCCTGCCAGTTCTTCTAAAATTGTCCTTCGTGGAAATAGCTCACTTACTGGAGATAACCAGCCGTTGATAGTTGTTGATGGCGTTCCTATGGATAACTTTACGGGAGCTGACAATAATGACTTCTGGAACCCTTCACAAGATATGGGAAATGGTCTGGGAGATTTAAACCCTGATGATATTGAAACCATGACAGTTTTAAAAGGTGCATCTGCAGCGGCTCTTTATGGCTCACGTGCAGGTAACGGTGTTATTTTGATCACCACTAAAACCGGTAAAGCAAGAAAGGGATTAGGTATTACTTTTTCTGCAACTACAGGTTTTGAAAGAATGTTTCTGGAACCAAAGACCCAAAGTTCATTCTCTCAAGGTTATGATGGCGTTTATGATGCTACAAATAAGGATTATGCTCGAAAGAGTTGGGGAACCAAGATTGAAGGACAATCCGTTACTGATTGGAAAGGTGATCCAACAACTTTAAGAGCTTATGATAATATGGGCAACTACTATGATGGTGGGTTTAACCAAACTTATAGCTTATCATTCCAACAACAAGTGACAGAAGGTACTTCATTATACTCCTCTGCCAGTTATTTGCATGATGATAGTAATGTCCCTGGATCAACTTTAGAACGATTGAACTTAACTACCAGAGCGGTTTCAAATTTTGGAGAAAATAAGAAATGGACCACTGATGTGAAAGTTCAGTATATCAATACTAAAGCAGGTAACAGACCTTTAAATGGTTCAAATAACAATAATGCTTTTGGAACACTCGCACAGTTGCCAGTGTCATTGGATATTACCCAATTTGAAAATAGTTCTGATGAGTTTGGTAAAATGAGATGGTTTACTACTGAGAACTCTGAAAACCCATACTGGTCTGTGAAAAACAGATTGAGTAATGATGCGAGAGATCGTTTCTTATTGAACGGATCTATTAAATATGATATTACAGATTGGTTAAGTTCTGAAGTAAGAGCAGGTGCTGATATTTATACAACTACCACCGAATCTAAATTATACGCAGGTAGCCCAGGAAACGATACCGGAAGATATGGTTTTGGGAAAGACTCTTTTATCGAGAAAAACTTCAGTTTCTTATTGATGGCCGCTCAAGATGATATTATTGGTAAATTTGGAGGTTCTGCAACTCTTGGTGGAAATATCATGGGACGAAGTTCTAATCATATTAGCGGAAGTTCTGGAGTTCTTGTAGTTCCTAACCTATTCTCATTGAATAACGGTGAAAATGCTCCAAGTGTCAATCAAGGCTCATCTGAGAGAAGAACCAATTCTCTTTATGGAACTTTCCAAATCAATTATGACGGATTCTTATTTGTTGATTTTACAGGACGTAATGACTGGTCTTCGACTTTAAGTAAGGAAAACAGATCATTCTTCTATCCATCTATTAGTGGGTCATTCGTATTTACAGATATGATTAGAAAGGCCGGTTCTGAATTACCAGGGTGGTTAACCTTTGGTAAAATTAGAGCGTCTTACGCTACTGTAGGTAATGACCTTCCGCCATACAGGCTTTATAACAGTTATTGGATTGGTAATGATTCCAATGGGAATACGACTGCAGGAACAAACAATACCCTTTTTAATCCTGATTTAAGAAGTGAGTTGATCAAATCACAAGAAGTTGGTTTTGAAGCACGTTTCTTCAATAATAGATTAGGATTGGATTTTGCTTGGTACAAATCTAACGCTACCAACCAATTGATTGGTTTACCGTTGGATCCATTGAGTGGTTATAATGAGAAGATGGTCAATGCCGGAGATGTACAAAACAAAGGTGTTGAGTTATCTCTTAATGGTAGAATTCTTGATGACCCAGAAGGTTTTAGCTGGGATGCAAGCATTAACTATTCAACAAATAAAAATACAATTGAAAGTTTAGCAGATGACGTCACTCAGTTCCGTTTGGGAGGTTATGATAATTTATCAGTCCTCGCAATTGAAGGAGGTGGTTATGGCGAAATATGGGGTACTAAGTTTGATAGAGTAACGGATCAAACCAGTCCATATTACGGACAAATTATTTTGGACGGCACAGGATTGCCTGTAGCTGCCAATAATGGTGAAAGGTTTAAATTAGGAGAGCAACAACCTAAAGCAATGATCGGTTTTTCAAACAATTTTACTTATAAAAACCTATCTTTAGGATTCTTGATTGACGCTCGAATAGGTGGAGAGATTTTCTCTGGTTCAAATCATGCGATGCAGCTTTCTGGGAACGCTGCAGTGACTGTTGTTAATGGCGAAAGAGCTGACATTGTTGTTGATGGTGTTGTTAGTGATGGAAGTGGGGGTTATACGGTAAATAGCCAAGGTGTTTCACCTCAGAGATATTGGGAAGCTATTACAACGAGATCTGGAAACTTAGGGATTAATGAAGCCAATATTTACGATGCTACCAACGTAAGGTTGAGAAATATTAACCTTAATTATTCTATACCATCAGAATGGTTAGGAGGTTCTGGAATACAAAATCTTAAATTAGGACTTTCTGCGAACAACGTATGGATGTTGAAAAATAACTTAAATGGTATTGATCCAGAGTCTGTTTTTGCGACTTCTACCAATGCCACAGGTTTTGAATACCTTTCACCTCCAACAACAAGTAGCGTATTCTTGAACGTATCTTTAAGTTTCTAAAATTAACGTATCATTTAAGTTACAAAAATTATAATATACAAGTTATGAGAAAAATATTAAAAAAAACAAGCTTAGTTGGTGGTGTGCTGTTAGCATTCCTGTCCTGTTCTGAGTTTGAAGAATTAAATATAGATCCTGTCGCAGCAAGTGGCGATCAAGTACAGATAGAGTATTTTATTAATAATTCTATAGGAGGTGCCCAACAAGATCCACATATTGCTGAGCGCGTATTCGTTCTCTATTGGGATCGTGCATCACGAATGATTAAGCCTGCAGGGATATCAGCAGGTAGTCCGAACGATGGTTGGTCAAGTGACTATTACAATGGTTATATTTCTTCATGGTTGAGAAACATTAATGCGGGTATCAAAGTTGCTGACCAACAAATGGAAGTAGGAACAGCTAGAGAGCATACGCCAAACCTTAAGCAAGTAGCAAGAATTTGGCGTGCCTACATTATGAGTGAAATGGCTGATAATTTTGGTCCTATCCCTGTAGATGGTTTTCAAGGTGTCAACCCTGAGTACAGCGATGTGCAAACTGTCTATTATTACATTCTTGAAGAGTTAAAAGAAGCTTCAAATGCATTAGATCTTAGTTTAACGAATCAAAGTGATGCTTTAAAAGATCTGGATCCGGCTTACGGTTATGATTACGCAAAATGGAGAAAGTACGCAAATTCTTTAAGAATGCGTTTAGCAATGCGTTTGTCAGAGGTAGATCCGGCAAAAGCCCAATCAGAATTTGAAAGTGCTGTAGCTGGTGATTTTATCAAAGAAGCAGCAGATAATTTTGCCGTTGAAGAAAATAATGGATGGGATAATTTTACAGGAGTTATGACCAGACCTTGGTATAATCAGGAAATAACTGCGACACTTAACAACTTGATGATTGGGTTAGGTGGTATTCCGTCTGCAGATGTGCTATCGGCTGCTCAACAAGCGCACATTAAACCGGCAAACTATATGGGACTCCGATTTGATGAGCATTTTGCACTGAAAACAAATGATCCTTCGGCAGGATACTTCTTTGATGGCTTACAAAACACAATTGACCCAAGAGCTTACAAGATATATACAGTACCCGGAGATTTTAACAACCCACAATATATGGGCAATAGTGATGAGAAATCTACAGGCGTGATTGCAAATATTGTTCAAGATTCTGAAGGCAAGGATGTAGATGACGTTTTGAAAACCCTTAATGGTGCTAATACATGGAACGCGTATGCTGGAGGTAACTGGGTGGCACCTGGAAAGAAAATTAAAAATGAGATGATTAACTTGGCAGGTGCTTTACCACGTATGGTAAAAAAGTACAGAAATGGGACGAGTGAAAGAGTATTCTTCGCCTCATGGGAATCTCATTTTTTAATTGCGGAAGCAGCTGTAAGAGGCTGGACTGTGCCAATGGGTGGAAAAGAAGCTTATGAGCAAGGTATTGCTGATAGCTTTGCTTACAACGGTACTTCAAGTCAATTAAGTGATTATTTGGCTTCTGAAGATTATAGTAGGGTAGGAACCTCTGTTAGTTGGACTCATACTGATGAGCCACCAACATCAATAGCTGTGACTTATAAGAATGGTTATACTGGTGCTGCTGGTACAGCTACGTTAAAATACCCAGTAAATAATCTGTACGAAAATGGTAATATTAAAAATGATCTTTTGACAAAAATTATTACTCAAAAGTTTATTGCTCAAACGCCATGGTTACCATTGGAAACTTGGAACGACCAAAGACGTTTAGGGTTGCCATTTTTTGAAAACCTTGCCATTGAAACTCCTTTAACTAATATGCCAGCATTGACTGACGGCAATTATATGACAAGTGACATCAAGTTTTTTCCGCAAAGGTTAAAATACCCATCTAATTTCCCGAATAATATCCCTGGTGGATATGCGCAAGCCGTTGACAAATTAGGAGGTCCTGATGACGTGTTTACGCCATTATGGTGGGCAAAACAGGAGTAAGATAAATAAGATTTCATTTTTTTATTTTTATGTTTAGTCGAAAGGGAGAACTTTTAGAAGTTCTCCCTTTTTTGATTTCAATAACTAAAGGTTTTTGGGCTGATGTTCAAATATAAAAGGGAATGTATAGGAAATATTTAATAGTGAAGTAAGTACTCAATAGTCCTTCCCTCAGAAATCATACTTGTTTAGAATATTGAGGATTAAAAAAGACAAGAAGTGAGGTTGTTTTGTTCGAAAAAAGCACCAAAAAACACCCAAAATCAGAGCTGAGAATATCGTATTAAAAGCGTTTTTATTTCTTAGTACTTTGTGCTGAATACTTGATTTCTAAATGGAAGAATTTAAAATCTTGTCCTTGACTTCATCAATATAAGACCTTCCGATCACATACCTCATGCCATCAATTTCAATACTGTTACCTTCAACGGCATCAATCTTATTGATTGAAATGGTATAGGATCTATGGATCCTGATAAAGTCTGTGGAAGGTAATAAGTTAGTGAAATCTGATAAGGTACTATGAATCATAAATCGGCCGTTGGTCGTATTGATTTTTAAATAATCCTTTAAGCTTTCGACAACCAATATTTCATCCAAAAACACCTTTTTCATTTTTTTCTTATCGATTTTAATGAAAAGATAGGGGCGTGATTTACCAGTCTCTGAAGCAGGTTGATTAATGTTCATTCTACGGTAAACCTTGTTTAGCGCATTCATGAACCTCGGGAATTCAATTGGTTTGACCAAATAATCAAGGACATCAAGTTCATACGTCTCAATGGCATATTCAGTATAGGCACTGGTAATAATTATTAAAGGAGGTTCCTTTAAACTTTTGATAAAATTCATCCCGTCAAGAACCGGCATATTAATGTCCAAAAAAATAACATCAACCTTATGGTGCTTTAAATAATTCAATCCGTCAATAGCGTTATTGAAGGTGTTAGACAACTCGATGTCTTCAATCTTCTGCAGGTAATTTTTAATTACATTAACAGCTAATGGCTCGTCGTCAATAATTAAACACTTAATTTTCATGCCTTTTGTTTTAGTAGGAAGAGACTTTTAAGAAATACTCTACGGTTATAAGTTACTCACTCTTATTTTAAGCTTTACTGTAAAGATATGATTGTCATCACTTATGGTAAGCTCGTAGTCGTCTTTGTCATAACCTAATTTCAGTCTTTTTTTCACATTTTCTAAACCAATACCACTGGAGTGATTGATGTCATTTTTAAATTCCGTTACTGCAGGTAAAGGGTTCGAGAGGGTAAAATAAAGAAAATCTTCTTCAATTGTGAAATCAATGTCAACTTTAACGAGTCCAATGTTTTTGCTAACGCCGTGTTTGAAAGCATTTTCGACAAAAGTGAGCAATAAAATAGGGGCTATCTCTTTGTCTTCTAAATCTCCCGAAATGGCCATATTGACTTCAAGTAAATCGTCATGGCGAATCTTTTCCAGATCCAAGTAATTTTGAATGCAGATGATTTCCTTTTCTAATGATTGTCGCTTGGATTTTGTTTCATACAGTAGGTACCGCATTAATTCTGAAAGCCTTAAAATGATTTTGGACGTTTTATTTGATTTTTCTAGAGCCAACGAATGAATGTTATTAAGGGTATTGAAAAAAAAGTGCGGCGAGATTTGCGATTTTAAAAACAATAATTCTGTTTCTAATTGATCTTTTTCAAGGTCGGCAACCCTCTTTTGTTCTTTTAAAAAATCTAAAGTTACTTTAATGGCGGTCACAAATGTGATGACATAAAGCTCCCCAATCATCATGTCAACAGTGTAGTTGAGTGTCAAATGATTTATAGGTTCAGGGCCTTCTGGCCAAACATTATTACTTATTAAAAAATAGGTCAGATTGAACTTTGCAAGCACCATTAAATAGATGGCTGAGATAATCAGGATGACATAGGGCAGATACCTTTTTTTGAACAATAGCTTTGGCATCAAAAAGTAAATATTGAAGTAACATAAAGCTATATGTATAGGGAAGCCCAGAAGATTTGTTTTTAATGAATATAGGTAGTCATTGAAGTAGCTTCCCCAACGAAATGTATTGAACAAAAAATAGACCACCCAAAAAATGATGTGATGCCAAAATGATATTTTATAGATGCGTTTGGAGGTAAAGGTCATTTATATAAAAAATTTCGTGATGTTCAGGAGAGTTAACGCGTTGTCCGTCTAAATTAATTTCAATTGTGGTTAAATTTATGAAAATTTATGGAGTGAACTCTCTTTGGAAATTTAGTTTTTGATTATTCGATGAGAGGCTCTGAAACCTGGTGTATATAGATTGAACCTAAAACACAATAAGTATTCGATAATTTGGAATAAAATATAAGTATGAAAAACAAATATCTCATTATTCTATCCGCTATTTTAATTGTAAGCTGTAATAAGCAACCTGAAACTGTAAAAAGTGAAACCGCAATTAACAGTTATGTAGATCCTTTTATCGGTACGGGTGGACATGGACATACATATCCCGGAGCAACCGTGCCTTTTGGAATGTTGCAAGTGAGCCCAGTAAACGGCATCAGTGCTTGGGATTGGTGTTCAGGATATCATTACTCTGATGATACTGCTATTGGTTTCAGTCATTTAAGCTTGAGTGGAACAGGGATTGGCGACTTGGCAGATATTATTTTTATGCCCATCAATAAAGCGGTGGACTTAACGCCAAACCCAATGTCCCGCGATAGTCTTGCGTATAAATCCACTTACAATCATAACAACGAAACCGCAACGCCTGGATATTACCAAGTGTTTTTGGAAGACCATGATATCAATGTCGAATTGACCACATCAGATAGAACAGCTTATCATAAATACACTTTTAAAGAGGGTGATGAACAATCGGTAGTAATAGATTTGGGCTTCGCAATCAATTGGGATAAAGCGGTTGCTACCTCACTTAAAGTGGAAGACCGATACACTATTAGCGGATACCGTCATAGTACAGGGTGGGCGCATAATCAGAAAGTATTTTTCGTGGCGAAATTCTCAAAGCCAATTGCAGATTATAACATATATGTCGATGGAGAGGTTTTTCAAGAAGGGGAAAATGAAGGTGTTAAAACATCCGCTCAATTATTTTTTGATCCTGCTGAAAAAAGCACCGAATTATTTGCCAAAGTGGCCTTGTCCTCTGTGAGCATTGAAAATGCTAAAGAAAACATGGGAGTTGATGGTTTTGATTTTGATAAAACTAAGGCAGCTGCTGATAAGTTATGGGAATCAGCCTTGTCGACTATTGTTGTTGAGACCCCAACGGATTCGTTAAAAACTATTTTCTATACGGCACTTTACCACGCCCAATTGGCACCCGTAACTTTTAGTGATAAAAACGGCCAATTCAGAATGGAAAATGACAGTATTGTGACCGCCAAAAATTATACCGCCTATTCTACCTTATCGCTTTGGGACACCTTTAGAGCAGAGCACCCGTTATTAACATTCATTGCCAGAGATCGGGTTTCTGATATGGTCAACTCGATGTTGGCCTATTATGAGGTTAGAGAAATTTTACCTGTCTGGACCTTATACGGGAATGAAACAAATACCATGACTGGCTACCATTCGATTCCTGTGATTGTTGAAGCCTACAAAAAAGGAATTCGTGGTTTTGATGTGGAAAAGGCCTATGCAGCTATGAAAAACACCATGATGCAGGATGAACGTGGCCTGGATCATTATAAAAAATACGGCTATATTCCTTATAGTTTATTGGACGAATCGGTGACCATCACTTTGGAATACGCCTATAACGATTGGTGTGTGGCCGAAATGGCAAAAGAATTAGGAAAGGAAGAAGACTATCAGTTTTTCTTAAACCGATCAAAAGCCTACCAGTATTTATATGATGAAGGGTCAGGATTTATGCGTGGAAAATCGGTAGATGGAAAATCGTGGAACGAACCTTTTGATCCCAAACATTCCAACCACAGAGAACAAACCGATTATACCGAAGGTAACGCTTGGCAACACAGTTGGTTTGTACCACAGGACGTGGATGATCTGATTAAAATCCACGGTGGAAATGATGCGTTTTCAAAACGATTGGAGCAGTTATTTACAGAAAGTTCTGAAATTACAGGCGATAATATTTCTGCGGATATCACCGGACTTATCGGTCAATATGCACATGGGAATGAACCAAGCCACCATATCGCCTATATGTTCAATCATGCCAATCAGCCTTGGCGTACACAATATTGGGCACGTCAAATTATGGATACGCAATACAACACCACTCCGAATGGGTTGAGTGGAAATGAAGACTGCGGACAAATGAGCGCATGGTACGTCTTGAGCTCAATAGGTTTATATCCTATGAACCCTGCTTCGGCAGAATACGAAATCGGAACCCCGATATTTGAAAAAGCAACAATTAAGCTTTCAGATAATAAAACCTTTGTTATTGAAGCAGAACATGTTTCAGATAAAAATTTCTATATCCAATCTGCAACCTTGAATGGAAAGGATTTTAATCAAACAAGAATCTCACATGAAGATATCCTGAAAGGTGGCACTTTACATTTTGTAATGGGTGACCAGCCGAATAAAAACTGGGGAGTTAACAATAGTTCACAACCATCCAACAACTAACAGCTAATGGATATTATTGACGTATCAATTATTGCAGTCTATATTGTTTTAACATTAGGCGTAGGGATTTGGATGTCCAAAAGAGCCTCCAAAGGTTTGGACTCCTACTTTCTCGGTGGCAATTCCATAAAATGGTATTATTTAGGATTGAGCAACGGCTCAGGAATGTTTGATATTTCTGGAACGGCACTCATGGTAGGTTGGCTTTTCCTTTATGGTACCAAGAGTTTTATGCTCATGTGGCTCTGGCCTATTTGGAATCAGATTTTTATCATGATGTTTTTGGCCGTTTGGATCAGACGCTCCAATATCATGACCGGATCTGAATGGATCCTGACGCGTTTTGGCGACGATAGAGCCGGACGGGCCTCACACAAAATCGTAGCACTCTTTGCGGTGATTGCGTCCATAGGGTTTATAGCCTATTTCTTTGAGGGTGTGGGTAAATTCATGACGGTTATTCTGCCGTGGGATTTAGCGTTACATATTGGGACTTCAGAAATATTGACTTCTGAGCAATCTTATGCCTTGATCATTATTTTTCTGACGACTATTTACACAATTAAAGGGGGTATGTTTTCCGTTGTGGCTACAGAGGTTCTGCAATATGGGATTATGGTAATTGCTGGAATTTTAGTTGCTGCCTACTCATTTGTAGCGTTCACCGATATTGAAGTCACAAGTGTACTTACTGAAGAGTGGAAAAATATTTTCTTCGGTTGGGAATTGGAAACCCATTGGAGCGAAAAATATCAAGCGTTTAATGATTTAGTCGATTCCGAAGGTTACAAAATGTTTGGTGCCTTGATCGGGATGAGTCTTTTTAAAGGTTTTTTTGCCAGTATCGCTGGGCCAACACCAAGTTTTGACATGCAACGCATCCTCTCAACCAAGACAGTTAAAGAGGCGGCGTATATGAGTGGATTTACCAATCTTGTGTTGTTTATTCCTCGGTATTTATTAATTGGTGGCGTGGTCGTTATTGCATTGGTGATATTGGCGCCCGAGATGGCTGCAAATCCTAATTTGGCTTGGGCTGATTTGGAGATTTTACTGCCACAAGTAGTTAATTTCCATGTTCCCGTTGGCGTTAAAGGTCTGCTCTTAGCGGGGCTTTTGGCAGCCTTTATGTCCACGTTTTCAGCTTTTGTCAACGCTGGTCCGGCTTATATTGTCAATGATATTTACAAGAAATACTTCAAGCCCGAAGCTTCGAATAAACATTATATTAGAGCGAGCCATATTGCGTCTTTTGCCGTGGTAGGCCTTGGCGTATTTATGGGCTTCTTTGCCGATTCCATCAACTCATTGACCTTATGGATTACCAGTTCTCTATTTGGAGGTTACGTGGCGGCCAATTTCCTAAAATGGATTTGGTGGCGCTTTAACGGTTGGGGTTATTTCTGGGGCATGCTCTCGGGATTGATTATTGCCAGTCTCCAGTTTTTAATGGATCAGAATAAAGAACATTTTACTGAAGGTACATTACTTTACGATTTGTCGCATGTATCCGCCATATACTTGTTTCCAATCATATTTGGAGTTTCACTCTTGGGATCTTTCTTAGGAACCTATCTAACAAAACCGACGGATATGGCAGTGCTTAAATCCTTCTATTCCAACGTCCATCCGTGGGGATATTGGAAGCCTGTTTTAAAAGAATTGAAGAAAGACAACTCTGAAATTGAACGGAATTCTGAATTCTGGCCGGATATGTTAAATTGTGCCATTGGGATTGTATGGCAATCCAGCATGATTGTACTGCCCATTTACTTTATTATCCGCGATTATCCTAAGGCATTTGTTTCTTTAGGCGTATTTTTGATAACATCGCTGATTTTGAAGTTTACGTGGTTGGATAAGGTGCGGAAGATTCCGAATTAGGGATTAATTGTGAGTTAAGAGTTATGAGTTATGAGTGGTGAGAGAACTACATGACCAATGCTGGAAGACCGATGACCGAAGAAAAACTGATGGCTGCCGACTGCCAACTGTTGACTGAAGACTGAGGACTTATAACGTAGCAAGAACAAATAATAGTGGATTAGAAGAATAAATAATAAATCATAAGTGTCCGATAAAAAATTAAAGGACCCACTTGAAACAAAGGGTGTTACGGGATTTTGAAAATGACATTTTACTTTTTAGAAACTATTATAAGGAGAGTGATTGGACAATTTTAATTTAAATACATGTGTTTGTCAATTAGTTACAATCAAGTCTTTGTTCTTTATTCTATAAGCGCAGCGGTCTTGATTCTTTATCGAACAACAATGATAATAAATAATAATAATTAACGTATATGAGTACATTTCCTTGGCAAGATAAACCGGAAGGTTGCAATGATGTAGTTTGGAGATATTCTGAAAATCCTATCATCAATAGATATGATATTCCAACCTCCAACAGTATTTTTAATAGTGCCGTGGTGCCTTTTGGCGATGGCTTTGCTGGTGTTTTCAGGTGTGATAACAAATCGGTTCAGATGAATATTTTTGCTGGTTTCAGTAAAAATGGGATCGATTGGGACATCAATCATGAGCCTATCGTGATGCAAGCAGGAAACACAGAAATGATTGAATCTGATTACAAATATGACCCACGCGTTGTATGGATTGAAGATCGATATTGGATCACATGGTGTAATGGCTATCACGGACCAACCATCGGGATTGCTTATACCTACGATTTCAAAGAGTTTTTCCAATGTGAAAATGCCTTCTTGCCGTTCAATAGAAACGGGGTTTTATTTCCTAAAAAGATCAACGGAAAGTACGCGATGTTAAGTCGCCCAAGCGATAATGGCCATACGCCATTTGGTGATATTTACATCAGCTATAGTCCTGATATGATATATTGGGGAGAGCACCGATGCGTAATGAAAACGACTGCATTTGTGGATAGTGCATGGCAGTGTACCAAGATTGGCGCAGGTCCAATTCCTATTTTAACGGATGAAGGTTGGTTGATGATCTATCACGGGGTAATCACGACCTGTAACGGTTTCCGATATGCGATGGGGGCTGCTCTTTTAGATGAACATCAACCCGATAAAGTGAAATACAGAACCCAGCCCTATTTATTGGGTCCGGCAGAGCTTTACGAAACCACAGGCGATGTACCCAACGTTGTATTCCCTTGTGCGGCCTTGCACGATATAGAAGAAGATAAACTGGCCATTTACTATGGTGCAGCTGATACGGTAGTTGCCATGGCATTCGGGAAACTGAGCGAAGTCGTTCAGTTTACAAAAGATAATAGTTTATAAGTTCATAAGACCTGCAAGGTTTTCAAAACCTTGTAGGTCTGAATTACCTGTAGGTCTGAATTTAAATGAGGTCTAAACCATTTGTTCATTAAATAAAAAGCGTTGACCAGGTTATTTTAGCCGAATTAAAGGAACGGCTTTGTAGACCATCGATAGCAAAAACAAGCTCCATAGGAGCGTCATCTTTGTAGCTAATGATAACATAAACGACAAGATTATAGCTCTGTAGGAGCGACATCTTTGTAGTAGACATATCACATAAATAATGTATTCAATGTTTAAATTTATAACACTGCTATTTTTCGGTATTTCTATACTGACCTTTGGACAATCCAAACAAATCACAGTCCCCGAAAGTTATATCGCCTACCATACCAGCGAAGCTATAGAAGTTGATGGAAGTGATGCTGATGCCGCCTGGAATAAAGTAGATTGGACCAACCTCTTCATCGACATTGAAGGCATAAAAAAACCAACCTACGACACCCAAGTCAAAATGTTATGGGATGATACCTATTTCTATATTTTGGCGAAAATGGAAGAGCCACACGTTTGGGCAGACATCACTGAACACGACGCCATTATTTTCTACAACAACGATTTTGAAGTATTTATTGATCCTGACGGGGATACCCATAATTATTATGAAATCGAGGTGAACGCCATCAATACTGTATGGGATTTATTTGTCAACAAACCTTATCGTGAAAGCAATGTGGTTTTAAACGATTGGACCGCAACAGGAATGAAAACTGCCATCACCATCGATGGAACGTTAAACAATCCGAATGATACCGACAAAGGTTGGATGCTTGAAATGGCAATTCCTTGGGATGTTTTCAAGAAAGCTTATTTTGAAGAAAATGTTCCTAAAGATGATTTTTGGCGTGTGAACTTTTCAAGAGTCAATTGGGATCATCAAATTACCGATGGTAAATACGGAAGAAAAAAAGATGCCAAAGGAAATTATCTACCAGAATACAACTGGGTCTGGTCATCACAAGGCGTCATCAATATGCACGAACCTGAAAAATGGGGTTATGTGTATTTCTCATCAAAAGAAGCTGGCGGAAAGGATACGTTTGAAATCCCCAACGATGAAAAAATCAAATGGGAAATGTACGACGTGTTCCGTGCTCAAAAGAAACATTACGAAACCAATAAACAATGGGCAACTTCGGTTGATCAACTATCGTCATCCCCAATTGTTGTTAAAGGAAAAACCATTCAACCCAAAATTGAAATCCATAGTTATGGATGGACCATTTCTGCAAAAAGTCCCTTTACAGATAAAATGCTGGTCATAAAAGAGGATGGTAAATTTGTGGAAAAATAAGTTCAAAATTGAAGAGACCTTTCAGGTTTTTACTTGTCCGCCGAAGCTTAAGTGTTGGAGGAAAACCTGAAAGGTCTGAAAGCCTAAATAATATTATGAAGCTGATAAAATTAATATTACTGTTCCCTCTTTTTTTCGCGTGCAACAACGCCTCTGATAAACAAAAAGAAACAAATCAAGACGTCTCAAATCAGGAGCAAACCACTGCAAAAAGATCTGACGTAGATTTAAAAATCATTGGTTATGCCGCAGGATACGAAGATTACGATTTTTCAAAAATTGACGCCACAAAACTCACGCATATTAATTTTGCTTTTGCCAATATAGTAGACGGTAAAGCAGCCTTTGAATTGGAAACGGATGCTGCTAAAATCGCCACATTGATTGGTCTTAAAGAGCAAAATCCCGATTTAAAAGTCCTGTATTCTGTGGGCGGATGGGTTTGGTCTGATCAGTTTTCAACTATGGCAGCTTATGACGAATCACGAAAGAAGTTCGCGGTAAGCTGTGTGGAACTTCTAAAGAAACATAACTTTGACGGTGTTGATTTAGATTGGGAGTATCCTGGTCAACGTGCAGAAGATAATGACTTCCGTCCTTCCGATAAAGATAATTTCACCTTGCTTTTGGCTGAAATCCGTCAAGCACTGGATGTTCAGGGCGAAAAAGACAACACACATTATCTTTTGACCATTGCAACAGGAGCCGATCAAACATATATCGATCATACCAATTTAGGAGAAGCACACAAGCACCTTGACTTTATAAATGTCATGTGCTATGATTTTTACCAAGGTTGGATGTTCCAAACTGGGCATCATGCTAATTTGCACCCATCAGACAAAGAAAAATATGGCGGAAATAGTGGTGTAGAATCCATCGATAGACATATTGAAGCCGGTGTTCCGGTTGAAAAATTGGTCTTGGGAATTCCTTTTTATGGCAGACAATGGGAGAAAGTAACACCTACGGAGGTCCCTTTATATGCATCAGCCAATCAAGGCGGATATATTATTTCTTACTGGGAAATTCTTGAAAAATTAAAATCTGGCAAGTATGAAAAAATGTATGACGAATCTGCACAAGCAACTTACCTCTGGAATCCCACGGAAAATATTTTTATTTCTTATGATACACCTAAAGAAATCAAGTTGAAAGCAGATTATATCAAAGAAAAAGGTTTGGGCGGGGCAATGTTTTGGGAATATAGTTTAGACAAAGATCAAGAGCTATTGAATACCCTTTTTGAATCCTTGTTCTAATAATTAGTATAAAAACTTACCGCCATGAAAACCAAATTTCTCTTTTTTGCGACCTTACTTTTAACTGTTGTTGGCTGCAATCAAATGGAAAGAAAACAGCAAAATCTTTCGGATGCTTCGGCTTCTACCGATGGGCCTTTTAAATTTGGTACTTGGATCACTTCCAATAAAAACAAAGCGGATGCCGATTATACCACCGAATTTAAAAGATTTAAGGAAGGTGGCATTGATGAGGTTCTGATTAATACGTCAACCGATCCTCAGGAACTCGAACGTTTGGTTCCATTAGCAGCAAAGGAAGGTTTAAAAGTCCATGCGTGGATGTGGGCTGTGAATCGTCCTGGTGATACAGTTGCTCAAAAACATCCGGAATGGTATATGGTCAGTAGAGATGGTAAATCCTGTTTTGATACCCGTCCGTATGTCAATTACTACCAGTGGTTGTGCCCTACCAGAGAAGAATCGAGAAATCATATTTTAGGATTGGTTGAGAACATGGCAAAAGTAGAAGGCATTGAAAGCGTGCATTTGGATTATATCCGATTCCCTGATATCTTCTTACCAATCGGTTTACTTCCGAAATATAATTTAAAGCAGGACACTGAAATGGCAGAATTCGATTTTTGTTATTGTGAGGTCTGCATTAGCGAATTCGAAAAAATCCATCATAAAAATCCATTGGAAAGTGAGAACACCGCTATCGATATGGAATGGAAGAATTTCAGGTTGAATGCGATTCGCAATTTGGTTAATGATGCTTATGATATCGTCCATAAACACAACAAAAATTTAACTGCTGCGGTTTTTCCTTATCCTGAAATGGCTGATCATATGGTGCGTCAACGTTGGGATAAATGGAATATTGATGAAGTCTATCCAATGATATACCACGGGTTTTATAACGAAGAAATTGATTGGATCGGATATGCTACCAAACAAGGTGTCACCGATTTGCAACCTAAAAATGTCGGATTGAACACGGGCGTTTTTTTACCGCCATTTACATCTGCGGAAGAATTAAAAGAAGCCATTCATTACGCAAAAGACAATGGTGCAAAAGGAGTGACCTTCTTTGATGGACCGCAATTAAGCGATGCTTTTCTGCAAACCATTAAAGATGCAAAAGAAAGTTTTAAATAATTAGAAATGAAGAATTTTGGTCTTATAACGCTATTTTTTGCGATGTTTTTGCTTCAGTGCAAGGAATCTGCGAATGTATCCAACCAAGTTAAATTAACCGGTTTTGTCAACCCGTTTATAGGAACTGACGGACCGGGAAATACCTATCCTGGCGCCACCGTTCCTTTTGGGATGGTACAATTGAGCCCCGATATTGGGATTTCTGGATGGGACCGCATTGCAGGTTATTTTTACCAAGATTCCATTATTACCGGATTCTCACACATGCATTTATCTGGAACAGGTGCCGGCGATCTCTACGATATTTTGGTAATGCCTACCAACAGCCGATTTTCAGAACGCATAGAAGCCAATCTATTTAAACCGTTTTCGAGCTTTTCACATGAAAAGGAATCCGCATCGCCGGGGTATTATACGGTCGATTTATTGGATTATGGCATTAAGGCAGAATTAACCGCCACCGAAAGAACCGGCATTCATAGATACACTTTTCCTAAAGACGATAGCACGCAAATTCACATCGATTTGGGCTATTCCTTAAATTGGGACAGTCCCACTGAAACCCATTTTAATGTGGTTGATGACACCACCATTGAAGGCTATCGGAAATCTACAGGTTGGGCAAAAGACCAACGGGTTTATTTTGTAATTAAGGTTTCGAAACCTTTTAAGTCGTATCAATTATTTAAAAATGATTCGTTGACGAAGTCGCCTGTCACAGGTAGAAACACAAAGATTATTTTGGATTATGCCACTGAAGAAGGCGACCAAATCATTTTAAAAACTGGATTATCGACAGCAACTATTGAAGGGGCGTACAAATCTTTGGAAGTGGAAGCACCACATTTTGATTTTGATGAAATAAAAGCTCAAGCAGAAAGCAAATGGGAAACCCAACTCAATAAAATCAACATCACGATAGCTGACGATACCAAAAAGCGTATTTTTTATACGATGCTGTATCAATCCATGTTGGCACCCACCTTATTAAGTGATCATAACGGCGATTATAAAGGCGCCAATGATAGTATCATGAACGCTCAAGGATTTGATAGATACGATACGTTTTCGCTATGGGATACCTATCGCGCGGCGCATCCATTATATACCATCATGCATCCAAATCGGGTGTCAGATATGGTCAATTCCATGCTCGCCCATTACAAAGAAACAGGCTTATTACCGGTGTGGTCCATGCAAGGCAATGAAACCAATATGATGATTGGTTACCACGCTGTTCCCGTAATTGTGGATGCTTATTTTAAAGGGATTAAAGATTTCAATGCAGATTTAGCTTACGAAGCGTGTATCGCCAGTGCTACAGATGCTTCTCGACAAATCGATGAATATATGGCTTTGGGATATGTGCCAGCGGGTGACGAGGAAGATGATTGGTCGGTTTCCAAAACTTTGGAATATGCCTATGACGATTGGTGCATTGCACAATTCGCAAAAGCCTTGGGAAAAACAGATGATTATAATATCTTTATAAAACGCTCGGAAAATTGGCGGAATGTCTATAGCACCAACAGTACTTTTATGCATCCAAAATTGAAAGATGGCACTTTTATTTCAGATTTTGATCCGAAAGATTATTCGTCTTATTTCTGTGAAAGTAATGCATGGCAATATTTTTGGTCGGTTCAGCACAATATCGAAGGACTTACGGCGGCTCTTGGTGGTAAAGAAGTATTTGAAAAAAAACTCGATTCCATGTTTACTTTAAACCCGCTGCCAGAAGATATATTACCTATTTTCAGTACGGGAATGATTGGTCAATATGCGCATGGCAATGAGCCGAGTCATCATGTGGCCTATTTGTACAATTATGTTGAAAAGCCGTGGAAGACACAAAAATTGGTCCGAGAGATTTTAGAAACCCAATATCAAAATGAACCAAGCGGCCATTGCGGGAATGAAGACTGCGGACAAATGTCGTCGTGGTACGTGTTCAGTGCCTTGGGCTTTTATCCTATGAATCCTGCACAAGGGGTATATGCCTTCGGATCACCGCTGATTGATTCAGCAACCGTTAATTTGGAAAATGGCAAAACCTTTACGATAAAGGCCTTGGATAACAATAAAGACAATATATACATTCAAACCATTTCACTAAATGGCGAGAAGATAGACCGAAATTACATAACACATAAAGAGATTATGGCGGGCGGAGAATTGGTTTTTAACATGGGGAATACGCCCAATAAAACCAGTAAAAACGCAATGGCACCATCTTCAAAACTATATAATTAAAAAAATCAGACGATGTCAGATAGAAGGAATTTTATAAAAAAAGCTGCCTTAGGAACTATAGGAGTTAGTACGGTTTTAAGCTGTAATAATTTAACCAGTAAGGAGCCTGTTGTGGCAGCCAGTGCGTCAAATAAAAAAGCAGTGAAGCCTTTGGTTATTTCCACTTGGAATCATGGCTTGCCGGCCAACGACGAAACTTGGAAGCAGTTGAAAAATGGAAAATCGGCCTTGGACGCTATTGAGGCGGGAATGAAAATTCCTGAAGCTGATCCTGAGGTGAGAAGTGTCGGTTACGGTGGTTTTCCTGATAGGGATGGCAAAGTAACCTTAGACGCCTGTATCATGGACCATAACAGCGATTGCGGATCAGTATCCTTTTTACAAGGTATCAAACATCCCATTTCGGTTGCCAAAAAAGTATTGCAAAACACACCTCACGTGATGCTGTCCGGAGAAGGAGCACTTCAATTTGCATTGTCCGAAGGCTTTAAGGAGGAGAATTTGCTGACGCCAGAATCAGAAGCCGATTGGAAGAAATGGCTGGAAGAATCCAAATATAAACCCGTTATCAATATTGAAAATCACGATACGATTTCCATGTTGGTTATCGATGAAGACGGCAATATTTCAGGAGGTTGTACCACAAGTGGCGCGGCTTGGAAAATGCACGGACGTGTGGGCGATTCGCCAATTATTGGTTCAGGTCTGTTTTTAGACAATGAAGTAGGAGCAGCTGCCGCCACCGGTTTGGGTGAGGCCGTATTAAGAACCGCAGGAAGTGCCATGGTGGTGGAATTGATGCGTCAGGGCAAATCGCCTCTTGAAGCCTGCAAGGAAATTGTGGAACGCATTTACAATAAGCATAAAAACCACAAGGACATGGAATATCTGCAAGTCGGATTCATTGCCGTTAACAAAAATGGTGAGCATGCGGGTTACAGTTTGCGCTCCGGATTCAATTATGCCATCTATGATGAAGCAAATGGAAATCGCATGGAGGACGCCACGTTTAAAATGGCATGGGAGGAATAAAAAACCTCACCCAGAACTGCCAGAAAAGCAAATCGGACTTCTTGAAGGTAACCGAAGGAGAAAAGCAAGATGAGGTTGGCCGACAGCAATATACAAACAGGAACAATGATATTATAAGTCATTAATAGCTCCGTAGGAGCGACAGATTAATAACATAAAATAGATGGACAAGCCCCATCGGGGCAACATCTTTGTAGGATTTTTAGATTTAGATAGCTCCATAGGAACGCCATCCTTGTAATTGAAATAACGAATCATTAATAGCTCCGTAGGAGAGACATCTTTGTAGCATTAAATAGGTAAAGATTGTAAGCCCCATCGGGGCGACATCTCTTTACAATAAATTAAATTTATGAAAATGAACGTATTAAAAAAAATGATGGTATTGATTATCATCGCCTTAATGGCCTCCTGCCAACAAAGTAAAAAGTTTAAAGTTTTTACAGAGGCTGATATCGCCATCATCCCAAAGCCAGTAAACTTGCAACTGGGTAATGGTGTTTTCGAATTTAACGACCGAACCCAATTTGTGATTTCTGATGACTCGCAAAAAGAAATTACTTCCGTCCTATTGGATAAATTTAAAACTGCGGCAGGATGGACTTTGGGTGTTTCAGGAAAAGCACCTCAGACTAATTATGTCGAATTTATAGTTGATGAAAATTTGAACGACGAGGCCTACGAACTGGTTGTGAATTCTGAAAAAGTTACCATAACAGCAAAGGCCTATTCAGGATTTTTATATGGTTTGGAATCAATCCGACAATTATTACCTACTGAAATTGAAAGTAAAACAAAGGTGAACCAAGTAAACTGGGTGATTCCCAATTTGACCATAAACGATGAGCCTCGCTTTAAGTGGCGAGGTTTACATTTGGATGTCTCCCGCCATTTTTTTGAAAAGGAATACATTCTACAAACTATCGATATGTTGGCCATGCACAAAATGAATGTGTTTCATTTTCATTTAGTGGATGATCAAGGCTGGCGAATTGAAATTAAAAAATATCCAAAATTAACTGAAATCGGTGGTTTCAGAAACGATCAAGAAGACTCACATTGGGATGGCCGTCGCGTGACGACCCCAGAAGATGTCGCCACTTACGGCGGATTCTATACACAAGAAGACATCAAGGAAATTGTGGCCTATGCTAAATCAAAAGGTGTAAGAGTGGTTCCTGAAATTGAAATGCCGGCGCACGTCATGAGTGCCATTGCAGCCTATCCGGAATTATCTTGTTTTGAAACGCCAATTGGTGTGCCATCAGGTGGGGTTTGGCCAATCACAGAAATTTACTGCGCAGGAAAAGAATCGACTTTTGAGTTTTTGGAAAACGTCCTATTGGAAGTTATGGAATTGTTCCCATCGGAATATATTCATGTTGGTGGTGATGAGGCAACCAAAACCAATTGGGAAAAATGTCCACATTGTCAAAAACGAATGAAAGATGAAGGTTTGGCCAGCGTGGATGAATTACAGAGCTATTTTATCAAAAGAATGGAACGTTTTATTGCTTCACACGATAGAAAGTTGATCGGTTGGGACGAGATTTTAGAAGGTGGTTTGGCTCCAGAGGCTACGGTGATGAGCTGGAGAGGTTTTGAAGGCGGTATTGAAGCCGCAGACCAGGGCCATGATGTGGTCATGACACCCACTTCGTACATGTATTTTGATTATTATCAAGGCCCACAAAATGAGGAGCCTTTGGCATGGGGTGGTTATATCCCTTTAAGTAAGGTTTACGAATTTGACCCTGTTGTGGAAACGATGACACCAGAGCAGGCGAAACATGTTCTGGGTGGACAGGCCAATGTATGGTCGGAGCAAATTAAAACGGAATCACATTCTCAGTATATGATCTATCCAAGGTTAGCGGCATTGTCAGAAGCCGTTTGGAGTCCAAAGGAATCCAGAGATTGGGATGATTTTTCAAAAAGAATCTTAACACTTTTCGAACGTTATGAGTATTTAGATATTAATTATGCGAAAAGTGCCTACCTGGTTATGGCCGATGTGCAAATAGATATGGATACCAAAGAAGCTTCCGTAAGCCTGAAAAATGAATTTACCGATGCGGATATTCGATATACGTTGAATGAAGATCAACTTTCAGAGAATGCCATAAAATACACCGAACCTTTAAAAATCAATAAGACCACAACCATCCATGCGTCATTATTTAAAAATGACAAACCGGTTGGTGTGCCATTTAATACGACGGTCGCATTTCATAAGGCCGTTGGTAAAAAGGTGACATTTAAGGAAATTTATGACGATCGTTATCAGGGTGATGGCGAGTTTGGTATGGTCAATACCTTACGTGGTACCAAAAACTTCCAAGACGGCCGCTGGCAAGCGTGGTTGGGGAAAGGAATGGAAGCCGTTGTGGACTTGGGCGAGGAGATACCCATTCATGAAGTACTTGTAGGAACCTTAGAAAATCAAGGGCCCGGAATTTATTTCCCAACAGCAGTTAGAGTCTACGTTTCCAACGATGGAAATACCTATAAAGATGTGGGCGTAGAAAAAAGAGCCTTCGCCAAAAATCCAGCATCCGATTTAAAAGATTTTAAGGTGTCATTTGAAGAGCAGCCAGTAAGATATGTAAAAGTGGTTGCTGAAAGTCTGGAAAAACTTCCTGGTGCTGTTGGTGGTGTATGGTTATTTGTTGATGAAATTATAATTAATTAGATATGAGATATTTTAAAATTGTAGCAATTCTATGTTTCTTTCTGGCCAATCAAGCTACGGCTCAAGAAAAGCTAACAAAAGAAGAGCGATTAGGTGAATGGTTCAACGATGCTAAACTTGGCATCTTTATGCATTGGGGCTATTATGGTGTCAATGGTATTGGCGAATCTTGGTCAATGTACCACAAGCAAATTACCTATGATGATTATATGGCACAAGGTAAAAAGTTTACCGCCAAAAATTATGATCCTGAGGCCTGGGCAAAATTATTCAAAAAAATTGGAGCACGTTACGCAGTATTGACCACAAAACACCACGACGGGGTGGCTTTATGGGATACTAAAGTGAGCAAATTGAACGTGGTTGATAAAACACCTGCAAAACGCGATTTGGTGGCACCGTTGGTGGATGCTTTACGTAAAGAAGATTTGAAAGTAGGTTTGTACTATTCGTTGATTGATTGGTCGCATCCTGATTATGACGTTGTATTCCCACGTCCTGATACGCGTAAGAATTACCCACAGAAAAATCAAAACCAATTATCGCCATGGCAGCGTTTCCTTAGATTTAACCATGGTCAAATGAAGGAATTGCATGACCAATATCATCCTGATTTATGGTGGTTTGATGGCGATTGGGAGCAGTCGAGTGAAGCGTGGCAAGCAGAATCTACAAAAGATACTTTGTTGAAATGGAATCCAAACATCATTGTCAATTCACGTTTAAAAACTTATGGGGATTATAGCACTCCCGAACAAGGTGTACCGGTTGTACGACCTGACGGATCTTGGGAGTTCTGTATGACAATGAACGATAATTGGGGGAATTTCCCGTCGGATACCAACTATAAGCCCGTATCACAGATCATCAGAACTTTTGTGGAAGTGATCGCTTCAGGAGGTAATTTATTATTGAATATCGGCCCAAAACCTGATGGTACTATCGGAGATAAGGAAATGGAACGTTTGGAAGCTTTGGGAGAATGGGTCAACAAACACGAATCGGCGGTTTTCGGCACGAAAGCTGGTTTGCCTTATGGGCATTTTTACGGTCCGACCTTGTTGAGCAAAGACGAAACCAAAATTTATTTGGCCCTATTTGATACGCCTAACAATTATATCTCATTAAAAGGGATTCAAAATAAGGTAAAATCCATCAAAGTGGTTGGAAACGGTCAAGAACTGAGTTTTGAAAGAAATGGTGGTGCCGCATGGAATAATATTCCTGGAATTTTGAGAATTGAAGTGCCAAAAACTGAGAATTTAGATGCCAATGTCACAATTTTAGAAGTGGAGTTGGAAGATCCGTTGAAGTTATACCGAGGTCATGGTCAGGCGGTGGAGTTGAATTAGAAGTAAGTATTTAGTATCAAGTATTAAGAATCAAGACCGCTTCGCTTTTAGAATCAAGAATCAAGACCAGTTCGTTAAATTTTAAAAGAACTTTTTTAAGAAGAATCCCAGAGGGATTCCACGTTTGTAGAAATGCGAAACACGAAAATTAATTATTAAGATGTTAATAGCATTTTAAAAAGAATCCCAGAGGGATTCCACATTTGTAGAACAATGAATGTTATTTGGTTACGACCCAGAATGGGTCGCACAAAAAAGGTTTGGAATTCAAGATTCAATATTGAAAATGAACATTGAATCCATTGAATTCTGTAGCGAAAAGGTTAAACAAAAATATAATGTCAAATCTAATTTTAAAAAAGTCGTGGGTGCTGTTGATTGCTTTCATATTTGTGAACACAAATTCGGAGGCACAAAACAACGCCTATATCGCCAGTAAGGATTTAGTCGATTTTGTAAACCCTTTAATGGGAACAGATTCATCTTTCGATTTATCCAATGGTAATACCTATCCCGCCATTGCCACACCATGGGGTATGAATTTTTGGACGCCAATGACTTCTAAAATGGGCGATGGTTGGACCTATAAATACCGTGAGAATAAAATCCGCGGGATCAAACAGACCCACCAACCAAGTCCGTGGGTGAATGACTATGCAGCGTTTTCATTTATGGCAGTTACGGGCGATTTAAAATTTCAGGAAGACGAGCGCGAATCTTGGTTTTCTCATAAGGCAGAAACAGTGACTCCTTATCATTACTCGGTGTATTTGGCAGATTATGATGTGGTGGCTGAGGTGACTCCGACAGAAAGAGCGGCCAGTTTTAAATTTACCTTTCCGGAATCTGAAAAGTCCTATATCATCCTCGATGCTTTCAATAAAGGATCCATGGTGAAAATCATTCCTGAAGAACGCAAAATAATTGGTTACGCCCGGAATAATAACGGTGGAGTTCCAGAAAATTTTCATAACTATTTCGTAGCGGAATTTGATAAGGACTTTGAAATCAATCATACTTGGAAAGATGGATGGCAATTGGTTGAAAACACAACGAAAAGCGAAGGCGAACACGTGGGTGCTATTGTCGGCTTCAAAACCAAAAAAGGAGAAGTAGTTCATGTTAAAGTTGCCTCTTCTTTTATTAGTCCAGATCAAGCCCGATTAAACCTTTTTAGAGAAATTGGACCCGATTCATTTGAAGACACCAAAGAGAAAGCAAAACAAGCATGGGAAACCGAATTGAATAAAATTCAGATTGCAGATGATAATATCGATAATTTAAGAACTTTCTATTCTTCTTTGTATCGTGTGTTATTATTCCCAAGAAAATTTTATGAGTTTGATGCTGATGACAATATTATGCATTACAGTCCGTATAACGGCAAGGTTTTACCTGGCTATATGTTTACCGACAATGGATTTTGGGACACGTTTAGAGCGGTCTTTCCATTTTTTAATATGATGTATCCAGAGCTTAATGGCAAGATCATGCAAGGCTTGGCCAACACTTATAAAGAATCGGGATGGTTGCCAGAATGGGCAAGTCCAGGACATCGCGATGTGATGATTGGCTCCAATTCGGCGCCTATTATTGCAGATGCCTATTTAAAAGGGGCAAAGGATATGGATGCTGATATCTTGTTGGAAGCGGTGTTGAAAAATGCCACGGTTGCCGAGGGTAGGCCAGTAAATTCAGTAGGCAGGGCAGGTTTGACCTATTATAATAAATTGGGCTATGTGCCTTATGATGTCGGGATCAATGAGAATGCGGCCAGAACTTTAGAATATGCTTACGCCGATTTTACCATTGCTCAGATGGCTCAAAAAATGGGCCAACCTAAATTGGCTAAAAAATATTTCAAGCAATCGATGAACTACAAACATTTGTTCGATCCTTCTACCATGTGGATGCGTGGAAAGAACGAAGATGGCAGTTTTCAAAGTCCGTTCAATCCTTTAAAATGGGGAGATGCGTTTACGGAAGGCAATAGTTTACATTACACTTGGTCTGTTTTTCATGACATTAACGGTTTGATTGGTTTGATGGGTGGGAAGGAACAGTTTGCTGGAAAACTGGATGAGGTTTTTGAAATGCCACCAAAATTTGATGATTCCTATTACGGATTTACCATTCATGAAATTCGAGAAATGCAGATTGTCAATATGGGTAATTATGCACACGGCAACCAGCCCATCCAACACATGATCTATTTGTATAATTACGCCAGTCAACCGTATAAAGCACAAGAGAAAGTCAGGGATGTAATGGCTAAATTATATTTCGCGACACCTGATGGCTATTGTGGTGACGAAGATAACGGGCAAACATCGGCATGGTACGTGTTTAGTGCCTTAGGATTTTATCCAGTAACACCGGGTGTTGATGAATATGTCATTGGTAGCCCGCTGTTTAAAAAAGCAACACTGCATTTGGAGAACGGCAATACTTTTGAAATTACCTCCAAAAACAACTCAGAATCCAATGTTTATATCCAAAGTGCCGAATTAAATGGGAAACCATACAACAATACATTTTTGAAATTTGATACCCTTCAAAAAGGAGGAAATTTAGAATTTAACATGGGCAATGTTCCAAATAAAACATGGGGAACAGCCAAAGAAAGCGTGCCGTATTCATTAAGCACTTCAAAAAACAATCCGAAAAAATGAAACAGTTCAGATCATTATTTATTCTCTTGATTTTTTGCGGCAATTTTAGTGTTGTCGCACAGGAAGAACCCACTGATTATGTCAATCCAATTATAGGCACCTCCAATTATGGCGCCACTTATCCCGGACCTATCGCACCAAGAGGCATGGCAAGTATCAGCCCGTTCAACGTGGCGGGACCACAAAATTTACCCTTGGAAAAAGACAGTCAGTGGTTGTCCAATCCGTATGTACATGAAAACACCTTTTTAACGGGGTTCAGTCACGTCAATTTAAGTGGGGTAGGCTGTCCGGAATTGGGTGTTTTACTGCTGATGCCAACCACCGGAGAGTTGGAAACGGATCATTTAAAATATGGTTCCACTTACAGAAACGAATTAGCTAAGGCTGGTTATTACAGTACACAAATTGATGAATACGATGTCAGGGCGGAATTTACGGCTTCGACAAGAGTAGGGGTGAGCAAATTTAGTTTTCCAAAGGGTCAGGCAAATGTATTGCTGAATTTAGGAGTGGGACTGACCAATGAAGAAGGCGCCATGGTACAAATCGTATCTGATACCGAAATTCAAGGCATGCGCTCAGTAGGGTCTTTCTGCTACAACAGTCCAGAGGCGGCATATCCCGTCTATTTTGTTGCTAAGTTCTCCAAGCCGGCAGACAACTTTGGAGTTTGGAAAAAACCTGCGTTTTATGAAGGTGTAGAAGCACAGTGGATGGGCTATAATGGGAAAACACGACTCATGGAAAAGTCGACCAAAATGGTGGTGGGCGATAGCATTGGGAGTTATTTTACTTATAATTTCGACAAGCCAGAAACCATTGAGGTTAAAATAGGCGTGAGTTACGTCAGTATTGAAAATGCACGTGAAAACTTAGAACAGGAAACTGGAGGGAAATCCTTTGAAGATGTTTATAAAGAAACCCATAACGCGTGGAATGAAACGCTTTCAAAAATTAAAGTGGAAGGTGGAACAAAAGAAGATAAGACCATTTTTTACACGGCCTTATATCACACCCAAATCCATCCCAACACCTTAAACGATTGGAATGGCGATTACCCAGAAATTAAAACCGGAAAAATCGGGAACACTAAAGGTACGCGCTATACCGTGTTTTCTTTGTGGGATACCTATCGAAATGTACACCAGTTATTATCGCTCGTATATCCGAAGCAACAAAGCAATATGATCAAAAGCATGTTGGAGATGTACGATGAAAACGGCTGGCTCCCAAAATGGGAATTGAACTCCACCGAAACCTTTACCATGGTGGGCGATCCTGCAAGTATCGTCATTGCCGATACGTACTTAAAAGGTATTCAAGACTTTGATGTCGAAAAAGCTTACGAGGCCATGTTGAAAAGTGCTGATCAGCTTGAAAACAATCCCTTGCGACCAGGCTTAAAGGACTATATCGAAAAAGGCTATTTAACAACCGATCATGGCGGCTCGGTGTCAACCACGCAAGAATACAATGCGGCCGATCATGCCATCGCTTTATTGGCAAATGCATTGGGTGAAAAAGACGATTATAAGCGATTTAGACATCGCTCGTTATCCTATAAAAAGCTTTTCGATAAAGACTTAAAAATGTTGCGACCAAGACTGCAAAATGGCGAGTGGTACGAGCCTTTTGATCCAAATGAGGGCGCTAACTTTGCTGAAAACGTTGGTTTTATCGAAGGGAATGCTTGGCAATATTCGTTTATGATTCCGCATGATGTACCTGGATTGATCAAATTGATGGGTGGCAACAAAGGCTTTACGGATCAATTGCAAAAGATTTTTGACACCGAGCAGTTTGATATGGCCAACGAACCCGGAATTGCGTATCCGTATCTTTTTAATTATGTGAAAGGTGAAGAATGGCGTAGCCAAAAAATGGTTGAGGAACTGCTCAGAAAACATTTTAAAAACACGGCCGATGGTCTTCCTGGCAATGACGATACCGGCACCATGTCGGCTTGGGCGGTCTATGCCATGATGGGCTTCTATCCTGTGTCTCCGGGCGACCCAAAATACACGATTACAAAGCCTCTATTCGATAAAATCACTATTCAATTAGATTCCAAATATTATAAAAACAAGGAATTGGTCATCGAGAAAGTTGGAAAAGGGCGAATCAAACAAATTTTAATCAACGGTAAAAAACACAAAGGCTATTTTGTTAGCCATGACGAATTGGTAAACGCTAAAACACTTAAAGTCATTTTGGAATAAATAATCTTGCGGAGACCTTTCAGGTTTTTAAAACCTGAAAGGTCTGGCTAATTAACAAAATAAAAATCCTGATACGTGAAATTAAAATCCCTACTCATAACATTTCTTTTTGCATCGCTCTTTTCAGCCAACGCACAAAACCCTTCAACCTACAAGGTCTTCGATAAACAACCTCTAAACTTCACCGGTGACAAAGGCACGGATGCCGAAGCCGTCAGTTTAATGGACGGACGTTTGGTCTACAAAAAAGTGACCGTGCCCACATTTGCAAATGGAACCGATGTAAAAATCAAACTGACCGTGCGTTCCGCTGGCGATCGTTGGGACAAATCCGGATCTTGTTTTGTAGTCACCGATCCAGAAAAACTATCCATTATTTCCATTGCGGAAAAGGATGAGAAATTTCCGTCAGACTCTTATGTGGATGATAAATACGCGGGATTTGTCACCGGTAAAAACTATAATCCTGTTGTAGAACTAATGCGATTCATGACCCCATTTGGCGTTGGCTATTATAGTGATAATAAGGTAAAATATAGACGGCCAGTTTATATCCCTTCATGGGAAAAACAGGTGGTTTGGGAACATGATATCACCGATTTGGAAAGCTTGGTCACTGGTACATTTTATGTGGGCGTTTGGATTGACACTTGGACTGCCGAAGGCTATGATTTTGATATGGAATTGACCTATTCCGATAGAAAACAACAAAAAGTTTCCGTGTTACCAATAGTAAATACCATTCCTTATGTAGGCGGACAGCAAATCCCCGATAATTTTGCCAATAAAGACTTGGAACAGACCATTCAGTTAAAAAAGGATGCAAAAAATGTCAAACTACATTATATCACAACTGGGCACGGTGGACACAGCGGTGGTGATGAATTTATCAAAATTAAAAACAGTGTGTATTTTGACGGCAAATTGGTTTTGGATACCATTCCGTGGCGTGAGGATTGCGCCTCTTTTAGACGTTTCAATCCAACTTCGGGCGTGTGGATCAAGAAAGATTCGGCTTCTTATATAAGTCCGGAAACCAGAAAATACGAAATTAAGGAAATTGAAGAGCGTATTGCCTCTTCAGATTTGTCGCGTTCCAACTGGTGCCCAGGATCTTTTGTGGAACCGATGATGGTAGATTTAGGTAATCTGAAAGCTGGTGATCATAATATCAGAATTAAAATCCCGGCAACGCCAGTGGATGGTGATAAATTGAATCATTGGTTGGTCTCGGCATATTTGACTTACGAATAAGAAGTCCTAAATATTAGATTTTAAACTCTTTTGAACAGTAGATTCACGAAACCGTTTTCGTAGATTTAATATGTCGTACATAATACTATTGTTGAAATATTGCTTAATTTTAGGGCGCTCATAGTAGTAATAATCGTTGCTCATTCAGTTCAAAATCGAATGTTTTTGGCTATTCAAAACTGCTGATAGTGAAAATGGAAATGATTATTAAAAGTTTAATTATGTATTCTATATAAATCCTTATGAAAATTTTAAAAAAATCGACGTCTGTAGTCGTTCAAATCGTCCTTTTATTTCTTGCGGTTTTAAAAGTTAATGCCCAAGAAAAAAATCCGTTAACGGATTACGTCCATTATATTATGAACGAAGGCGTTATTAGTGAAAATAAGATGGATGCTCACGCTTCATTTACCTCGTTTACTTCAGAAAAGGATGCGTTGAACAATACGCCAAAATATCATCAATTATTAGATGGGATTTGGAAATTCAATTGGGTAAGAAATCCTGCTGATCGACCAACAACATTTATGGACCCAAACGAGGATATGTCTTCTTGGGATGATATCAAGGTACCATCCAATTGGGAAGTGGAAGGTCATGGCATTCCTATTTATGTCAACCATCAATATGAATTTGCCGATTATAAAGCACCTGTTGCTGATGATATGGAATTTGTGGACCGCATTTATCCTGCACACCCTGGAAAAGTTCCCAGCGAATACAATCCCGTAGGGACTTATGTTCGTGACTTCAACATCGATAAGGATTGGGATGGCAAGGAACTATTCTTACATATAGGCGCGATGAAATCTGGAGGTTTTGTATGGCTCAATGGAAAGTATATTGGCTATTCCCAAGGCAGTAAATTACCGGCAGAATTCAATATTACCAATGCGGCAAAACCTGGTAAAAACAAAATCGCCATTCAAATTTTTAGATGGACGGACGGATCGTATTTAGAATGTCAGGATTTTTGGAGAATAAGCGGAATTGAGCGTAGTGTTTATATCTATGCGCAGCCAAAAGTAAGAATTCAGGATTACGAAGTGGTTTCCATTTTGGATGGTGCCTATAAGGATGGTGTTTTTGAACTCTATGTCGATCTTGAAAATCATCTTTCAAAAACTACCAACGGCACTGTTTCCTATAAATTATTGGATGCTGATAATAAAATAGTCGCTTCAGAGAGCAAATTATTTGCGGCAAAAACCTCAAATAATGATCCGATTGCATTTTCTGCAACGCTTCCAAACGTTAAACAATGGAGTGCTGAACATCCTAATTTATTCACGCTTCTGATTGAGACAAAGGATCAAAAAGGAAAAACGCTTGAGGTGACCACGTCAAGAATTGGTTTCAGGTCAGTAGAAATTAAACAAGGTTTGCTGTTGGTCAATGGGCAACGGATTACCTTAAAAGGTGTGAATACCCAAGAAGCGAATCCTGAAACTGGGCATGTGGTTTCTGAAGAGCTGATCATGAAGGACATTCGTCTATGGAAAGAAAACAATATCAATGCGGTACGTTTAAGCCATTACCCACAACAAAGACGCTTTTATGAACTTTGTGATGAGTATGGGTTATATGTGGTTGATGAAGCCAATATAGAATCGCACGGTATGTATTACGGTAAATACTCGTTGGCAAAAAAGCCAAGTTGGGAAAATGCGCATGTGGATCGCATGGTGCGTTTGGTAAAACGCGATAAAAACCATCCGTCGGTAATTATTTGGTCGATGGGGAACGAAGCTGGAAACGGAGTCAACTTCTTCAAAGGTTATGACGAAATGAAGAACCACGACAAGTCCAAACGTCCAGTTCAATATGAGCGTCCTTATAAGGATTATGACGGTAGTATCTGGGACATGGATTCCAATACGGATATTCTCGTGCCACAATATCCAACCCCAGCAACTTTTGAAATGATAGGCAAAACCAAAACAGACCGTCCTTATATCCCAAGTGAATACGCGCACGCGATGGGCAATAGTACCGGGAATTTTAAGGAATATTGGGATATTATTGAACTATATGACAATCTGCAGGGTGGTTTTATTTGGGATTGGGTAGATCAGTCTATATGGAAAACTGATGAAAATGGCGAACGTTTTTATGCCTATGGTGGCGATTTTGGTGAAAATATGCCAACAGACAATTCGTTTTTGAATAATGGCATTGTATTCCCGGACCGTACGCCGCAACCAGCTTTACACGAAGTTAAAAAAGTCCATGAGTTCATTAATTTTAAAGAAAAAGGAATCAATCATCATGATGAATTACGCGTATTACTTGAAAATTTGTACGATTTTACCGATTTGGATCAATTTGATTTTACTGCAGAAATAAAAGCAGATGGAAAAGTTTTAAAAACAATTCCTATTGAGCCCATTTCGGTTGAAACCCATACTGGGAAACTCATCAGGATCCCTTTGAAAGACGTCGATTATAAGGAAAATACCGAGTATTTTGTTGAAATTTCGGCAAAAACAAAAGCGCCTTGGGGACTGCTTCCTAAAGGATTTGAAGTCGCTCATGAGCAAATTTCTTTATCTGAAAAATATAAAAAGGAAATTACCCAGATCGGTAATACAGGAACTTTAAAGATTAAGGATGCTAAAAATAATCTTGAGATCTCCAACAAGGACTTGAACTTGGTTTTTGATAAAGAAAAAGGACAAATTACATCCTATGTTTTTGAAGGCAATGAACTATTGAAAGATGGCAAGGGTCCAAAACCGAATTTTTGGCGCGCACCAACCGATAATGACTTTGGTAGTCAAATGCAAGCCAAAAACATCGAATGGAAAAAAGCCTCACTTTTTATGAAAGTATCAAAACTGACATCCAAGTCCAATTCAGATGGCAGCGTCACTATTGACGTGATTTATGATTTACCAGGAGTGGATACCACATTTGAATCGCAGTATCACATTTTTGGAAATGGCGTGGTCAAAATTGATAATACGCTAAATGAAACCAATTATTCGGGTGACATTCCTCGTGTGGGCATGCGGATGCAACTACCTAAAAAATACGAGAACATGACCTTTTTTGGTCGTGGACCATGGGAAAACTATATTGATAGAAAAGCCTCTGCGTTTATCGATCTATATGAGTCGACCGTAAGAGATCAGTATGTGCCTTATGTACGTCCGCAAGAAAATGGATATAAGGTTGATGTGCGTTGGTCAGCGTTCTCTGATGCCGATAACAACGGATTATTGGTTGTTGCAGCAAACCAACTTCAAGGCTTGGGCATTGGCGCGTTGCATATGCCAAACGAGGATTTTGATACCACTGCTGGAATTGCCTATAGTGGCACAGATGTTTTGGAAGAAGAATTTAGAACCGATGGTATTCCGCAGATCAACGCATCCAAACATATCAATGATATTAAGGAGCAGGATTTGGTCCAATTAAATATTGATTTAGGACAACGCGGCCTTGCAGGTGATAATAGTTGGGGAGGAAAACCGATGGAAAAATACCAAATGAAAGGCGAATCCAAACATGCTTATAGTTTTTACTTGATTCCATTTAAAAATGGCGCAAAAGAAGACTTTGTTACTTGGAGTAAACGCTATGGAAATCTGAAATAATCAACACTAAACCTGTTACATCATAGGTATGAAAAATCTTCTCATCATTTTTTTACTCGCTTTTGTAAGTGTTGGTTATTCGCAACAGTATTCCGACCATTATTACAAGCGAAAGGACGTATTTGAGAATACATTGGATACCGAAAATGAAATTATATTTTTGGGGAACAGCATTACTGAAGGTGGCGATTGGAGCGCTTTATTTCCCGATATAAATGCCGTGAACAGAGGCATCAGCGGCGATGTTACTGATGGTATTTTATTCCGATTGGATGAAGTGACCTCCTCAAAACCCGATAAGGTTTTTTTGTTGATTGGGACGAACGACTTGGCAAGGGGAAGAAGTATGGATTATGTGGTAGAAAATACCGAAAAAATCATTGAACAGATCAAACAGCAATCTCCAGACACAAAAATATACTTGCAGAGTATTTTGCCGGTAAATCCAAATGTAGGCGACAAATTTTCTGGACACAAAAATAATCATCACGTAATCATAGCAACAAACAAACGGTTAAAAGAGCTTGCTAAAACTCACTATATCACCTATATTAATCTCCATAGGCCTATGGGAAATGGTAAAAAGTTTTTAAAACCAGAATACACTTATGATGGGCTGCACTTAAGCAAGGAAGGCTATCAAAAGTGGAAGAAAATATTGCACAAATACGTCAATTAGAGAAACAAGAACCGAATTCAAAGTTCGTTTTAAAGAATATTAATATTAAAAAAATATCACAATGAAAATCCATAAATCTATGCGCGTCGCTGTTATGATCTGTTTTGGATTACAGTTCATACAGGCGCAAACGCTTGATCCCGTCATCGAAAATCCAGATGTCGTAGGTATTAATAAGTTGGATGCACGCGCCACTTTTTTTCCGTACAATTCTTTAGAATTGGCGAAGGAAGATGACGTTTCAAAAGCCGACAACTATATGTTGTTAAACGGTATTTGGCAGTTTAATTATAGCGATACTCCTGAAGTACGACCAGCCGATTTCTATAAGGAAGATTTCGACACCTCAAACTGGAACACAATTAAAGTACCATCCAATTGGGAAGTGGAGGGCTTTGGAATTCCTATTTATGTGAATGCCACCTACCCGTTTCAAAAGGGCGAATTGAACCCTCCGGAAATTCCAGATGGTGATAACCCTGTAGGCTCTTACAAAAGAACTTTTGAGCTGCCGAACAATTGGAATGGCAAAGATGTGTTCATTCATTTTGGTGCGGTGAAATCGGCGTTTTACATCTGGATCAACGGAAAGAAAGTTGGCTATAGTCAAGGTTCAAAATTGCCCGCAGAATTTAATGTGACCAATTTTGTCAAGCCTGGAAAAAACAGCATTGCCCTAGAGGTGTACCGATGGAGCGACGGAAGTTATTTGGAATGTCAGGATTTCTGGAGAATTTCAGGGATTGAGCGCGATGTATATATGTACGCAAGACCAAATATTCAATTAGCCGATTATTTTGCCAAAGCAGGATTGGAAAATAATTATACCGATGGCGTTTTTGACTTGTCGGTGGATTTGAAAAGTATTGATTCGAAAAGGCAAAAAGGAAGCATAGATGTAGAGATTACGAGAAATAACCAATCGGTGTATAGTGCGTCTTCTGCTTATGAGTTGGAGCCAAATTCCGGCAAAACCTTCAGTTTTATCAGAACCATTCCACAGGTAAAAACCTGGTCTGCTGAAATCCCAAATCTATATCAATTAAACATTGTCATCAAAGACAGAAAAGGAAATGTCATCGAAGCGATTTCCAGAAAACTCGGTTTTCGTACGTCTGAAGTTAAAGGCAGCAACTTCTTGGTCAATGGGAAACCAATTTTAATCAAGGGCGTCAACCGTCACGAACATGATCCAAATACCGGACACGTCATTTCACGCGAAGATATGCTTAGAGACATTCAAATCTTTAAGGAATACAACATCAATGCGGTAAGAACTGCACATTATCCCAACGATCCTTATTTTTATGAATTATGTGATGAATATGGCATTTATGTGGTGGATGAAGCCAATATCGAATCACATGGCATGGGATATGCCTTGGATAGAACTTTGGGCAATAATCCAGATTGGTTAAAGGCGCATTTAGAGCGTATCAATCGCATGGTGGAACGCGATAAAAATCATCCGTCTATTATAATTTGGTCTTTAGGCAACGAAGCTGGAAATGGCTATAATTTTTATGAAGGCTATTTATCGGCTAAAAGAATAGACAACACCCGACCTGTACAGCACGAGCGTGCCGTCCATGAATGGAATACTGATTTGTATGTACCGATGTATGAAACGCCGGCAGACGCAGAAGCTTATGCAAAGAATGATAGAAGAACCAAGCCGTACATTCAATGTGAGTATGCGCATGCTATGGGCAATAGCATGGGCGGCTTTAAAGAGTACTGGGATTTATATGAAAAATACGATAAACTTCAAGGGGGTTTTATCTGGGATTTCGTAGATCAAGGGCTTAGAATCGAACGAAATGGTAGAGAGATTTTTGCTTATGGCGGTGACTTCGGACCCGAAGGAACCCCAAGTGATAATAACTTTTTACTTAACGGATTGGTGCAAGCAGATAGAACGCCAAATCCGCATATTTTAGAAGTAGCACATATCCAACAGAATATTAAATTTTACGAAAATGATCTTGCCAATGGGATGATTGACATCAAAAACTGGTATTTCTTTAGAGATTTGTCAAATTACAAATTGAACTGGGAGATCATTGCTAATGGCGACGTTGTAGAATCAGGAACAATTGAAGAATTGGATTATGCACCACAAACTAAGAAAGCAATAAAAATTCCTTTTAAAACACAATTTAAAAACGGTGTTGAATATTTCTTGAACGTTTCTGCCGTATTAAAAACTGATGAGCCTTTATTGAAAGCAGGTTATAGAATAGCTTATGAGCAATTCCAACTACAAGAAGCTAAGGTTGTATTACCGGAAGCAGCTACGGCAGCTGTAAGTTTTACAACAAAAGGGGATATCATTAACGTTACTGGAACCAACTTTGAATTGATATTTAATCAAAAAGAAGGCACCTTAACCGATTACACATTTAAAAACAAGAGTTTAATAGAAAGTGGTCCTATAGTGAACTTCTGGAGAGCGCCAACCGATAATGATTACGGTGCAGGAACCCAAAGAACCTACAAACCTTGGAAAGATGCAGGTACTTCAGGTAAGTTGACTGCTGCTGCCAAACAACTTTCAAAGTCGCAAGTTGAAATCATATTTACTAGAGATTTATTTGATGGTGATGCAAGGATCATTGAAACCTACTTAATAGATGGAAATGGGGCGGTAAAAGTGACCAACGAATTAGAAGCTATTAAAGGAGAACACCCAGGTTTCTATAAGTTTGGAAATAAATTGGTCTTGCCAGAAGCTTATAAGAACATCACTTTTTACGGAAAAGGCCCATTTGAGGCGTATACGGATAGACAGCATGCAGCTAAAGTAGGCTTGTACAAACAAACTATTAAAGAGCAATATTTCGCATATTTACGTCCACAAGAAAACGGAAATAAAATGGATGTGCGTTGGGCGTCGCTCACCAAGGAAGACGGTTCGGGAATAAAGTTTCTAAGTGAAACACCATTCTTTGTGCAGGGACTTAACTATAGAGAAGACGATTTACACAGTGGCGACGAAAGAAAACAAGAGCACGCGGGTGAAATTGATCCTCGCAAAGAAGTGTTCGTCAATATTGATGGTTTCCAACAAGGATTAGGGAGTATCAATAGCTGGGGAAGATTACCTTTGCCAGAATACATGCTGCCATATAAGGACTATTCTTACTCGTATTGGATGGTACCTATTGAAAAATAAGAAATTAAAATAATGCTATAATAAACACCATATCGACTTTAGTGCAATACGCAGAAAGTCGATATTGGTTTTTATAAATCAAGTGAAATGATAAAATATGGTCTTTTATTAGCGGTGATAATGCTCGCGTCTTGTAAAAATCAAGAGCAAGACCTAAGACCGTTTGATTCAAATGAAAATAGTTCACCTGTTATAAAGAAACCACAAACACCCATTATGGGATGGTCCAGCTGGAATAATTTCCGTGTGAATATCAATGAAGACGTCATTAAAGCGCAAGCAGATTTTATGGTGTCTTCGGGGATGGCGCAGGCTGGATACACCTATATCAATGTGGATGATGGATTTTTTGCCGGTCGTGATGATCATGGTAATTTGCTCGTCCATCCGGTACGGTTTCCCAATGGGATGAAAGTGATATCAGATTACATCCATTCCAAAGGCTTAAAGGCTGGAATCTACTCTGACGCCGGCATCAATACCTGCGCTTCACAATGGGATAAGGACACGATTGGTGTTGGTTCCGGACTGATGGGACATGATCGAAAAGATTTGAAACTGATGCTTGACGATTGGAATTACGATTTTATCAAGGTCGATTGGTGTGGTGGCGAGTGGCTTGGGCTTGATGAAGAAACCCGTTACACTCAAATCGCCAATATCATTAAAGAGATCAAGCCCAATACGGTTTTTAATATCTGCCGATGGGAATTTCCTGGAGAATGGGCACTTCAAATTGCCGATTCGTGGCGCATTTCAGGCGATATTTCCAACGAATTTAGCTCGATCCTAAACATCATCGACTTGAATGCCGATTTATGGAAATATGCCTCTCCAGGTCATGTCAACGATATGGACATGTTGCAAGTGGGGAGAGGAATGACTTATGAAGAAGATAAAACACATTTTACCATGTGGTGCATGATGAATTCACCGCTTTTGGCAGGAAATGATTTGCGATATATGAGCGATGAAACCATAGCTATATTGACCAACGAAGAGCTTATCGCACTCAATCAAGACCCTTTGGTCTATCAAGCGCGCCGACTGGTTGATCGTGGGGATTTGGAAGTTTGGGCAAAACCGTTAATCTCGACCATGAGCGGAAAAGTGGCGGTCACTTTGTTGAACAGATCAAACAAAACGGCAATGATCTCTTTTGATTTAGAGACTGTAGGTTTGGACCCTTCTGAAGGCTATAGCTACCGCGATTTATGGGCCAAGAAGGATTTTGGGACGAGTACGGATAAAGCATTGGGTTTTCAAGTGCCTTCACACGGGGTCGTTGTTTTGACCCTTGATGGCACGTCAAAACCGTTCAATGTGTTTCAGAATAAATAAGAAATAATTATATCGTGCGTTGAGATGGCGCTGCTGCAGAGCTCTATTTCCTATGCATATTAATCCCGTAGGGATGACATCTTTGTAAAAAAGAATAACAAATTAAAACGAGCCTCGTAGAGGCGACATCTTAAATACCGGTGTTTCGATAATCTGTAAATGATGATTTAATGTGTTGCCCAAATGATATATAAATGTATTTAAAGTCCAAAATGAAGATTACTGATGTTTCTATAGGGCATAAAAGAAGTAAGATCTCGCTGCTCATTGCCCTATGGATGGCATTGACCGTATCCGTATTTGGTCAAAATAAAACCAGAGAGGTCTTGACTTTAGAGAAAAACTGGCGTTTTCATAAAGGCGATGTGGAAAATGCCTACGCACCCGACTTCAATGATTCAAAATGGGAGTCCGTTACCGTACCACACGATTGGGCGATAAAAGGTCCCTTCAATATGGACATAGACAAGCAAACCGTCGCCATTGTCCAAAATGGCGAAGAGGTGGCTACCGAAAAAACCGGACGCACAGGCGCCTTGCCCTATATTGGCGTTGGCTGGTACCGCAATCAGTTTTCCATTCCGAATTTTTCCGCTGAAAAAAAAGTGATCCTTCTCTTTGAAGGTGCTATGAGTGAACCCGAAGTTTTTCTCAATGGCAAAAAAATTGGCAGTTGGAATTATGGGTACAGCTATTTTTATTTCGATATAACAGATCATATCCTTGCCGACCAACAAAATTCCTTGGCTGTTAAGTTAACCAATCGAGAGCGGTCTTCACGATGGTATCCTGGGGCAGGCTTGTATCGCAATGTCAGAGTGATTGTCAAAAATAAAGCAAGCATAGATCAATGGGGAACTTTTATAACCACGCCATTTATCTCGTCAGAGCTGGCGAAGGTCAATGTCAAGACGAAAGTGTCTGGAGAGCATCTGATATTGGTAACACAAATTAAAGATGCTGACGGGAAAATCGTGGCGACCGATACAACAAAAACACTTTATGACAACGAGTTTGAGCAAAATATTGCCGTATCCAATCCGAAGTTGTGGAGTCCGGAAACCCCTTATTTATATACGTCAATTTCCCAGCTTTATATGGGAAATCACTTAAAAGACGAAATTTCAACGCGCTTCGGCATTCGCAAAATAAAATACGAAGCTGAAAAAGGCTTCAGTTTAAACGATTCGGTCATTAAATTTAAAGGCGTTTGTCTGCATCACGATTTGGGCCCGATTGGTACGGCAGTAAATACTGCAGCATTACGTAGGCAGCTCACCATTTTGAAGGATATGGGTGCCAATGCCATCCGCAGTTCGCACAATATGCCTTCGTTCGAGCAACTCGAATTGTGTGATGAAATGGGCTTTTTGTTTTTAGCAGAAAGTTTTGACGAATGGGCAAAGCCGAAAGTTGAAAATGGCTACCATCTCTATTTTGAAACAGATGCGGAAAAAGACATTGTCAACTTGGTTCAGGCCACCCGAAATCATCCCAGCATTGTGATGTGGAGTTCTGGGAATGAAGTGCCGGACCAATGGGGAAGTGACGGCGCCAAACGGGCCAAATGGCTTCAGGACATCTTCCATCGTGAAGATCCCACCCGACCGGTCACCGTGGGTATGGATCAGGTAGAAGCGACGATGGCCTCGGGATTTGGAGCGGTATTGGACATTCCTGGGTTGAATTATCGGGTGCATTTATATGAGGAGGCTTATAAAGCCTTTCCACAAGGCTTGATTCTGGGATCAGAAACGGCTTCGACCGTAAGTTCCCGAGGTATTTATAAATTCCCTGTTGTGGAAGCAAAAATGAAACAATATAATGATTTGCAATCCTCTTCTTATGATTTGGAAGCTTGCAGTTGGTCTAATATCCCCGATGAGGATTTTGTATTACAGGATGATAAACCATGGGTAATTGGGGAGTTCGTTTGGACTGGTTTTGATTATTTGGGCGAACCTACACCTTATGATGATATGTGGCCGTCGCGAAGTTCGTATTTTGGGATCAATGATTTGGCGGGATTGCCAAAAGATCGGTATTATCTCTATCGCAGTCGATGGAATACCAAAGACGAAACCTTGCATATACTTCCACATTGGAATTGGGAAGGCCGTGAAGGCGAAGTAACGCCTGTATTTGTCTATACAAGTTATGAAAGCGCCGAGCTTTTTGTCAATGGCAAAAGCATGGGCGTTCAGAAAAAAAATATGAGCTCGCCAACAAACAGATACCGCCTGATGTGGATGGATGTGATCTATGAACCTGGTACCATAAAAGTGGTGGCGTTTGATAGCGAAGGTCGGCCTGTTGCAGAAAAAGAAACTCATACCGCAGGTAAACCTTATCAGTTAGTATTGGAAGCAGATAGAACCCAACTCAATGCCGACGGCAAGGATTTGGCGTTTGTAACCGTATCCGTTGTAGATAAAAACGGTATTCTGTGTCCAACAGCTACCAATCAGTTAAATTTCAACGTCACGGGCGCAGGAACGTATAGAGCGGCTGCCAATGGCGATGCCACCTCATTGGAAATGTTTCATCTACCGACCATGAAATTATTTAGTGGTAAATTGGTGGTACTGGTACAATCGGCTGAAGATGTCGGTAAAATAGAACTCACCGTTTCTGGTAAAGGATTAAAAACAGCAAAAACATACATCACCACTATAAATTAAAAACAGTTTATCGCATGAAAATAGTTCAGATTTTTACAACTTTTATTTTAATAGTATCCCTTTTTGGCTGTCAAGATAAAACGGCTAAAAAATCCGCTAAAATCGAAACCAATCAAAAACCAAACATCGTTTATATTCTGGCGGACGATTTAGGTTATGGCGATTTGGGTGTGTACGGGCAGACAAAAATTGAAACGCCTAACATTGATGCCTTGGCAAAAGAAGGTTTGTTGTTTACCCAACATTACACGGCATCACCTGTTTGCGCTCCAGCGCGTGCATCATTGTTAACGGGTTTGCATGGCGGACACGCGAGCATTCGTGGCAATGACGAATGGAGAGAACGTGGTGATGTTTTTAACTATCGCTCAATGATTGCAGATTCTAGTCTGGAAGGGCAACGTCCGATGCCAAAAAATACCGTCACAATTGCCCAGCAATTAAAATCAGTCAATTATAAAACTGCCATTGTTGGAAAGTGGGGCTTGGGAGCGCCACACACTGAATCCATTCCTACGACCATGGGTTTTGATTATTTTTTCGGATACAATTGTCAAAGACAAGCGCATACCTACACCCCCGTGCATCTGTATGAAAATGAAAACCGTTACCATTTAAGGAACGACACCATTTCGCCACACTTCGGTTTATCAAAAGGCGCTGATCCGATGGCAGCGGCATCTTATGAAAAATATACACAACCCGATTATAGTCCGACGTTGATTTTTGATAAAATGATGAATTTTATTGATGAAAATAAAAAGGAACCGTTCTTCGTGTATTGGGCAAGTCCAATCCCACACGTGCCATTGCAGGCGCCCCAAAAATGGATTGATTATTACGTGAATAAATTTGGTGACGAAAAACCCCATTTTTTTATTGAGGACAAAAACGTGGATTATTTTCCAACCCGATACCCGCACGCTACCTATGCGGCGATGATTTCTTATTTGGATGAAAATGTGGGTAAATTGGTCGCATATCTAAAGAAAGAAGGCCTCTATGAAAATACGCTCATTGTATTTACTTCTGATAATGGGCCAAGCTCGGCCGGTGGTGGTGACGCCGTTTGGTTTGACAGCGCGGCGCCATTTGATAGTAGTTACGGCAAAGGAAAAGGATTTTTATATGAAGGTGGAATTCGAGTGCCTATGATTGCCACTTGGCCAGCTAAAATAAAAGCAGGATCAAAAACAGATCATATGTCGGCATTTTACGATGTCATGCCTACCTTAAACGAGATTGCTAACGTGCAAACCGACTATAAATCCGATGGCATTAGCTTTTATAACACGCTTACGAATACCGAAAAACAAAAGGAGCATGAGTACCTTTATTGGGAGTTTGCTGGGTATAACGGACAAGTAGCCGTGAGAATGGGCAAATGGAAAATGATCTGGAAAAACATTAAAGATGGCAATAAGGAAGTCGAGTTGTACGATTTGGATGCCGATATCCGAGAGGAACATAATATCATGGATCAACATCCGGAAATGGTGGAAAAGTTTTATGATATCGTCAGAAAAGAACATAGGACTCCTGAAAATGAATCTTTTAGGATTGAAGGGGTGGAGGCGCTTTTTGAATAGTTAAGACTAGGGATTGTTGATTGGCGATAACGAACTGGCGAAGCAAATCTGCGGGAGATTAATAGTTGTGACACAGAGTTCCACAGAGTTACACGGAGAGAATAGGCCAATGAAACAGTGCGATAGAATAAAAACCTCAATTGGTCAAAACTTAAGAATGAAATATATTAGAACCGCAGATATGGTCGATGATACCTTGCAGATTTTAAAAACCGAAAAGCATTAAATTAAAAAATAAATTTTACATGAACTATTTTAAGCTACTATTCATTGTTGTTGTCTCCCTAGTTATGGTAGGCTGTAAGCAAGATAAAACTTCTGCAAAAACAGATGATGCATCAAATGAAAAACCAAACATCATTTTCATCATGTCCGATGATCACGCCTACCAAGCCATCAGTGCTTACGACAAGACCTTGATACAGACGCCCAATATCGATCGGATTGCTGAAGAAGGAATGCTTTTTACCAATGCGACGGTCACCAATTCTATATGTGCGCCTTCAAGAGCAGTGATCCTTACTGGAAAGCACAGCCATATCAATGGTAAAATAGATAACTTAAGTGAATTTGATACCACCAATGTTACTTTCCCGCAAATCCTTCAGAAAGCAGGTTATCAAACGGCCATGTTTGGGAAATTGCACTTTTGAAATAATCCGAAAGGTTTTGATGAATTCAAGATTTTACCTGGGCAGGGTGATTATTACAATCCGCGATTTATTACCCAAAAAGGAGATACGATCATTGAGGGTTACGTCACCGACATCACCACCGATCTGACTTTGGACTGGATGAAAAACCGCCGGGACCCCAACAAACCATTTATGTTGATGTACTTGCATAAGGCACCACACCGCGCCTGGTTGCCAAGTGAAAAGTATTATAAGGAATTTACACAAAAGACCTTTCCATTACCAGAAACCTTATTTGATGATTATAAAACAAGAGGTACTGCAGCCAAAACTGCCGAAATGGGCATCTTAAAACACATGTCGCTCATCAACGATAATAAATTAACGCCAGAAACGGTTAAGGAACTTGATATAGAGCAATGGAGCAAACTCGGTGAAAGTTTGTATACTATGAATGCAGAACAACGTGCCAGTTGGGATGCTGTTTATGGACCTATCAATGAAGATTTTAAAAAACGATATCCTACCATGAACGACTCCACACTTACGGTTTGGAAATACCAACGTTATTTACAGGATTATTTAGGAACTATTGCCTCGGTTGATGATAATGTAGGTCGCGTGCTGGACTATTTGGATGACCAAAATCTTGCTGATAATACCATCGTCATTTATACCTCCGATCAAGGTTTCTATTTAGGTGAACACGGCTGGTTTGACAAGCGTTTTATGTACAACGAATCCTTTAAAACCCCATTATTGATCAAATGGCCAAATAAAATTAAGCCAGGTATTACGGAAGATGAAATGGTACAGAATTTGGATTTTGCACAAACCTTTCTTGAAGTTGCTGGTGTTACTGCGCCAAAGGACATGCAAGGCGAAAGCTTGGTGCCGCTTTTAACAGGCCAGAAGGAACTTTGGGATAGAAATGCCGTGTATTACCATTATTATGAATATCCTGCGGAACACGCCGTTAAAAGGCATTATGGCATCGCTACCAAGGATTATAAGATCATCCATTTTTATTATGATGTTGACGAATGGGAATTGTATGATCGCAAAAAAGATCCTAGGGAAATAAACAATGTGATCAACGATCCTGAATATGCCACTGTGGTTGCTGAAATGAAGCAGAAACTTCAGGAGACCCGTAAAAAGTACAAGGATTCAGAAACGCTGGATAAGCATTATATTGAACTTTATAAGAAGTGATAGAAATTTGTAGCGAGATAAATAATCAATCAATTATTGATAAATAGTTAAACTCTTTTAACAATTTGCTGTCTTGATTAAAGATGAAGTTCACTTCAAAAGAGTCGTTGTCCTTATATGATGCGATAAAGTGATCGTCAATTGTTAATGGGAACAGTTTCGTGAAATCATCCAATGCCATACCTAAATGCACGCCATAATTTAGTTGTAGACCGTTTGAGCCTACTCTCATATAGGTAATACGCTCCACATATTTGTTTTTTAAAATCTCAATCACATCTGAATTTGAAGCCAATCGAATTAAGGAATCTTGTTCTTTGTCAAAATGCGAACCAGCTAGGATAACATAGCTGTTTGAAGATGCCTTACTAATAGAGTCACTATCCGCATTAAAATGTGGGTTATCATTTAAGATATAGCTCTTATGGAATTTGATCATGTTTAATCGCTGTTCGTTAGCGCTGGAGTTAATCGTAATAGGCGATTCTAAAAACAAATCGAGTCTTTCCTCTTTAGTTAAAGAATGGTCTTGAAGTGAATTCCCATGGACAGCTTTATCTTGACAGGACATCAGAAAGCTTGATATAAAAACCAATAAAATGATGCTATTCGTACGCTGTTTATCGATTGAAAAACATTGAGTCATAAATTCGGAATTTTAGATAATCATGTCTCTAATATAGCTATTGTTTTAAATGAGCACGTTATTATATGAAAGAATTTATAGCCGACTGGAAAATTAACTTACGTTATAGCGAGGGTTGGAATAATAGTGGAATTAGGACGCTCAGATCAAAAATAAAGGCAAAGCATTGCTATTTACTTTGCCTTTTATTTAATATAAAATACGATGTGATTTATGAATTTACTTCAACATAACAGTAAAATGCTCAAGTTTAGCTTCTTCTATTTCCGTTGAGATGTTCATGAGTCTTATAAACTTAACTTCACTATTGACAGAAGCGTTTACAGTGTCCTCTTTAGCTTCCGTTTTTATAGAAGTCCACTCGGCGCCATCGCTTGAAACCTCAAGCACCAAATGCTCATAAACTGCAGCTGGCGAGAGTTTGTAGGCTATGGTTTTTGCCTGCGTTACATCCTGCAATTCAAAACCAAAATAAGATTGTGGCTCTAAGCGGATCACTTCCAATGGTGGGTTTAAGGCTAAGGTTCTTTCTTGTAAAGTGACTTGTTGGTTTTGAAGTTGGGCAATATTTGTTAATAATTGATGCGGATTATAATTAGCCTCTACTTCCAGATGTTTATCAAAGGTTTGGTTATAAGCGTTGGTTAAATATGCAAACCCTTTATCGATTAACGGTGAAACTACTAAAGTCCCAGTTTTAACTCCGGGTTGGTAAGGGTTTTGGTTTTCGGTACGGTCTATCGCATACATTTTTGCCTTAATAGCTTTGAGTGCTTGATAACTTCTTTCAAAATCGTCCGTTTGTTTTTCTTGTAATGCCGTGTACATATTCAACATGGCAAGACCTGACTGTCCAAGGAGTTGGAACTGTTTGAGCCAAGGGCGGATCTCATCCAAAAGCACCGGATTATCTTTACTGTTCAATAAAATATAGGAGGCTTCCACCATCGCTTGAAATTCCTTTTGGACGGTTTCAAAATTGTCAATTTGTTGATTGGCTTCAAGGTCTCTCAGGAATGCATCCGCTTGTGGTGCAAAACTCACAGATTCACTACGTCTGTATTTATGGCCATTCGGACCTAAATCGCTATTGTGGCTTGCGAAAATTTCCAGGGCTTTATAGCTTTCGGGCATGACTACTTTTAAGGCTGACAACCAATTTTTCTCGGGTTGATATGCGGACATATTCCAAGTGTAATCTGCTACACCATAAATAGCAATTTTAGACGCTTCGGCATGTTCCATCGGATTGGCAACAAAGCCAGAAACATCATCGGCGATATCTTTTCCGTTGCCATAAGCTGGGCCTAAAAGCAAATGATTTCTCACGTAATCCGAAACAGGAAAGTTCCACCAAATAAATGCCTTACGCTGAATTTTGGCGTTGATCCAATCCATAGTTTCCTGATCAATATCCGACACCACAGTATTGCCCGTCCACATCATCCTGATGGAAGGATCCAGTTCTTTTCCTAAGGTTTCTAAATACCCACCGTCAGGTTTGGACCAGCCTTTGTTGTATTCGGTAGGGCACATGATTAATGGCTTGACGTCCTTTTTGACGGTTACAAATTTATTGTGTAAGAAGTTCAATAACCCAGCTTGTTGTGTTGGGTTGGTGCCTTCTCCTGAGATATCATCAAAAAACACAGCATAGGAACGAATGCCCAAATCGTACATGAGTTCAAATTTATGAAGTAAGGCATTTCGATCCTCATCATTCCATTGGATATCTTTTCCAGGATGAACGGCCCAGACAAAATCGACATGGTTCGATGCTGCTCTGTCGATCAGCTTTTTTAATTGGACGGCTTCATCTTCGGGATAAGGTTTTCTCCAATTTGGAGAGCTATGGTAAGGATCGTCTTTTGGTCCATAAATATAGGTGTTCAATTTATTTTGACCATAAAAATCGATTTGGCGCATCCGGTGCTCAAAACTCCATGGCGTGCCATAAAACCCTTCTACTACACCTCGAGCAGTGACATCAGGAAAATCAATAATTTCACCTTGAGGAAATTCATCTGATGCCAATAATGCTATCAACGTTCTCACGCCGTAATAAGTGCCTCGTGCATCTCTGCCTATAACCGTAATCTTTTTATTACTGCTATTGATAAAGTAACCTTCTGGATGTTGTGGTACTTTTTTTAGAAATTTTCTATGGAACCGATCATTTATGTCTCCTACGGTAACCGTAAAACCTTTATTGGAAGTATTATCCTCATTAAAAAATTCGGAGAGTAAGTTTTGTGTGGCTTGGTCCACGTTTTTTAGCTTGAGCTTAAAATGAGTGGGCGTGTCTATATAATTAGAAATCACGGTTTGTTGAGGGGTCGGATTGATGGTTGTGTTTTGTGCAAAACCAAAACAGGTCATCATAAGAAATAATCGAGTAAGTGAAATTTTCATAAAAATAGTTTTGCTTGTCAATTTTTGTGTTTTAATCACGTCAATATGAGATGTTAGAAAGGTTCTTAAACCTTATTTTTCATTAATTTTCTCTGCTAAAATATTCAAAGTGTTTTTTGCGTCATTAAGCATGGTTTCTAAGTTTTTTTTAGGTTTTGAAGTGATGTTGAATTGGGCGACGACTAAATCCAAATGATGGAGTTCATCCAACAGTTTCCTAGCTAATAAATCCTCTCTCAGAATCCTGATTTTTTCAGCATCCTGAATGCCTTCTCTAAGTCTTTCAAAGCGAATGGAACTTCTGTTGTGAGGATATACAATGTAGGTATCCCCAGAAGGCCAGGTGACAAAACGGGAATCTTGCAGTGGGTTTTCGGTCCAGCTATTGTAAGACCATCGTAAAAAACCATCAAAATCGGCGGCCATGGTGTACCATCCTATAAATGTGCCTTCCGCTGGGGCCGAAAAGGTAAAAGTGTTTGGGAAGTCATCTGCACAGGAGACATAAAACGTGCTGATATAGCCATTGGCTCTTCTTACGACCAAATCTTCTTCATCAACTGGGTCGCCAAAAGCAACGGACATATCCTTTAATTCATCGGGATAAAGTTTGTAACTTTTATGGTTATCGGCAAAAGAGACGCCAGATTCTGGGGCATGGGCATTGAGCAATTGCAACATGGCCTTCATTTCTGCTGGTCCGCGTTCGTCCATGGCGATTCTTGTAATGGTATTCCAACCTTTTTGCTCCAAATGGGCTTTGAATTGTTCCAAAAACGGAATCCATAGGTCGTTATAGGCCTCAGTTCCCGGAGCGGCTTTTATTTTTACTTCTTTATCTTCAGCTTCATCAAAATAGTAGAATTCATTGCCCCACGGCACCATCGAATAACAACTAATCTGATTTTTAACCCCAAGATCCATCATCATTTGCACCCAGTTATCGAAAATTGTGTAATCGTAAGTCCAAGTGCCATCGGCCTTCTTTCGCCATTCGATCATCGCTTCAAATTGATCAAAAGTCTGTCCGCCCCAAGGTCGTTTGTTGAGCGAAACGGTAATCACTTTCTGGCCCGCATCTGCAAGACGTTTCATGATAGGTTTTAATAAATCCCAATGTTCTTGAGACCATGGTTCAATGTCATGAAATCGTGCTACGGCATAAGGATTTTGCCATAAGTCCAAATGGAATTTCCAATCGGATGCCGGTGGCAATACTTTATCAATCACGCGGATGGAAAAGTCCATGGTTTTGGTGTCCTGTCCTTTAATGTCTATCGTGAAAGTACTCTTATAAGTTCCTGCCTTTGCATCAGCTGGCACGTCAATAGTGATCCAAATTGGTCGTGTTTCTTGTGCTTTAATGCCATAGGAGGAAACAGGATCTAAAGCATCAGCAGCCAATGACGATGCATAGTCTTCTGGTTTTCTATAGCCACAGCCTTCGGCATATTCATCGGTAATGACGTATTTCACAAAATTAATTTTGGCAATATCCGATGTTAAGGTTTCGCCGGAATCCGACTTAAATTCGAAAAACTTCGTATTGACTTCGGTCAAAGAATCTTTACTCCAAAGAACGACTTGTGCAGAAGTCCGTTCGCCTTTCCAAGCAGTTCCTGACCAGGTGTTTTGTTGTTCTATTTTCGGGATTTCACTTCTTACAAAACGGATGTCCGTTGAGGTGACCGAAGCTTGTATTCCGTTGGGAAGAGCAGCCCAATTCTCATCGGTGCTTGGCGAAGGGTCTTGGGGCTCTTCGTAGGTTTGAGTTACGGTAAAGTCTTTGTTGGCATTCTGACAACCGAGGGTCATTAGAATTGAAAAAACGAATAAGGATTTAAAGAATAATTTCATTTTTATTTTCAAATTTTTATTGGTATTTATTATTTGTCATGGCCGTAATTTTTACCGCAATCCCGATTGCTATCGGGAACTAATGTTGCGCAAAGGTCGTAATGCTTTTAAAATAAATACATTGTATAGCTTTACGTTCTTTGCGATTATAAAGCTTTTTTATCAAGTTCCCCCCAGCCTTATCCCCCAATAGCAGGCCCATTCAAAACTTTCTTTTCACCATTTGGAGCGGTGTACCAAACGGTTAATGATCCACCTCCAGTGGCTTCATGGTACTTGATCGTAAGTGGATGCCATCCTTTTTTAAGCGCCACCATGCCGTTTTTCTCCATTGCCGAATGGTTGCCGCCATTATCCACAACGAACTTATCACCTATATACAACAAACTGCCATCATCAGATTTTGTGGCGAACTCGAACAACCCGTCTTCCTCTGCATAAAAATAGCCTTTGAACACCATTGAAACGTGTTCTTTGCCATCATGGTCAGTAAAATCAATATTATTTACTGAGGTGAACATGGCCTTGTTTGGTAAAACAATATCATCTACCACAGAAAATTGTTTAACACCTGCCCATCGTTTGATACTTCCCACATTTGGACTGATTTCTACAGGTTCTAAATATGTTTGCTTTTCTATTATGGCTGATCGCATGTCACTATCAATGTCACCTCTATAAGCAATCGTATTTAAAGTGATTGTTTCTGTGAATTCCAGTGGTTCTGTATATTTGTTGGATTGCTTGGTAGGTACACTGCCGTCAGTTGTATAATAGACCTCCATGCCTTCCAATGGCGCTTGCAATTCAACAATCGCTTTGTCCAGAAATGCAACTTTGTCCTTAAAGCCCGACACGGCTGGAATGTGGTATTTGATATCCAAAGCATCCAATCGATCGTATTGAAGCAGCATTCTTTTTTCAAAGTCTTCATGATCTTTATCATCTTTTGAAGTCCACGCTGTTTCTGCCAAGGCTAGCATCCTTGGGAAGGCCATATATTGCAGGCGTTTAAAATTCGGAATCATTTCTGACCATAAATTGGCTTGTATGCCTAAAATATGTTTGGCCTGTTGTTTAGTGAATTCTTCAGGAATAGGTTCGTAGTTATATACTTTTTCAAATGGTGTCACATCATGCTGGGCATCAAAATAGTATTCAAAACACGGCGTGAGCACCATGTCATTGCCGTTGTTTGCCGAAATATCTCTCATGGTCGGCGCCCAATTGCGCCACCACATCATCGTCGCGTCTTCGGATAGTCCGCCTTCAACAATTTCATCCCAACCCATCAAGCGTTTGCCTTTTGACTTTAAGAAGACTTCAATCTCTCTGTTGAAAAAGGATTGCAATTCATGTTCGTCTTTTAGGTTGTTGTCCTTAATGACCTTCTGACATAACGGACATTCTTTCCAAGATTGGATATTCACTTCGTCACCGCCAATATGAATATATTCTGATGGGAATAATTCAGCTATTTCCGATAGAATATTCTTGGTGAATTCATAGGTCGTTTCTTTTCCTAAACAGGCTGGCGTTGAAAAAAGTTCGCCCCATCCTGCTTCATCAGTACAGGATAAATAAGGATAATTATCAATGGCCGATTTAAAATGTCCAGGCATATCTATTTCGGGAATCACTTCAATTTGACGTTCTGCGGCATAGGCAATGATTTCTTTGATTTCGTCCTGGGTAAAGAAACCCCCGTACATTTTTTGTCCATCACGATTGTGATAGTGTTGTTCGTCAATAATATAGGATGGATCCGTTTTTGCCAATTCGTTACAGGCGATGTCATGGGAACTTTCCACACGCCAAGCGCCTTTTTCGGTCAATAACGGGTATTTTTTGATTTCAATACGCCAGCCTTGATCATCGGTGAGATGCATGTGGTAGGTATTCAGTTTATATAGTGCCATATAGTCCAAAAAGGTTTTCACCTCATCGAGACTGAAAAAATGACGGCTGAAATCCATGTGCATCCCACGCCAAGCGAATCGGGGCGTGTCTTTAATTTTAATGCTTGGAACCACCCAGTTTTGCTCATCACTGTTTTTGGTCTCTATACTTGGCGGAAGAAGTTGACGTAAGGTTTGCACGCCGTAAAAATAGCCAGCAGGATCACTGGCCTTAATGGTGATTTTTTTTGGAGTGACCTCCAGAGTGTAGGCTTCACTTGCCATGGCATCGTCATTTAATAAAACAATCCCTCTCTCTTCTCGCGTATCTATTATCGATAATGGATACCCGGCAGCATTTTCGAATAAATCGGATAAGTATTTGGCAGCGGGTTTTTGCGTATCATTTTCAACAGAAATCTTGCTGTCTTCTGTGAATCTGAAGCTACCTTCTTTAATGACCATTTCAGAAGGTTTCGGAACTATGGAGATTTCCCCTTCTGTAAAAGATCTTGTTTTTGTACTTTCGCAGCTATTAAGAATGAGTAATAGCATTAATAGCGAGGAGAGATTTTTCATTTTTTCATTTTTTTAAGACATTTAATCCACGGTCTTTTTCTTCATTGGGCCTTGAACATAAAACCTGAAACGCGAAACCTTATTTAGCTTCAAGTCCATCATAATCCTTAAAGTAATTGATCCCTAAATCATCCCAATGCTTTTGCATTTTTTTAAGGGCAATTTTAAAGCTGTCATAATCCTTATTTTCCAAATCTGTCCAGCCTACTTCAGCATAAGCCGCAATTCTTGGGAACGTTTGCCGTTCAACATCCGCATTGGTTGGCGTCCACTCGCTCCACATTTGGCAGCCTGTGCCGTAGATGTTTTTGTGGTATTGTGCATCCAAACCTTCAGGAATAGGGTCAAAGCTATAGGCTTTTTCCAAAGGTATGGACTCATAGCTATAATCCAAATAGGTTCTGTTGTGCAGCGAGTTTACAATGGCATACCCATTTTTCGCAGCTTCGGTCAATAATTCCAGATCGCCTTTCCAGAAATGGACAATGGCGTTCTTCGCCAGTTCGGTTTCTGCTTCTTGGTCGTCTTTCTTTTCCTCAAAATCAGCATGGATGTTTTTGCCTAAAATTTCGTTCCAACCCATCATGCGTCGGCCGTTATCTTCAATATATTTTGAAATTTTGTTGGTGAAGTTAACCTGAAGATCAGCAGGTGACTTAATATGATGCTCTCTCATGTATTTTTGAACAGAAGCCGATTTCTCCCAAACTTCATAGCCTACTTCATCTCCTCCAATATGGATGACTTCAGATGGAAACAACACAAATAATTCGTCTAAAACGTCTTTAATAAAAGTGACAACTTCTGGTTTTGTAACATCATAATTGTCGTACAAACGTCCAAAAGTTACTGGAACCTCAATAGCTTCCCCTGCAGTTCCCAACCAAGTGTATGCCGCAATGGCAGCACTGGAATGCCCTGGCATTTCAAATTCTGGAACGATGTTGATATTGCGTTCTGCAGCATAGGCAACAATATCTTTGATTTGCTCCTGTGTATAAAATCCGCCGTGTGGCTCTCCCGAAGTTTTTCCACTTTTCCAAGTTTCAATTTCACTATCGGCACGAAAGGCGCCAACCTCGGTCAAAAGTGGGTATTTCTTAATCTCGATTCGCCATCCTGCATCGTCAATTAAATGCCAATGGAAGGTGTTCATTTTTAATAGGGCCATTTGGTCAAGCATTTGTTTTACGAATTCCTCGCCATGAAAATAGCGGGACTCGTCCAACATATAGGCACGCCATTTGAATCGCGGACTATCTGTAATTGTAACCGATGGCACCAAATAAGTTTTGTCTTGAGAATCTTCTAAAGTCTCAATGGAGATCAATTGTTTCAAGGTTTGCACCCCATAAAAATAACCTGCAGCGTCGTTGGCCAAAATGCTTATTTTTTTGGGTGACACTATTAACTTATAAGATTCTGGAGCTAAATCCTCATTTTTTTCAAGACTGATAGATGCACCATAACTTTTAACTACTGAGGTTTTAAAACCAGAAGTATCGGAAATATAGGCTTGAAGGTCTGCCGCAGCAGTTTTCTGTTCGTCAAGATTTGCGAAAATTTGTTGTCCGTCTTTGATCGCAAAAGAGCTTTCATTTAAATCCAAAGACGAAGGTTTTGGAAGAATGGCTATTTCAGATGCTGTAAAGGATCTATTTTTTTCTGTGCAACTACTCAGCGTAAAAAGTGCGATTAAAGAAAATAAAATAACTCTCATGAATGGTATAAATATTAGTTGACAAACTTTGTTTTTACAATAAATCAATCTGAAAATGTATAAACTTATACGCGGTTTCTGAAATCATTTCGACGGATAACAGCTCCACAAGGGTGGATGCGATTTCCCTTTAGGAATCTACTCTGGATTTCCCCAAATTGATGATAATATTAGTCTTGTGGGATAAATCCCATTTTATAATCGGTGGTTGCAAATGTCATTAAAGCTTTGTAAATATAATCGCTTACTTGTTTTTGTCCTGGAACGTTGATCAAATCGGCCGTGTCTTCTGGTCGATGATATTGCGGATGTGCACCCGTGTGAACGCCAAGGACGGAAATATCTTTTTTGAAAAACGACACATGGTCTGAGCCTCCCACCGAACCGGCATGGACTATTGGAGTTAAGTTTAAGGATTCACCTAAATTCTGCATGAACTCTACGCCTCCCGGGAAGGTTCCGGCGCCATTCATATACACATGATTTTCAGTATTCAATCTGCCAACCATATCCATGTTGATCATCAGTTTAATCTGTGAAAGAGGAACTAACGGATGGTCAACAAAGTATTGACTTCCCAATAATCCGTGTTCTTCAGCTCCAAAAGCAATAAAAATAACGCTGCGTTTTAACTCGCTTTTGTTAGCCGCGACTTTCTCCGCAATTTCCAAAAGTGTGGCGGTGCCACTGGCATTGTCATCGGCGCCGTAATGAATTGTATTTCTTTGTTCTGTTTTTGAGGAAGGCCCACCCATGCCTAAATGGTCATAATGGGCACCTATAATAATATATTCATTTTTTAATATAGGATCGTTGCCTTCAAGATAGGCGACGACATTACAAGTTTTGGCGAGTGGTTTTTCAGGTTGACCTTTATCAACTCGTAAACGGGCCTTGAATTTCTGTTTGTAGTGTTTATCCAAAGGAAGAAGGCCTTGTTTTTTAAAATCTTTGATGATGTATTTTACGACATCGCGGTTGGCTTTGGTGCCAGGATAGCGACCTGCATTTTTTTCGGAAGCTAAAAATAGGATATGATCTTTGATTTCGTGTTCAGTGATTTCAACTTGGGAAAATGAAGCATGATAAGTTAAGATCAAAAATATAAACAGAAGAATTTTTTTCATAACTATAATTTATTTCGTAATAACTCCAATTTCCGCAATAAGCGCTTTATCGGAATCATTCATAATTTTATGGGCTATTAATTTGATGTATTTGATATCGGAAGCTTTATCAAACATCACATTTTGTTGAATCGGATTGGCGATGATATTTGAAAACTCACCTTCTGATAATTTCGTCCATTGATGGCCATCTTTGCTTCCATAAAAGCTGTAATGCGTAATCACACCAGAAACCCATCGGCCTTGGGTAGGCGTGTAGGTAAAACCCTTAATGGTCGTAGTTTCTCCCAAGTCTATTTTATAATTTGACAACAATTCTTTGTTGGCTGACCATTCTGTGAGTGGATTTTCATCTATGGCCTCTTCGGAAAGCGATGTGCCATCTAAAGTTATGATCTTCCAAAGATTTTTACTGATTTCGAAGTTTTCTGAAAGGGTTTCACTTTGACGCTGGGTTTCTGGATCAATCGAAAAAGTTTTGAGGGTCGTGGGGTGATCGAGATGAAAAGGTTCAGAATATTTTAATGATGATGTAGATGGCTCGTCACCATTCAACGTATAATAAATAGACAGACCATCTTCAGGAGTTTCTAAAGTCACATTGCCTTGTTTGTCTCTGCTTACTTTTGGTACGTCAACGATGAGCGGCGCATGGTAAACTTCAATATTTGAAATGAGCGGTGCGGCTTTCGAATCTTCAATAGTCAGTCTGATCTTAGTTGCTTTTATATCTTCGAGTCTCAAAATGCGTTTGTAACCTATGGTAGTTTGGTTATCGATAGTTTCCCATTTCCCGTCAACTTCAGCCTCCAATGAAAACTGTTTGACCCGTTGCCCTAAGGGGATATACTCCTGGATCAAAAACCGGTTGAAGAGTGTTGGTTTTCCAAAATCGATAATGATGGACGCTGTTGTTACGCCATCATCAGTGGCCCAATAAGTGTTTTTATTGCCGTCAACTGTATTTTTAGCGCTGTAATCAGAAGCATTGCCACGTACTTGGCTTGCAGTGGTTTTTGCATTAGATGCTAAATTATTTGCAAAATCCTCCTTCAGTTGGGCCGTTAATTTTTTGAGTTGCTTTTCGTCGTTTTCATGGACCAAACCTCTTCTATCCACAGGAAGATTCAACAATAGGGTACTATTCTGTCCAACCGATCTATAGTAAATATCCAATAACTCTTTCAAGGTTTTTACCTTATTATCTTCAGATTTATGATAGTACCAGTTTGGGCGAATGGAGACATCTGCTTCTGCTGGCACCCAATGTGTGCCGTTTTCTTGGCCCATGGCATATTTAATATTATAATCTGGCATGCCTCCATAAATTGAGTCCCGTAACAATGGCGACCAAGTCGTTTCGTAAGAAAAGCCATGTTCATTGCCCACCCATCTTGCATCTGGGCCGTTGTCACTCCATATAATCGCATTAGGTTGTAGTTTTCGGATGAGGGCATTGGTGTTTTCCCAATCGTAATAGGTTTTTTTATCCACTGTTCTCACTTCGTTCGCTCCACCATAATAGCCATCGCCTCCATTGGCGCCATCAAACCAAACCTCGAAAATATCACCATAATTGGTCAGCAATTCAGTTAGCTGATTTCTGAAATAGTCAATGTATTCTGGTTTGCCGTAGTCGGCGTGATTTCTATCCCATGGAGATAGATAGATGCCCATTTTGAGATCGTATTCCTTACAGGCCTCTGCCAATTCTTTAACCACATCACCTTCACCATTTTTCCATGGCGAATTTTTGACGGAATAATCTGTGTATTCAGAAGGCCATAAGGAAAATCCATCGTGGTGTTTGTTGGTTAAGATCAAGCCTTTCATTCCTGCTTCCTTGGCAATCCTTGCCCATTGACGCGTGTCTAATTCTGTAGGATTAAATAATTCTGGCGACTTATCGCCATAACCCCATTCGACATCGGTAAAGGTGTTGATGCTGAAATGGATGAAACCATAAAACTCCATTTCCTGCCAATCGAGTTGATGGGAACTTGGAACAGGTCCGACAGGTTCTGGAGCTGAAACGGAGGCACAGGACTGTATCAATAAGATTAGAATAAAAAAAGAGAAATTTTTTAGAAGTGTCATGTTGGATAGTACAGTTTTATAGGCTAATTATGGAATTAAAACGGTGTGCAAAGCAAATTTATAAATTAATATGTAATACATAATACAATTAATTCTATTTTATTATATTTAGCAATATTTTTTGACGATATGGCTTGATGTTGTTTTTATAAATAAGATGACATACAAATTTGAGCGAAATTTAGCTGGTATCCGAACAAAGCAGTCACATTTATAAGTAATCTTTCTTAAAATGAAGAAAATTCAGAAAATCGCACTTTTATTAGTCATCATTTTTGCCTGGATGCCATCGTTCAGTCAAGAAATCTCCAAATTAGAACTTACAGATCTTCCTAATTTACCTGCAGAGAATTCCGCAACGGCTTCCATTGGATATGCAGGCATGCTGGGAGGCGGACACAATGGTGTGCTTTTAGCGGCTGGTGGCGCAAATTTCCCTGAGGGATTACCTTGGGAAGGCGGTAAAAAGGTATGGAGTGATGCCGTTTTTATATTTGAAAATAACCAATGGCGGTTATCTACAATGAAATTGCCAATGCCGCTGGGTTATTCGGCGTCTGTATCTACAGATCGAGGTGTTTTGTGTATTGGTGGAAATAATGAAAGTGTTATAAGTGACCAGGTTTTCTTAATGGCTTATAATAGTGCAACGAAAGAGGTTGAGATTACTGAATACCCAAATCTTCCAGAATCATTGGCATTTTCTTCTGCCGTCATATTTGAAGATGCTGTATATGTGATCGGGGGGAATAATGAGAAAGGCAGTACCAATTCGTTTTATAGATTGTCATTAAAAGGTCAACAACAATGGGAGAAACTATCTGATTTTCCTGGGAGTCCGAGAGTGCTTCATACGACTGCTGTCCAAGAAACCCAAACGACTAAAAAACTATTCGTCATTGGCGGAAGAAATGAAAAATCAGGTCAGAAATCAAGAGCTTTGACGACGTACTTATCCTATGACTTTAAAAACCAGACATGGGCCGAGGAAGGTGATCTGCTCATAAAAGATGCTCCAAGGGTATTGATGGGCGCTTCGGCAGAAGTTATGGGCTCCATGCATATTATGGTTTACGGGGGGAGTGATGCTATACTTTTTGATGAATTGGAAACGATTGGTTTAGAATTACCCACAGCTGCAAATGACACAATAAGAAATGAATTAACTTCAAGACGAGATGCGATTTTAAATAATCACCCAGGGTTTTCAAAGGATATTTTGGCCTACAATACGATTACCAAAAAGTGGTTTGTTTATGCAACACTGCCTACCGAAATACCGGTAACTGCACTAGCTTTTAAAAATAACAACGATTTTATTATCGTTTCTGGTGAGGTGTCCCCAGGTATCCGTACTTCTGGCGTGCAAAGTTTTAAGATTGCTGATGCCGCACATCCTTTTGGAGTGCTTAACTATAGTGTTCTTGCTTTGTACCTGTTGATATCGGTCCTGATTGGTCTCTATTTTGCCCGCAAACAGAAATCCACCGAAGATTATTTTGTGGGTGGTGGGCGTATTCCATGGTGGGCTGCTGGTTTGAGTGTTTTTGGAACCTTGTTGAGTGCCATTACCTTTATGGCCATTCCTGCCAAAGCTTTTGTAACCGATTGGTCTTTCTTTTTTCTGAATATCACAGCGATTCTCATCACGCCGTTAATTGCTTTTGTGTTCATTCCGTTTTTTAATAAACTAAAAATAAAAACGGCGTATGAATACCTTGAAGACCGCTTTAACTACACCGCTCGTGCTTTTGGAAGTTTGTCTTTTATTTTATTTCAATTAGGACGTATCGGCATTGTATTGTTATTGCCGTCTCTGGCCATTTCCATTGTCACTGGGATTCCGGTAGAGACCAGTATTTTAATAATGGGCGTGCTGTGTATATTCTACACGACTTTTGGAGGTATTGAAGCTGTAATTTGGACGGATGTCATGCAAGTGATCGTACTCCTTGGGGGTAGTGTCTTAGCGGTAGTATGGATTATGTTGCATACTGAAACCTCATTTGGTGATATGATTACCTATGCATCAGATCGGGATAAATTCAATATTGCCAATATGGATTTTAATTTTACGGAATCCACGTTTTGGGTTGTTTTTATTGGTGGTCTTGCTTCGGCGATGGTCACTCAGGGTACGGATCAAACCATTGTTCAGCGGTATTTGACAAGTTCCAGCGTCAAGGATTCCCAGAAAACCTTATACACCAATGCGGTGTTGACATTACCGGCAACCATCATCTTTTTTGGTATAGGAACGCTGCTGTTTATTTTCTATTCTGAGATGCCCGGAAAACTGTCGCCAGCCATTTCCAATAACGACTCTATCTTTCCATGGTATATTGTAAGAGAGTTGCCAATGGGGGTTTCTGGCCTATTGGTGGCGGGTATTTTCTCTGCGGCCATGTCAAGTATAAGCAGTAGTCTGAATTCAGTTTCGACTGCTTATTGCAATGATTTCCATTTGCATTTCAGACCAAAAGTAAATGATAGAAAGTTGCTACGAATTGCGAGGGTAGCCACCATGGTAACCGGAGTGCTTGGTGTGCTTTTGGCACTATGGATGGCAAGTTCTGAAATCAAATCGCTTTGGGATCAGTTTTATCGTTTCTTGGGACTTTTTACTGGAGGATTGGGAGGTATGTTCCTTTTAGGGATGCTTACCAAAAAAGCCAATGCTAAGGGCACCTTAATGGGGTTGGTGGTCAGTGCTCTTTTAATATGGTACATCAGCGTATTTACGGACATCAGCTTTTTAATGTATTCCTTTTTTGGAGTGGCCTCTTGTTTCGGCTTCGGATATATGTTTAGTTTGATGTTTCCTAATCGTCACAAAGAAGAAAAGGTTAATTTTTGATCATGTTCTGCGAGGTTCATAAGATAACAGCTTTCTAATTAATGGATTGAAAATCAACTCAATCTAAAATCTGCCATTTTGAAGAGAAATAAGTAGAACGTCCACCCACTTTTATTTTCTGGATCGCTGTGCCGGTATGAAAACAAGTAGCACCTTCCTTTCTGTTATGGATTAAAAAATCTTCAGGAAAATCCGGATGGTGGGCGTCATTCTCAATCGCCACCTCAATGACGTGTTTCATGGCATTGAACACCGCTTCAAGATTTTTTTCGGAGAGGTCTTGCACTTTTTGCTCAGGATGTATTTTGGACTGGTATAAGATGTCATCCGCCATCCAATTCCCAACACCTGCAGCCACACTCTGATCCATGAGTACTGCTTTGATGAACGTTTTCCGTTTGCGCAATGACGCTTTGAAATCTTCCAAAGTGATGTCCCGTGCATCATCGCTGAGGTTTCGAGCAGCTTTATAATCTTCAATGGAGTCTATCAAGTCCCACCAACCAAATTTGCGTTTGTTCTCAAAGGCAAAATGAAAACCATTTTCAAAGGTGAGGACAATATGTCCAAATTTAGGACGGTCTTCTTTTTCTTTATAATAATTGGGACGGCCTGTCATTCCGAAATGGATGACGAGTATTTTTTTGCCCGAGGTTTTTACGAACAAATATTTCCCAATGCGTTGTGTTTCGGTCAGTTCTTGATTGATCAGATGCTTTTCGAAATCTGCGAGTGAGGCTTTGAGCAATCTGGCATCGCGACATTCAAAGGCACTGATTTTTTTATGCAGCGAGGTGCTGTCTATATAAACTTTGTAACCCTCTACTTCTGGTAATTCTGGCATTGTGTTTTTATTTGTGTCTAAATTAATTAAAATCTGATGGATAATCTATGAGGTTTAATAAACAGTTCAAATAGACCTAAAGACCTGACCTAACCAACTATTTGCCATCTTGCTATGAATTCAATTTTAATCAAAGAATTAGAATCAAATAAATTCTTAAATTTGTTACTATGAAGATTTATAAGCTACTCACCGTAACCGACCAGGTTTTAGATGCATTTAAGAGATTAATTCCTCAACTCGCCCCAGACTGTGCGTTGCCTACTAAAAAAGATTTAGAGGCCATTGTCAATTCTGGAACGACATTGCTTTTTATGGCAGAAGAAAATAATGAAATATTGGGCACCTTGACCTTAGTGTTCACTAAAATACCAACAGGCGATAAACTTTGGATAGAAGATGTCGTGGTTGATCATTCAGCAAGAGGAAAGGGAGTTGGTGTGAAATTGATGGAGTTTTCCATTGCATATGCCAAGAGCAAGAACATGAAGACTATTAATTTGACCTCTAGTCCAGATAGAATTGCTGCCAATACATTATATCAAAAGTTAGGGTTTATACAAAGAGAAACCAATGTCTATAGATTGACAATTGCGTAGAGACTGGCGGTGTCTCAGGTTTGATGCCTCACAACCTGCTTCGGAATAGGAGCCTGTTTTTCCGTTGAATATCTCAAGGGCTTGCCCCACAGATTGAATTCGTAATAGAATCTACAAGAAAGATCCTACTTCATGCTTATTTAAAAACTCATCAACTCCAATCTTTTGGGCTTCCTTTTTAAAATTTAATGGGCTCTTTTTAAACTGTTTCTTAAAACATTTCGAAAAATACTTAGGATCATTGAATCCTGTCATAAAAGCTGTCTCTGAAATTGTAAAGCCGTTTTTAGTAATTAAAATCGCTGCCTTTTTTAAACGTAACATTCTTACAAAATCCACTAAGGTATGGCCTGTCAATGCTTGACATTTTCTATATATGGTTGAATAGCTCATGTTCAATGGTGCAGCCAATTCTTCCATCTTAAAATTAGCATCTTCCAACCTTAAATTAACATTGGCCACCAAATTTTCAAGAAAAATTTCGTCTTGGGATTTTTCTTGTGGAACTTCTGGTCTTGAAATAGCTTCTTTACGGAATTTCGTGATGATATGCTCTTTGGCGATAAGAATGTTTTTAATTTTCAACAATAATTCATTTGTGTTAAAGGGCTTGTTGATGTATTCTATGGCGCCAGACTTTAAGCCTTCTATTTTGGATTGGGTAGAATTCTTAGCAGTCAATAAAATTATTGGAATATGCTGGGTGAGCTGCTCCTCTTGTAGTTTCTTGCACATTTCGATACCATCGAGTTCAGGCATCATGATATCGCTTAAAATCAGATCTGGAATATTACTTTTGGCATAATGATAACCTTCATTGCCGTTTTCAGCTAAAATAACATTGTATTGATCTTGAAGCAGTTCTTTTAAAAAGTGTTGTAAGTCTAAAGTATCTTCGACAATAAGAATGGTTTTTTTTAATACATTAAGATCTTGAACTTCAGATGGAACTATTTCTTTTTCTATTATATGTTGTACCGAATCATCGTCAACATCGGATGTAATCCTTTCGAAATCCGAATAAGCATCCTCATGTATTGGAAAAGTGATGGTAAACGTAGTGCCGCTTATTGCTGAAGATTCAACTTCAATTTTTCCTTTATGCAAGTCAATCAATTCTTTTGTAAGCGCCAACCCAATCCCGGTACCTTTATTTTTCTTTCCGATATTGGACTGATAAAAAAGCTCGAAAATAGTGTTCAGCTCTTCCTTGGAAACACCAGGGCCTGAATCAGTCACCGACAGCCGCACCATTTTTTTTGAATTAATGGGGGTCACAGTCAATAAAATGTTGCCCTCTTTTGGAGTGAATTTAAAAGCATTGGAGAGGAGGTTGTAAATGATATGCTCTAACTTTTCTTTATCATACCAGGCTTCAGTTAAGTTTTTTGGACAGTTAATCGTAAAGTCTATGTTTTTCTTCCGTGCCAATTCCTTAAACGATTGGGCAATCTGTTCAATGTTTTTGTAGAGGTTGGATTTAGTGACCATCAGTCTTAATTGATCCATTTCTTTGTTTCTTACCAAGGTCAGTTCATAGGCAATTTTAGAAAGACGCTTGGTGTTGTAAGCGATGATATTTAGGCGTTGTTTTAAAAGTAGATTTCCATTTTTTTCAGCGTTATGGATCATATCTTGAATTGGTCCTAAAATTAAGGTTAGTGGCGTTTGAATCTCATGAGACATTTTGGCGAAAAAGTTCATTTTTAACTCATGCAATTCATTTTGATTTTGATGGCTTATTTTTTCCAGAAACAACTTCTTTTTTAAAGCGTACCAACGTCTGACACCGTAGATGCCCAGAGCAAAAAGGAACACATATAAAACCCAAGCTATGGGTTTGTTCCAAAAGGGTTGTTCAATAGAGATGCTTACGCTTTTCGGAGGGATATCCCAAACGTCATCTCTGCTGCCTGCTTTCACTTCAAAAGTATAATTTCCGGCTGGAATGTTAGTATAGGTGGCCGAACGCTCCAGATGACTGTAGATCCAATCGTCGTCAAAGCCTTTTAATCGATAGGCGTAAAAGTGCTTAGGATATAAGATATTGTCCAAAGCCGCAAAACGAAATGAAAATGACGACTGGTCGTATTTTAAACGCAATGATTTTACATTCGGAATACCACTGGCAACTTGATCAGGCATTAAAATTTCAGCTGGTTGGTTGAGGACTTCAATCGTATTTATTTGTAATTTGGGATGTGACTTCTTTTTATTTAAATCTTTAGGATAGAAATAATTGAAGCCTTTCGATCCGCCAAAATACAATAGTCCCTTATGATCCTTAAACGCACTTCGCGACAAAAATATATTATCCTGTAGTCCGTCAGTAATAAAATAGGTTTTTACGATAGAATCTCTGGTATTGAAATTGACAATCCCGTTGTTGGAACTTATCCATAAATTATCGTTGCCCGCATTGATGACCGCAGCCAAAGATCTGTTTGAAAGAGTCTTTAAGTCCTCAAATGAAGTAAACTCGTTGTTTTTGATATCGTATTTCAATAGTTGCCCAGAATTATTGATAAGCCATAAGCTATTATAAGTGCCTTCTGATATTGATTTCACACTTTTCAATCGGTCTAAATCATCGTTAAGAATGGAAAAATCTAAGAAGGTTGAGGCGTTTAACTGATTGATATTTTCGCTAAATTGAAATAAGCCACCTTCGTATATGCCGAGCCATAAATCGCCGTTTTGTGCTTCAACGATACTTTCAACTATGGTGCCCTTCAAGCTGTTCACATTATACTCAAAGGAAGCTAAGAGCTCTAAACTGTCTGAATAGATATTTAGGCTTGTATTGGACCCTGCCCAGATGCGTCCCTTGCTATCTTTATAAGTGGTCCGGACATCAGATGCTTTTTGGTTTTTTGTGTTCAGCACTGGAATCTCTCTAAATTCATTCTTTTTGGAGTCGTAGAACCATAAACCATTTTTATAGGTTCCAATCCACATATTGCCTTTGTTGTCCTCTGTTATACTCTGAATATAAAAGCCCTTGCTAGTGTCTGAATCATTGAAAAACTGTTCCTCATTGGTGCTTCCATCGGCGTTGAAGGAGATTTTGGTAAGTCCGGAACCGTCGGTTCCTGCCCATAATATACCGTTAGATCCTTTGTATATACTCAGTATTCTAGTGGGGGCTCCATTCTCAGACCCTTCGTGATAATTGATATTATTATCCGCATTGGGTAAAATATTCAAGTTGCCGTAATTAGGTATAATCCAGATGTTTTTGTGATTGTCCTCATTAATATGTAAAATGGTATTGCTGCTTAAGGATGCGTCACTATTAACTTGTTTGGTGAACAAAAGAACCTCGCCCGTTGATAAATTTACTTTATACAATCCGCCACCGTCAGTTCCAGCCCATAAAAAACCACTTGAATCAGCATAAAGATTAAGAAACAATTCATTTTTAATATTATGCGTATTTCCTTTAAAAAATGCATCTTGAATAAATTGCTTGGTGCTGATGTCATATAGAAAGAGGCCCATTGTTTCCGTGCCAATCCACAATCTGTTGTAGCTGTCCGTTAATAATCTTAAGTTTTCGGGATAATTATTGAAAGGCGCCACCAAATATTCTTTCTTTTGAGATGGAATGGAGTAGGTCAGGACATTTCCATCCTTAGTGCTTAGAAAAACCTCCTTGTTCGAACCCAATGCGATATCCTCAATGTTTTTTAAGGGGTAGGTCAATTCGGGAAAAGTAGTTATGCTGTCCATTTTAGCATTAGCATACTTAAATAGGCTGCCTTTGGTCGTGGCTACCCAGATTTCCTTGTTTTTTGAAGTGATGACACTGATTTTTTCTCCGTTAATCAGCGGTGTTAAATCTTCAAAAACGCCCTTTTCAGAAGTGTACTTTATTAATGAACCTTCCTGAGATATCAGCCATATGTTCTTGAAATCATCAACGATAATGTTCTTTATAGTTTCGTAGTCATGTGAGTTCGGGAAGATGTTTGCATTGTTGATGAATCTGTAATTGTAGCCATCATAGATGTAAATATCTCCTTTCTGAACCATCCAAATGTTCCCAAAAGTATCCTGTATTGTTTTGCTTACAATTATAGATCGATTGTCCGATGAAGGCGCCAAATGCGTAAAGTTCACATGGTGCTGAGCTTGTGAAGAAATAATGAACGCCAAAAAAAAGCAGAGCGTAAAAAAATAGTGCTTCAAACTGTTCATTGTTCAATTTTTGATTTTGTAGGTGTTTCTTGAAGTAATATAGATGTTACGAATAACTACTAATATGCGCTGATTAATTATGGTAAATATATTAATAATAAAAATGTTAGAAGGCTTGCTACGGAATGGATTACCGATCAAAAGGTAATAATTCGTCAAATAGGAGGATTATTTAATCACATGAAAAATATTCCTCACAAACGCCTAAAATCTCTCCCGTATTATAGGAGTTATGTTCCATTTTTGGGATTAAGATTATTTAACGAAACATTAACGATTTCAAAATATGAGTTCAAGAAGAGATTTTGTCAAAAAAACAGCTTTGGCTGGCGCGGGTTTAATGATGCTTCCCAATATGTCCTTTGGCGCCATATTAGGTTCAGCTGATCAGAAATTAAAAATGGCATTTATAGGCGTTGGTCTAAGAGGTGTCAATCATTTAAACAATGCATTGCTCAGAAAAGATACGGAAATTACTGCTATATGTGATGTTGATCCTGCCAGGATTGAAATTGCACTGAAAATGATCAAGGATGCTGGATTCGCAAAACCTCAGGTTTTCAGTAAAAATGATCAGGATTATCTCAATCTATTGAATTTAAAAGAAGTTGATGCGGTTATCATTTCTACACCTTGGTTATGGCATACAAGAATGGCCGTTGATTCGATGAGAGCTGGAAAATACACCGGTTTGGAAGTTTCTGCTGCCAACACTTTGGAAGAATGCTGGGATTTGGTAAACACACACGAAGAAACAGGATCGCATTTAATGATTCTTGAAAATGTGAATTACCGTAGAGATGTTTTAGCTGTGTTAAACATGGTGAAGCAAAATGTTTTTGGTGAATTGGTCCACTTCAGATGTGGATACCAACACGATTTACGAGGCGTGAAATTTAACGATGGTAAAACAGCCTACGGCAAAGGTGTTGAGTTTGGAGAGAAAGGTATTTCTGAATCTGCATGGCGAACCCAACATTCACTTTTAAGAAATGCTGATGTCTACCCAACACACGGTATCGGTCCGATAGCAGCTATGTGTGATATTAATAGAGGAAATCGTTTGATGTCCTTAACGTCAAATGCGTCAAAAGGCATCGGATTGCATAATTATATTGTTGAGCATGGTGGTAAGGACCATCCCAATGCCAAACTGAAATTTAAGCAAGGTGATGTCATCACTACTACCGTAGAGACTACTAATGGTGAAACCATCATTATCACTCATGACGTTAACTTACCAAGACCTTATTCCTTAGGATTTAGAGTTCAAGGAGCCAATGGTTTATGGGAAGATGATGGCAATAGGATTTATGTAGAAGGTAAGTCAAAACCACATAGATGGGATGATGCTGATGAATGGCTCAAGAAGTATGACCATCCTTTATGGAAAAAGTACGGAGAGCATGCAACAGGCGCTGGTCATGGTGGCATGGACTTTTTTGTGATGCATTCGTTTGTAGAATCGGCGAAAGAAAAGATAGCACCACCAATGGATGCTTATGATGCAGCAGCCTGGAGTGCAATCACGCCACTGTCGGAAGCTTCTATTGAAAATAATGGAGCACCTCAAGAAATTCCTGATTTTACAAGAGGGATGTGGGTGAAACGCAAGCCTTACAATTGGATTAAGGATACTTATTAAAAGAGTGAAACAATAATTGAATTTTTTAAAAATGAACTTAAAATAAAACTTATGAAGAAACTATTATCAGTCTTATTCTTATCCTTATTTGTTGGGTCTGTCTATGCACAGCAATCGATCATTGAGGTAAAAGGAACGATAACTGAAGCCAGTACTGGGATATCTGTTCCAGGGGCAACTGTTTTAGAAAAAGGCACTTCCAATGGAACGGCGTCTGATTTTGATGGAAATTTTTCCATAAATGTGAATAGCGATGCGACTCTGGTGGTATCATTTATGGGATTTGTAGGGCAAGAGATTCAGGTTAACGGCCGCACTACAATAAACATTAGTCTACAAGAAGATATCGCCAGTTTAGACGAAGTTGTTGTTGTAGGGTATAGCACGCAAAAAAGAGAGAGTTTAACAGGCGCATTGAATACCGTTAAGGGAGATGACCTTAGAGACGTTACAACGCCTTCTGTAGAAAATATGCTTAATGGAAAAGCACCTGGGGTATATGTTGCTTCTGGTTCAGGGCAACCGGGTTCCAGAGGTGCTGTAGTTATTCGTGGGCAAGCTACTTTAAGTGGAACAACAAGTCCACTTTGGGTTATTGACGGTGTCATCGTAGGATCGAGCGCGGGTGAGTTGAACCCGGACGATATTGAAACGATGACTATTCTTAAAGATGCAGCGTCTACATCCATTTATGGATCTCAAGGAGCTAACGGCGTCATTGTAGTGACAACCAAGAGAGCTAAAATTGGAAAAACTACAGTGAGTCTTTCTACTAAAGTAGGTATTAGCACACTCAATAACGGAAACACAAATATGATGAACGGTGCCGAATTGTATGATTATTACGCTTCGTTTTCCAATGCTGATCAAATATCATTTCCACGTTGGAATGCCGATTTGCGCAATAGCAATTTCGATTGGTGGGATTTGGCCACTAAGACTGGTTTGACACGTACTTACAATGTGTCTATTCAAGGAGGTACTGAGACCTTGCGCTCTTATATGTCTCTTGGATTATACGATGAAGAAGGTGCAGTCAAAGGTTATGACTACAAACGTTATAATTTCCGTTTCAAAACGGAATACAAACCACTGGATTGGTTGACCATAAAACCTGCAATTTCTGGTTCAATGCGAGATGTGGATGACCGTCAGTATTCTACAACGGCCATGTATTCTAACTTGCCATGGGACAGTCCTTACAATGAAGATGGAAGTTTAGTGGGACACCGTTCTAGCAGTTGGGTAAATAGTGCCAGCACTAATTACCTATACGATCTTCAGTGGAATCATGGTGCCAGCAAGAACTATGAGTTTATGGGGAATATGGATTTTGACGTTAGGTTGACCGATTGGTTGACGTTCTCTTCTGTCAACAACATTCGTTACAATACGTATAAATCGAGTGGTTATACAGATCCTCGCTCCAGCGGTGGCGAAAGTGTAGGCGGACGTATTTCGGAATACCGATCAGATTTTACCCGTATGTACACCAGTCAGATTTTAAGATTCAATAAATCTTGGGATAAACATGACGTTAATGGTTTGATAGCTTATGAGTTTAATGATTACCGTGGTGAATCTTTAGATGTGGCTGGTACCGGATTTATTCCAGGTTTTGAAATATTGGACGTTGTTGCCATCCCAGAGCGTACAAAAGGTGGTATCAGCGAATGGGCTGTACAATCCGTTCTTTTTAATGCTAATTATGCCTATGACAATAAATACATGGGTCAGGTGTCTTTCCGTAGAGATGGCGCTTCCAACTTTGGTGACAACGCCAAATATGGTAACTTCTTCTCCGTAAGTGGTGGATGGAACATCCATAACGAAGAATGGTTTAATGCGGACTGGGTGGATGCTTTGAAAATCCGTGCTTCTTACGGTTCCGTAGGAAACCGTCCAAGTGCATTGTACCCACAATATGATTTATATGCCGTATCAGGAGGCGCGAGCTACAATCAGAATCCTGGAGCATTGATCAGTCAAATCGGTAACAAAGATTTAACTTGGGAAAAAACGTATACCAGTGGTTTGGGGATTGACGCAAGTTTTTTAAATAGCCGTGCGAGATTAACAGTTGATTTGTACGAGAAAAACACGGACAATATTCTATACCGAGTTCCAATCAGTGGTCTGACAGGTGTGACGAGCATTTGGCAGAATATTGGCGAAATGGAAAATAAAGGTATTGAGGTTTCCATTGGTGGCGATATCATCCGCAATCAGGACTTAACCTGGAGTTTGGATTTGAACTTAGGCCATAACTCTAATAAGTTAACAAAACTTTACAAAACAAAAGATGCCAGCGGAAACTATGTGGTCAGGCCAATCATCGTTGGTGATGGACTTAATATTGCCGGTTCTGCTCAACGCATGTTAGAGCCAGGGCGTCCTGTAGATACCTATTATCTAAAGGAATGGGCTGGTGTAAATCCAGATAATGGACTACCAATGTGGTATGTAGTAGATAGAGATTCGGACGGCAACGAGTTGTCACGTGAAACAACGTCTAATTATTCACAAGCCACATTTGAAAAAACAGGAAAAGTATCTCCCGATCTGTTTGGAGGTTTTTCTACAGCATTGAATTATAAGAAATTTGATTTTAACGCAGTGTTCGGTTATGCCTTAGGTGGTAAAATTTACAACTACTCAAGACAAGAATACGATTCCGACGGAACTTATACAGACCGTAACCAAATGCGTTTAAGGCCAGAATGGAGCCGTTGGGAAAAACCAGGCGATATTGCAACGCATCCTATAGCGAGATATAATAACCAAGATAAGGGCAATGCCACCTCCACGCGTTATTTGGAAAACAATGATTTTTTAAAGTTACGTTCTTTAACCGTGGGTTATAATATCGACTTAAGCCAGTTTAAAGTCGATAACTTACGCATCTCATTATCTGGAGAGAACTTGTTCACTATCACTAAATATTCAGGGGTAGATCCAGAAATTCCAGCTATTGATGGTGCCGTAATGGGGTCAACAGGACCTGCGGTATACCCGACCACGCGTAAATTTATGCTTGGACTTAACTTACAATTCTAAAAATAAACACCATGAAAAAAATATTTATAGCCATATTGGTCGCGGCAACATTCACAGCGTGTGAGATCGACCGACTGCCTCACGGAAGCATGGATTCACAGACTATTGTCGGTGATCCAGATGCTTCTCTCGAAGCATTGCTCAACGGAATGTATGCCCAGTTAAAAACTTGGTCAGACCCCATGCACCGAATGGGTGAATATGCGGGAGACAACATGATGATCCGTGGATCGTCTACCGATGCCTTTTACGAATTTCTGTCTTATGCACGTACCCCAAACAACTATCGTTTGACCCAAATGTGGGATTCTGGGTATAAAGCTATCGCACAAGCCTCAAATATCATTGATATGATTGATGAAGGACAAAGTGCTGAGATTGATAATAAGATTGGAGAATCCTACTACGTTCGTGGGATGATGTACTTTTATTTGACCCGTGCATTCGGGCGTCCTTATTACCAAAATCCAGAAACAAATTTGGGTGTGCCAATCGTGAATGGAACTCCTGATGATGTTCTCAACATGAATTTTGATGATCGCGCAACAGTAAAAGAAAGCTACGAGCAAGCCATTAACGATTTAAAGAAGGCTGAAGCATTGTTGGCTTTAGATAAAACTTCGATTTACGCCTCAAAAGAAGCAGCTCAGGCCATGTTGTCTCGAATCTATCTTTATATGAGTGGCACTTATACGGCACCAAATACCGAATATGCACAACTTGCTGTTGATTATTCAAATAAAGTGATCAATTCAGGAAAATTCTCATTATTGCCAAGAGCGCAATTTATGAAATACAATACTTTTATTCCTGAGAACAATGCCGAAACAATATTCGCAATCAAACGAGTGGCTTCTGAGTTTTCAGGTTTTGACCATTACTATGGGGTTGGAGGAATGTACGCCAATTTAGGCGGAATGGGCTGGGGAGAAATGTATGCCAGTGCTAAATATATCGATTTATTAAATGAAACCGGTCGCAATGACTGGCGTTCAGACAGCTATAATATGATCGATGCACGAGCGGCTTTTATTGCGCCTACCTATTCAGATGATGGTTCGGAAGTATTCCGCTTTGTCAAGCAGGATGGACCTAATACTTTAAACTATGTACAGGCAAAAATCACGCGCAGTGGTGGAACCATTACCGCTAAGGAAGGTGATGATACTTACACGCTTATGGCTATTGATGCAAATCAGGAAACGTATTCTATTCTTTACAAAGATGGAAAAACCTATTCGGGTGTTATAGATGATTATATCACACTTAACCGTGTCTATCCTCAGTTCTATATTACAAAAGCATCATTGGAAGGTGAGGAGTCTCATTTGCATTCTCCAGTTATCAGCCGTTTGGGTGAGGTTTATTTGAATCGTGCTGAGGCCTATGCGAAATTAGGGAATTATGGCGATGCCTTAATTGATCTAAACACTATCAGAGAACGTTCTATTGTTGACGGAGGTTACACCACTTTGGATGCCGACAACGCAGGAACGAGGATTGATAAAGAACGTCAATTGGAGCTTGCTTATCAAGCAGAGCGCAGTTATGATGTATTCCGAAATGGAAAGGAACTTACACGTCACTATCCTGGACCTCATAACCAATTTGATGATATCTCGGCGACTGATTATCGTGTAGTCTACTATATTCCACAAGATGCCATCAACTCGTATCCAGGAACATTGACTCAGAATCCGACGCAATAATTAGCGTTGGTGTCAACATTTCTGATAAAAAATGAACATATCGGGAGAAGCTTGACTTAAAATCAAGCTTCTTTCATTTTTGATTGTTTTTTAGAACACTCCGTGGATATTAATTACTACTGAATTAAGCAAGTCATTATATGAATTTTAAAAATTAAAAACATGCTCAAGAAAGGATTCTATTCTCTTTTTGTCTTATTAGTTTCTTTTTGTCTGATTGGTTGTAATACCAACAAATCGATGGAAAAAGAAACGGAAAAACTTGATTTATCTATTCAAATCCCTGCTGGAGCTAATAGTTGGGTTGTTAATAATACTTCCGAAAACTCTAATATGATGATTGATTCGGAAATTAAAAATTGGACCGATTTAAAAACTGTTGTACACGCCTATTTTAAGACTGATACTCCAGGAAAACTTCATCTCGGATTGAATTTGAATGTGCCGGAGGGTACTTCAAGAATTAAAGTTACCGTAGCTGATCAAACCAAAACCATAAAAATAAATACTTCTGAAAGGCAAACTGTTGACGTAGGTGTTTTTGATATCCAAGCAAGGTATAATGTTATAGAAATTGTGGGTGTGGAAAAATCAGGCCCTGTCGTTGCTAATATTAATGAAGTGCTAATCGGCGGTCCAGCCACCAAAGGGAATGTCTACTTCATAAAAGACGATTTCTATTTCGGACGTCGTGGGCCATCAGTACACTTAACCTATGACTTGCCTAAAGATAAAGAGGTCGAATGGTTTTATAATGAAATCAATGTCCCCAAAGGTGAAGATGTCATCGGTTCCTATTATATGGCCAACGGGTTTGTGGATGGCTATTTTGGGATTCAGGTCAATTCGGAGACGGAGCGTCGTGTTCTGTTTTCAGTATGGAGTCCATTCGACACACAAGATCCTAATGAGATTCCCGACGATCACAAAATCATCTTGTTGGCTAAAGGTGATGGCGTCACTACAGGAGAATTCGGTAATGAAGGTTCTGGTGGACAAAGTTATAAAGTGTACAATTGGAAAGCGGATACTACCTATAAGTTCTTATTGAAAGGTGTGCCATCCGAAAATAATTCAACGGATTATACGGCCTACTTTTACACACCAAATGATGGTAAATGGAATCTAATTGCCAGCTTTAGAAGGCCACAAGGCAGTCGACATTTAAAACGATTGTATTCGTTTTTAGAAAATTTTGTACCTGCAACTGGCAACATATCGCGTAAAGCAAATTACAATAACCAATGGATCTATACGACCGATAATGAATGGATAGAATTGACCAAGGCTAAGTTTACTGCGGATGCCACCGCTCGAAAGGAATCGCGATTGGATTATGCCGGTGGCGTGAATGACAACCAGTTTTTTATGGAGAATTGTGGCTTTTTTAGCGATACCACCCCAATCGATACTGAGTTTACAAGAACCGCAAATGGTGTGGCGCCAAATATTGATTTTTCTAAATTAGAATTACAGAAAAAATAAAAGTTTTAAGTTGATTTGATTAGTTGGAAGGCCCGAGAAAAATTAATTTCTTGGGTCTTTTTTTTTAGTGAAACCCATGTTCCAAAAGCTAAAGGCGCATTGGAACATGCTGATTCTCCTGATCTATCGGGATAAACCCGCTTTAGGGCGAGATCTGAACCCAAAGATTAAAAGCGAAGCTTATTAAATTTTGCTGGTTGTCGCATATATCAAGATCTCAGGTTTATACCCTGAATCGTGCTTCGAAATGTAACATGTTTTTTCGGTTAGTACTTCGTTAGTTTTTTTTCAAGGATATTTTTCAGTGAAACATTAAAGCTTTCAGGTAAATCCCTGCTGACGCTTCATGATTAGTAGGGTATTAAGTTTGATACCACTTCGGAAATATATCCGTCGCAATAATAATATTAGATAGAGACAAGAAACTAAGCTAAAAACAAACCTACAAGGGTTAAATTTTGAAACATAAACTCAGGTTTTGTGTTTTTTAAAATATAATTCCAATTTTTATTGATAGAGAGAATTTAAAATGCGAAATTGTACAGTGAATTCAATAGTCTTTAAAAATGGGCAAACTAACCGAGAGAATAGATGTCTTTTTAAAACAAGATTCCGCACCAGGAATCCTGTTAATTATTGCCACAGCATCGGCGCTGATCGTGGCAAATACATCCCTGAATAGTTTCTATCATACGGTAATGCAATACAATTTTGGAATGGGCTTTAAGGACGTCTATATTTCTAAATCGTTGCATGATTGGGTGAATGATGGGTTAATGGCGCTTTTCTTTTTGATGGTCGGACTTGAAATTAAGAGCGAACTGAAATTTGGAAGCCTGACCTCTTTTAAATCGGCCATTTTTCCTGTAGCCGCAGCTTTTAGTGGCGCCATGTTTCCGGCTATTATATATATTGCGTTCAATTTTGGAACTGATTATGCAAAAGGTTGGGCCATACCAATGGCTACGGATATTGCCTTTGTTATTGGGGTCATTGCGATGCTCGGCTCCAGGATGCCTTCTTGGGCTAAGGTGTTTATTACCACAATTGCGGTAGTGGATGATCTTATAGCTGTATTGGTCATTGCTTTTTTTTATACGGACGAAATCCATTGGCATGCCTTGGGAATTGCGGCCGGTTGTACTATTATCCTTCTCATTCTTAACCGTAAAGGTGTGAACCGGTTGACGCCTTATCTCCTTATTGGTTTTGTCTTATGGTGGGCCATATTGGCTTCTGGTGTTCACGCCACAATTGCCGGAGTTATTTTGGCATTAACGGTGCCGTTGCGTAGAGAATGGGATCTGGATCAGATAAAAAAGGCTTCTTTAAAAGGATACAGGCTCTTCAAGGAAGCAAAGGATGATACCTATACCATGACAAGTCCACAAGTTCATCATTTTCTTGAAAACCTACATCGAGATATGGAATCGCCATTGAAACGATTGGAACGAAAACTTCATGGTCTCGTTTACTTTTTTATCATGCCGACTTTCGCTTTTGTAAATGCCGGAATTATATTTGATGCCGAAATTTTAAGTGAGGCATTTCATCTCACCATTACTTGGGGAACCATGTTGGGACTGCTTATTGGAAAACCAATTGGAATCATGTTTGCCAGTTATATATTCTTGACCTTCTTCTATAAAAGGTCCAAAAAAACGCCAGAAATTTGGAAACTGCTTTTCGGGATCTCGCTTCTCTGCGGTATCGGTTTCACCATGTCATTATTTATTGTGAATCTTTCCTTTGACGATCTGATTTTACAGGAAGAGGCTAAAATAGGAATTCTTTTTGCCTCTGGATTAAGTGGTTTGTTAGGCTATTTTGTTTTACGCAACGCCACTAAGAAACCTGAAGCAATCACAGAGGACAAGATTAGAATTAATCTATCTGAATTGCCCACATCTGAAAAATGATATCTTATAAAATGGTATCGTAAAAGTAAATATACAATACCATGATTGTTTAGATGTTTCGAATGAAAGATGTTGGATAGTCTAAAGCAGGTTCTGGAACAGGTATGCCTTTGTTATACCTCAATGGAAATAAACTGAAAGACACCAATTTTTCCCTTTTCCCCTACGCTATCTATTGACAGAGCTCTTTTTTATAGGGATATGATGACTTATGTTAGAACAAATCCGTAACTTTAAAGGGCTTAAATAAGACACTGATCATCTAATACGTGGGTGTTTTGGTATGTAGGATGGAAGGAAAATTGATCCTCTTTTGATTTTCGTCCATTTTTGGCTTTCAAGAATGCTACTCCCCAAGCATTCCACAAACAACGTTGTTTTCCAAAACTACTGCTTTAATAAGCATAAATACTAACATTTTAAAACTCTAATATTATGGGCAATGATCTTTTTAAAACTAAAAGGCAAATCACTGTAAATGGTAAAAACTTCACTTATTACAGTCTTGAAGAACTCTCAAATCAAGGTTATGAAATTGATAAACTACCGTTTTCAATTCGTATTCTGTTGGAGAATGCCTTGCGTAATTTTGATGACTTTTCAGTTACCAAAGAAAACATCGAAACACTTCTTAACTGGAAGCCAAAAGCCGTGGATAAGGATATTCCTTTTAAGCCTGCACGTGTTTTAATGCAGGATTTTACAGGTGTTCCTGCTGTTGTAGATATTGCAGCCCTTAGAGCAGAAGTTGCTCGGAAAGGAGGAAATCCGGACAGTATCAATCCCTTGGTACCCGTAGATTTGGTCATCGACCACTCCGTTCAAGTGGATTATTTTGGTACAGATTATTCTTATCAGCGCAATATGGAGGAAGAATATAAACGGAATAAAGAACGCTATCAATTTCTAAAATGGGCACAACAGTCCTTTGATAATTTTAGCGTGGTTCCTCCAGGTATGGGTATTTGTCATCAAATTAACTTAGAATATTTCTCTAAAGGCGTCATCGAACGCAACGGCGAGCTTTTTCCTGATACCGTTGTAGGCACGGATAGTCATACACCAATGGTCAATGGAATAGGAGTCGTGGCATGGGGTGTCGGTGGCATTGAAGCGGAAGCTGCTATTTTGGGGCAACCACTCTATTTTATTATGCCAGAAGTCATTGGATTAAAATTAACGGGTAAACTGCCTTTAGGTTCTACTGCTACAGACTTGGTGTTGACCATTGCAAACATCTTAAGAAAACAAGGTGTAGTGGGCAAATTTGTTGAGGTTTTCGGACCAGGACTTGACCATTTATCAGTTCCTGATAGAGCGACTATTGGTAATATGTCACCAGAGTTTGGATGTACCATTACTTATTTCCCAATTGACGATAAAACATTGACATATATGCGGGAAAGTAATCGGTCAGAAGAACAGATCAATGTGGTTGAAGCCTATTGTAAAGCCAATATGCTATGGCGTGAAAATGAAGACCGGATCACTTACACTGAAATTGTGGAGTTGGATGTTTCTACTATTGAACCCACCGTTGCAGGTCCCAAACGACCACAGGATAAAATACTTTTAAAGGATTTTAAACCCACTTTTATTGATTTGTTAAGTGCTGGATATGAACGTGAATATATTGAGCACGAAGAACGGGAATCGGTGATCCGATGGAAGAACGAAGGAGGCAATCAACCTACTTCTCCGCCTAGAGCGATGTCTGAAGGAACGAGAATTGAAACCAAAGAACAAGATGGACTTAAAACAGTCTGGATTGATAAAGGCGAACAGAAATACTCACTATCCGACGGTTCTGTTGTTATTGCGGCGATAACATCGTGTACTAATACGTCCAATCCCTTTGTGATGATTGGTGCTGGCTTGGTAGCCAAAAAGGCAAGACAGCACGGCATTGACGTCAAGCCTTGGGTAAAAACCTCTCTGGCTCCAGGTTCTAAGGTGGTCACGGATTATCTCAAAAAAGCCGATTTATTAAAAGATTTAGAAGCGCTTCAATTTCATTTGGTGGGTTATGGATGTACTTCTTGTATCGGGAATTCAGGGCCGTTGCCACCTGCCATTGCCAAAGCAGTAGATGATCACGAATTGGTAGTGTGCTCGGTGCTTTCAGGCAATCGGAACTTTGAGGCACGGGTCCATTCGCAGGTCAAAATGAATTATTTGATGTCGCCTATGTTGGTTGTTGCTTTTGCTATTGCGGGTCGTGTGGATATCAATCTGACCGAAGACCCTATCAGCTATGACAAAAACCAATTGCCTGTGTATCTAAAAGATATTTGGCCAACGGATGATGAAATCAATGCGGTACTCAAGGATGTGCTCACGCCGAAAGATTTTCAAAAAAACTATTCCGAAATTTTTGATGGGAATGAGATTTGGAGAAACTTGGAAATTCCGAAAGGCAAGTTGTACGATTGGGATCCAGACTCCACATATATTCAGGAAATTCCATTCTTTAAGGATATTTCAGATAAAGCACCAGCACTTCAAAATATTGAAAACGCGCGAGCACTGTTGGTCTTGGGAGACAGTATTACTACCGATCATATTTCTCCAGCAGGCGCCTTTGACGAGCATTCAGCTGCAGGAAAGTACCTGATTGAAAGAGGTGTAAAGAAAGAAGAATTTAATTCTTACGGAAGCCGAAGAGGAAATGATGAAGTTATGGTGAGAGGAACCTTTGCCAACGTTCGGATCAAGAATGAACTTGCTGAAAAGGAGGGAGGCTATACCACCCATTTACCGTCTGGAAAAGAGATGAGCGTTTATGATGCCGCGGTTAAATATCAGAAGGATCATACGCCTTTAGTAGTGCTTACCGGTAAAGAATACGGAAGTGGTTCGTCAAGAGATTGGGCTGCAAAAGGTACGTTCTTATTGGGCATAAAGGCAGTCATAGCTGAAAGTTATGAACGTATCCATAGAAGTAATTTGGTTGGTCTTGGTGTTTTGCCATTACAATATGAAGATGGTGATACCGCTGAAAAGTTAGGTCTGACGGGAACTGAAACCTTTACTATTTCAGGAATTTCTGAAGGATTGACGCCGCACAAATTGGTGGACGTCGTGGCGGAAAAAGAAAATCGTGAGCTTATTAAATTTAAGGTCGTAGCCCGATTGGATTCGTTGATTGATATTGAATATTACCGCAATGGTGGAATATTGCAATATGTGCTCAGACAGTTTTTGGATGAAAAATAAGGAGTAAGGATTGACGATTGTAGATTAACGATTAACGATTGTTGAAGTGACAGAGGACCGAAGACAAGTGTAAGATGTCTAATAATTAATAAAAATAAGAAATAGACAATCTCATCGGTATTTTTAAACGCAGATTTAAAATGCGACAACCGATGCACAATATGAATGGCAATAGCAATACATAATAAGAAATATCAAATATTTTGTATCCTTTTTGCTTTTTTGAACTCCAACAATATAGAGCCCATACAAACAGTGCATGCCAATAAATAATAATTATAATAATGAATATAGCGAAACAATGGAAAATCAAGAAGTAACCATTAAATCGATTGGCCACGCTACGCATGACGTGTTGCATATTGTGGTCGAAAAACCAGACGGGACGGACTTTGAGCCAGGACAGGCAACGGAAATATTTATTGATGAGTCGGGATGGGAAAATGAAGGAAGACCTTTTACATTTACGTCGCTTCCAGAGGATCAGGATCTCGAATTTATGATCAAAACCTATCCGTCACGCGAAGGAGTCACCAATAAATTGTTGTCTTTAAAAGCAGGTGACCACCTGATTGTCAATGAGGTTTTTGGTGCCATCGCTTATAAGGGCGAAGGCACATTCATTGCAGGTGGTGCAGGTGTAACACCATTTATTTCAATTTTCAGAAACTTGAAGGCACAGAACAAATTGGGAAACAATAAACTCATTTTTGCAAATAAGACCAAAGGGGATATCATTCTCGAAAAGGAATTCCAAGAGATGTTAGGAGATAATTTTATTAATATTCTTTCTAGGGAAACTGTTAAGGGTTTTGAACATGGACAAATTACTGAGAAATTCCTGAATAACTGCGGACTTGCCTATGACAAACATTTTTATCTCTGTGGCCCACCGCCGATGATGGACGCTGTTGAAAAGCAATTGTCCAATTTGAATGTGAAGAAGGAGCAAATTGTCATGGAAGAATTTTAGTCTTTATGAAAACTATCCAAATAAAACGGGTGTATGAGGCTCCTTCAAAAAGTGATGGCTATCGCATTTTAGTGGATAGGATTTGGCCCAGAGGTGTTTCCAAAGAAGAGGCTCAATTGGATGATTGGAATAAAGATTTGGCACCTACTACAAAACTGCGAAAGTGGTTTGATCACGACCCAGATAAGTTTGATGACTTCTCTATTAAATATAAAAAAGAACTGAAAGACAAAACCGACGCCCTAAAAGAGTTATGTCAAAAAGCGAAAGATCAAACAGTGACATTGCTTTATGGCGCAAAGGATATAGAGCATAATCAGGCTGTTGTGCTCAAGGACGTTTTGGAGCATTTTAAGTGATTTTTAAAATAAAAGAGCTTCTCATTTCTGAGAACCTCTTTTTACTTTGCTCATCTTTCTCGAACTACATCTTAATTAGCTTTGAAGTCAGAACTTGTCCATTCTTATTTTCAACCTTAATCAGATAAATGCTTTGGTTCAAATCTGAAACATCAAAACTATCTGTTTGTGTAAAATCTCCCTTAAACGATTTGATACGTTTGCCGGTTAAATCATAGATGTCAAGCATATTGACTTCATTGTTGATTTTAAAAGTGGCATTCACTGGGTTTGGATAAATAGTAAACCCTGAAGTGATCTCGAAGGAGTCGGTACTCAACGTTGATGCCTTATTTCCAAAAATTCTAAACTGCCCTGCATCGATGGTTACAGTAGCACCGTTATAAGTGGTGCTCCCGCTAGCGTCCATCAAATCATACCAAGTCTGTCCCGTCGGGATTGTGGTATTCATCGTTTGTGCTGTCACATCAAAATTCGCCAAAACAATCACCTTGTTAAGAGCACTTGAAGGTAGTGCGTTGTCAAAGATTTCAATGGATGGCGTAAGGTTATTGGAAGTCATCGTATAGTCGCCTTTAAATACGGGTTCAGTGGTCTTTAATTCAATCATTCGAGCCCAATCATTGTAAATTGTGTTTCTGTTGGTGTCCCCAGTCCAGTTTTGTGTCCATTGCGGTTGTGGTTTTGTGTCTAATTTACAATCGCCGTCGTTTCCACTCGGATCGTTAACTGAACCGTCATTACAAGTGAAGATGGAGTTTTCCATGCCCAATTCGCTAAAGTGCCAGATCATTTTCGGGCCTGGGACGGTTAAGGTGACGGCACCCAAAGCAGACATTCTTGATAGTGCAGTGTTTAAATCTTTTACATCATGTGAACTGTTAGTACTGTTGCCGTACATTAAATTCTTGTACATCAAACGTTCTTCGTCATGACTTTCGGCATAGCCTATCACACGTGGACCTTGGAACGTGGGTCTTGATTTATGTCCAATCCCACTGATATCTGCTGTAAAACCCATGGTCAACTCATTATAAGCATGGTTCATATTCCCCCACATCATGACGCCTTTACCTTCATCATACTTGTAATTGGCCCATTCTTTTTCTTCGTTTTCAGAGCCTAAATGCTCAAAAATAACATAATGTGTTGGATCCAAGGACCAGGAATAATCAGCGTATTCTTTTAAAACCGCAACACGATCGGCTTGGTAGGCATTGGTGCAGCCTTCATCATTCTCAGTACAGTTTTGTGTAAATCCTTTGGTCAAATCCCAGCGGAAACCATCAATCTTAAATTCTTCAATCCAATGTTTTACAACGCGCCTAACGTAATCTTTTGTTCGTGGATTGGAATGATCAAAATCAGAACCCACGTTATAAGTATGTCTTGGTGTCGTATTGAAATACGGGTTGGCAGTACTTGGATCTCCCCAACCATCGCCATCAGGATCATCCATCCACATTCGTACCATCGGATTTCTTCCAAAAGCGTGGTTTAATGCTACATCCAGAATAACCGCAATGCCGTTCTGATGACAGACATCAATAAATTCCTTGAGCTTGTTCTCTGTGCCATAAAATTTATCCAAGGCCATGTGGAATGACGTATTATATCCCCAACTTTCATTGCCTTCAAATTCCATTACGGGTAAAAGTTCAATGGCATTGATATTTAGATTTTTAAAATAATCGATGCGATCAATCAAATCCTGGAAATTTCGGTTAGATCCAAAATCCCTGATCAATACTTCATAAACCACTAAATCTTCCTTATCAGGTTTTGTGAAATTGGTCACTTGCCAATTGTAAGGTGTTTGATCTGTTTGCAAGACGGTGACTTCACGCTCTTGCCCAGCAGGATATGCCGGAAGGTTAGGGTAGGTGGACGCCGGAATATAAGGGTCATCAAATGGAGACAATACCAAGGTGGAATAAGGATCGGCTGTTTTTACCATGGTAGGTGAGTTGGCAATCGGGGTTTTATCAACCACCCAATATTGATAGGTTTCTATTTGTCCTGGCGTCAATCCTGTCAATCTGATCCAAAATTTATTATTACGTGTCGGATCTTTCTTCATGGCATAAGAGGCATCTGGCTGCCAGTCATTAAAGCTGCCAGCAACGTATACGAAGTCCTTACCTGTGGCGTAGAGAACCAAAACCGCCTCTGTGGCACTCAGATAGGTGATGCCATCTTGATAAGTGGTTGGCATAATCCCGATGTTTGATCCAGGATCTAACAACACCGAAAACTCTTTAACTATAGTTTTTCCGTCTAAACTAACCTCTAATTCAAAACGAGTGTTTTGTGTAATGTTGGTTTGTGTAAACGAATAATTTGAGATATCCGATTGCGTATTTAGGGGTGACGGATTTCCAGCTTCCTTTAAAACATAAGTGGCGTTTCCGCCGGTATTTTGCGCGGTGATACCGAGACTTTCCCCGGAATTTATGATTGTGGTGGATCCGGCGGTTGGTTGGCTTAACACCACTTGGAAAGTTCCTACATCAACCAAAATATCCTGCGATTTTTTATCGCCAGAACCATCTTTGGCTTTAATTAAAAACCCAATACGTCCTATTCCAGTTCTATTATAAAATGTGGATGGTGTAAAAGTGATGCTGTAGGTGTCATTACCGCTGTCATAGACCAACTTATTAGCCTCATTTGATGCTTCCCAGGCTCCATTTGTCGGACTATTTTGCTCATTGCTAAGGTTGAGGTCATAAGACCATGACCATAGATAAAGGGCATTGTCTGCCACATCCCAAGTCGCTTCGTTGATGCTGTTGCCGTTAAATGTCAGGGTAATATTCTGGTCTTCTTCAAAAGGAGAAGGAAATACAGAATAGGTCACGTTCTGTTGTTGTGCGAACGTAAAGAATGGAATTAAAAAAAGTAATTTTAAGTACAGATTTTTCATATATCTATAAGATTTAATTCTTGTTGTGGAACCGTTTGAAAAAGTTCTGTTTATTGATAAAAGGTTCACTTGAATGGTTTCATTTTACTGAAATTAAAAAGGGCTGTCAATAATTAACAGCCCTTTCCTATAACAAAGATTACTGGACTTTGTTAAGCTTATAAGTATTATCAGAAAGATTCATTATTATACGATACATTCCAGCTGTTACAACAATATTATCGCCGCCAGCATCTAACGTTCCATCTGCTCCAGTATCTCCAAAATCAGAATCCCAAGTGTTGTTTAGTCTGAATTTGATTTCGCCATCAATCAAAGTGGCAATATCACCCACCCAAATATCTGGTTGTACTTCAGTTAAAGCAAAATCTGATCCGTCATTACCCCAGTCATTATATCCTGAACCGACAATTCCCCAAACGTCACCTGCTTCGATTGTATATTCATTGGAGTTGAAATCTAAAGTGATGGTGTAATGGCCAGGAGTAACCACAATATTGTCACCACCCGCATCCAATGTTCCATCAGCGCCGTTGTCACCAAAATCAGTTACCCATTGATTATTTTGTCTGAACTTGATTTCTCCATCTACCAGTCTAGCACCTACTTTAAATGTGTCAGTCAAATAGTCATAATAGAATTTAGCATCAGGCCCATCATTGCCCCAATCATTATAACCAGAACCTACAATTCCCCATGAAAATGGTTCCATAGTGTAAGTATTGTCATTTAGGTTCATTGTAATTTTATAATCACCTGCGGTAACTGCAATATTGTCTCCACCGGCATCGAGCGTACCGTCAGCGCCAGTATCACCAAAATCATTTGCCCAATCATTGTTTTCACGGAATTTAATTTCACCAGTCAATAAGGTTGCATAAGCCACAAACACATTAGCTGTTGATGTAGTGTAGAACTGACCGTCAAGCCCTGCGTTACCCCAATCGTTATAACCTGAGCCCACAATACCCCATGTAGATTCTGAAACACCACTACCACCTGTCGTAGCTTCTTGAAGCACTACTGAAATGGTTTTGGCATCAGAAAATATTTCCGTTGTGCTGCCTCCATCTCCTGCATAGGCACGAACTCTTACAGCGAAAGAACCAGTGTTTGGTTCTGGAGTTGCAGGATTATTATCTAAGCCAGCTTCAGTAGCGACCGCCATCATTTGACCAATGGTCATAGCAATTTCATTACCTGCGGTCGTTCCTACCAATACGGCATCACTAAAGTCGCCAATAATGGAACGCTGTAAATCATACGAAACGTTAGTTGGGACTCCGAAATCGGCGCTGTTCCAAGTAAAACGCTCTCCAAGATTACTTCCAGTTGATGCTGTTAAAATGTATTCTGACAATAGTGTATTTGTTAAAACAAATTCACCCGGTTCTTGAGCTATGAAAATGACATCGTCATCAGTTTCACAAGAATTTAGCCCAATCATGGCTAAAATAAATAAGCTTAATATTTTAAAATTTTTCATCTGTTTGTTTTTTTAATATCCTTGGTTTTGTTCTAAGTTGGTGTTGATGCCTAAATCTGTTGCAGGTAAAGGCATAAGGTCTCTGAATGCATCTGTTGTAGCACCCTGAGGTACGTTTCTTTTCCAAGGCCAGATGCCTTGATCAGAGAATTGACCAAATCTGATTAAATCTGTTCTTCTATGTGCTTCCCAGAATAATTCTCTTGAGCGCTCCGACAAAATAAAATCGAGCGTCAAATCGGCCTGATTTATATTGCCTGTGGTATTCCCATAAGCTCTTGTTCTTAATCGGTTGATATAGGTAACGGCATCAGCGGCAGTTCCGCCACCACCTCTAATAAAAGCTTCGGCGTACATGAGATAGGCATCTGCCAATCTGAACATTGGGAAGTCAGTATCAGGAAAATCTCCTGTAGAATCTGAACCCGGAGCGCCGTTGACGTCCACATTTCTAAACTTTTCTACCGCATATCCTTCAGTGAACGTAGAGGTGTTATTGATTTCTTTGGATTGGCCATCAGTGTAAAACAAGGCTCTTCCGTCAGCAGAGTTAGCTTCTCCAGGAAATTGCTCCACCAATGCAGATGTCGTCCTAAGACCGGCCCATCCACCGTTGATACCATAATCGGCAGGTTTCATACTACCTCCAACTGCAGCATGGATCAAGAAGGTCATTCCTCCAAAGGATTGTGTGTACAAACCATCAAAAGTGATTGGAAAAATAACTTCTGATTGCGCTCCATTAGTGTCATTATCCGCTAAAAACAGATGGTAATAAGGGTTGGTTGAGATAGTATATCCCGCTCCAATCACTTTAGTTGTATACGTAATGACATCTGCATAGCGTGGTGTACCGGTATAGACTTCAGCATTCAAATAAATCTTTGAAAGTAACATCCAAACCGCAGCTTGATCAGCTCTTCCATAGTCATTCTGTCTTGCTGCTACAATCTCATTTTCAATGGCAAGCAATTCTGATTCTACGTAGTTAAAAAGATCAGCACGTTTGATTTGTTCTGGAAGAAAGGCTCCGATCGGGTCTTCTTCTGTAACAAAAGGTACGTTTCCAAATAGATCCATAGCATGCCAGTAAGTTAAGGCGCGCATAAAACGTGCTTCTGCTCTATAGTTTTGGATTTCTGAACGTAGGCTGGCGTCGACCCCACGTGCATCTAATTTAGAATCAGAAGTCTGACGCAAAAACTCATTGGTCAATGCCACTTGATAAAATATTCTACTGTACATGGTTCGGATAAACTCGTTACCAGATGTCCATGTTTGTGCGTGCAAATCTTTAATGGTTCCATCATTCCATCCAACAAGAGCTTCGTCGGTGGTCAGTTCCTGCATGGACCAATACAAACGTAAATAGTTGGAAAACCCTTCGTCCAGCCCAGTTAAATCTGGGTTTCCTGCCGGACCTTCCTGGCCACTTACAGAAATTCCAGCATATAACTTAGCCAAAAAGGATTTATATGCGCCAGGCTCATCAAAGGCTACGCCAGAGGTGAGACGGTCGTCTTCTGGTTGTAAATCTAAATTGCTCTCACAGGATTGTGCAAACAGCACGATGGTGAAGGCAAGAAAGATATTTTTTAGTGTTCTTAACATAAGATTGTGTTTAATATTATTCATGATATTAAAATGTAAAATTCAGTCCCAATACAAAAGTCTGAGGCCTTGGATAGAAGTTACTGTCTATTCCATTGGAAATTTCTGGGTCCAAACCTTCGTATTTTGTTATGGTCAATAAATTGGTTGCCGTTAAAGACATTCTCAAGTTTATTTTTTCACCAGGAATTAAATACCCTAATGAAACGTTGTCCAACTTTACGAAATCTGCTCTATCGATATAATAATCAGAAAACAGATTTTGCTTTTTGAAATTAGTATCCAACACGCTTGAATGGGCATTTACATAATATTGACCTGGTGCATCATTGACCGTGGTAATATTTCCTCTATCCGAAGCAACGTTGTTGTACATGTAATTTCCAAAGCTGCCTCTAAACGTAAAGCTAAAATCTAAGTTTTTATAATTTAAGGTATTGGTGAATCCTACGTAGGCATCAGGAGATGCTTTTTTATAGGCTTGCTTATCCGCTTCGGTAATTTGGTTGTCACCGTTTACATCAACATAAGCACCTTCAATTGGTTTCCCGTCGGTATCATAAACTTGTCTGAACACAAAGAAAGTAGAGGGGTCTAAGCCTTTTCTCCACAATTGAATATTGTTACCGACTCCACCACTAACACCACCTTGAGCGATGAAAAAGTCTGGGTCCTCACCTAAGCTCAACTTTGTGATTTTATTTTCTTGAAAAGTCACGTTAAAGCCCATATCCCAATTGAAATCATCAGATCGCGCTAATGCACCATTTAAACTAAACTCAATACCTTTACTCAACACAGAACCTACGTTGGTAGTCAATAAGTCTGAAAGGTTTGAACCTGCAGCTGTTGGAATGGTTGCCAACAAGTCTGTAGTTTCTCTATAATAAGCATCTACGGTTCCAGTTAAACGTTCATTAAAGAAACCAAAATCTAAAGCAAGGTTGTATTGCGAGGTTTCTTCCCATTTAAGGTTTTCATCAAACTCTTCAGGACGCAACGTATTTATATATTGCGGAACGCCGTTGATATAACCAAATTGAACGCTCGCGTCTGATCTACCCGGTGTATAAATACCTAAATAACCATAATTATGACCGATTTCTTGTTGTCCTGTTTTACCCCAACCTGCTCTTAATTTTAAATTTGAGAAAACCGAATTTTGTAAAAACTCTTCATTGTTCATTTTCCATCCTATGGAAACACCTGGGAAGTTACTCCATCTGTTGTCTGGTCCAAAACGGGAAGACCCATCACGTCTAAAGGATAGGGACAATAAATACTTGTCATCAAAATCAAAGCTTGCACGTGCAAAGTAAGACTCCAGTGCATTTCTATTGATTATGGTTGGACGTTCCACCAATGCTCCTGAAGTTTCTGTTTCACGACGATCGGATTGAATGTAAAATTCCTGGTACGAATGCCCTGCTGTTAAATCAACATTTGTATTGATAGACTCTAAGGTCGTTTTATAATTGAAATAGAAATCCAATAAGGTGTTTCTATTTAAGCCTGTATAAAAATTCTGATAATTAAAACTTCCGGGATTCGTAGGGGTAGCAGCATTATACTGTTTGCCCGAAAGTTCAGAATAATCAATACCTGCATTCAAATTGAACTTTAAACCTTCCAAAAACGGTAAGTTATAATCGATATTGAAATTCGTAATATTTCTTTTGTTGCGGGCTCTGTTATTATTGTTTAGCAATGTAAAAACAGGATTGGTAAAGGCTAAACTTTGACCAGTGTACTGAAAGAAGGATCCGTCAGGGTTGTAAACACTGTGGGTAGGGTCGTAACCTACAGCCGCTCCAATAGCACCTTTGTCAGCATATTTGTTGTCATCCAAAATTCCTTTTGTAGTTAGGGTCAATTTCAGATTATTGTTTAAAAGACGTTTAACTGCAGAAAGGTTGATGGAGTTTCGTTCGTATAAATCGCCGGTTAAAACACCCTGTTGTGAGGTGTGGTTGATATTCGCGCGAAAATTAAAATTCTCATAACCTTCAGAAATGGTGATATTGTGAATCGCACCTACTGCGGTTTGATAGATTTGCTTCTGCCAGTTTGTACTAGAATTTCCTAGTAAACTGGCGTTAAGATTGGAATCTGTCATGGCAATAGCTCTAAACTCATCCGTAGAAAGTACATCTACATAATCGCTTATCGTAGCCACAGACGCTTTTAAGTCGTATTCTACTTTAAGCGGCGCATTGGTTTTTCCTTTCTTGGTGGTGATCAAAATTACACCGTTTGAGGCTCTCGAACCATAAATTGCCGTTGCAGAGGCATCTTTTAAAATCACAAAGTCATCAATATCATTTGGATTGATTGCGTTGAGTTGGTTTCTGACACCTTGCACGCCACGTTGGTCCAGCGGTAATCCGTCGACAACAATTAATGGTGAGTTGTTTGCGGATAACGAAGCGCCACCTCTAATTCTAATTTCGGAGCCACCACCCGGATCACCACCTCCAGATGTGATACGTACACCAGCAGATTTACCTGCCAGCAATTGTTCAGGAGATACAATAGCACCTTGATTAAAATCTTTCTCACTCACTTTTTCCACAGCACCTGTAGCGTCCTGTCGTGTAGTGGACCCATACCCAATCAAGACAATTTCATCCAATTGAGCGGTATCTTCCATAAGCACGACGTTCAATCGCGATTGTCCCGTATAGATGATCTCCTGAGGTTTATAGCCGACATAAGAAAACACAACAACATCACCATTATTTGCGCTGATGCTGAAGTTACCATCAAAATCTGTAGTAGTTCCTGTGGTAGTTCCTTTAATTAATATATTTACTCCCGGCAGGGGTAATCCGTTAGCTTCATCTGTTACGGTCCCAGAAACAGTGGTTTGGGACCACATCACTGAGGGTATCAAAAATACCAATAACATTAAGCTATTCATAAATGTTTTCATACACTATTTTTAAAGTTGATTGTATTAATAATTCACTTATATTTCCACTTCTTGGGTTAAACTTATGTAAATTATAATTGAAATTCAGAAATCTCATTGTCAGATTCTTAACGAAAACGTTTGCGTGTTGACAACTTTCCTGTCTTTTTGGAGAATATCTTAAATATAATCAAAAAATCGCCCAATTGGTAATAATGCCATACCTTTAATTTTCACTATTGGAATTGTTGTCAATTAGAATTAAATTATTGACATTTAAACACCTAGTTTTGAAGAGACGTTATGATGAAGAAGAAAATTACCTTAAAACAAATTGCTAGAGAGTTGGATGTCTCTATCTCAACCGTATCTAAAGCATTGAGAGATAGTGCTGAAATCAGCGAAGATACCCGACAAAAAGTACAAGCTTTTGCCAAGCTTTATAATTACAGGCCCAATAATATAGCACTAAGTCTTAAAAATCGAAAAACTAAAACCATTGGGGTTATTATTCCTGAAATTGTGCATCATTTCTTTTCTAAAGTCATCCGCGGCATTGAGTTGGTCGCAAACAAAAGAGGGTATAACGTGATTATAGGGCTTTCCAATGAATCCTTTGATAAAGAGGTGATTAACATGCAGATGTTGGCCAATGGTAGTATTGACGGTTTTATCCTCTCGATAGCAAAAGAAACATTACAACAACAAGATTATCATCACTTTAAGGAAACCATTAACCAAGGGATGCCCATTGTGATGTTTGACCGTATTGTAAATGAGATCCATTGCGATAAAGTGATCATTGATGATTTAAAAGGATCAAAAAAAGCCGTCTCAAAGTTGTTGTCCAATGGTTGCAAAAACGTGGCCATTATTACCACAAAGGACTATGTGAGTGTTGGTAAACTAAGAACTCAGGGCTATTTGAAGGCTTTAGAGGATTACGAAATTACTCCAGATACAGATTTGATCCTAAAAGTGGATGACGAACTTGTGTCTGAAGACCATTTGGAGTCTCTCGAGAAGGAGATTGAGGGGTTGTTTCAGAATAATAAAAACATCGATGGTGTTTTTGCAGTGAATGAGCTGTACGCCATTATCGCTATGAAAGTGGCTCGAAATTTAGGCTTAAAAATTCCGGAGGATATTCAGGTTATTGGCTTTACCGATGGCGTGCTATCTAAGCATGCTACTCCCAGTCTAACTACGGTCAATCAACATGGCCAGGAAATGGGAGAGGCAGCAGCAAAATTGCTGATAGACAATCTTGAGCGCGAGGATGAAGAGGAGCGTTATACCACAATTGTGATTGAAACAGAACTCGTTGAAAGAAACTCCACCAAATAAAAAAAAGTATTGTCCATTTAAAAACTTTACTATCTTTACCACATAATCAAAACTTTATTTTCACTTCTTACAAATAAGTTTTGATAAGTTTTATCGCTTATCAATAGTATTAATTTAAACATACTATAGATGAAAAAGCGTACGCTTGGATTTTGGGAAATCTGGAACATGAGTTTCGGATTCTTGGGAATCCAAATGGGTTTTGCCCTACAAAATGCTAACGTTAGCCGAATTTTCCAAACTTTAGGCGCTGAGATTGATGATATTCCAATCCTTTGGGTGGCTGCGCCATTAACGGGATTGATAGTTCAGCCTATTATCGGGTATTTAAGCGATAAGACTTGGCATTCTCGTTTAGGACGTCGGCGACCTTATTTTTTGATTGGCGCCATTTTTGCCTCCTTGGCCTTGTTTGTGATGCCCAATTCGCCCGTCCTTTGGGTGGCGGCAGGAATGCTTTGGATATTGGATGCATCCATAAATGTATCTATGGAACCCTTCCGTGCCTTTGTTGGAGATAATCTTCCCGAAGAACAACGTACCAAAGGTTTTGCTATGCAAAGTTTCTTTATTGGGATCGGTGCTTATGTGGCTTCCAAACTCCCATTAATGCTAACTTATTTTGGGGTGGCCAATACGGCGCCAGAGGGCATTATTCCTGATTCTGTAAAATACTCGTTTTACATTGGTGGTATTGCTTTTTTCCTGGCTGTTTTGTGGACAGTGATAAGATCGAAAGAATACACGCCTGAAGAAATGAAAATTTTTGAGGAACAGGAAAAGGAATTCAAACCCGTACGTGAAAGTTTTTCTGAAGAGTGGTACCAAAAAAACGGAAAATCACATCTCAACAAAGGACTCCTCATTTTGGCCGTGGGTTTAATCTCCAGTTATTTGGTTTATAATTACGATCTGAAAAAAGATCTTTATGTGCTTACTTTAGGACTGATCACTTTTGGAGGGATTGCACTTATTATTTCAGGGTATTTACAAACACATAAAACCAGAAATGGTTTTGTAAACATTGTGAATGATTTCCAAATGATGCCAAAGGTCATGAAGCAATTGGCATGGGTACAGTTTTTCTCGTGGTTCTCGCTGTTTTCTATGTGGATTTACGCCACGGCTGCGGTTACTGAACATATTTATCAAACCACCGATACCACCTCTATAGCTTATAATACGGGAGCAAACCAAGTGGGTGAAATGTTTGCCAACTACAATATAATCGCTGCTGCGGTCGCTTTCTTATTGCCTTTATTGGCAAAAGCAACCAGCCGAAAATTTACGCATTTCTTGGCATTGGTGGCGGGTGGACTTGGGATGATGTCACTCTATTTCATTACCAATCCAACAACATTCACCATAGAATGGTTGCCGATGATTGGCGTCGGAATTGCTTGGGCCAGTATTTTATCTGTGCCTTATGCCATGCTTTCAGGAGCGCTGCCAGCCTCCAAAATGGGCTATTATATGGGCGTGTTCAACTTCTTTATTGTGATTCCGCAGTTGGTGGCCGCTTCAATCCTTGGATTTATGGTATCCAAATTTTTTAACAACGAACCTATTTATGCCTTATTGATTGGAGGCTGCTCGATGATTTTGGCAGGCATTCTTTCACTAATGGTAAACGACAAAGTAAATACAATAAAACATGACTAAAAAAGCATTCATATTCGACCTTGACGGCGTGATTGTGGATACGGCAAAATACCATTTTCTGGCTTGGAGAAAATTGGCAAGCACTATAGGTGTTGATTTTACCGAACATCAAAATGAACAGTTGAAAGGCGTCAGCAGAGTCAAATCTTTGGAGAAAATCCTCGCTTGGGGAAATAAAAGCATCAGTGATGCTGAATTTACAAGACTTATGGGGCTTAAAAATGATGATTATTTGACCTATATCGATAAAATGGACGAACAGGAAATTCTTCCTGATGTCACCAAGACATTAGATTTCCTTAGGGATAAAAACCAGCACATCGCTCTGGGTTCTGCAAGTAAAAATGCAAGAATGATCTTGGAGAAAGTTAATATCCTCGACAAATTTGACGTCATCGTCGATGGAAATGATGTCACTAAAGGCAAACCAGATCCTGAAGTGTTTTTAAAATCAGCTCAACATTTAAATGTCCCTCCCGAACATTGCATTGTTTTTGAAGATGCGCTAGCAGGAATTCAGGCGGCAAACAATGCCGGAATGATTTCCATTGGTATTGGTGAAAAAGACATCCTTCATGAAGCCGATTATGTCTTTACCGATTTTACGGAAATTAGTATCGATTTTTTAAACGAATTAATCAGCAGATAGTATTAAGTACAAAGTATCAAGTACAAAGTATTAAGAAATAATAGTAATAAAAAGGAACAACTTCATTGCGACCCTTGCGAAAGACCTTGTGTCCATTGCGGTTAATAAAAATAAATAAAGAGAATTGGACAAATAGACTGATGGGTCTTCTAAAAGCGAAGCGGTCTTAATTCTAACATCTAACATCTATAACAAATGAATCAAAATTATATCGTACCAAACAATTGGTCCATCATTGAAGAGGGCTTTGAAGCCGATCGTGTGAAATCTTCTGAAAGTATTTTCAGTATTGGTAATGGTGCCATGGGCCAGCGTGCCAATTTTGAAGAGCACTATTCAGGTAAAACTTTCCAGGGTAGTTATGTGGCCGGTGTTTATTATCCAGATAAAACCAAAGTAGGGTGGTGGAAAAACGGATACCCGGAATATTTTGCCAAAGTACTTAACGCTCCGAATTGGATTGGAATCAATGTCACGGTCAACGGTGAAGCCTTAGATTTGGCAGCATGTAAAGAGGTTCGGAAATTCAGAAGGGAACTCAATATGGAAGAGGGTTGGTTGTCCAGAAGTTTTGAGGTAACGCTTCAAAATTCCATCGAACTTAAAGTTGAAACCAAACGATTTTTAAGTTTGGATATAGATGAGGTTGGCGTCATTCAATACAATGTAACGCCTTTAAATAATGATGCCCAAATAGTTTTTGAACCTTATCTCGATGCCGGAATCACCAATGAAGACAGTAATTGGGATGATAAATTCTGGAATATTTTAAGTGTTGATTCTGAAGATGATCAAGCGTTTATTGTGTCGCACACCATGATCACTAATTTTCATGTGTGTACCGCCATGCAGACGCAAATGTCTTTAAACGGGAACGTTTTAAATGACACCAAGGCCATCAAAAAAACTGATAAAACCATCGCTTTTGAATATAGTTCAAAAGTAAACAAGGGAGATACTTTGACCATGACCAAATTCGGCGGCTATACCGTGGATCGCTATCATGATAAAAACGACTTGGTTTCGATTGCAAAGAAAACCTTGACCAAAGCCTCAAAACTTGGTTTCGATCACATGCTTAAAGACCAAAAAGAAGCCTGGGCAAAAATTTGGAAGATGTCAGACATCACTATTGAAGGCGATGTCAGCGCGCAACAAGGGATTCGTTTTAATATCATGCAACTCAACCATACTTATTTAGGTAAGGATGCGCGTTTAAATATTGGTCCGAAAGGATTTACGGGTGAGAAATACGGCGGTAGTACTTATTGGGACACGGAAGCTTATTGTATTCCTTTTTATATGGCGACGAAAGATCAAGAAGTAGCCAGGAATTTATTGACCTATCGTTACAATCACTTGGAAAAAGCCATTGAAAATGCTGAAAAACTCGGATTTAAAGATGGTGCGGCATTATATCCAATGGTGACTATGAACGGTGAAGAATGCCACAACGAATGGGAGATTACCTTTCAGGAAATCCACCGTAACGGTGCCATCGCTTTTGCGATTTTTAATTACCACCGTTATACCGGCGATTTCAGTTATATCCCAGAAAAGGGATTGGAAGTGTTGATTGCTATTGCACGTTTTTGGAAGCAGCGCGCTACATTTTCGACGGATAAGAATAAGTATGTGATCTTGGGTGTAACAGGACCAAATGAATACGAAAACAACATCAACAATAATTTCCACACCAATTATATCGCACAATGGTGCCTTAATTACACTTTGGAAATCATTTCTAAAATGGAGGATGACTATGCTTCAGATTTGAAACGTGTGGTGGACAAAACAAAGTTATTAGATAGTGAACTATCAGATTGGAAAGAGATCGCTTCAAAGATGTTCTTTCCATATTCGGAAGAACATCAAGTGTATTTACAACAGGATGGATTTTTGGATAAGGAGTTGATTACGGTAAAAGATCTGCCAAGATCAGAGCGTCCAATCAATCAAATATGGTCTTGGGATCGGATTTTGCGTTCACCATATATTAAACAGGCAGATACGCTTCAAAGTTTCTATTTCTTTGAAGATCAATTTTCGATAGACGAACTGGAACGACATTTTGATTTTTACGAACCGTTTACAGTCCATGAAAGTTCTCTTTCGCCATGTGTGCACAGCATTCAGGCAGCAAAATTAGGCAGAATGGAACAAGCCTACCAGTTTTATGTGCGTACCTCAAGATTGGATTTGGATGATTACAACCACGAGGTAGAAGAAGGATTGCATATCACCTCCATGGCAGGAACATGGATGAGTATTGTGGAAGGTTTTGGAGGCATGCGCGTTGTTGATAACAAACTGTCCTTTGAGCCAAAAATCCCTAAGCAGTGGGATTCCTATGCCTTTAAAATCAACTTTAGGAATCAGATTCTTGAAATAAGCGTTGGTAAAACTGAAACGAAATTTGAATTGGAAGGCAATCAGGCTATGGATATTTTGGTCAATGGAAAAGTAGTGACCATAAATCCGAATGATGTAGTAACAGTCTAAGCTTATCGTTATCCGATTATAATTTCAAAAATGAGATAGAATGAAGAATTTATTGAGCATTTTAATACTACTTTTAAGCATGACACTTTTTTCGCAAGTAGAAAAAATAGAGCCTCCTTTTTGGTGGACGGAAATGCATAATCCAGAACTTCAATTGATGGTTTATGGTAAAGATATTGCGCAATATGATGTGGCTTTTTCAAACACAATTCAGATTACCGATGTTCAAAAAACCGAAAACCCAAACTATCTATTTGTAACCATTAATACCAAGGACATAAGCCCTGGCACCTATGAGCTTCAGTTTTCAAAGGACAATAAAATTCTTGAAACAAGGTCGTATGAGTTGAAATCGCGTCGTGAGAATTCTGCCTTAAGAAAAGGCTTCGATTCCAGCGATTTGATTTATTTGATTATGCCCGATCGGTTTGCCAATGGAAATCCTGATATCGACAGTACCGAAGACACTCTTGAAAAAGTGAATCGGGAGGAGCTTTCCGGACGTCATGGTGGCGATATTCAGGGCATCATTAACCATTTGGATTATTTGGACGATTTAGGGGTGACGGCAATTTGGAGCACGCCTCTTTTGGAAGACAATGAGCCCATTTATTCGTATCACACCTATGCACAAAGCGACTATTATAAAATTGATCCGCGCTTTGGAACCAATGAGGATTACAAGCGATTGGCATCAGAAATGCACAAGCGCGATATGAAACTCCTCATGGATTATGTGACCAATCATTGGGGAAGTAAGCATTGGATGATTCAGGATTTGCCAAGTAAGGATTGGATTCATTATTGGGAAAATGGTGAAAACGGGTTTCAAAGGAGCAGTTATAGAATGACGACGCAATTTGATTCCAATGCCTCTGAAGCCGACAAAGAAGCTTGTATGAATGGATGGTTTGATACGACCATGCCTGACATCAATCAGAAGAATCCATTGGTGTTGAGGTATATGGTTCAAAATGCCATTTGGTGGGTGGAGTTTGCTGATCTGGATGGGTTTCGTGTAGATACGTATTCATATAATGATAAAGATGGGATTGCTAAATGGACCAAAGCGATTATGGATGAATATCCTAATTTCAATATCGCTGGCGAAGTTTGGATGCACAATCAGGCACAAATGGCTTATTGGCAAAAGGACAGTAAAATAGGAGCTATTGATAATTACAATTCCCATTTACCAACCGTCATGGATTTTACGCTTCATGATGCCATTATGGTCATGTTTTCGGAAGATGAACAAGGTTGGGATAAAGGGATGCTCAGAGCTTATGAGAATTTTGTAAATGATTTCTTATACCCAGACATCAATAATATGTTTGTGTTTGCTGGCAATCATGATACCAATCGGATCAATGAAATTTATGGATCTGATGTCAATACCTATAAAATGATCATGACGCTTATTGCCACAGTTCGAGGGATTCCACAGGTTTATTATGGAGACGAATTGGGAATGTTGGGGAATAAGGATTTGAAAGGCGATGGCGATATAAGACGCGATTTCCCAGGAGGATGGGAAGGCGATCCTATGAATGCATTTACCACAGAAGGTAGAACTGCCGAACAAACCGAATATTTTGAATTTTCAAAGAAAGTTTTTAACTGGCGAAAATCGAAATCCGTGATACATACGGGTAAAACGATGCAATTTGTACCTGAAGATAATGTCTATGTTTATTTTAGATATAATACAGATGATAAGGTGATGATTGTGATTAATAACAATCCTGAAGCCCAAACTTTAAATTTGAAACGCTTTGGCGAAATGATTGGTACAGCCACGAATGGGAAGGAAATTTTGTCGGAAGAAAGAATATCATTGGAAGAATCTTTGACCATTGACGGAAAAACATCGATGATCATTGAATTTTAAATTCTCAAAAAATTTCACTAATTCCAACTCGCAATCCCCGAAGTTTTGCTGAAAATCAACCAACAAGGATTTACCTGTCCGCCGAAGGAGGAAAACCTTGTTGGTTTAAAACAAAATATGAAAAGAAATATTTACATACTTGTCATTTTCATTAGTTCACTTTCATGTGAATCTAAAAAAGAAAAGAAGGTCATTATCAAACCTGCGGACATTTCCAAGGTTCAAACAGAAACCATTAAAGGTGATTTTGCCGGAGGCACTTTGTTGCGAATTGATGATTTTCCGTCCAATTATATTCCGCCAAGAAAAGTTGATATCTGGTTACCAGAAGGCTATTCCAACAATAAAAAATATGCCGTATTGTACATGCACGATGGGCAAATGTTGTTTGATAGTACGATCACTTGGAACAACCAAGAATGGAAAGTAGATGAAACGTCAGGTCAGTTAATGAAGGACAGCATCACCAGAGATTTTATTGTAGTCGCTCCTTTCAATATCAACGAGCTTAGACACAGTGAGTATTTTCCTCAAAAGCCTTTTGAATCCTTGCCAAAATCGGTTCGGGATTCTCTTTTTGAACAGGCCAAGAGGGACAATTTTAAGTTTGATAATGTGACTTCAGATAACTATTTGGGCTTTATTGTTAATGAGTTAAAACCTTATGTGGATGCCAATTATTCGGTATTGACCGATAGGGACAATACGTTTGTAGCAGGGTCGAGCATGGGCGGATTGATTTCTATGTACGCCATTTGCGAATATCCGGAAATTTTTGGAGCCGCTGCTTGCTTATCAACCCATTGGCCTGGTACTAACCCAAATGACGGCGATTTATTGGCCGATACAATTTTCGAGTATATGAAGACCAATTTGCCTTCTCCAAAAAACCACCGATTTTATTTTGATTACGGAACGGAAACATTGGATAAATTCTATCCAAAATACGCAAAAACAGTAAACATTATTTTTAAAGATAAAGGCTATGACCATTCAAATTTTAGAAACCTGAAGTTTGAAGGCGCAGAACATACAGAAGTTTCTTGGCAAAAACGATTGGATATTCCATTGACGTTTTTGTTGAAGAAGTCCGAATAAACCAGTATCAGACCTAACAGGTTTTTAAAACCTGTTAGGTCTTGAAAATATTAACCTGTCAGGTTTGAGCAAAAACTTAAATTTTGAAAGAGTAAAACAAATGAAAAAACACATATTAATAGCATTCTTATTCACATCAATACTTGGCTTCTCCCAAAACCCAAACCGAATTTTCAAAAGTGCTGAATTTCAAGATGGAGAACTCGTTAAAGTTGAGGTAAGCGATGGCGTATATCAAATAAGAATTCTTTCTTCAGAAATTATTGAAACCAGTTTTGTTCCGGATGGGGAAGATTTAAACGGGAAATCACATGCAGTAATTAATGATTTCAAACACAACAATTGTGAAACAACATCTCTCACAGATAATGGGTCTAATTATAGATTAAACACTTGTGGATTGGAAGTTGAAATAAATAAACAACCTTTTCAAATTTCCTATAGATACAAAGGCAAACCCATCATCTCAGAAAAAATGGGCTACGTCAAAAACGACAGTTTGGAAACCATCCAGTTCAACCTCACAAAAGATGAAATTCTCTATGGTGGCGGTGCAAGAGCTTTGGGCATGAACCGTCGCGGTCACCGATTGAAACTTTACAATCGTGCGCATTATGGTTATGAAACCCATTCGGAGTTGATGAACTACACCATGCCTATCATGATGTCGTCAAACCAATATATGATCCATTTTGATAATGCACCTATCGGATTTTTAGATTTGGACAGTAAAAAAGATAACACCCTAACTTATGAAACTATTTCTGGCAGAAAAACCTATCAAGTCATTGTGGGCGATTCTTGGACAGATTTGATCGATAATTATACCGATTTAACTGGGAAACAACCATTGCTACCGCGCTGGGCCTTGGGGAATTTTTCAAGCCGTTTTGGTTACCATTCCCAAAAGGAAGTTGCAGCCACAGTTCAAAAGTTTAGGGATGAACAAATCCCATTGGATGCGGTCATCATCGATATTTTTTGGTTTGGAAAGGACATTCAAGGCCATATGGGAAATCTGGAGTTTTTAAAAGATTCCTTCCCAAATCCAACACAAATGATCAAGGATTTGAAGTCTGACCATGTCAACACCATTTTGGTAACAGAACCGTTTGTTTTGACCACTTCCAAGCGTTGGCAGGAAGTTGTCGATAAAGATGTCATGGCGAAAGATTCTGTTGGAAATCCCTATACGTTCGATTTCTATTTTGGAAACACAGGATTGATCGATATCTATAATCCGAAAGGAAAAGCTTGGTTTTGGAATATTTACAAAGGTCTTGCAGAAATGGGCGTGACCGGAGTTTGGGGCGATTTGGGCGAACCTGAAGTCCATCCCTCAAAGTTGCTCCATGCCACAGGTACAGCAGATGAAGTCCATAATATTTATGGTCATGATTGGGCAGGATTGATTGCAGACGGCTATAAGACTGACTTCCCTAACCAGAGACCTTTCATATTAATGCGTGCTGGATATTCGGGGTCTCAGCGATTTGGCATGATTCCGTGGTCGGGAGATGTCAACAGAACTTGGGGCGGATTACAAAGTCAACCCGAAATCGCCCTGCAAATGGGCATGCAAGGTCTGGGCTACATGCACTCTGATTTGGGCGGATTTGCAGGTGACAATCAAGATGCTGAACTTTACACACGTTGGTTACAGTATGGTGTTTTTCAGCCTATCTACCGTCCCCATGCTCAGGAAGAAGTACCTGCAGAGCCTGTTTTTTGGGATTCTAAAACCAAGGCTTTGGCTAAGAAATCCATCGAATTGCGTTACAAACTGTTGCCATATAATTATAATCTCAGCTTTGAAAATCACAAGAAAGGCACGCCTTTAATGCGACCGTTGTTTTTTGAAGACGATTCAGAAGCTCTCAAAACAAATGCTTCGGAATATTTTTGGGGCGATGATTTTTTAATCGCACCAATTCTTAAATCTCAAATTACTGAAAAGGAGATTTACTTCCCTAAAAATAGCAATTGGTTCGATTTTTATACCAATGAAAAGTTTGTAGGTGGAAAAAGAGTCACTGTTAAAGTCGCCGAAGACCAGATTCCAACCTTTGTACGTGGAGGTGCTTTTATTCCTATGTCAAAACCGATGCAAAGTACCAAGGACTATGATGGGAACACTATTGAATTGCATTTCTATTATGATGCTACAGTTAAGGAAAGTAAAGGTCAACTATATAATGATGATGGATTGACGGCCGACGCCTTTGAGAAAGGACACTTTGAACTGATGGCCTTTTCATCAAAAGTGAGCGCGAAAGAAATTGAAATTGAAATAAAAGCTGAGCTTGGCTCGGATTTTCAAACACAAACAAAATCCATTGAGCTTGTCCTTCACAACATAAGCCTGAAACCTAAATCGGTTAAGATCAGTCGCAAAAAATTGGATTTCACTTTTAATAAAGATCAAAAAATAATAACTATTCCTTTAGAATGGAACACTTCAAAAGAATTAAAACTAAACATCAAATTAAATTAATTACCATGAAAAAAGTCATTTTGGCAGTCTTCAGTTTTATGCTGATTGTTGCTTGTAAAGAAGAAAAGAAAGTTGAAGCTTTCATTGAAGAAACGACTCAAGAAAAAATTCAACCTATTTCCGATGCTGTTCTGGAGACAGCCGTTATTTATGAAGCTAACATTCGTCAATATTCACCTTCCGGACATTTTGATGAATTCACCAAAGACATTCCTCAGTTAAAAGAACTGGGCGTTAAAGTGATTTGGTTGATGCCGATTTTCCCAATCAGCGAAACAAAACGTAAAGCCACAGGTGGAGAGGATAGTAAATTTGCCTCCGATTTCCCAGAAGCCGAACAATCCAAATATCTTGGCAGTTATTATGCCGTATCCGATTTCACCAAAATCAATCCAGAATTTGGAACCCTTGAAGACTTTAGAAATTTGGTCAAAACTGCGCATGAAAATGGCATTTATGTTATTTTGGATTGGGTGCCAAACCATACAGGATGGGATCATGAATGGATCAAAAGTAATCCAGATTATTATACCAAGGATAAAGATGGCAATATTACACATCCCGTAGATTCGGATTGGACGGATGTTGCCGATTTGAATTATGACAATAAAGACATGCGTAAAGAAATGATTGCCGACATGCAATATTGGTTAAAGGAAGAAGGAATTGACGGATTTAGATGTGATGTGGCAGGATCTGTTCCAACCGATTTCTGGGTAGAAGCGATTCCACAGCTTAGAGAAACAAAGGACATCTTTATGTTGGCTGAAGCTTGGGAACCTGAATTGGCAAAAGATGGTTTGTTTGATGCGGTTTATGGATGGGATACCCATCACGCCATGAACGCTATGGCTAAAGGCGAAAAAGGTTTAGACGCTTGGAAGGACCGATGGTCGCAAATTGAGTCCATCTACGAAAAAGATGATATTATCATGAACTTTGTGACCAACCATGATGAGAATTCATGGAATGGCACCATCAATGAACGTATGAAAGGTGCTGCACCGTTAATGACCGCGTTTAGTTACGTGATCCCAGGAATGCCGTTGATCTATTCAGGCATGGAGTATGATTTGGACCACCGATTGAAGTTTTTTGAAAAAGATTCCATTCCAAAAACGAAAGGGAAAATGTGGCCTCTGCTTGAAAAGCTCGGAAAGTTGAAAAACACAAACCCTGCTTTAAATGGTGGGAAAGATCCCGCATCTTATAAAAACCTGGAAACAACAAACGATAAGGTATTGGCATTTCAGCGCAGCAAAAACAATATCACCCTCACTTTTGTTGGGAATTTCTCTGATAAAGAACAGTCGTTTTCTGCGCCGCTAAAAGGAAATTTTACAGATTATATGACTAATGATCCTATCGAAATGAATGACAATGTGCTTGTTTTAAAGCCTTGGGAATATCGAATCTTAACAAATTAATTATGAGGAATTTTTTATGGTGTTTTCTTTGTAGCTTCGTTTTATTAAGCGGTAAAGAAGAGAATAAATTGATGACAATGAATGAGAAAAAAGAAGCACCTTTTGTATGGGAAGGTGCCAACATGTATTTTTTGCTGACGGATCGTTTTAATAATGGCGATACCTCAAATGATGTAAATTTTGATCGGACAAAAGAAACCGGAAAGTTAAGAGGTTTTGAAGGAGGCGATCTAAAAGGCATCACCCAAAAAATAGAGGACGGGTATTTTTCCGACTTAGGGATCAACGCTATTTGGATGACGCCTATTGTAGAGCAAATCCATGGCGGCACAGATGAAGGCACGGGGATCACATATGGATTTCATGGCTATTGGACGAAAGATTGGACGGCCATTGACCCAAATTTTGGAACTAAGGATGATTTAAAAGCATTGATTGCGGCGGCACACAAAAGAGGGATTCGTATTCTGTTGGATGCCGTCATCAATCACACGGGGCCGGTTACTCCTGTGGATCCTGTTTGGCCCGACGAGTGGGTGCGAACAGATCCTACTTGTGATTATACGTCCTATGATTCGACCATTTCATGTACGCTGGTTAAAAATCTGCCAGATATTAAAACAGAAAGTGACGAAGCCGTTGACTTGCCTCCACAACTTGTTGAAAAATGGAAGTCGGAAGGGCGTTATGAACAGGAAGTTGCCGAATTGGATGCTTTTTTTGAACGTACAGGCCACCCCAGGGCGCCACGTTTTTATATCATAAAATGGCTAACGGATTATATTACCGAGTTTGGTATTGATGGCTATCGCGTAGATACGGTAAAACACGTAGAGGAAACCGTTTGGTCAGAATTCAGAGCAGAATGTGATTTCTCATTTAACGAATGGAAAACAAATAATCCAGAGGCAGTATTGGATAACAACGAGTTTTACTTGGTCGGAGAAGTTTATGGTTATGGTATTTCAACAGGGACATCTTATGATCTTGGTGGTACTTCCATTAATTATTTTGAGAAGGCGTTTAACAGTTTGATCAATTTTGAATTTAAATATCATGCCGCAAAACTCGATTATGAGGGTCTCTTCAATAAATACACAAACAAACTTGATGGCCCCTTGAAAGATTTTGGAGTATTAAATTATTTGTCGTCACATGATGATGGTGAGCCTTTTGATCCAAAACGAGAAAAACCGTTTGAAACCGCAACTAAATTATTATTGGCTCCTGGAACCTCACAAATTTATTATGGTGATGAATCGGCGAGACCCTTGGTTATCGAAGGAACTGTTGGTGATGCCACCTTAAGATCTTTTATGAATTGGGATCAGATGGCATCTGACGAAAGCACCCAATCGATTTTAAAGCATTGGCAAAAATTGGGACAGTTCAGAAAAAACCATCCTGCCGTGGGCGCTGGTGTTCATCAAGTGATAACCGAAAGTCCGTATGTATTTTATAGAAGCTACAAAAAGGACGATTTTGAAGATTTGGTCATTATAGGTTTAGACCTTCCAAAGGGACCTAAAACTTTAAACGTGGGCAGATTATTTGAAGAAGGTACGACACTGCATGACGCCTATTCTCATCAAGATGTAGTGGTTGAAAATGGTGAAGTTAAAATGGATTCAGAATTTGATATGGTGCTATTAGAGCTGAAATAATATTAAGTGAATTGAGACTCAAGATGGGCTTTTTTATTTATTTCATTGGTCCCAAATAAAGTTGAAATTATCTATTTTAAGTGGACCCAACTTTAACCTCCAAAAATTTTGACACGTTCCGATAGCTATCGGAATCACAGATTTTCACGAATTCTCTCAATTCCGAAAAGTTGTGCTTAAATTGAAAACTAAGTATTTCCCAATTTAACCGACTTTCAGACTGTTGTAAAAACCTGGATCAGAGTGTTTTAGGTTGATATGGCATTTTAATATCAATTGGTTTAGCCCATCAAAGAATCGTGGCGTTTTATTTAAAGCGACACGATTCTTTTTTTATAGCCTCCTCAAAATTGCGTAAATTTGAGAAGATGTAAATGTTATGAAAGATATCAATGATCAATTGGATTCGCCTTTAGCGCTCAAAATAAGTTTCGACAAGCTTTTGGAGCGTTATGAGACCATGGCGCAAAGTGATGACTCTTTTAAGGTCGAAAAAGCGGAGCGTGTGTTGCAAGCTGGGAATTCTGTTTCCGAGCTAAGAGATGGTTTCAGTGATCCTACATTGCTTGAAACGTATCAAAAGGAAATCCAGATCATTCTTGAAGATTCTTTCAGTGAGGTCCTCACCCTAAACGAAATCAAGACGGCATCAATGCCTTTGCACGACCTTAATTTCAATGCGTCATCCCGATTCAAATCCATCGTTGAAAATGCCGGTCCGGATTTTCGTCTGAAAATCTCCAATATGCCCGAAGATGATCATTACAGGGTAGCCTGTACCATCATTCTATACTTTTATTATGGGTATCAGATGAGCTTTAGAAGATCTCTATTTTATGAGATTCCGGATGCCAAAGGGATTATACGAACTTATAAAATCTTGTTCAATGCCGATTTTGCCGAGGTTGTCAAAACAGCATCAGCACCAGAAATCACGGAAGAAGATTACCGTTTGTTGTTGGGTAATTTTGAGGATATTGATTTATGGCGAGAGAAATTTCCGCCCCATAGTTATATTTATAAAGGATTTACAATTAACAATATTTTTGATGTTACCGATGATCGGTCAATTTCTGATATAAAGTCCACGTTGTTGATCTCTGGCAAACGGAAGAATGATAATTTCATTGATGACTTTCAGGTCACCTTTGAATCTTTATTCAATATTAAAAATCTTAAAGTGGGTTTTGTTATTTATAATAAGGAAAGTCAGACTTTTGAACGTGTTGAGGGAAAGTTTATTGAGAGTTATTTGCTTACGGATACAGCCATAGTGCCATGTCAGAGTGCGCTTTGTGGAGATTCTTACAAATCGCTTATTACCGAGAAAGAATATTTTTCAATTTTAGATGTGGAACAATGCTATCACCAGTCGCACGAACCATTCTATAAAAACTTGTACGATCAGAATATTAAGAGTGCCATCTTCGCACCCATCTCCAGTGAAGGGGAGTTGTTGGGAGTGCTGGAGATTGTTTCGCATAAAGTAGGTGAGCTCAATAGCGTCAATGCCAATTTGTTGAGAGACGTTATGCCTTTTATTGTGTCTTCATTATTGCGGTCAAAAGAGGAGGAAAAGCATTTGATTGAAGCTGTTATCCAGCAAGAATGCACCTCCATCCATCCGAGTGTGTCCTGGAGGTTTGAGGATGCTGCCCGGGTTTTTCTCGATAAAAAACGAACCGACGGCAAAAACGTAGCTTTTGAAGAAATTACTTTTGAAAATGTCTACCCACTCTTTGGACAAATTGATGTTATGGGCTCTTCGGAAACGAGAAATGAGGCAACGCGACAGGATTTGTCCTTACAATTAAGTTTGTCCAAAGAAATAATTGAAGCGCAATTAAAAAAGGAACGCTTACCTATTTATGAGCAATTGTTACATCAGTTAGAGGTCTTTTTTAATTCCTTGGATCATCATTTTATAGTCGATAGTGAGCAAGAAATCGGTAGCTTTTTTGAAAATGAAATCCATCCTTTATTTGAGTTTATTGAGCAAAAGAATAACGCGCTTCGCATGCATATTGAGAATTATTTCGCCAAAATAGACAGGAGTTTGAACCTTATTTACTACCATCAGAAAAACTATGATGATACTATTACCATGATCAATAAAAATATGACTCATATTCTTGATCATAAACAAGAGGAAGCGCAACAAATGTATCCACATTATTTTGAGCGCTATAAAACAGATGGGGTGGAGCATAATATGTATATCGGAGAATCCATTACAAAAGAGCATGGCTTCCATAAAATATATCTTTATAATTTAAGGCTTTGGCAGCTCCAGGTCATGTGTGAAATGGAGAATGAGTTTTATAGAAATAAACCCGATTATCCTTCATCTGTTGATGTGGCCTCAATGGTTTTGGTGTTCAATAAACCCTTGACCATTCAATTTAGGATGGATGAGAAACAATTTGATGTGTATGGTACCTACAATGCAAGTTATGAGGTGGTTAAAAAACGAGTGGACAAAGCACTCATTAAAGGCACAGATGAACGCGTGACAGTAAATGGTAAATTGACTATTATTTATTCCCAAAAGGAGGATGAGGAGGCATATCTGAAATACATTAAATTCTTACAATTTAAAAAAGTATTTGACATGGATATTGAATTACTGGATTTGGAAGATCTTCAGGGTATCGCTGGTTTAAAAGCTATTCGTGTACCTATTTTATACAATCATCCTAAGGGAGATCACTATTATACCTACGATGATTTGATCAATGAAATCCAATCCTAAACATAATAATTTTGTGCTGTTTTTTGCTGAGGTTCAATGATGTTTATGGCTTGGTCTTCTGATTTTAAAACGTCATCGATATTTGCGTTTGGTGAGAACTTGAAAGATACCGCAAAAGCAACTACGGATATAATCATCCCTACCATAAAGACAGTATAGGTGACTCTTAAAATACGATATTTCCGATCCAAGACCTTTCCAAGAAAATAAAGGTCTTTTGTCAGAGAGCTATAGACATAATCTTTATCTTTTAAAAGCTCAGTAATTGCCCATTCAAAATCTTCAAGTTTCATCTTATGGAAATTACCGAAAAAGGTGAGGTTCACTTTTTGGTTCTTTACATCCTCCTTGGTGAATTCGCCACTGGTAATGTTTGGTCTTGTCGCGATGATCGATAGAATCATGGAGGTAATGCTGGAGAGCATTAATATAATGGTAGGTACGATTAAAAATTGATTGGCTGGATTGTCAAATTTTGAAAAGAGGGTAGAGAGCATCAATGAAATGATAATCGCATTGACAGATAGTAAGATGTTGGCTTTGGTGTCGGCAATATCACTTAATTTGATATGGTTTCGCAACGATGTTCTGTAAAATGACTGAATGGCACGCTCTGGACTCGCATCTTTGGCTTTTGCCTTATACCGCGCCTTCATTTGTTCTTTCTTATGTCTCTTTTTTTCTTTCCTCTTTGATTTGATGAGCTCAGCTAAATTAATCTCTTTCTGTTGCTGCCAATTTCTTAAGGCATAATCTGTATAAAACTGATGTTTTTGTGACAATACCTCAATGTTTTCGGCCAGCCATTCTGAAGTCGTATAAGTTCTTACGTCTTGTAATTCCAATTCTTTGCGTAAGAACTCGCTCGCTTCATCAAAATAGTCCTTTCCAAAATGAGAGGCATCGGCATCTCTTATTATTTTTTCGAGTTCAGTTTTTGGGGTATCCTTGAATTTAGTCGCCATAATACATTTATTGACGGCTTCAATAATAGACTTTTCAACCTGTTGTTCTTCTAAGAATTTGGTAGCTATCTTAACACTTTCTTCTTCATGGTCCTCTCTTGTCTTGGTGTACCCAGTATCGTGAAGCAAAGCAGCAAGTTGGAGGATTTTGGAATCAGCAGCAGTAACCTCAGAATTATCAATGATCTCATTCGCGCTTCGCAATACACGTTTAGTATGCGTGAAATTATGATAAAGGAACGTGTTGGGTAAGTCTTCCTTAAACAGATTAAATACAAAATCCTCAGTTTTTGTGATGATATCAGCCATAAATGTGATCTAAAAAATTTTCATACAAAGTACTAAAAAATTAATCAGGAATTTGGATTCATTGACGACTATTTGTAATGCAAAACGTTAAAACCCGACCAAATCCGTATAATATTTTTTAACTTTAAGAAAAATACTTTAACGATATGCTTACATGGAAGAATGTGATGGAATTTGCCGTAAAAGGAAATCCTAAACCAGAAAGGAGAGTTGAAAAGTCAGAAGCTGAATGGCGTGAATTGTTAACCCCGGAACAATATAGAGTGGCAAGACAAAAAGGAACAGAAGCTCCCGGAACAGGTGCGCATTGCAATGTTTTTGATGAAGGTCAATACAATTGTTTGTGTTGCAATACCCCATTGTTTGACTCCACTATAAAATTTAAATCCAGCTCAGGGTGGCCAAGTTTTACACAGCCTATTAAGGAGAATGCCATAAAATATGAAAGGGATACCTCATTCGGAATGGTCAGAGTAGAAGTGATGTGTAATGTTTGTGATGCCCATTTAGGACATGTGTTTCCTGATGGACCAGAACCAAGCGGATTGCGCTATTGTGTCAATTCTGAATCCATGGTTTTGGATACATCCAAGAAGGCAATTTAAATAATTGAAGGAAGAATATGTCAGATAAAAACTTACAGTTAATGACGGTTGGTGGTGGCTGCTTTTGGTGTATTGAAGCAATATTCAATGAAATAAACGGCGTTGAGAACGTGGTTTCCGGTTATATGGGTGGTACTGTTCCTGGAACGCCTACCTATAGAGAAGTGTGTTCTGGGTTGACAGGTCATGCTGAAGTTGTTCAGGTAAGTTTTGATCCGTCTATGATCAGTTATGAAGATTTATTGGTCATTTTTATGACCAGTCATGATCCTACCACTTTGAACGGACAATGTGCTGATGTCGGGACGCAATACCGCTCTGTTATATACTTCCACCACAAGCATCAAAAAGAAGTGGCGCAAGTGGTGGCAAGAGAAATGGCACCTTATTATGATAAGCCTATCATGACGGAAATTAGTCCTGTAGAAAAATTTCATGAGGCAGAAGAAGTTCACCAAAATTATTATGCCACCAACCCAACTGCTGGCTATTGCAGTGCGGTCATAACTCCTAAATTGGCCCGATTACGCAAAATGCACGCCGATAAAATCGTCCAACCTCAATCTGCAAGGATTTCCTCCTTCGGCGGACAGATAAAAACCTTGTAGGTTTAATTTAAAAACATCAGAAACATGAAAGTTATACACGATAAAGCCAATACCCAATTTACCATGGAAGTTGATGGCGAAAATGCAACAGTGGACTATACGCTAAAAGACGGAAAAATGTATCTCGAGTATAGTGAAGTGCCATTTAATATTCGCGGTCAAGGCATTGGGAAAGTGCTCGTAGAAAAGACTTTTGAGAAGTTGTCCGACGAAGGTTATCAAGCCGTTGCGGTTTGTGGTTATATAAAATCGGTCGCCAGAAATAGTGAAAAATGGAATTCCATTATAAAATAGGTGATAAAAGCATTCAGAATTTTTGATCTGAAATTTAAATAGACCTGTCAGGTTTTGAAAACCTGACAGGTCTTAAGAAAAAATACAATTAATGAAACTCAATATAAAAGATAAATTCACCACACAACTACCAGCAGATCCCAATATGGAAAACAGCAGGCGACAGGTCACTGAAGCGTGTTTTTCTTATGTAACTCCAAAACAAACCTCTAATCCCCAATTGATTCATGTCTCACCTGAAATGCTCCTTAAATTAGGTCTAACAGAAGTTGATGCTAAATCTGACGAGTTTTTAAAAGTCATGACTGGAAATAGGGTTTTGGAAAATACCACACCTTATGCCATGTGTTATGGTGGACATCAATTTGGGAATTGGGCTGGTCAGTTGGGAGACGGTCGAGCCATTAACTTATTTGAGGTAGAGCATGAGAATAAAAGCTGGGTCGTACAGTTGAAAGGCGCGGGAGAAACCCCGTATTCCCGTTCTGGCGATGGATTGGCAGTCTTGCGCTCATCAATCAGGGAGTATTTATGCAGTGAGGCCATGTATTATTTGGGCGTGCCCACCACCAGGGCTTTGTCATTAGCTTTAACTGGCGATCAGGTGCTGCGTGACGTTATGTACAACGGGAACCCAGCTTATGAAAAAGGGGCTATCGTAAGTAGGCTATCACCAAGTTTTTTGCGATTTGGAAGTTATGAGATCTTTGCCGCTCGACAAGATCACAAGAATTTGAAAGTTTTGCTCGACTTCACCATAAATCAGCATTTTTCGCATTTGGGAAAACCGTCCAAAGACACCTACCTCCAATTTTTTGCTGAAGTTTCTGAACGTACTTTAGAAATGATCATTCATTGGCAACGGGTTGGTTTTGTACATGGTGTTTTGAATACTGATAATATGTCCATTCTGGGATTGACCATTGACTACGGCCCTTATGGATGGCTCGAAGGTTTTGATTTTGGCTGGACACCAAATACTACTGATCGTCAGAATAAACGCTATAGATACGGGAATCAGCCCAATATGGGATTGTGGAATTTATATCAATTGGCAAATGCACTTTTTCCGTTGATTGAGGATGCGAAAGCTATGGAAGCTGTTTTGGAAAAATATACTACCGATTTTGAGTTACAATCCTTAAAGATGATGCGATCGAAATTGGGATTGCAATCAGAGGTTAAGTCAGATCAATTGTTCATCCAAGATTTAGAAGATTTATTACAGTTAACGGAGACTGATATGACCATTTTCTTTCGAAATTTAGGTGATTTTAATAAGGATGAAGCTTCTGAAGGACTCACAATTATAAACGAGGCATTTTATAATATTACAGAACTATCAGATACGATACGTCAACAATGGAACGCTTGGTTTGATCGCTATGCGGAAAGATTACAAACAGAATCCATTTCAGATTCACAAAGAAAATCGCAAATGAACGCCGTTAATCCAAAATATGTACTTCGAAATTATATGGCTCAATTGGCGATTGACAAAGCAGATCAAGGGGATTATACACTCATCGATGAATTATTTCAACTGTTGAAAAAGCCTTATGAAGATCAGCCCGAACATCAAAAGTGGTTTGCAAAGCGTCCGGAATGGGCACGGCACAAAGTAGGTTCTTCCATGTTGTCATGTAGTTCATAACAGCAAAACGAGAGTAATAATAAAAATTAATTAGCAATTTAACATATAAACAATGAGTACAAATCAAAAAGCATATATAGCCGGCGGCTGTTTCTGGGGAATGGAAGACTTGTTTAGAGTCCGTCCAGGTATCATCGACACCGAAGTTGGATATATTGGCGGCGACAACGATCATCCAACTTACAGAAACCATCCAGGTCACGCAGAAGGTATCGAAATAACATACGATCCAAATGTTACTTCATTCAAACATATTCTGGACTACTTTTTTAGAATCCATAATCCTACAACCGTTGATCAACAAGGAAATGATATGGGTTCGAGCTACCGTTCGGCCATATTTTTTCAAAACGACGAAGAAAAAGCTGAGGCAGAAGAAATTATCAGCATTGTGAACAATTCTAATAGGTGGGATGGTGATGTCGTAACTACCTTAGAGCCTTATTCTAAATTTTGGCCGGCAGAACCAGAACATCAAGATTATCTTGTAAGAAAACCAAACGGTTATACCTGTCATTACGAAAGATTTGATCAACCATTTGTTTAATTTTAATGTTATTCTTTGCGCCCATTGCGGTTCTTGAAAATTAAAATAGAAAAAAAGTGAATATGAAAGCTATATGGAACAATGAGATTATTGCAGAAAGTGACGCTACGGTAGTCATAGAAAACAATCATTATTTTCCGCATGACAGTATCAAAAAAGAATTTTTTAAGACGAGCGAAACCCATAGCACTTGTCCGTGGAAGGGCGAAGCTTCCTATTATACGATCGATGTTGATGGCAAACAGAATAAAGATGCCGCTTGGTTTTATCCTGAAGTTTCTGACAAAGCTAAAGCCATCAAAAACTACGTCGCTTTTTGGAAAGGTGTTGAAGTCAAATCATAGAACTTAATGATCTTAAATATTTCGAAGATTGGTTTTGGTGGTGGATGTCATTGGTGCACTGAAGCAGTTTTTCAGTCGCTTGAGGGTGTTGAGAAGGTAGAACAAGGATTTGTGGCTTCTACAAAACCAAATAATGGTTTTTCAGAAGCCGTTATCGTTCATTTTAATATTAGATGCATCACGCTCCCAACATTAATTGAAATACATTTGTTAACACACAGCAGTAGGTCCAACCATTCTATGCGAGAAAAATATAGATCGGCTATATATACGTTTGATGATGTTCAACAAGCGGAAGTGACATCTATAATGATGGGGTTTCAAAGATATTTTAATGATGAATTGATCACAGAGGTATTGCCATTTAAATATTTTGAATCCTCAGAAGAAAACTTTAAAAATTACTATTTTAATAATCCTGAAAAACCATTTTGTAAGACTTTTATTGATCCAAAATTGAAATTGCTATTACAACAATTCTCAGGATTTGTGGATCACAACAAAATGATTCACATATAACTAAATCAACTTATTATGAAAAGCACAAAACTCAATATCCAGAACTCCAAAGGTCTTCAGCTGCAAGCTTATTTGGAACTTCCCCCAAATCAAAAACCTAATAACTATGCTATTTTTGCCCATTGCTTTACCTGTAGCAGTAGTTTAAAACCAGTAATAAATATTAGTAGGGCTTTGACCGCCCATGGTTTTGGTGTCGTTCGTTTTGATTTCACGGGCTTGGGTCAAAGTGAAGGCGAGTTTGCAGACAGTCATTTTTCGGCCAACGTGGAAGACCTTTTGGCAGTTAATGACTATATGAAAGCGCATTATGAAGCACCATCATTACTTGTTGGGCACTCTCTTGGTGGTGCGGCTGTAATTGTAGCAGCGTCACAACTTGATAACGTAAAAGCTGTGGCCACTATTGGTGCGCCGTCAACTACAGAGCACGTAAAACGACACTTTTCACATCAGTTTGATGAGATAGCAGAAAAAGGTGATGTAAAGGTTAATATTGGAGGACGACCTTTTAAGATTAACCAAGAATTTGTGGATGATTTTGATAAAACGGACTTGCCAGCAATAACAAAACAACTTCGTAGACCCCTCCTGATTATGCACGCGCCGTTTGACAAGGTTGTAGGGATTGACAATGCACAAGAGCTTTTTATAAATGCATTCCATCCTAAAAGTTTTGTCAGTCTTGATGATGCCGATCATTTATTACTGAAGGAAAAGGACAGTAATTATGTAGGTAATTTGATAGGCGCATGGGTTCAAGGCTATTTTGATACCAGTAACCATACTATTTTAGATACAGAAGGCGAGCAGTTGGTGGGACATTTGAATCTTTTGGAAGACAAGTTCACCACCTACATGCAAACGGAAAAGCACAGCTTTATAGCAGATGAACCAAAATCTTTTGGAGGCGATGATTTTGGGCCTTCACCTTATGATTTTTTAAGTGCGGCATTAGCCTCATGTACCGCAATGACCGTAAAACTTTATGCTGAACGGAAGAAATGGGATCTTCAAGAGGTCTTCGTCTACATCACCTATTCCAAAAAGCACAGTGAAGATTTGATGCTAGATGCGGATAAACCAACGCGATTTGACCATCTTTTGAAAAAATTGAAATTCGTTGGAAACTTGGACGATTCGCAACAGAAACGATTAAAAGAAATCGCCTCAAGATGTCCAGTCCACAGAACTCTGTTGAGTGAGATTGTTATAGATACCGAAATTATTTAATGATAAATACTCCTAATGCGAGCAATATGTAAATTAAATAAATTAATTTGAATCTTTTAGGATTAAAAGACACTTTTAAAATAAGTCGACTATTAATGAATATGATTAAAAAACTTCTAATAACTCTTACCACAGTTTTATTTATTAATGCATGTGCATCCTATAAACCGCAATATTCAGACCCCAACGACCAACAAAATATATTTCCTGAAAAGGAAATTGACAAGGTTTTTTATTTGGTTGGTGATGCGGGATTATCCCCAATGAATGGGATGTCACAAGGATTAACAGCATTTCACCACTATATTTCAGATAAAAACACTAAGGACGATTATACTTTGTTTTTAGGAGATAATATTTATCCTTCTGGTCTTCCTCATAAAGAGCATAAATATAGAGGTGCCGCAGAAAACATGTTGGATGCCCAAGTTAAATCTGTTGAAAGTTTTGAAGGGCAAACCATTTTCATTCCCGGCAACCATGAATGGTATTCTGGAGGTGTGACTGGTGTAAGATTACAAGAGCAATATATCAAAGAAGCGCTCGATGAAAATAGTTTTTTTCCTGAAAACGGTTGCCCTCTCAAAAGTATTGATGTAAGCGAAACCATACAAATGATAATCATCGACACACAGTGGTATCTTGTGAATTGGGACCGACATCCTACCATTAATGAAGATTGTGTTATAAAAACCCGGGAACGTTTGATGCTAGAGTTGGAAGGTGAAATCAAGAAAGCCCAAGGCAAAACTATCGTTTTTGCGATGCATCATCCTATGTACACCAATAGTACCCATGGCGGTCAATTTGCGTTGGAAAAGCATTTGTTTCCTATGCAGAACAGAATTCCAATGCCTGGTTTGGCGTCCTTAGTAACTCAAATTAGATCCCAAGGTGGCGTTTCCATTCAAGACAGATACAATGAGTTGTATAATAACCTGATGAATCGTTTAGAAAATTTGGCGACTGAAAACGGCAATATCATTTTTGTGTCAGGCCATGAACATACGTTGCAATATATTGACAACGGAAATATCAAACAAATTGTATCCGGTTCTGGCTCAAAAACAGGACAAGTTAACTTAAAGGCGCATGGTGTTTTTGCGTATGGACTTCAAGGGTTTGCGGTTTTTACAGTTTTTAAGGATGGGAGTTCATGGGTGCAATATTTTGGGTCGGAAAATAATCAACCGCATTTGTTGTTTCAAAAGGAAGTCTATCCTCCTACAGAACATTATGACCTTTCCAAATTGGCCGATACGTTCCCAAAAGAAGTTGAAGTTTCTATTTATACAGATGAAGAAACAGATAAATCATTCGTCTATAAAATGCTTTTGGGAGATCGGTATAGAAGTGTTTATAGCAAACCGATTAAAGTGCCTGTAGCAACGTTGGACACGCTTTATGGAGGCTTGGAAGTGGTACGTGCAGGAGGTGGACACCAAACCAAATCTTTACGATTAAAAACGAAAGATGGAAGAGAGTTGAATATGAGGGCATTGCGCAAAAGTACCACTCAGTATTTAGAAAAAGTACTCTTTAAAAATTCTTATGTTGCTGATGATTACGAACGTACAGAAATTGAAAGTCTTATCTTGGATTTCTATACAGCGGCGCATCCATATGCTTTCATGGCCATTCCAGACTTGTCGGATGCCGCAGAAATATACCACACCAATCCAAACATTTTTTATATCCCGAAACATAAGCATTTAGGAAAGTTCAACGCCGAATATGGAGGTCAATTATATATGATTGAAGAGCGTCCCGAAGAAAATTATACCGATGAACGCAATTTTGGATACGCCGATGATATTGAAAGTACTTACGATATTATCGAAAAAGTGAGAGAGGACGAAAAGTATAAGATTGATGAAAATGCCTATATCAGGGCGCGTTTATTTGATATGTTGATTGGCGATTGGGACCGACATCAGGACCAGTGGCGTTGGGCGCAATTCAATCAAGAAAATGGTGATAAACTATATAAACCTATTCCGAGAGATAGAGACCAAGTGTTTTCAAATTTTGACGGAACCTTGTTGGATATTGTAAGAGTTATCTCTGGATCTTCAAGACAACTTCAGGTATATGATGAACAATTGGAAGATATCAAATGGATGAACAGTGCCGGTGTAAAATTAGATCGGGTGCTTCTGCAGCAATCAGATAGAGAAGCATGGATAAAACAGGCCAAATTCTTAGAGGATCATGTGACTGACGATGTAATAGAAAATGCATTCAACAAGGTGCCCGTAGAAGTTCAGGACAGTATTATCGAAGATATTAAAGTGAAGCTGAAAGGACGTCGTGGCAATATACAGGATATCGCTAACAGATATTATGACTATTTGAATGAGTTGGTCGTGTTGACCGGAACAGATAAAGACGATTATTTTGAGATTACCCGTTTGGGCAAGGACTTGACACAAGTCAAAATATCAAGACTTAAAGATGGTGGCAGAAGTGAGCCTTTTATTGATAAGATTTTTGATAGAAAAATTACTAAGGAACTGTGGATTTATGGTTTGAATGATCATGATCAATTTGAAGTGAATGGGAAAGGCAAGAATTTAATTTTTACTCGAATTATTGGTGGTCAGGGGAATGATATCTATAATATAAAAGAGGGGAGGCGAATTAAGATTTATGATCATAAATCAAAGGAAAACACTGTTCTTTCAAAAAATGGAGCAACCATAAGATTTACGGATGTTTACAATTTGAACCTTTTTAATTTTGAAAAAAATAGGACTACTGGTACAGCGCTCACCCCAAACCTGAGTTACAATCCAGATGATGGAATTCTATTGGGAGGCTCAGTGGTTTATAGTGTTAACGGATTTCAGCGGAATCCATTCTCACAACAACACGCTTTTAATGCTAAATATGCCTTCGATACCAGTGGTTTTAAATTTGACTATGAAGGTGAATTTGCTAATTTCTTTTACGATTGGAACTTAAATGTTGGCGGCACATTCACAAATAACTCGTATACCACTAACTTCTTTGGCTTCGGAAATGAATCCATTTATGATGCCGATGATTATGATTTTAACCGAGTCAAAAAAATTATTTATAGTGGCCATATAGGTATTCTCAAGCGATCAGCATTTGGTAGTGACTATGGGTTTAGAGCCCTCTTTGAAGGTATCCAATTGAAAGATTCTCCAGATCGGTTGATCACGACTTTTCAGCCAGCAATCAATGAGGAATACTATGAAAGACATTATTTTGGTGGATTGGAGGCAGAGTACGACTACTTCGCGGCCGATAACAGAGTCAATCCAAGCAAGGGCATGATTTTTAAATTACATATAGGCGCCAAAACCAATCTTCAGGATGTCGATGCGGTGTATGGCTATATCAATTCCAATATTGGTTTCTATAACGCCCTGACTAAAGACAATAGTTTGGTTCTTAAAACAGATGTGCGCACCCAGTTTCGCTTTGGAAATAATTTCTTGTTCTATCAGGCAGCCAATATCGGTGGAGAATCCGGTTTGAGAGGTTATAGAGCCGAACGTTTTACGGGAAGAAATTCAATGGTGGCAAGTGCTGATGTGCGCTACAGTTTTCCCTCTTTCAAAACACGGCTATTGCCGTTGCAGATTACAGTCTTTGGAGGAGGAGATGTGGGACGCGTTTGGTGGAAAGGTGATTATTCCAATAAATGGCATAATGATTTTGGTGGAGGCTTGAGAATAACAGCTGCCCAATCTCTTTCAGGAATATTTAATCTCTTTACAGGAGAGGACGGATCACGGTTTTCATTTGGTCTTGGCTTTAATTTTTAAAGAAAAGCCCAATAATGACATGGGCAAATATGAACATAATCTATGAAAAAGCATTTTTATAATATACTGGAATACGTTATCAAATTGGAAAGCAATATTGCTTTCTATCCCTCTTTGATCAGTTTGGCTGGTTTGTTATTTGCTTTTTTCATGTATTATCTTGAAAGTTGGGGTGTTTCTGAATATTTGGTCGAAAATGCACCAATTTTGGTGATTAATAATATTGATACCGCAAGAGATCTCTTAACCACATTTATCGGCGGTTTGATTTCTATAATGGTGTTTAGTTTTTCCTTGGTTATGATTTTGCTCAATCAGGCCTCCAGTAATTTTTCACCTCGATTACTTCCGGGATTGATTTCTAACCGAAGACATCAAGTGATTTTAGGGATTTACAATTCGACATTATTATACTGTATTTTCACTTTGGTATCCATAACGCCGCATGGAGACAAATATCAACTTCCTGGATTCTCCGTTTTATTGGCTATTATCTTTATGACCGTTTGTTTGGCTGCTTTTATATATTTCATCCATTCCATATCGCAACAAATACAGGTGGGAACTATTATGGATAAGATTTTTGATAAAGCTAATGAACGTTTAAGTGCACTGATCGACAATGAGAAAACTACGGAAATCGAGTTTCCGGACACGTCAAATTGGAAGACTGTTGTTTGTCAAAAATCTGGTTATTTCCAAGATGTGAGTTTAAATTCTCTGGCGGAATTTGCTAAAGAAAGGAAGATTAAAGTTGAAATTGTTCAAATAAAAGGTACTTATATACTAAAGGAACTGCCTCTACTTAAGTATTCTGGAGCCGAATTGGATGAAGATGCTACGGATTTGGTTTTGGACAGTTTTCACTTTTCAAAAAATGAGCTTATAGAGGAGAATTATGTATTGGCATTTAAACAGATTACCGAAATAGCCGTAAAAGCGATGTCCCCCGGCATCAATGATCCTGGGACAGCCATTAATGCCATTGATTATATGACCGAATTATTTGCACTTCGGATGAAAAAAAGAGATAGTAGCTTTTTATTTGACGACGACGACAATGCTTACCTGAGTATTAAAACCGTGAGTTTTGAAGACTTGATGTACAGTGTCATGGCGGCCTTGCGCACTTACTGTAAGCACGATATCATTGTGGTGCAAAAACTATTTATGATGTTGGAGTTTTTGTTGCAGCATGCTGATACTTGCGATCAACATTATAAGAAGACCATCATGAAGGAGATTAAGAACTTGTACCAAGATGCCGTTGAGAATCAAACAAATGATATGGACTTATCAATCATAGAAAGTAGAATGGCAAAAATGAAATCTTTAAACCAATCAGATTTCAAGATTTAATGACATCTTAGTTTTCAATTTAAGTTCATTTAGATACCTTTGAAAAGCTTAAAAAATACATGATATGAACAATGTTCAAGATTTAATTGAACTTCTTGCTTTAAAAGAAATCAACCCAACGCAATTTGAAGGTTTTAGCAAATCGGTGGGAAGTCCTAGCGTCTTTGGTGGCCAAGTCTTGGCTCAGGCCATTAATGCGGCAACAAGAACGATTACCAATAAACGTGTGCTTCACTCCATGCATTCCTACTTTTTGGAAGCTGGAAATTTGGAGTTGCCCATCGTTTATAACGTCAGTATTGTACGGGATGGCGGCAGTTTTTCAGTAAGACGGGTTACTGCGGAACAAAACGGACTGACCATTTTTATTCTTTCTGCTTCTTTTCAAATGATAGAAGAGGGTTATAATCATCAAGTGGAAATTAATAAGTCGATCAAACAGCCAGAAGAGTTGATGAGCTGGACAGAAATCTTAGAACAATTTGGCGAGGTTATTCCTAAAAAAACAAAGGGGTTTTTGGAAGCAGAACGCCCGGTAGAGTTTAAACCGGTTGAGCTTGTCAACCCGTTCAATAAGGAAGATTTGCCATCATTTACCAACGTTTGGTTTAAACTTAAAGGAAATACCTCTAATCTGGATTTGGCCACTAAACAGCAAATTCTCACCTATGCCTCAGATTATAATATTTTGGCTGCAGTGATGAATCGTCATGCCAGTAAGGCCCATTGGGGAAATACGCAAACGGCCAGTCTGGACCATTCTATGTGGTATTTCAGAGATTTTGATTTTGATGATTGGTTGCTGTATGCGATTCAGTCGCCGAACGCGTCCGGTGCCAGAGGATTTGCACAAGGGAATATTTTTACCAGAGAAGGGAAGCTTATTGCTTCAGTGGCACAAGAAGGATTGTTGAGACCAAAATAAACGGAAAAAATTCCAAATTCCAAAAAGGAAATCGCGAGAAACAAATCTGTCCGTCCGCAGCTTTTGTGAGGGCAGAAAACAAGAAACAAGAAACGGGAAACCAGAAACATCTACAATTCGTGAATCAACCCTTAAAAATCGGCCATCGTGGCGCCAAAGGACATGTTGCAGAAAACACCTTAGAATCCATTCAAAAAGCATTGGATTTGGGTGTTGACGGCATCGAAATTGACGTACATTTATGTCAAACCGGAGAATTGGTCGTTTATCACGATTTTACATTGGAGCGATTGACTGATGGTACTGGCGAAATTACCATGAAATCTCTTGATGAGCTCAAATCGCTAAAAGTCAATGGTCAATTTGAAATCCCGACCTTATTGGAGGTTTTAGACCTTATAGATAAAAAATGTATGCTTAATATTGAGCTTAAAGGCAATGGGACGGCATTCGAAACCTGTAAAAGCATGCAATTATATACGGAAACAAAAGATTGGGATTTTGAAGATTTTATAGTGTCAAGTTTTGATCATGACGAATTAAAAACAGTCTACAATATCAACAAGAATGTTCCTTTGGCTGTTTTGACCGATTTTGACCTTGATGTTGCTGTAGATTTTGCACAAACCATTAAGGCTAAAGCCATCCATCCACATTATATTTTGTTGGATCAGAAAAAGGTACAACAACTTCAAAATTTAGGATATAAGGTCAACACTTGGACTGTTAATGACATTGAGGCCATTTCGTTGATGAAATCATATGGAGTAGATGGCATCATTTCAGATTATCCCGATCGGTTATGAATGTAAAAGATATCATCATTATTGGAGGTGGCGCTGCCGGTTTCTTTGCGGCCATCAATATTGCAGAACGTCACCCTAATTTAAAAGTTACTATTCTCGAGCGTGGCAAAGAAGGACTTCAAAAAGTCAAGGTGTCTGGTGGCGGACGCTGCAACGTGACCCATGCCGAATTTGTGCCTTCAGAATTGGTCTTGAATTATCCGCGAGGTGAAAAAGAATTGCTTGGACCTTTCCATCAATTCATGACGGGAGATACTATAGAATGGTTTGAAAAACGGGGCGTAGAACTTAAAATCGAAGCAGATGGACGAATGTTTCCTATTACGGATTCCTCCCAAACCATCATTGATTGTTTCTTGAATGAAGCCAAAAAGCACAAGGTTGAATTATTGTATAATGAAAGTGTCAAGCAGATAGAACTTCGGGATGAAAAAGGAGATGTTGATCACCAGTTTAAAGTTGAAACACAGTCTGGAGTGTTTTATTGTAAAAAACTTGTCATCGCTACGGGGAGCAATCCTAAAATATGGAAATTATTAGAAGACTTAGGCCACAGCATTTCACCAGCTATTCCGTCACTTTTTACGTTTAATATCAAAGATGAGCGAATTAAAGATATTCCGGGTGTGGTAGCCCAAAATGTAGACGTAAATGTTGTGGGATCTGATTTGTATTCTGACGGGCCATTGCTCATTACCCATGTGGGCATGAGTGCGCCAGCCATTTTGAAATTGTCTGCTTTTGGGGCCATTGAACTGGCTAACCGAAATTATAAGTTTGAAATAGAAATAAATTTTATCAAACAATCATTCGGAAATTGTCTGGAAAACTTAAAAGATTTAAAACACGACTTCGCTAAGAAAACTGTGGTTAAATTGGCGCAATTTGATTTGCCAAAACGTCTTTGGTACAAATTGGTCCACGCTTCAGGTATAGATCAGGAAACGCGTTGGGCCGATTTAAACAAGCAACAATTGGAAAGTTTGTCTTTGCAATTGACCCAAGCTGTTTTTAAAGTAGATGGAAAAAGCACGTTCAAAGAAGAATTTGTAACAGCTGGAGGTGTAGATTTAAAGGAAGTCAACTTCAAGACCTTTGAAAGCAAACTTCATAAAAATCTTTATTTTGCGGGTGAAGTCATCAATGTGGATGCGGTAACGGGAGGTTTTAACTTCCAGAATGCCTGGACCGGCGCTTACCTTGTTGCTAAAGCGATTTGAAAAGCAATAATGGCAGACCATCTGATTCAATTCCAAGAATGATAGTTTTGGGTTCTTCAAAATTCTAAGATAAATTTTTAATATAGTTTCAATATATTTTATATATATTAGATATATCAAATTTATATACGATGGGAAAGACAAAAAAACTGATCGAATTGGACAATAAGACCATTGAGATCTTAGAGAAACAGGCGAAACTTCAAAAACGCTCTTTAAAAAACTACATTGAATACACCTTAGAAGATACTGCCATACGCTATAGTGAGCCATCTGAAGCGTATAAAAAGATGATGGATGATATGATTCATAGGGATGACAAAGGAGAATTGAAAACATATACTTGGGACGAAATTAAAGCGCAGTATGGGCGTTAAAATCGTGAGGTTTTCAGAAGAGGCCAGAATAGAACTTCATAAGGCTAAATGTTTCATGGAGTTTTTAGAGAAGGAAGACGCTTTTTGGCAAGATATAGATAAGCAATTAGACTTAGTGCTGCAATTTCCCTATGCCTTTCAGGTACGGTATAGAGATATCAGGATAGTGTCATTAGATCAGTTTAATTACTCTATTCACTATATTCCAAAACCTGACGGGGTTTTGGTGTATCGATTTCTCAATAAAAATCAAGATTTTTAATCATGCCAAAACTCATCGCATTGTTAAAAGGCATCAACGTAGGCGGGCATAAAAAAGTCGCCATGGCAGACTTGCGACAACTCATGACGAAAGAAGGTTTCCAAAATGTGCAAACCTACATCCAAAGTGGGAATGTCATTTTTGATGCGTTGGATAATGCAGATGTCATAGCGAATAAAATCCAAGAGCTTATCCACTCGCATTTCGGATTTGAAGTTTCGGTTCTTGTAAAAACACATCAGGAATTATTGAGCATTTTTAATGCCTGTCCGTTTTCGAATGAAAAAAAGAAAAAGAGTTATTTTATACTGTTTAATAAATTGCCCAACACTAAATTGGTTGATGAGGTCTCCAAAAAAACTTATGAAAATGAAGAATTCGACATTATAAATAAATGCCTCTATTTTTATAGCGAAGCGGGTTATGGACAGGCAAAATTCAATTGGAATTCTTTTGAACGAAAACTTAAAGTAACTGGAACGGCCAGAAACTATAATACGATGGTTAAATTGATAGCAATGTCATCCACTGATGAAAAGAACCTTTAGATTTCCTATTTTTGCAGCTTTAAGTATCAATTTTGGATCTGTCTTTTTTTTAAAAAGGCTGTATCATAAGATAACTAGCAGATGACCGAACGCAATTTTATACCAAATATATACAACGCCACCTTAGAAAAAGGAAGTGTCACTTGGCAATCGCCCAGCAATATTGCTTTGGTGAAATATTGGGGAAAGAAAAAGGATCAGATTCCTGAAAACCCTTCCATCAGTTTTACCTTGGATCATTGTAAAACCATTACTACCATCGAGTTTTCTAAGAAAGATAATCTTGAAAATTTCGATTTTGAAGTGTATTTGGATGGTGAGAAGAAAGACGATTTCAAACCTAAAATTCAGACTTTTTTCGAGAGGGTAGAAATATATCTGCCGTTTTTAAAACAGTATCGGTTTATAATAAAAACAGAAAACACTTTTCCGCACAGTTCAGGGATTGCTTCCTCCGCAAGTGGCATGAGTGCTTTGGCCTTATGTTTAATGAGTGTTGAAAAGCAACTGATAGAATCTGATGTGATTGTAAGTGCCGTTGAGGAAGATTTTGATGATGCATATTTTAATCAAAAAGCATCTTTTTTGGCGCGTTTGGGATCAGGAAGTGCGTGCAGAAGCATTGAAGGCGATTTGATAGTTTGGGGCAAAACCAAATCCATAGGAGGAAGTACGGATTTGTTTGGGATAAAATACCCTTATAAAGTTCATGAGAACTTTAAGGAATACCAGGATACTATTTTATTGGTTGATAAAGGTGAAAAGCAAGTAAGCAGTACGGTTGGGCATAACCTCATGTATGACCATCCTTATGCACAAAATAGATTTGAACAAGCGCATCAAAACCTTGAGAACCTTAAGGGGATTTTGGAGTCGGGAGATTTAGCAGCATTTAATGCTTTGGTTGAAAGTGAAGCCTTGACCTTGCACGCCATGATGATGACCAGTATGCCTTATTTCATCTTAATGAAACCCAATACTTTGGAGATTATCAATAAAATATGGGAATTCAGACAAAATACAGGTTTAAACATCAGTTTTACATTGGACGCGGGAGCTAATGTACACGTGCTTTATCCTAAAAAGGAAAGCCAAGAAATCCTGCAATTTATTCAGAGAGAGTTGGTTGCCTATTGTCAGAATGGACATTATATTTGTGACCAAATTGGTTTTGGAGCACAATTAATTAAAAATGAATAATTTATAATTAATAATGTCAGAGGGAATTGTGTATATTGGTTAACACGAATCATTAAATCTCTTATCATGAAAGCAAACATTATTAAAGACAAAAGCTTCAAATTTGCCGTTGATATTGTAAATCTTTATAAAGATTTATCTGGTAACAAAAGAGAATATGTCATGTCAAGACAACTCTTGAAATCAGGAACTTCAATAGGCGCAAATGTCAGGGAAGCTGAATTTGCTCAAAGCCGAGCTGATTTCACTAATAAAATGTCAATTAGTCTTAAAGAAGCCAATGAAACTGACTATTGGTTGGATTTATTGCATGCTACTGATTTCTTGGGTGCGAAACAATTTCAGGAATATAAGCCTAAAGCACAGGAGATGTTGCGATTATTAGTGAGTATTGTAAAAACTTCTAAAGAATAATCATTAACTTTGCATTATTAATTTTTCATTAAAAAAAATGAAAGGACCTCTATTTTACTCTAAAATCCTACTTTTCGGCGAGTATGGCATCATTAAAGATTCCAAAGGCTTATCCATTCCATATAATTTTTATAATGGTGCGTTAAAAACTGACGGGCTTGACTCTGAAAACGCTATAAAATCCAACAATAATTTAAAAAGATTTGTTGATTATCTTAAAGGCATCAGTCCTGAATTGGTGACTTTTGATTTTGAAACTTTAGAAAAAGATGTCGATGCGGGCATGTATTTTGAATCTTCAATTCCACAAGGTTACGGCGTTGGGAGTAGTGGGGCTTTGGTAGCTGCTGTTTATGATAAGTATGCACACGATAAAATTACCGTTTTAGAGAATTTGACACGTGAAAAGCTATTGGTTCTTAAAACCATTTTTTCTGCAATGGAATCGTTTTTCCACGGAAAATCATCTGGTTTGGATCCGTTGAATAGTTATTTGAGTATTCCTATTTTGATTAATTCAAAAGATAATATAGAGGCTACTGGGATTCCTTCGCAAAAAAGTGACGGAAAAGGTGCCGTGTTTTTATTGGATAGTGGCATGATTGGAGAAACAGCACCAATGGTCAGTATTTTCATGGAAAATATGAAACAGGAGGGGTTTCGAAGAATGTTGAAAAATCAATTTATTAAGCATACAGATGCATGTGTGGACGACTTTTTAAAGGGTGATTTTAAATCATTGTTTCTCAATACAAAAAAACTTTCAAAAGTGGCATTGAATCATTTTAAACCCATGATTCCACAACAGTTTCATGCGCTTTGGAAAAATGGCCTCGACACCAACGATTATTATCTGAAATTGTGTGGCTCAGGTGGTGGCGGTTATATCTTAGGATTTACGGAAGATATCGAAAAAGCGAGGCAGTCTCTTAAAGATTACAAATTAGAAGTGGTTTATAATTTTTAAACTCATGTTCTTCCGAGACATCTGGTATTGCTCTTGCCTAACTGCTTTAACCATGTTTTTATGCTAACCAGAAAACAAAAACACTTTCTGCTCAAGTTTTTTAGCATGTTTTCTGTCATAAGAGGCTATAACATTCTAATTATTGTCATTGCACAATATCTGACTTCCATTTATATTTTGGCACATGATAGGCCTTTGAGGGAGGTGGTGCTTGATCTGAATCTGTTTATGTTGGTTTTATCATCTGCTTTTACCATTGCAGGAGGCTATATCATCAATAACTTTTACGATTCAGAAAAAGATCTGATCAATCGCCCCAATAAATCCATGTTGGACAGATTGGTAAGTCAAAACACAAAACTGTCCTTTTATTTTGTTCTGAATTTCTTAGCGGTTGTGATGGCCAGTTACGTGTCTTTTAATGCCGTCATTTTCTTTTCATTATATATTTTCGGAATTTGGCTGTATTCTCATAAATTGAAAAAATTGCCATTTATTGGCAATCTGACCTCTGCAATTTTAACCATAACACCATTTTTCGCCATCTTTATTTACTATAGAAATTTTGAAACAGTCATATTTTTCCATGCCATGTTCTTGTTTTTAATAATTTCAATGCGTGAATTGACCAAGGATTTAGAGAATATCAAAGGCGATTTGGCTCAAAGTTATCATACTATTCCTGTTGTTTATGGAGAGCATGTATCAAAGGCAATGTTGACATCTTTGGCGCTTTTCACATTAATTCCTACGCTCTTGCTCGTCACATATTTTGACATTGGCGAGATGAACTATTTTTTTTATTTTAGTACGTTCTTATTGCTTGCGTTCATTGTGTTGTTGTGGAGGTCAAAAACAAAATTACATTATCTCATATTGCACAACATTCTAAAATTTATCATTGTGGCAGGAGTTTTTAGCATTGTATTGATCAATGTAGATGTGGTGCTGAATAGGATTTGAGAAAATCGTAAATTGAAAGCTCTTAAATCGGTATATAATAAAGTATCTTTGCGTAAAATTTCAAGTCATGAGTAGACATCAAGGGAGTAGTGGAAAAGGAAAATCATCCGGAAGAGGTCAGGATAAAAGCAATGGGCCAACTTCAGGAAGAGGGCGTGATAATTCTAAAGGAAAGAGTTATTCTAGAGGAAATGCTCCAATGAGAAAAGTTACCAAAGACAGTTCCAAACCAACTCCAGATAAAAAATCTCCAGTCAAAAGGTCCAATACGACCGAAATAAGACTTAATAAATACATTGCCAATTCTGGTATTTGCTCGCGTCGCGATGCTGATATGCACATCGCTACTGGAAGTGTGACCGTCAATGGAAAGATCATCACCGAAATGGGCTATAAAGTCAAGTTGGAAGATGACGTCCGTTTTGATGGAGCGCGTATTAGTCCTGAGAAAAAAGCCTATGTTTTATTGAATAAACCAAAGGGATTTGCTACTACCACAAGCGAAGGTAAAGGGAGAACGGTAATGGATTTGGTCGCCAATGCGACAACATCCCGTATTAAGCCTATTGGTCGTTTGGGTAGAAACTCATTGGGATTGATCTTATTTACAAATGATGAAGCTTTGATGGATAAGTTTACCAATTCCAAAAATGGCGTGCCACGATTGTTTCAAATAGAATTGGATAAAAATCTAAAGTTCGAAGACCTTAAGAAAATCCAAGATGGATTGAAGATTGATGGTAAATTGGTGACTGTAGAAGAAATCAGCTTTGTTGCAGGCGAATCGAAAAATCAAATTGGTCTGAAAATCAAGAACACCGGAAGTAGTATAATCCGTTCTATCTTTGACCATTTAAATTATGAAATTATTAGAGTAGACTGTGTGGCGATTGCAGGCCTGACCAAAAAAGATATTCCTCGTGGCCACTGGAAACATCTAACCGAACAAGAAGTCAATACGTTGAAGATGCTGTCTTGATAAGAGTTTCAGGTTTCCCGCCTTCGCAAAAGCTACAGAAAGGGAAGCGAACCTACTAAACATCTCAAAAATCCAGCAAAGTTTAACGGCTACAAGAACACCATTCATATTTTTAGCTAATGCGCCTTGTTTTATAAAATTTTTATAGTTCTTTTGCACTTTATTTAGCTGAACCCTTGAACCGTGTTTCTATGTTTGGGCTTTTGGATTTTAAGAAGTCATTTTCAAAAGCAACTTATCAGATAAGTCACCAAATTTTAAAGCTTACTTCTAAATTATCTGAATGGAAACACCTTGTTATCGTGTCTGTTCCTTCGCATCAACAAATCCAAGTTTGATACTTTCATTATTTATCAGGAAATTAGTACTCTAATTGAATTTTTTTTCAGATTTTTAAACCTTAATATATCATAATGAATACAAAATATATTGATCTCATCAATCAAACCTTTTATTTTCCACAAGATGAATTTAAACTGGAAGATAAAACCCTTCAATTTCACGATATTGATTTGATGCAATTGGTGGAAGATTACGGTACCCCTTTAAAGTTTACCTACCTCCCTCAGATTTCAAATAATATTGGTCGTGCCAAGGATTGGTTTGCGAAAGCCATCAAGAAACATAAATATAAAGGCAAGTACCACTATTGTTATTGTACCAAAAGTTCGCACTTTAAACATGTGTTGAATGAAGCCTTAAAAAACGATATTCATATTGAAACCTCGTCTGCCTTTGATATTGACATTGTTGAAAAACTTAAGGAAGAAGGTAAGATCAACAATAAGACTTATGTCATCAGTAATGGCTTCAAGCGTGCACAATACGTTACTAATATTGCACGATTGATTAATAACGGTCATAAGAATTGTATCCCTATCATTGATAACTATGAGGAAATTGATTTGCTGTCTCAGGAAATCAAGGGCAAGTTCAATATCGGCATCCGAATAGCTTCCGAGGAAGAGCCGAAATTTGAGTTTTATACCTCTCGTTTGGGCATTGGCTACAAAAACATTTTACCATTTTATAGAAACCAGATCAAGGACAATAAGAAGGTGAAACTGAAAATGTTGCACTTTTTCATCAACACAGGAATTCGCGATAATGCCTATTACTGGAATGAGTTTTCCAAATGTTTGAAAGTATATGCCAATTTAAAACGTATTTGTCCGTCTTTGGACAGTTTGAACATTGGTGGCGGATTTCCAATTAAAAATTCATTGGCCTTTGATTTTGACTATGAATATATGGTGGACGAAATCATTAATCAAATCCAAGAGTTCTGTGAGCAAGAAGAAGTAGAAGTGCCAAATATCTTTACCGAGTTTGGAAGCTTTACTGTCGGTGAGAGCGGTGGCGCTATCTATGAAGTGCTTTACCAAAAACAACAGAACGACAGAGAGAAATGGAACATGATCAATTCATCGTTCATTACGACGCTTCCAGATACTTGGGCCATTAACAAACGCTTTGTGATGTTGCCAATCAACCGTTGGCATGATACTTATGAGCGCGTACTTTTGGGAGGCTTGACTTGTGATAGTGATGATTATTATAACAGTGAACAGCACATGAACGCTATTTACCTTCCTAAATACAATAAGGAAAAACCTTTGTATCTTGGGTTTTTCAATACCGGTGCGTATCAGGAAACTATCGGCGGATTTGGTGGATTGCAACATTGTTTAATACCTTCGCCAAAACATATTCTGATTGATAAGGATGAAAACGGTAAGTTGACCACTAAAGTTTTTGCAGAACAACAGAAAAGTGAAGACTTACTTGATATTTTAGGATATAATGACAACAACGGAAACTAATTGTTTCTGAAGATTTTATATATAATATGACCCATTGCCTTATACCTTTAAAACAATTATAATTATTACAAAATGAACAGTAATATAACGTATGCCGGAATACCAGAGGAATATTCCAAATTAGAAACTGCTAAAATCGTACTGATCCCTGTGCCTTATGATGGTACAAGTACATGGCAAAAAGGTGCAGACCAAGGTCCAAAAGCTTTTTTGGATGCTTCTGAAAACATGGAATTGTACGATATTGAAACAGAAACTGAAGTTTACAAACAAGGTGTTTATCTTGCAGATGCCGTGACAGAGAATTCATCTCCTGAAAAGATGGTGGATGCTGTGCATCAAACTGTAAAAAAGTATATTAAGCGCAATAAGTTTGTAACTGCATTTGGTGGTGAACATTCGATTTCTATTGGTACCATTCGCGCTTTTAATGAATGTTTTGATAATTTGACCGTGCTTCAAATAGATGCACATGCTGATTTGCGTAAAGAATATCAAGGCAGCAAATGTAATCATGCTTGCGCAGTTTATGAAGCAAGTCAAAACACCAATTTGATTCAAGTGGGTATTCGCAGTATGGATGCTATTGAAACCACGGTGATGGACAAGGAAAAAACATATTTTGCCCATGATATGGTCAATGATGAGTTTTGGATGGACAGCGCTATTGATCAAATGACGGAAAATGTGTTTATCACCATTGATTTGGATGCATTCGACCCTTCCATCATGCCTTCAACCGGAACTCCTGAGCCGGGTGGCTTGTTTTGGTACGAGACTTTGGATTTTTTGAGAAAGGTATTTGAAGATAAAAATGTGGTAGGATTTGACATCGTTGAGCTTTGTCCAGATCCAAAAGAAAAATCATCCGATTTTCTGGCTGCCAAATTGTATTATAAAATGTTAACTTATAAATTCTTGGACGACAATGTAGAAGATGGTTACGAAAGTAATTTTAATGAAACAGGTTCAAGCACAAACAAATTTTCTAAATTCGACAATGATGACGACAACTAATAAAGGAGAAATTTCTAAATTTATTGAAAAATACTATCTGCATTTCAACGCGGCTGCATTGGTAGATGCTGCGCAAAGTTATGAAGCGCAATTGGCAAAGGGTTCCAAGATGTTGGTGTCTTTGGCAGGCGCAATGAGTACGGCTGAGATAGGTAAAATATTTGCAGAAATGATCCGTCAAGATAAAGTACAGATTATTTCAAGTACAGGTGCCAACCTTGAAGAGGATATCATGAATTTGGTAGCGCATTCACATTACAAGCGTGTGCCAAACTATCGTGATTTGACACCTCAAGATGAGTGGGATTTGATGGAAAAAGGCTTAAATAGAGTAACTGATACGTGTATCCCAGAAGAGGAAGCTTTCAGACGTTTACAAAAGCATATCTTTAAAATCTGGAAAGATGCTGAAGATAACGGAGAACGTTTTTTTCCACATGAATTTATGTACAAAATGTTACTGAGTGGTGTGCTTGAGCAATACTATGAAATTGACATAAAAAATTCTTGGATGTTTGCTGCAGCAGAGAAAAATTTACCTATAATTGTACCAGGTTGGGAAGACAGTACCATGGGTAATATTTTTGCCAGCTATGTTCTTAAAGGAGAATTGAAAGCCAGTACCATGAAATCGGGGATAGAATATATGACGTTCTTAGCAGATTGGTACACGGATAATTCTGAAAACGGTATTGGATTCTTCCAAATTGGCGGCGGTATTGCGGGAGACTTCCCAATATGTGTGGTGCCAATGTTGTACCAGGATATGGAGCGACCGGATACACCATTTTGGAGTTATTTCTGTCAGATCAGTGATTCGACTACAAGCTATGGATCGTATTCAGGAGCCGTACCTAATGAAAAAATAACTTGGGGAAAATTAAATATTGATACCCCGAAATTTATAATAGAAAGTGATGCTACTATTGTTGCACCACTTATATTTGCCTATATATTAGACATGTAATTATGAGTAACAAAAGAGACAATCTAAAGCGTGTAATCGTCGATTTTAAAAAATTGACACCAGAAATTCTCTCTTTGTTGGTTGAAAAGTACCCTGACGGTTATGATGATGATAATATCATAACTTTCAAAAACGCCAACAATGAAATTGTAGAAGCTGTGGAAGTGACAACTAGCGACACAAAGTATTTGGTGAAAGTCAGTACTAAACTTCAGTTGACCATGGAGAACTATGATGAAGATGATTATGAAGAGTTTGAAGAAGATGATCCGGATGCGGTGCAAGACCCAGAACTGGGTGAAGTTGATCCTGATTTAGAAATGGATGATGTAGATGTTGATGAAGACGAAGACATAGACTAGTTGTAGATTAAAATACAATGCCATGAACTATTTTCATAGCTCATGATATCATATTGACTTAAAAGTTGCCCAAAACGGGCAACTTTTTTTGTACAAGACATTTGAGATGTAATTGAAAATAGTTATGTCAAATATAATTGTGTGTCAAAAAATAGCTTAACTTTAACATATACGATATTAATAATTAGGTGAAAATAAAGAACTTATGGCAACACTATTTCATCTCGCCTTACCTTGTGTAAGCATCAACAAAACAAAAATATTTTATAAAGAAGTTCTTGGGGCCGAAATCGGACGTTCCTCTGTAAAATGGGCAGACATCAATTTGTTTGGTCATCAAATTACATTTACCGAATGTGGACCTTTTAAATTTGACTCTAAAAGTTATAATTTTAATGGTGATATTTTACCGTCGTTCCATTTTGGAGTGATATTGAAAGAGGACGGCTGGAACAAGGTTCTTGAACGATTGAAATCTCAAAATGCGCCAATTTTATCACAGGTCAAGTTTTTAGAAAATAAAACCGGAGAGCATCGGTCATTCTTTGTCAAGGACCCGAATGATTTTACGGTAGAATTTAAATGTTTTACTGAGTTATCAGATATTTTCAACGGTTGATAAATAGATTCCTATAGACGTTATTCTCAATTGATGTCCACGTGCAGACTTCGTCAGAATGAGGTTGCTAAAAGTCCGGACTTGATGTGGCAAACTTCCGAAAAACGAACAGTTTCTATCCTAAATTGAAATATCATGAAAACGAAAATTTTAATGGCAACGTCTGTCTTATGCCTTTTTTTAATGTCCGTACAAACTTTTAAATCACACACATACCATCCCACCTCACAAGATTTAAAAATAGTGGGCGTTTATGACGGCAATGAAGGCTATGGCTATAATTTTATTACGACGCATAAAGATGACGGCTCCGAATTTACCATGACCTTCCAAAAGATTGAGGAAGCAGTCCTGAAGGAATTTGATCTGGATGCCGAATTATTTGTAAATCAAAAATTTGAAGTGACCTATACCTCAGATATAGTAGTTACCAAAGACGAAAATGGCTTTGACGATGAGGTGGAAGTTTTGACGATAACCCATCTCAAGGAATTATGATCACAACATCATTTTATTTGAAAGACTGCCTTAGGGCGGTCTTTTTTTATGAAGACTTCCCAAATAAAAACGGAATAAACTACGATGTACTCTAAACCTACAATCCATAGGTTTTCTGTATTCTGTGCATTGGCGTAGGCCAGATAGCTCAGTATAATCATGAAAGACCAAACCAAGGGAAATTTGTAATTTGTAAATACAGATAAGATGACGAGTGTTGCCAAATACCAAGGATGGACCGTTGTAGAAATAAAAAAATAGATACTTGCCGCAAAAAGCATACTCACTAGGAGTTGTTTAATACTTGTATTTTTCCGGAAGAAGGTCAATATTAGAAGTGCAAAAACAGTTAGTATTGGGATAAATTTACCGATTATTGCAATTTCATTGTAGCTTGTGAGCCTATAACCAATCTCCCGTGCAATATAATAAAGACTTGCGTTGAATTCGAAGGTGCTGAACCAGAGTCCTACTGTTTCTGCATAATTATGGATGAAATCTGAAGAATAGAAAGGTGCAAACAAAAGTAAAGTAGTGATACCAATGATGCCATAAAAGCCTATGAGTTTTGCAAAATTGAGTAGAGAAGCGGGTTCGATTTTACTTGTCTTATCTGCGATAATTTCATTCTTCTTATTTTGCATGAAATATTGAAAAAATAGGAGCAAGAACAATAATGGAATCAATTTTACCGACACGGATAGCGCAAAGATGATCGCCGCAGTTTTCCATTTGCCCAAATGCAAAAGATATAAGCTTAGGATTAGAAAGAAAATCATGATGCCTTCAAAATGTAAATTTCCCGTCAATTCAATGATAATAAATGGATTGAGGATATACCAGAAGATGTTATGCACAGGTGCTTTTAGACGCTCTAACAGCTTTTTTCCTATATAGAGTGTTCCTATGTCGGCGGCAATGATGAATAGTCTAAAAACGAATGCTGAGCCTAAAATGCTCTTCCCTGAGAATAGCGCGGCAATCATAAATATGAATTGTTTTATAGGTGGGTAATTGGTAAAGTGGCTGGCGTTAAGTGCGCCCATGCCTTGATAGAGTTCTTGAGCCTGTGCGACTGGAAATTCACCAATACTTATAAATGATTGTGGTGTAAAAAGATAAGGGTTAAATCCTTCGATAATCATGCGCCCATCCCAAATAAAGCGGTAAAAATCTTGCGAAAGATTTGGGGTGGAAAATAGAAATACAACTCTTAAAAGAATTGCAAAAACCACTAAAAGCTTAAAGTTGCCTGAGTGTTTTTTTACTAACAGATAGAATAAAACAAACAGTAGTGCATATAATACGATGAGTTTGGTATATTCTGTTCTGACCAAATCATACGCAAATACCGCATATAGGATAGCACTTGCAAGTGCCAAAAGGATAGGGTTTTTATTTGATTTTAGAACTGTTGTGTTGAACATTAAGCGCTATAAATAGTCCATCTTCAACAAGGAAGGTCTGGATTCAGTTGACGTTGCAAGATAAGCTGTTTATTTTGATGTCATATAAAAAGACCTGAAGGGTTTTTAGTTTGACGACATCTATTTTCCTTTATAGTTCTCAAATAGCGTTAAACAAAACACATAGGTACCACTAACTTTAACCTTTAAAAATTTAGACACGTTCCGATAGCTGCCGGAATCACGAATTTTCACGGATTCTTTCCCGGAAAGTTGTGAAAGAATATTATGATATCTACTTCACAAACCTGACTGCCGTCAGGCAGGTGCAATGGACTTTCAGTCTGTTTTTAAAACTCCAGCCAGAACGTTTTTTGGACGGCACTTTAATCTGTAGTGGTTTAGTTTGATGCAAAACCGAAACAGTATTATTCAGTCCGATTTTAAATTTTAAAGACCGCATAAACAGTGCTTAATGTTATTAGTCTTGATTCTTTTTTCTCTTAGCGCAGCGGTCTTGCTTTCTTTTTCGGAGAGTATTTATTTCAAGCTTATAATTTTGTTGACCGACGAATTTGCGTTAGCGATAGAAACGGCATCCTTTTTAGGCCAGGGACTGACTGAAAGGAAGCCACTGGCCTAAAAAGATATAGTGGATAGCGCGACCTGAGGCCCAGCTTTAATTTGTTGGTTATATGAATTGTAGGTTGGCCGAAAGGGAACGCCCAAATGAAAATCCAACTATACCTTAGAAGTCAACGATTGAAAGAAGACATACCCGAACCCTACAAAAAGCATGAGGTGGAACGGGAAGAGCCCGAAATCTCCACCTTGATCGCCAATGACGAAGGCAAGATAAAGACCAAACCCGAAGTAGAGCATGAGGGCACCTTCAAAAATGACATTCATGGAAACTTTTTTACGCAAATATTTATTGCCTTTCCATGTGTCTTTTAAAGTACTGATATTAAACTTTGGTGTCCTGATGAATTCACTACGTTTGCCAATATGACCTTCAATAACGGCAATTGAGTTATGGAGTGAAAAGCCCATCGCAATGGAGAAGAACGTGAAAAACAAGAAAACATAACTGAAGAAGTTCTTAAATCCAGCGCCATAAATCTCACGGAACATCATCCAATAACAAACAAAAAAGATGATGGTGCTCAACACGAAAAAGCTCATAAAATAAAAATAGAACCTTAAATGTGCATACTCGTTTTTAATATAAAGCATTGGAATGCTCAAAATGGCCACCAAAAAAACATTTAAAAACATGGTACTATTCAATAGATGCAACAGACCGTGAAGTTTGGTTTTTGGGGAAATGTTCTTGGATGTCAAGACACGCCACATCATTTTTCTGAAATTCTCAGCGCCACCTTTGTTCCAGCGGAATTGTTGCGAACGTGCTGCACTGATGACCACGGGCAATTCGGCAGGTGTTTCAACATCTTCCAAATATTTGAATTTCCAGTTTTTAAGTTGTGCTCGGTAGCTTAAATCCAGATCTTCCGTAAGTGTATCTCCTTCCCAGTTGCCCGCATCAAGAATACAGGCTTTACGCCATACACCAGCGGTGCCATTAAAATTGATAAAATGGCCCTTACTGTTTCGGCCAACTTGCTCTAAGGTGAAATGTGCATCTAAAGCAAAGGCTTGAATCTTTGTAAGTATGGAATAATTTCTATTAATATGTCCCCATCGGGTTTGAACCACTCCAATTTCCTCATCTTTAAAATAAGGGATGGTTTGTTTCAGCCAATTTGGTTTTGGGAGAAAATCGGCGTCAAAAATGGCAATATATTCACCTTTAGCGATTTTTAAACCTTCCTTTAGGGCGCCTGCTTTAAAACCACTGCGATCGGTTCTTCGGATATGTTGAATATCCAAGCCGGTCTTTTTAAGTCTTTCAACATGTTCGGCGGTGGTAATAACGGTTTCGTCAGTAGAGTCGTCAAGAACTTGAATCTCCAATTTGTCTTTAGGATAATCCATCAAGGCGATGTTGTCCAAAAGCCTTTCCATAACGTACATTTCGTTATAAACAGGAAGTTGGATGGTGACAAATGGTATTTCTTCTGGATTGGAAAAATCAAAAAGTTCCGAAGTATCCTTGTTCTTTTTAGCAGATAAATAATTGAATAACAGATTGAGTTGAGCTAGCGCATATAATAAAATAAGTAGGAGAGCAATGGTGTAAACAACTATTATTAAGGTTTCTAGAATCATTTCTTAAAACTATATTTAAAAATCCAACCTAGGATTTTTACGCCCGCAAAGATAGTACCTTTTATGGTTCCTGATACTTTAGAGACCCCAATTCTTTTTTTATATTTTACAGGAACCTCAATATACGTTAAATTTTGTTTTAGAGCTTTTAATTGCATTTCAATGGTCCATCCATAAGTTTTATCCTGCATCTTTAAATCGAGAAGTTTTTGATATTTTATAGCTCGAAACGGACCGAGATCAGTGAATTTTGCGCCAAATAGAATTCGCATTAAAAAGGTGGCCAGCCAGTTTCCAAAATGTTGTTGAGGTGTCATGGAGCCTTTTTCCTGTAAGCGGTTGACTCTTGAGCCTATGACAAAATCAATATTATCTTCAAGTATTGGCGCGACTATTTGGATCAATTCTTCGGGATAATCACTATAATCACCATCCATAAAAACGATAATCTCTGGCTCTTCAGATAGGGTGGAAACATATTCCATTCCCTTTAAGCAGGCATAGCCGTAGCCCATTTGAGGTTGATATAAAACTGTGGCACCTGCGTTTTGGGCCACTTGGGCCGTTTTGTCGGTGGAATTATTGTTGACGACAATTACTTCATCGACAATGGATGGAATGTCCTTGATGACGAGCGCAATGGAGTCTGCTTCGTTATAAGCGGGAATGATGACTTTGATATTGGGCATTTGACGTTTTAAAGTTGGGGCACAAAAGTAAGAATAGTTTATTGAAACTGGGTATAATGGTTACACAGAGGAACGCAGAGTTTTGCACAGAGATTCACAGAGATTTTATTTGAGTGACACTGAGAATCTTGTTAGAAAGCAATAACGAATGTCAAACTGCAAACTGAGACTGAACACGGCGACGGAAAACTGAGGACTGCCAACTGAGGACTGCCAACTGAGGACTGCCAACTGAGGACTGAAAACTATCTCTGATTCACCAAATCCATCAAATCCACATCATTCCCCAATAAAATATCATTACTGTTGATACGTCCTTTTATGGAATCGTTTTCCAATTTCAGAACACCTCTTGGGCAAACTGCTGCACAGATACCGCAACCTACACAGCTGCTTCTAACAATATTTTCTCCTTTTTGGGCATAAGCCCTTACGTCAATCCCCATTTCACAATAGGTGGAACAATTACCACAAGAGATACATTGGCCGCCATTAGTGGTAATTCTGAATTTTGAAAACAAACGCTGCTGGAATCCTAAAACTGCGGCCATCGGACAACCGAATCGGCACCAAACGCGGTTTCCAAAAATAGGGTAAAAGCCTACGCCTATCACACCTGAGAAAATCGCTCCGATTAAAAACCCGTATGAGGATTGAAGCGTATAAGATTTTACTAAAAAGACATCTTTGGTACCGCTAAAATAATGCATGCCTATGAGTACCATGATGATTACAAAATAACCAATGGCACCATATTGGGCATCTTTTGCCAATTCTTTGCGCTTGAAGATCATGACCAAAGCAAATACGATTGTTAATAAACCGGCAACGCTGAGTAGAAAAACATCCTTAGTTAACCAATACTTACTTGAATCATTCCCTAAATAGGAATAAATCACTGCGGTAGTCATGAGTGTTACAAAAACAACGACACTATGAACCACCCAACGTTCAATTTTCCAAGCCACTTGTGTTTTATCGCTCAAGTGTCTGAACGGATCTCCAGCAGTTTCGGCAAGTCCGCCACAACCGCAAACCCAGGAACAATACCAACGTTTTCCGTATTTATAAGTCAAAATTGGCGTAATAACGAATATGGATACAATTCCAAAAATTAAGAAAGCCAATCCGATATCTCCCGCTTCAATCATGGAGTCCACTCGGTATTTATCGAAATTATAATAATTAAGGGGCCATATATTTTTTAGGTCATAATACGGAAGGCTAAAGGTTTCTGAATTTAGTCGCGCCATAAATTCGGGAATCAAAAAAGCAAATGCCAATTGAAAGAACATTACAGAAACCGTTCTTAATTGTTCATATCTATTCTTGCGGTACTTCAGCATGAACTTATAACCAAAAACTAAAATCGCCACGGTATATAATGTTCCATAAACAAACCATTGGCTGGCTGGTCCGCCGTTCAATAATTGGCTTAGAGGGTCGAATAATGCCACCAAACCGCTATTTGCTTCACCTTTGGCTGCCAATCCAAGCCACTCGGCCTTAAAATAAAGCACGATATAAAAAAGAGTGAGTACAATGCCCAATATCCATCCCCAAAAACCTCGTGATGCAATGGATTTAAACCAGACACCGTCATTTTGAATCCCCGCTTGTTTTGTTAAATAGGCGTTGTTAGAAAATATGATGGTCCCCACAGTAATCATCCCCAATGATAAGGATAGGAACAGGGTTTTATTTGGGAAATCAACATTGAAAAAGGCCAATATCATAATGAAAAGACCGATAATTCCAATGGCGACTCCAAATTTTTGCGTTTTGGAAAGTGCTTGCGAATCGGGTTTGGCAAGAGACATGCTCGGATTTAATTTATTGCTCATGATTGATTTCTTATTGGTTAGACCTGTCAGGTTTTAAAAACCTGACAGGTCTTGATATTAGTAGTATTAAGCCATCCTAAATCGTTCAGAATAACTCTCCAAAATCTCTGATTCAAAAGTTTTATAAAATTCAGGATCGAAATTGGCTTCCTTCAAATGTTCCATGACATATTCTGCTGAACGTTTTTCGGTCAGCCATTGGTCAAAGACCTCGTGCTTCATTCGGATGCCGAAGGTGTTAATTCCTAAAAACTGATTGGTAGCGCTCTCATATTCTATAGTAATACATTTGGTATCATCTTCATGTTTCCAATGAAAATGTTCATTGCCTTCATTTGGTTCCGGAAAAACCCAACCGTAGGTTTGATATTCGATATCAAAAAACTTAGCAGAATTGAACCAGTGTCCGGGATTGTATTTCATTCTATTACCGCAAATGGTTTGAGCAACGGTTTCGCCCATCATTCTACCCGTGTACCAAACCGCCTCAACGGCTTTTCTATGGCCAATGGGCTCTCGTTGTTGGGCGCAATCGCCAATGGCATAGACGTTTTCTATATTGGTTTCCAAAAATCGATTGATCAAAACTCCTTGGTCAGTTTCGATGTTTGTCCTTTTAACCATCTCGATATTTGGAGAAACTCCGGGTGTCAATCCGACCAGATTACATTTAATAACTTCACCAGTTTCTTCGACAACAACAGCATTTGCACGTCCGTTTTCATCCGAGTGAATTTCTTTAAGATTAGATTTTAATCGCAAATCAATTCCGTGGCTTAAAATATGTCGGCTGATCATTGAAGCATCACCAACCGGCAAGATATTGTCCCAAAAATGATCTTCACGGACTAAAAAAGTAACTGGAATCTTTCGGGTGTGCAACATTTCGGCTAATTCCACACCAATCAAGCCGCCACCAACGATTACGGCATGTTTACAAACTTCTTTATTGGGGGCGAGTGTTTCCAGTAAATCCACATCCTGTTTGCTGTACAGACCTAAAACGCCTTCCAAATCTTGACCTTTCCAGCCAAATTTGTTGGATTTGCTACCCGTGGAAATAATTAATTTATCATATTGAAGCGTATCGCCATCCTCAAAATATAAGGTGCTACTTTTTGTTTCAATATTTTTAATAAATCCAAATTTTAGATCGATCCGATTTTTTTTCCAAAACCAATCCTCATAAGGTTTTGTGTGCTCATATTTCATGTGTCCCATATAAATATACATGAGGGCGGTGCGTGAGTAGAAATGTTCGGTTTCGGCAGAAATTATGGTGATTTTGTGATTGGACAGTTTCCGAATATGTCTAGCGGCAGTAACGCCAGAAATTCCATTTCCGATGATAACGATATGTTCCATTTTGAGCCTTTAGAAGTAGTTTGTCGTAGGTTTTTCGTAAAACTTAATTTTTTAATTTCAGTTTGTTTAAATTTAGGAATAATTAAATGGTATGGGAATGATTTTTCGGTTTTTATGTTTTGCATCTCTTTGTTTTATGCTTTCGTGCAGTGCGACCGTTGAAAGACCGGAAAAGATTAACGGTGTCAGTTATGTGGCCTCAAGAGATAGCATTGATCAACAGCATATTGATCCTGTGGTCCATCTCGGTGCTAATTACGCAGCAATTATGCCTTTTGGGTTTGTTAAGGAATTGGAACATCCGGAAATTACTTTTAATAGCGATAGACAATGGTTTGGGGAAACTGAAAAAGGGGTGAAGCAATACGTCGAAATCTTACATAGAAACCAAATTAAAGTGATGTTGAAACCACAAATATGGGTCTGGCGTGGCGAATTTACTGGTTTTATCAAAATGGCACATGAAGCCGATTGGAAGCTTTTGGAAAATTCGTATTCCGATTTCATCCTTGCTTATGCAAGAGTTGCCCAAGAAGTCAATGTTGAAATTTTTTGCATCGGTACAGAATTGGAAAACTTTATTGATGAACGACCTTCTTATTGGAAGCAATTGATTGTTGAGGTAAAGAAAATATTTAAAGGAAAGCTGACCTACGCAGCCAATTGGAATGAATACGAACGTACACCATTTTGGGACGATCTTGATTATATTGGCATTGATGCCTATTTCCCGATAGATTCGAAACAATCACCAACACTTGAAGATACAAAAAAAGGATGGCAAAAGCACAAATCTGAAATGAAAAATTATTCGGTAAAACATAGCAAACCGATTTTGTTTACCGAATTTGGATATCGAAGTATTGATTTTGCAGGACGGGCACCTTGGACGGTAGATCGCGTCGATAAACAGGTCAATCTTGAAGCACAGGCAATTTTGACCCAAGCCCTGTTTGAAGAGTTCTGGCATCAGGATTGGTTTGCTGGCGGTTTTGTCTGGAAATGGTTTCATAAGCATGACGCTGCTGGTGGGAAGGACGACAATCGATTTACCCCACAGAACAAACCTGCAGAGGAGGTCATTCGCACATTTTACAAAAAGTATGATTTATGAGAACATTGGTTATTGGGGATATTCATGGCGGATTGAAAGGTTTGAAACAACTGATGGATCGGGTAAAAGTTGCCGAAGAAGACCGATTGATTTTTATGGGCGATTATGTGGATGGATGGAGCGAATCGGCACAGGTCATTCAGTATTTGATGGTGTTGTCACAATTGAAAGAATGCATTTTTATAAAAGGAAATCATGATGTGTGGTGTGAAAAATGGTTGAGAACCGATAAACCGGACAAAATTTGGTTAGATCACGGCGGGAGGGGAGCCATAGAAAGTTATAGAAGTTTTTCTAAGGAAGAAAAGAAATTACATCTGAAGTTTTTTGAACAAATGAAATTATATCATTTGGATGAACAGAACCGCTTGTTCGTCCACGGTGGTTTTACCTCTAAGGAAGGAGTAGAGAAAGAAAATTTGGAAAGCACCTTCTATTTCGATCGGACTCTTTGGGAAAGGGCATTGCATCTGGACAAAAAGGTTGATGAAAATTCCGATTTGTTTCCAAAACGTCTAAAACTTTATAACGAAATCTATATTGGGCATACACCAACACTTTATTTCAATTCCGAAGAACCATTACAAGCCATAAATGTTTGGAATGTGGATACAGGTGCTGCATTTTATGGCAAATTGTCGGCGATGGATATCGATTTAAAAGCGGTTTTTCAAAGTGACGCGCTAATGGAATTATATCCTAATGAAAAAGGAAGAAATGACCGTTCCTTAAATCAGATTTTAGGAAAGCGCACGCCATAACGCATCTGTTGAAAAGTTATATTCTGGTAGACGCCGTGTGACATGTTATTTTTTAGATTTTATCGGATACATAGTCTGTCTGACAAAGGTTTTTGGAAAATCATCTTCATCGTCAAAACCAAGTTCAATGTCCCTTCCGTCGTGTGGCACATGATGTGTGTTGAATATATAATCCCACAGGCTTAAAGTCAGTCCATACCAACATAAAAAAGCACAAGTCATGTGCAATAGGATATCTATGGACAGAAATGAAGAAAACCAAGTGAAAACGTTGAAAAACAGGGAGGTGGAGCTGAAAATCCAACCTGTACTTTTATTCTGTAATAGTAAAGCAACCAAATTCTCCCAAACAGGAGGAACCAACTCCTAAAAACACATCTTAAACCCAATCAATCCTCATATTAGGCAAGCTGACCAACACCGGTTCAATTAACCTTGCATTCATGTTGGGTCGTACCGACTATACGAATGTTTAGTTGTTTTAGGCAGTATTTATTGTTTCTATCTTTTGGGTAAAAGTATTCAAACTTGGAATACACCCAATCAGTTTCATAATTTACAATACTGTTGCCTTTTTTTGAAACAACAATAACTTTCAATATTGAATGATTTATGGGTGCAGGAGGTTTGAAACCTTTTTTATTCATAATTTTATTTGATGCATTCAAATACTCTTGATATTCTATAACTAGAAGCTCATTTACTTTTTTAAAATCAATTTCTTCAAATTTACTAACTGGAAAGCTATCTTTTTTATGCTCTGTAGGTTTGTATTTGAATATTTGGTTATCAATTTTAAAAATAATTTCGCCACTTTTTGTTTTTTGCAATTCGTTTGTACACTCATTAAATATGTAGACAATAGGTCTCAATATCTTTTCTCCATCTTTATAGAGTTTATAATATTTTGAATTATTATACTCTTGAGAAAAACTGAGAAAATGAATAGTAAAAATTAAGAAAAATAGAATTTTTGATTTCATGTATAAAAATATTAGTTACAGTTTGATGCTCCATTAAAAAAATGAGTATTGAAATTACTTAAAACTCTATCTTTTTCAGATTGAGTTAAAACATCCCATGCAATTGATGTTACTCCATTTTCCAGTATTCGTAACCCAACCCAAGATAAATCTTCATGTATCTGTCTGGATTTACTAGAATCATCAAATTCTTCAATTATATCTGCAATCGTTTCACGATAGTGAGAAGCCATTTGATTGTGATTCCATGTTGGTTTATAACGTTCAATATAATAGTCATAGATTCCAGGGAAATTGTTTCTCAAACTGTTAACATAAGCTACTTGTTCTTGCTGTGTCATATTTGCAGGGTCTAAATTACCTTTTTGGGCAGCCGAAAGCATTTTCCTAAATATTTCTGCGTGTATCATTTCGTGAGCAAATGCTACCGCACCTCCCAAGTCAGAAATATTACTTAATTGAGTATTACTAAACTCTACAGTTGTATTAAAATTATTTGGGGGCTTAGTAATTCCATAATTTCCTGAAGGAAGTGTATTGTTAATTTTAAAGGATAAATGACTTACTGGAAACTCTCCATCAAATTTTTTGATTGCATTTTTAAAACCAGTGCTAGAAGATAGTAATTTATTATAAATGCAAAGAGCTTTACCCTCAAGAGAGTTTATGATCTCATCCTCAAAATTCACCTCCCCAGCATCTGCCCATGCGTCTATTGCCGACATTGCAAAACTCTTTGCCCTTTCACTAAAATCATTTGCAATGAGATAATTTAAAACATCTGTTTTGCTGTTTTCATTTAGATTGTTAAACGTAGAAAGTTGCAATCCATTTAGGT
>NZ_JAGEVG010000010.1 GCF_017581925.1 Gelidibacter pelagius | reverse complement strand
TCAGGCGGGAGAGGTGGTTGAATTTTATAGAAAATCATCAAATGTCAAACAAATTTCACGAATTTTTAAAATATTGCATCCATTTCTTTGTGAACTTTTGTGCCTTCTTTGTGACCCTTTGTGTAATAGCTTTTTTTAAGTCACGGACTTGCCCGACCAGCCAGGGGCGGGTTACACGAATACTGCAAAACTCATCTTCGTCCATGATACATAAACAGATAGCCAGGATTTAAGTAAATTTCACGAATTGTAAGGCAAGACTTAACCCTCATTTCACACAAACTCCCCTACGCTCTCCCCTCCTGCGTCTCTGCGAGAAATAATCACCTAACGCAATAATTCCAATAAAATAAAATTATCGGATTAATGAGCTACTGAACAAATAATTGTGAAATTTTAAAGTTAAATATGTATTTTTGGAATATAGTTTCAACCGTCAACCCGAAAACATTAAAAGACCTGAGGTGAAGTGATGTTGCAAACTTTAACCCAAATTGAACTCACTGTTAATCATTGGGAGATGACATTGTACAATATAGGTTTATATTGAATTCGTTATTAAAATAAATCCATGATTGAAGTTATAAAGGATAAGGAACAATGGAATGAGCAATTGACATTGGTTGAGCATTCGGATTTTTACTTTACTTATGACTATCATCATATTTCTAAAAATGATAACGAATTACCAATCCTTATAAAATACACCGATGGTAATTCGACTTTGGTATTCCCTTTGCTTTTAAGACCAATCGAAGACACTAATTATTTTGATGCCGTATCAGTATACGGCTATGCCGGGGTTTTGGCTGTGCACATCGATGAAAAGTTCAATAAGGAAAATTTTCATAAAGAACTCAACGCTTTTTTCAAAGAGTTAAAAATCGTCTCTGTTTTTTCGAGACTTCATCCGTATTTGGAATATCAGGAGTCGCTTCTTGACGGTTTTGGGTCCATTGCTACTCTTGGTCCTGTGGTATATATAGACCTGAATGACAGCTTGGATGATCAGAGAAAAAAGTTTAATAGGCGAATGAAGACCTATTTAAACACCTCACGAAAGACCTGTACCGTAATTGAAACGAAACGGGAGGATCATTTACACGCATTTATAAACTTGTATAGAGAGACCATGAACCGGGTCAATGCCGACAAACAATACTTCTTTGATGAGCAGTATTTTCATCAGCTTTTGTCGAGCAGTGATTTTAATGCGACATTGTTGTTGAATATTCATAATGACTCACAGATCATTAACGGTGGTGCCTTATTCATAGCAAAAGGACCATTTGTACAATATCATTTATCTGCTCTTAATGAAGACTTTCATGATCCAAGCTGTATTAAGCTCATTATTGATGAGATGCGTATCAAATCTTCCAATGCAGGATTTGAATATTTAAATCTTGGTGGTGGTAGAGGCAGTAAGAAAGATTCACTTTTCGCATTCAAAAGTAATTTTTCGAAGAAAGTTAAAAGTTTTAAAATCTGGAAACATATCGTTGATGAAAAGGCTTATAAAACACTTGTGGAAAATCACTTACGACACTCAGTAGAAACTGGGCCTATAGACACTGAATTTTTCCCAGCTTACCGATCAAATATCAATTCATGATTCATAGTGCAGCTTATTCGCATCCGTCTTTATTATCCTCCTACTATCTTAAACTTAATACCTAGGATGTAGACTTAAAACGCTTTAATAAATCCACAATCTCGGGTAATACACCCCACTACTGGGAATAAAAATTGAATCTCTATCTAACATAATCACTTACTTTCTTATCTTGAACCAATAATTTAGAAACATGAATAGAAACTCATCCTGTTTGATTGGGAATGAGTCATCAACCTTTGATTACACAATCAAAAGACCATATAATTTTTGAGACACCAATTTTAAACCACCAAATGCAATTAGAAAATGATCAATCAATTAAAAGAAAGTTACGGGCACATTTTTGAAGATGGATTGCTCGATGAAATAGTTCAAGTAGGAACCTTTAAAGAGATTCCTGAAGGTTTTAAAATGATGGAAATTGGCGAGTATGTAAAATCCATGCCATTGCTTATTTCTGGAGTTATAAAAGTATTACGCGAAGACAATGAAGGCGATGAGCTTTTACTTTATTATTTAGAAAAAGGCGAAACCTGTTCTATGACCATGACCTGTTGCCTGGGCCAAAAACAAAGTGAAATCAGAGCCATTGCAGAAACGGACACCAAACTGATCATGATTCCAGTAGGTAAAATGGAAGAATGGACTGCGAAGTATAAGTCCTGGCGAAATTTTGTTTTTGAAAGTTACCATAATCGCATCAACGAATTGCTGATGACCTTAGATAGTATTGCATTCTATCAAATGGACGAAAGGTTGACACAATATTTGATTGAAAAAGTGAGGGTCAATGATACTGATATTATCAATAACACCCATCAAGAAATTGCTTATGACCTTTACACTTCTCGGGTAGTCATCTCAAGATTATTGAAAAAAATGGAGCAACTTGGTAAGATAGAACTCGGCAGAAACTATTTAAAAATAATTAATCTATGACTATGTAACCAATGTTACCGCAATTACCATGAAAACGGGGTATTTTTGTCACATAAGTTATAATGAATGGAATTAATTGAGATTTTTGGATATATAAGCGCTTTGGCCATTGGCATTTCATTAGGTATTATTGGTGGTGGTGGTTCCATTTTGGCCGTACCCGTTTTAGCATATCTATTTTCAATTGACGAAAAGGCTGCAACAGCATACTCGTTGTTTATTGTAGGTGCTAGTGCATTGGTAGGTGGAATAAAACAGCATAATAAAGGATTCGTAGATTGGAGGACCGCAATCGTATTTGGGGTTCCGTCAATTGTTGGCGTCTCCTTGGTAAGATATTTCGTGGTCCCAGCATTGCCTGAATTGTTATTTACGATAGGCGATTTCGAATTTACAAGACGAATGGGCATGTTCGGGTTTTTCGCCTTATTGATGATTCCTGCAGCGTTCTCAATGCTCAAAGAAAATAATAAGACCGCTTTAAATAAAGACCAGAAAATCAAATACAACTATCCCTTAATTGTACTCGAAGGTCTTCTCGTGGGTGGAATTACCGGTTTGATTGGCGCAGGCGGTGGGTTTTTAATCATTCCAGCACTTGTCATATTGGCAAAGGTGGAAATGAAAGTTGCCGTTGGTACTTCCTTGATGATTATCGCATTCAAATCGCTATTAGGCTTCCTTTTGGGAGACGCCTTGACCATGACCATTGATTGGGCATTTTTGGCATTATTTACCGGACTGTCATTTGTAGGTATATTTATTGGCAGCTATTTAAGTAATTTCATTAATGGCAAAAAACTAAAGAAAGCTTTTGGTTATTTCATTTTCGTTATGGCTTTCTTCATTTTCTACATGGAGTTTATGGTAAAACATTAATTTGTAACCTAGGTTACTGCATAAATTGATAAGAGGTCTTACTTTTGAACAAAACTTACTCCTTAAGACATAATCATATAAGGAAAACTCACAAATAATTAGTAAACTTTCTCGGAGCGTATCGGGAAAACAAATTTTTTAAAACTATGAAAATAGAGCAAATTTATACGGGTTGCTTATCACAAGGCGCCTATTATATCGAAAGTAATGGCGAAGTCGCAGTCATAGATCCGTTAAGGGAAATACAACCCTATCTTGATAGGGCAACGAGAGATGATGCTAAAATCAAATATATTTTTGAGACCCACTTTCACGCTGATTTTGTTAGTGGCCATGTGACACTTGCAAAAGAAACGGGAGCGGCAATTGTTTTTGGACCTAATGCCAATCCTTCCTTTGATGCCATCATTGCCAAGGACGGTCAAGAATTCAAACTTGGGAATATTACCATCATTGCATTACATACGCCGGGGCACACCATGGAAAGCACTACGTTTCTTTTAAGAGATAAAAACGGTAAGGATCACGCCATTTTTAGTGGAGACACTTTGTTTTTAGGCGATGTGGGCCGTCCTGATCTAGCCCAAAAGATGGGCGAGTTGACAGAAAGGGATCTAGCTGGTTTTCTGTTTGAAAGTCTACGAAGCAAGATTATGCCCTTAGCCGATGATGTGATCGTTTATCCCGCACATGGCGCAGGTTCTGCATGTGGCAAAAACATGATGAAAGAAACGGTGGACACTTTGGGCAATCAAAAAAAGATGAACTATGCGTTGAGAGCCGATATGACCAAAGAAGAATTTATTGATGAAGTTATCGATGGTTTGTTGCCTCCCCCATCCTATTTCCCACTTAATGTGAAGATGAACAAAGAAGGTTATGAAGATATCGACGCTATTTTAAAAAGAGGTACCCAAGCCTTATCTGCCGAGGCTTTTGAAGCCGCTGCCAATGAAACTGGCGCCGTGGTATTAGATGTCAGAAGTCAGGAGGAATTTGCCAAGGGACATATTCCGAGGTCTATTTTTATCGGCCTCGATGGCGGTTTTGCACCTTGGGTTGGAGCTTTAATTGCTGATGTTAAACAGCCAATTCTATTGGTCACCCCAGAAGGAAGAGAAGAAGAAACCGTGACGCGATTATCGCGCGTGGGATTTGATAATACCTTGGGCTATCTTAAAGGTGGTTTTGCAACCTGGAAAAAAGAAGCTTTTGAATATGATACGGTGACTTCTATCCAAGCCCTAACCTTTAAAGAAGTTATCGCTACAGATAAGGTCCCGATTTTTGATGTCAGAAAAGAAGGCGAATATCTATCAGAGCATGTATTGAACGCCAATAACACGCCTTTAGATTATATCAATGATCATTTGGCAGAATTTCAATGTAACCAAACATTTTACGTGCATTGCGCGGGTGGCTATAGGAGCATGATCGCCGCCTCAATTTTGAAAAGTAGGGGTATCCATAACCTCATTGATGTGGCCGGTGGATTTAAAGCGATAAAAGAAGCAGATATTACGGTTTCAGAATTCGTATGTCCTACGACATTATAAATCGATCACTTTAAATGACCTGGGGTCTCGTCTGACCGGTATGGGCGGGCGAGTTGATGAGGTATTCTGGGTTTCGAGTTCAGAGTTTAGAGTTTATTTACTTTTATCATAATTAAACAAGCAGGAAGTTATGACGTAAAGTTTCACAAAGTCAAACACAAATTACACCAAGATTTTTGCTAAATTCCTCTTTGTTTCTTTTGTGATATAACCATAATTTTTAAAATTCCCTGTCGATCGAGAGACAGGCAAATATTAATAAAACGAAGCGAAACCTCGGCAAATCAAATTACAAAACAAAACCCATTAGTGGTATAAAACATATAAAATCATGAACACTTCAATAGTTGTACAAAATCTAAAATGTGGGGGCTGTGTCAACACCATCACTACCAAACTTTCAAGTATCGCAAACATTAGTAATTTGCAAGTAGATGTAGAAGAAAGCAAGATATCTTTCAGTTATTTGAATGAAGCCGATGCGATCCAAGTCAAAGAAAAATTAAAACATCTTGGGTATCCATCGGTAGAAGACAGTAATTCTTTAACCTCAAAGGCAAAATCCTTTGTAAGTTGCGCCACTGGCAAACTTTCGAAATAAAACTTATAAGAATGAAAAACATAGCTTTCGTATTTATCGTATTCATATCCTTTTACAGCTGTAATGATGGTAAAAAATCCAAGAGCATTTCAGTAGAGAAAAAAGTAGATCAACAGCTCCATCAGGAAAAAACAGCGTCATCAACAATTGTTGACACTACCATCTATGCTGAACGTGGTTTGCAATATGCATTGAGTGCGCAAGCTGTTTTAGGGAAAAACCTAATGCAAGCCATCCAGAAGGACGGCACCATAGGTGCGTTATCCTTTTGTAATGAAAGGGCTTATCCTTTGACAGATAGCATGGCAGTGGTTAATAATGTACGCCTGAAACGTGTTTCTGATAAACCTAGAAATCAGGACAATCAAGCCAATGCTGTGGAATTGGAAGTTATAGAAACCTACAAAAACACTATTGCAAACCAAGAGGCTCCCGAGCCATTGGTCCAAACATCCGATACCGGCGTACAGGTGTACTACCCTATTTTAACAAATCCTATGTGTTTGCAATGTCACGGGAAGCCGAAAAACATTGAACCTTCTACACTTAAAAAATTGACCATTCTATATCCAAAAGATAAAGCCTTGGGCTATGATCTTAATGAAGTAAGAGGCATTTGGAAGGTCACTTTTAATAATTAAAATCTATAAATAATGAGCAAGTTTTCAGAAATAATAAACCAAGACAAACCTGTATTAGTCGATTTTTTTGCCGATTGGTGCGGTCCATGTAAAATGTTGGCGCCAATTTTAAAAGAGGTAAAGGATAGTTTAGGCGATGGCGTATCGATTATTAAGATAGATGTTGATAAAAATCAGCCGTTGGCGGCCAAATATCAAGTCCGTGGTGTTCCTACCATGATCCTATTTAAAAACGGCAAACAAGTTTGGAGACAATCTGGGGTGATTCAAAAAGATGAGATTATAAACATCATCAAAACGAGCAATTAAAGTTGTCAAAACGGCGGCTTGACCGAGAGTTTAATTATGGCTTTTGGAGACTTCATATTTCCTATTCATTGGGGTTATATACAGTTCCTGTACCAAAATAATAACAATAAGCATCAATGGCGTGGCAAAGATCACCCCTAAGAGTCCCGTTAAAGCCCCAACGAAAATTTGGGCCAGTATGATGAGTGCGGGAGGAATCCGAATCAAATGATATTGGGCTTTTGGAGTGATAAAACTGCTTTCAAAAAGTTGAATGGCTAGATACATAACTCCGATAATAATCGCCAGATTGAGGTCTTGTGAAAGTCCAACAAGTAACGCTGGAACTGCTGAAATTAAAGGCCCAAAATTGGGAATAAAATTCAATAGCCCGGCAAGGATAGATAAGGTAAGCCAATGCTTGACATCAAATAGCAATAGGCCTATAGCCGTCAAAACGAACACAGCAAACATGGCAATAAATTTTCCAGCAAGCCATTTGGTAAGACTTGTTCCTAAATTATCCAAGACTTCTTTGGCTCTTTTTCGATGGGGAGGCGGAACAAGTTCGGTAATACCATTAACATACAAATTTGGAGCAATGGTAAAAAATATACCAGTTAAAATGATGATATAAATATTAGCGATACTTCCAAAAGTGGTTATAAAAAATGTGGAAACGAAATTGGAGAACTCTTTAGAAGAAGTAATTTCATTGGCCCAAGCCAAAACGTCCCGACCGATGTCGCTTTGCTCAAGAAAATCCTTAAGACTCTCCGTCAATTCTGGGAGGGATTCTTTTAACGAAACCGTTTGACTCCAAATTGTGGCACCGACCAAATACATCATCCCACCAAGAATTAAAAATGATCCAAATACAGAGATGGCCATTGAAAGCTTGCCATTCAAATGGAACTTACGCTTTAAATACCCGCTGATCCCTCTGAAATAACAAGCAATCAATGCGCCGGCCAAAACCAGCATGACAATATTAAATGTAGCTTCAAATATGAGAAGTATGACTGTAATCAAGGCAAATATCAATCCTGCAATCCAAACTTTCTTTGAATAACTTAGGCCTTGCTCCGTGTTAATCTGTTTTGACATAAAAAAATTTAATTTTGAAAGTTAACCAATATTACTCTAATCCTAAGCTAAAACTAAAAATTGCAACTATTGGTTTTCTTCACTCTCTTCAATTTTAATACATTCATTTGAAAATGAGGTTCGTATAAACAGATAACTTTTTTCTAAAAATTACCACCAGTATAAAGCATCTTAATAATCCAATAGAAATCATAGTGGCGCTTTTATATCACACAAAATAATCTCCGACTCATTAAGTAAACATTCAGCTCTTTTGCACAAAGTCCTAGTATCGTAAAGATTTGTAAAAATATGCCAACTCAGGCGCTGGGATTTCAACTTAATTGAGACCAAAATAGAATCTAAAAATGGATGATAAGGTGATTATCTCATATAAAAGCAAATGGAATTTTGAAAAAGAACATACATTTGGATGTTATCTTGATAATTTAAATAAAAAAATAGTGAATTTAACAGAAGAGTATTGGGACACGCGTTATAAAAACAAAGATATGGGTTGGGATTTGGGAGAGATTTCACCGCCACTCAAAACGTATTTTGATCAGTTGACCGATAAGGAATTGAAGATTTTAATTCCAGGTGGTGGCAATTCTTACGAAGCCGAATATCTGCACCGTCAAGGATTCAAAAACATATATGTCGTGGACCTCTCCAAAACGGCCTTAAATAACATCAAACGACGGGTGCCCTCATTCCCTTCCGCACATCTCATTCACAAGAATTTTTTCGATTTAGAAATGTCATTTGACATCCTAATTGAACAAACTTTCTTTTGCGCACTAAATCCTAATCTAAGACCGACCTACGTTAAAAAAGCTTCTGAATTACTCTATGAAAACGGAAAAATTGTAGGTCTACTTTTTAACGTGCCTTTAAATATTGAGAAACCACCTTTTGGCGGAAACAAAACAGAATATATAAATTATTTCGAAGCTCATTTCAAAATCCAATTGATGGAACCGGCTTATAACTCGCATCCATCAAGGACCGGAATGGAATTATTCTTTATGGTTCAAAAGAAAAATTAATTTTATCAATAGCCCACAGCATTCATAAACGTAATTGTTGAATTATATTTTTTCAAATATAAAATTGATGAAAAAATAAATTTTTTAAACAATTAGTTTATCTTTATATCCTGTATCCCCACAATAAAAACAATGCAAACCATTAGTACATAAGACCTTATGAGCATCAAACCAAAGCTCGTCCTCTATCAAATTCTTTCAGGCACATTAGGTAATGCACTCGTTTTTCTTAGACCTGAAAAGGCGCGCCAGCTTTCAGAGAACAGAATTGCGCTCGTGCATAGAAATAAAAAAAACATGAGTATTCCGGAACGATTAATGCGTGCCGCTCTGCTAAATAAGCTTGATAAAATTCAAGATTATGATACCATAGCTGAACAAAATCGCAATTTTTGGATCAACCATTCGGCCACAGAATTATTTTCGGAATTAGAAGATACCTTCAACACGGATTTCATTCCACATTGCACCTTCATATTTGAACTGCTGAAAAATGAATTATCAAATCAGCCAGAGGAATTTAATACCATCGTAGAGATTGGGACTGGAAATGGGGATGTTTTAAACTATTTAAGTTCAGAGTTTCCTAATATCAATCACTTCATCGGTATCGATCTCAGTCAAGATCAGATTGAATTAAATAATGGCAAATATAAAGCGAACAAAAGGCTCGAGTTTGTAGCCTCAGATGCACTTGATTGGGTTAGAGAAAATGGCAGCGACCAAACCATTTTTGTCACTTCTAGGGGAGTTTTGGAGTATTTTACCGAACCTCGATTGCAAGAACTTTTCAAGGTCATTCACGGACTGGGAAAAACTATATTTATAGCTATTGAGCCTAATGGGGCCGACCACAATTTTGACACCAACCCCAATTCCCAACTGTATGGGCACGAGCCTTCGTTTTCGCATAACTACCCTAAACTTTTTAAGACGGCAGGTTTTAGCTTATGGCATTTTTCACAAAAAGTATGGTATAAAGCTAATGATATGCAAACGTTTGTTGGGGCAAAAAATTAGTGAAATTTATTTCTAAGAATTAAAATTAACATGAGACTTGTTGTCTTTACAACGAATCAAGGCATATAAGAAGTAATATTATTATAAAATTATGGGTGACTTTATAAGAAAAAATGAGATTTGGGTGTTTTTAACTCTTGGTCCCATAGTGAGTGTTTTTTTTGTTTATGCCAGAGTACAAGGACTTTTTCCGAGGTTTGTATATACCAATGGCCGTTTTTGTATTCTTTTATTGGTCTTAATTATTTTAGTCAAATATACAAGGGGCATTCAAGGCGTGAAGGACATCTTTAAACCGATGTTAAATTGGAAAGTTCATCCTAAATGGTATTTGTTCAGTTTACTGTTCGCCTTTGTAATAGGCGGATTGACGTTGTTCCTGAAAGGTATCTACACAGCAGGCGATTATTCATTATTTTTAAAAACAAACTTTGGAGTTTTAACCTTTAGGGGTATTGTGGCATTATTGGTTTGGGCCTTCCTTGGCGAAGTGGTTTGGGTGAGTTATTGCATCCGCGAACTGTCAAAAAGAGTAAAACCATTTTATGCGAGTCAAATTGTTGGTTTCGTATGGACTTTATGGTGGATCCCCGTGGTTATTCATGGTGAAGGCGTTCTTCCGGGCATTCCAATAGTGTCGCTGGGCATCTTTATGTTGGGAATCGCGGGGATGTGTACGATTGTTTATGGTCACTCTAAAAGTGGGCTTTGTGTATTGTTATTGCAATTTGCTTTAAATATTTCTCTAAATGCATGGTCCGTTTCCCCAAGTACAGGAGGCATCCCAACATTTACCGCCTTTTCTATAATTTATTTTTTAGCGATGCTTGGCTTTATGTATTTTATGAATCCAATAGAAAAGTTTAAACTATATAACCTATCCAAAAAGGATCCCATAGCCGAAACCACTATCGAAACCCCAGAAATTATCGAACGGGTATCTTCTGAATAACCATCTCATCGGATTAAAAAGTTAGCATTTTCATTTTGAACGATAAAAGAAACAATTTATCCAATTTCTCCTGATTATGTTTAGCATAATCATTAAATTTAATTGATATTCCCGTTTAAAATTTATTATAACTAATTTAAATAAGGCCTATCTTAGAGCATGAAAATTAGTTCTAAATCTTTTTAACTATTAACTTAAGAGATAGCAATTTATCAGAGGATTGACTAGCACTACCTCATCAATAAATTTGAAACAAAATGCATAACCCTACCAGCAGTGTCTATCAACTATTTGAGAAGGCGTCAAGATTATATCCTGATGAGCTTTGTGTATTAACAGAGACTGATAAATTGACCTATAGGGAGGCGGAGACCGAAATATCTAAAATTTATGATGCCATCTTAACCCATGCGAAAGATGAGGACATTATTGGCGTCTCTACAACGCGAGGTATTAAGCAAATTATTTTCGTGCTTGCTATACTAAAAGCTGGTAAAGCATACCTCCCAATTGATTTTGGATATCCTAAAAAAAGACTTGACACCATAATTAGCAATTCAAACGTATCGTATTGCCTCACGACGGACACAGAGAAAAGCAATGCGCTAACTCTTGGGCTCAAACCGATAATTGATGACTCCAAATTAACGGTCGATTCCAAAACATCTCTAGAAAGCAATCATAAAGCCATCACCTATATCCTCTATACTTCAGGCTCCACAGGGGAGCCAAAAGGGGTTTGTATGGGTGAAAATGCCATGGTCAACCTTATTAATTGGCAAATCAAACATTCTATATGCAAGAATGGTGATCGTACCTTACAATTTGCACCATTGAGCTTTGATGTCTCTTTTCAAGAAATCATGGCCACAATGAGTACTGGAGGGACTTTGGTATTGATTGATGATACTTTAAGACTTGACATGGTTGCGCTGTTAAATTATATAGAAAGGCAAAAGGTCAACCGGCTTTTTCTGCCTTTTGTGGCATTACAAGCCTTAGCTGAGGCGGCCATGAGCACCAACCTCTACCCTACGTCCTTAAAAGAAATCATGACAGCTGGGGAACAACTCAAAATTACACCTCAGATCATCAATTTATTTACGAAATTAAAGACTTGCATCCTTTACAACCAATACGGCCCCACAGAATGTCATGTGGTATCTGAATTAAAATTAGACGGAAATCCTGCTGAATGGCCAACATTACCATCCATTGGCAAGGCTATCAGTAACACCGGTTTATATATTCTTGATTCAGAACAACAAGTTGTACCTGATGGTACCATTGGCGAATTATGCATTGCCGGCGACTGTTTGGCGGAAGGTTATATGAACAAACAAGAATTGACCGACGAAAAGTTTGTTAGTTGGAAGTCTCCTGACGGCAAATATGATCGCATTTATCGGACCGGAGATATCGCTAAATATTTACCTGACGGAAATATAGAATTCCTTGGACGTAAGGATGATCAGGTGAAAATAAGTGGCCATCGGATCGAATTGGCAGAAATAGAATCAGCTATCAATTCCCTGTCCGGCATACATCAAACCGTTGTCATTGCCTCCAACCACTTGGGTGGTCAATCGCAGTTGGTTGCTTATATGCAACCTAATCATGACACTGTAGATGTGGTCGAAATCCGTAAAAAAGTTTCGGATATCTTACCGGACTATATGATTCCATCTTATTTTGTCCTCATTGAAAAGTTTCCAAAAACATCAAGTGGTAAAATTGACAAAAGAAGTTTACCGGCGCCACAATACACAAGGCCCAGCTCTGCTCCTCCTTACAAAGCAGCAACGACCAAAATTCAGGAGAATGTAACCAAAGTGTGGGTAGATTTACTTCATATTCCTGAAATTGGTATAGATGACAACTTTTTTGAATTGGGAGGCACTTCCCTATTGGCACAGAAATTAGTGGCTATTTTACTGAAAGATTACAACTATAAATTGCCAGTAACAAAACTCTACCAATTTCCAAGAATTGCCGAAATTTCAAACTATTTAGAACCTAACAAAAGTACGAAGACCAAAAGAGATTTTAAAAACAATACACAACGTGGCATGTCGAAAGATGTGGCGGTTATAGGGATGGCTGGCAGATTTCCTGGCGCAGATACCATTCAAGAATTATGGGAGGTTCTTAAAAATGGAAAAGAAACCATCTCGTTTTTTTCAGCTGAAGAATTAGATCGCACTATTCCGGAGGCTTTACGAAATGATCCGTTGTATGTCGGAGCTCGCGGCATTATCCCGTCAGCTCAAGAATTCGATCCTGCTTTCTTTGGTTTAAATCCTAAAGTGGCTTCCGTCATGGATCCGCAACAGCGTCTATTTTTAGAAGTCGCATGGGAAGTTCTCGAGCAATCCGGACATCTACCAAAACACTATAAGGGAAGTATTGGGGTTTATGCAGGAACTGGCATGAATACCTATTATAAGAACAACATCCTACCGAACACAGAACTATTAAATCAGGTGGGCGATTTCCAAGCGAGCACTCTTAACGAAAAAGATTATATCGCCACCAGAACTGCTTATCATCTCGATTTAAAAGGCCCAGCAGTTAGTGTGCATTCTGCGTGTTCAACTTCGCTTCTGGCCATTGCCCAGGCAGTTGAAGCCATAAGAAATGGTCAGTGTGATGTGGCCATTGCGGGAGGTTCTAGTGTGACCGTACCAATTTATAGCGGTCATCTTTACCAGGAAGGATCCATGTTAAGTCCCGATGGACATTGTCGTTCTTTTGATAAGGATGGAAAAGGAACTGTTTTTAGCGATGGCTGTGCCGTTGTTCTCTTGAAAAGCTTAGAGGCTGCAAAAGAAGACGGCGATCCTATCTATGGCATTGTTAAAGGGGTTGGGATCAGTAACGATGGTGGCGGAAAAGGCAGTTTTACGGCCCCGAGTGTAGAAGGACAATCGGAAGCCATATATAGAGCTCTTAAGGATGCGAACATAGCGCCATCAGATATTGGATATATTGAAACTCATGGCACAGCTACCCCTATTGGTGATCCTATTGAAATGGAAGGCCTTCATGATGCCTTCGGGGAGCAGCCTAATAAAAACTATTGCGCGATTGGCTCAATAAAAAGTAATATGGGCCATCTCACGGCAGCGGCTGGTGTTGCTGGTTTCATCAAGACTATTTTGGCGATGAACCACCAACAAATTCCACCGTCGTTAGGGTTTAATAGCCCCAACCCCGTTATCGATTTTGACAACAGTCCGTTTTATGTCAACAATGTCCTCAGTGATTGGGATTCTGAAAACATCCGTCGTGCCGGGATCAGCTCTTTTGGTGTTGGTGGTACCAATGTACATGTCGTCGTTGAAGAGTATGATACCAAACAAAAACCTTCAGGAGAGAGCAAACCAGTGCAAATTTTAACCTGGTCGGCAAAAACCAAAAACAGTCTTGATGGGTATCAAGAAGCTCTAGGAAATTTCCTAAAGTCTTCAAACACCATTGAATTGGCAGATGTAGCTTATTCATTGAGCGCGACAAGGGATGCGTTCAACAAACGAAGTTTTATTTTGGCCACTGATTCAGAAAATGCCGTTCAGCAACTCATATCTGAAAACACATCATCAGCTAAGTCATCAGATTTAAAGTCCATCCCTCATAACCTGGCATTTCTTTTTCCTGGTCAAGGGGCACAGTATTTACAAATGGGAAAAGCGCTCTATGATCATGAATCTGTCTTTCGTGAAGCCGTTGATCAGTGTGCTGAACTCCTACTGGAGGCATTTAAATACGATATTCGTAAAATTATTTATCCCAAAAACAATTCTGTTGAAGCTGAAGATCTTTTAAAAGACACCCAATATACCCAACCCGCATTATTTGTCATCGAGTACGCACTTTCTCAACTATGGATGAGTTGGGGCATCAAACCAACCCTATTATGTGGACATAGTATTGGCGAATTTGTAGCGGCTCATTTGGCAGGCGTATTTAGCCTTAAGGATGCTTTATTACTGGTCGCCGTTCGTGGAAGACTGGTCAGTAGTCTTCCAGGAGGCAGTATGTTATCCGTGAGGACACCTTACGACAGTTTGGCTCCAATGGTTCCAGAATCGCTTTCTATTGCGGCGGTCAATTCCGATCTATTATGCGTGGTTTCAGGTGAAGATGCTCCTATTGCAGAATTTACGAAAATTTTAGAGGCGAAGGAAATCCCCAATCGCTTGCTCTTAACAAGTCATGCATTTCACTCCAGTATGATGGATCCTGTTTTGGAAGCATTTGAAGCAGAAGTTAGAAAAACAACGCTGAGCATCCCTCGACTACCTCTTGTATCAACGGTTACAGGAACTTGGCTCAGCGATGCAGAAGCTACAGACCCAAAATATTGGACAGATCATTTGCGTGCCACCGTTCGCTTTTCGGATGCTATGGACACGGCTCTTGACCTAGAGAATATGGTGTTCCTGGAAGTGGGCCCTGGTCGTGCTTTAGCTACTTTGTCACAACAAAAAAAGAAAGCAAAGTCGGCCACATCAATCGCAAGTTTGGTAGCTCCAAGTGCTATTGAAAACTCATATCACACGGTGCTCTCCGCCTTAGGCCAGCTTTGGCTAAAAGGCATCGAACCCGATTGGCAAGCCTTTTATGAAGGACAATCTCGTCAAAAAATCGCATTACCGGCTTACGTTTTCGACCGCAAATTGTGTTGGGTAGATCCACCAATGCTAACAAATACCGCTACACATCATTATCAATCGACAGAACTAAGTAACAATCAACCTATACAAGCACAAATGGATACCGTTGCACAACCTCAAAGAAAAACGGTGATTCTGGAAAAAATTTCAGAGATCATCATGAACACTTCTGGAATAGAATTAGAAGCCTCCGAGCATGATCATAATTTTCTTGAACTCGGTCTCGACTCTTTGGTTCTAACTCAAATGGCCATCACGTTTAGAAATGATTTCAATACCCCAATTACGTTTCGTGAATTAAATGAAGAATTAAGCACGCCTAATCTATTGGCAGAGCATCTGGACACCGTTCTCCCGAAAGAAACACTGGCACCAACACCGACCGTTAGTCCTGTGGCCGATTTCAGCAATAATAATAATAATAATAATAATAATAATAATAACCAACCTGTTTCGACATGGCAGTCTCAGTCGCAGTCGCAGTCTCAGAATTTCAATAATAATAGTCCAGCATTAAATCTAATAGCACAACAATTGCAGTTGTTGGGCAAACAAATAGAATTGCTTCAAGGGAATGGTTCTTATGCACCTGCACCATCCTTACAACAGCAAGATAAACCGATAGTTCAGTCAGAAAGAAAGTCTGCACCTGTTTCAGCCAATTCATCAACTGACGTGTTGTCTGAGGACGAAAAAAAGGAACATCAGAAGCCTTTTGGTGCTTCACCAAAAATAGAAAAGAAGTCTACGGATATCAATCAAAGTCAGAAAGCCTTTTTGGAACATTTGATTACTGATTATAATAGGAAAACGTCAGGGAGTAAAGCCTACGCCCAAAAACATCGCTCGCACATGGCCGATCCTAGAGTAGTTTCAGGATTTAAGCCATTAACAAAAGAATTGGTTTACCCTATAGTGGTGGGAAAATCGTCTGGTAACAAACTGTGGGATATCGACGGCAACGAATATATTGATGCCTTAAATGGTTTCGGCTCCTGCTTATTTGGTCATCAACCTGATTTTATTAAAGAAGCATTACACAGCCAAATTGAACTTGGTTATGAAGTTGGTCCACAACATCCTCTGGCTGGGGAAGTTTGCGAATTGCTTTGCGAATTAACCCAACACGACCGTTCGGCACTTTGCAACACAGGTTCAGAAGCGGTCTTGGGTGCCATGCGTATTGCACGAACAGTAACGGGAAGGTCTTTGATTGTGGCGTTTTCAAAATCCTATCACGGTATTACAGATGAGGTTTTGGTACGAGGTTCGCGAATCAAGAAATCCTTTCCTGCCGCGCCAGGGATCATGCCGGAATCGGTTCAAAATATGTTGATTTTGGATTATGGAACCGAAGAAAGTTTGCAAATTATCAGAGAAAGAGCCCACGAATTGGCAGCCGTGCTTGTGGAGCCTGTTCAGAGTAGAAGACCAGAATTTCAACCGGTAGAATTCTTACGGGAAGTCCGAAACATCACACAAGCATCAAATACGGCCTTTATTTTTGACGAAGTCATCACGGGTTTCCGAATGCATCCCCAAGGCATTCAAGGCATGTACGATATCAAGGCAGATATCGCCACTTATGGAAAAGTAATCGGTGGCGGATTATCCATTGGAGCTATTGCGGGCAGTAAGAAATACATGGATGCACTTGATGGTGGGCATTGGCAATTTGGAGATGATTCCTACCCAGAAGTCGGCGTCACTTATTTCGCTGGGACATTCGTTCGCCATCCGTTGGCATTGGCATCTGCAAAAGCCTCATTGATCCATTTAAAAGAAAATGGGCCAAAGCTTCAGGATGATTTGTCAGCAATGACCGACCGATTGGCCTCCGAATTAAATTCATTTTTTAAAAGTCAGAATCTACCTCTTGAAATCAATCATTTCAGATCGTTATGGAGATTGTCCTTTAAAGAAGAGGTGCCTTATGCCGAATTGGTTTTTGTATTGATGCGACTAAAAGGGGTTCATGTTTGGGATGGTTTTCCTTGTTTCTTGACCACTGCCTATACAGAAGCCGATGTTACTTATATCATAAACGCTTTTAAAGAAAGTATCAATGAACTTCAAAAAGCAGGTGTTTTTCAATCCAACACAAATAATGAAGCCAACTCGACTATTAAAAATTCAAGAGAATTGAACCAACCTCCACAACCGGGAGCTAAATTAGGCATGGACGAATCGGGAAATCCAGCGTGGTATATTGACGATGAAAAGAATAAAGGAACCTTTAAAAAAATTGAATTATAGAGGTTATAAATCAAGAATCTTAGGGTATTAAGACCCATTGGTGGAAACTGATTCACCATTTGTTTAATTACCAATTACTTACAGTTAAAAACTGATGAAAGAGCCTACAATTACCATAGATAACAAACCTAATTTCAATCCTTTTGCGGGACCTGAAATAGACCGTGTCATCTATACTACCCAACCACAGGCAGAGATTTGGATAGCCTGTAAATTGGGAGATGACGATGCCAACAGAGCCTACAATGAATCGGTAAGCCTTATCTTAAAAGGCGACCTTGGTAAATCGGCATTCGATGATGCGGTGCAGACCTTGGTCGATCGCCATGAGGCATTGAGAGCGGTGTTCAGTACGGATGGCCGATTCATGACCATCTTCAAGCAATTGTCCATTGCGATCGATGATCAAGACTTTTCAGAATTTAGCGATGCCGAAAAAGATAAGTCCATAAAGAATTATTTATCGGCAGAGGCTAATTATGTTTTTGATTTGGTAAAAGGACCGCTCTTAAAAGTTGGACTTCTTAAGTTATCTGAGACAGAACATCAATTGGTGCTCACCGGACATCATATTATTTGCGATGGATGGTCCATCGGCATTATGCTTCAAGAATTGGGAGGGCTCTATTCCGCCAATGTTCTCAAGACCACGCCTACCCTACCAAAGCCCGAGAGTTTTTCCGCTTACGCCGATGAGCAGCAAGCTTATTTAGCGAGTCCTGAACATACCAAGAATGAAAACTTTTGGCTTGATCAATTTAAGGGAACAGTACCGCAACTTACTTTACCCACAGATTTTCCAAGGCCTCAATACAGAACGTTCAAAAGTGAGCGTTTGGATTTACCAATGCCCATGGAATTGGTAGACGCTCTGAAAAAAACCGGGCTTAAAGCAGGATCCAGTTTAGTGACTACCCTCCTATCCACTTTCGAGATTTTTCTCTATACACAAACCGGACAAGAGGACATTGTTTTAGGTCTCCCATCGGCTGACCAAGCAGCAAGTGGTAAAATTCAGATGGTTGGTCATTGTGTGAATTTATTGCCTTTGCGAAGCAAAATTGATACGACCCTTTCTTTTAAGGACTATCTCAAACAACGTAAACCTCAGCTTTTTGACGCCTATGAACATCAGAAATTTAGTTTTGGAGAATTGCTCCAAAAGCTGTCCATAGCAAGAGATCCATCCCGAGTTCCATTAGTCCCAGTCGTGTTCAATATCGATATGGGAATGGACGATGGCGTGTCATTTACAGGTTTGGAGTATCAATTAAAAAGTAATCCTAGAGCCTACGAAACCTTTGAGATTTTCCTTAATGCTTCAGGTTCTGCCGATGCGCTTGTATTGGAGTGGTCTTATAATTCAAATATATTTAAGCCAGAATCCATTAAGGAGATGATGGTTTCTTTTGAAAAGGTTGTCAAAAGCGTAGTAGCCAATCCTGATATAAAAATTGGTGACATTATTAAGGTAGAAGCTTCAGAATATGCTGAATTGAACAACACTAGCGCTTCTTATCCAAAAGAGCCTTTACACGAGTTACTGCTAAAACAAGCCCAGGTCAATCCTACAAAAACAGCGCTGAAATTTGGCGATGCGGAAATTTCCTATGGAGAATTGGAAAAACAGGTGCACCAACTAGCCCATTATTTGAAAGCACAGGGCGTTGCAAACGGCGATTTTGTTGCAGTTTCGTTACCGCGTTCTATTGAATTGATTGTCACTTTGATCGCCATTATGGAATGTGGTGCCGCATATCTTCCTTTAGACCCTAGTTATCCAAGCAAACGGTTGGAGTTTATGTTGGAGGATTCGGAAGCCAAATTCATGATGACCGCAAAAGCATTTTCTTCAGCATTAGAGTCAAGTGCAAAACTGTTGCTCTTAGAAAATATATTTTCAAATCTAACAAAATATCCTATAACGCCTTTACCAGAAAAGGTAGACATTGAAAATGTTATTTATATCCTTTATACGTCAGGCTCTACCGGGAAACCTAAGGGCGTGCCGATTACCCACAAAAACTTAGTCAATTTATTATACAGTGTATTGGAAAAACCCGGTATTAAAGCCTCAGATACCCTAATTTCAATCACTACAATCTCTTTTGATATTGCAATGGTGGAGCTGTTTGCCCCACTCTTAATTGGCGCTAAATTGATCATCACCAATGAAGAAACCTCCAAGGATACCCGTTTGTTGCTCGATGTGATGAAGAAAGAAAAAATTACCATGATGCAGGCCACTCCTGCAACTTGGCAAATGCTATTGTATTCAGGATGGGATGAACCTTTACCCATTAGAGCCATCTCAACAGGAGAGGCACTGCCGCTGGCTTTGGCGAAAAGCATACTAAAACAAGTCACGGAGCTTTGGAATATGTACGGACCTACCGAAACCACCATCTGGTCTGCGATGAAGAAGATTTCCAAAGAAGACAATTTAATTGCCATCGGCCATCCCATGGCCAATACCCAACTTTATATCGTTGATGAACACAATCGATTGGTCTCACCTGGTAAGACTGGAGAGCTTTGTATAGCTGGTGACGGGGTTGCTCCTGGCTATTGGAAACGCGACGATTTAACCGCTGAAAAATTCATAAAAAACCCTATCGAAACTGATTTAAGTCCTACCCTATATCGCACAGGTGACTTGGCCAGATTACTACCAACGGGGGATGTACACTGTTTGGGACGCATGGACCATCAGGTTAAAATTAGAGGACAGCGTATTGAATTGGAAGAAATTGAACAAGCGCTCGATGCTTTGGATGGCATCCAGTCGGCAGTTGTTTTGCTCAATGACGACCAATTAATTGCAAATGTCATCACTTCGGATTTGGATAAATTAAATACAAATCAGGTGAATGCTTGGAAAGACATCTTAAAAGACCAACTTCCTGCGCACATGATTCCACATCAATTTATTTTGGTCAAATCATTCCCGACGACGCTTAGCGGAAAAATCGACCGAAAAGCATTGTTACAAAATCTCCCGACCAAAGATGAACATCTAGAGTTTATTGGACCTGTTACCGAATCAGAAAAGATAATTTCTGCTATATGGGAAGAATGCCTCAAGATAGACAAGGTCGATAGTCGTAGCGACTTTTTCGAACTAGGGGGACATTCTGTTATTGGGGTTCAAGTAATGGCCAAATTAGAAAAAGAAACTGGAAACAGATTGCCCCTTGTGGCTCTACTCAAACATCCCACGGTCAAAAAACTGGCCGCTTATATGGATAGTGAATTCATTGTATGGGATTCATTGGTTCCACTAAAACCGGAAGGTACAAAACCAGCTTTATATGTGGTTCATGGCGCCAACCATAATGTGTTAATGTTCAATGCGCTGGCCCATCATTTAGATAAAGACCAACCTGTTTTCGGGCTTCAGTCCAGAGGTTTAAGTGGTGTCGATGAGCCTCACGATTCGATTGATCAAATGGCGGCAGATTATATTTCTGAAATTCTCGCCTCAAATCCAAATGGCCCTTACGCCTTGGGAGGCTTTTCCTATGGCGGGATTGTTGCTTTCGAGATGGCAAGACAATTAAGGGCACAAGGAAAGGAGGTTACTATAGTTGCACAATTTGACACCTATGTTTATCCGTCCTATTATCATACAAATCCGATTAAGAAAAAGTTGCTGTCAAACCTGTTTCAAATGGGAAAAGTCGTGTACTTAAGTTTTAATATGTTTGCCAGCAAAAAGCATTTTATACGACGAAAAGAATTGTTAAAAATCCAAATCTCCGGATTGTTTTTAAGGTTAAAACATGGCAAGGAAAAACAGTACGAAATGCAATTTAATGTGCCCTACAAAATGGAACAGAATCATCAAAAAGCCACCAATGCCTATACCATCACACCCCAGGATTTTGTGATCGATTTATTTAGAGCAATGGAGGAAATTAATTTTGTCCATGACCATGATTTACTCGGATGGAAAAAAATGGGTCTTAGAGGCATTCGAAAACACATGGTTCCTGGTAATCACGTGGATATGTTCGAAGAACCAAATGTAGAGGCTTTAGCAAAGCGTCTTCAATATGTCCTGGACAATAAGAACCTAAAAAGTGTATAGCAACTTACATTGTAGAACAATTGAAATTTCGATCCAAGATTCTTCACACATGAAGAAAGATGATCACGGCATAAAACTTTATAAAATTGAGTTATTAAAATTCCACGACTTAGTTCCTGATTTGATGCATTTTTTATCAGACTCAGAGTGCAATCGCGCTAATAGGTACCATTTTACAAGAGATAAAAACAGGTTTGTCATCTGTAGAGCACTTTTGAAAATCCTTTTAGCTGAACACGTTGATTCAGATATTGGTGAAATTAATCTCGCCGTCGATCTCAACAAAAAACCGTATTTACCTTCCCATCCATCCGTTTTCTTTAACGTGACGCACTCCGGAGATTATGCGCTTATTGCCATAGGAAAAAGCCAGATTGGTGTTGATATTGAATTCATAAATAGAGACTTCAATTATGACGACATCTTAGGACATATTTTCAATCAAAAGGAAATGGATGCTATCGCAAACAGTAGTGACAAACATCTTTCTTTTTATAAATTCTGGACACGTAAGGAAGCCGTTGTAAAAGCGATAGGAAAAGGAATTGACGATGATATTTCAAAAATTCATATTTCAGATGGTCTTCATTCTTTGCCATCATCATTACTGAGCGATTTTATGGAAATTACTGTTTTTAGTTTCCACTTAAACCCGGACTATATTGGTGCTTTAGCAGTTACAGAAGACCTATCTGAATTTGAAAAAATCACATTCTTTCCTGCTCCAACAGAAGAGCAACTAAAATTGCTGTTTCGACGGCTCTAAACCGATATTCTCGAATTGTCTTTAAGGAACCGAAACCTGTTGATTTTTCAGATCAAAAGAAACATTAGTTAAGACAGTATTCCAAATGTTTGTAGTTTTCTGAACATAAATTCACCGATCACTCCATTTACTTGGATTTTGTAACTTAGGTTACAGTAAATCTGCCGCAAGATTGTTATCTTTAGCAGTACTAAAAAGAAGCTGTTTCAAGGCTAAAAAATAGAGGTATATAGACCCACTAACATGAGTGACAAGATTATAAATATATGAAAATGGACTCAAAAGAGCATTGGGAATCTGTGTATGAGAACAAAAGTCCAAACGAAGTCAGCTGGACTCAAGAAAAACCCGAGGTTTCCTTGAAATTAATCGAGGAGTCTGAGATTTCCAAATCTGCTAAAATTATCGATATTGGCGGTGGCGACAGTAAACTCGTGGATTTTCTACTTGAAAAAGGTTATCAAAATATCACCGTATTGGATATCTCCGCCAAAGCCCTTGAAAAAGCAAAAAAGCGCTTGGGAGAAAAAGCCGATAAAGTACAGTGGATTATTAGCGATGTCACCAAGTTTGAACCAACAGAGATTTACGACTTATGGCACGACAGGGCGGCATTTCATTTTTTGACGTCAAAAGAACAGATTAAAATTTACACGGCCATCACCAATAAATTTGTAGCAGACAGATTAATTATTGGTACCTTTTCAAAACAAGGCCCTACCAAATGTAGCGGTTTGGAAATTTCCCAATATGATGAAAACGGATTGGCAAAAGTATTTGAAACGCACTTTAAAAAAACAAAATGCCTCACCACCGATCATATCACACCATTTGAAACGGTGCAGAACTTTCAATTCTGTAGCTTTAAAAAACTGAAATGATTTTTTGTAGTAAAATATTATATATTACAATCATTTGTAATATTTTTTTTAATTTATTAAAATTTGAACATTATGAATATCAAACAATTTGAATACAAACCCCTTTCCCATTATTCCTATGCCATAATTAGTGATGGCAAGATGGCGGTTATTGATCCAGAACGTGATCCGCAGCAATATTATGATTTTGCAAAAGCCAATAACGCCAAAATAACTGCGATCATCCAGACGCATCCCCATGCCGACTTTGTGAGCTCACATCTTGAGATCCATAAAGACACGGGAGCTACGATTTTCAATAGTGAAAAATTGGGTGCGGACTATCCCCACAAAACTTTTGATGACGGCGATAGTATCAGCTTGGGCAAGATTACCCTGAAGGCCATCAATACACCTGGACACTCTCCAGACAGTATAACGATAGTTGCTAGGGAAGGTGACAAAACCGCAATGTTTACAGGAGACACGCTCTTTATTGGTGATGTTGGTCGTCCAGACCTACGTGAAAGCGTTGGTAATATGACCGCAAAACGTGAAGAATTGGCGGAAATGATGTTCGATACCATGACCACTAAATTTAATGATTTACCGGATGACACGGTTGTCTATCCTGCTCATGGTGCCGGTTCTCTTTGCGGGAAGAATTTGAGTGAAGCTGCAAGTAGCACTTTGGGCGACGAACGTATGGGCAATTGGGCGTTTAAAGACCAATCCAAAGAACAATTCATGAATACCCTACTCGACGGTCAACCATTTATCCCATCTTATTTTGGATTTAATGTTGACATCAATAAGGCTGGGGCGGATAATTTAGATCCAACCATTGACAAGATCCCATTTGCTGAAAACACAACGGCTACGGGCCTCATAATTGACATGAGAGATGAAGCCACGTTTAAAAAAGGACATTTAAAAGGAAGCATTAATATTCAAGCAGATTCAGATACTGCAAAATTTGAAACGTGGATCGGTTCGATTGTTGCTCCAAAAGAAAAATTCACTTTGGTCATCGACAATAAAGAAAACAAGGATAAGCTTTTAAACCGTTTAGCTAAAATAGGCTACGAAAAACAAGTGCTTAAGGTCATTACACTCTCAGATGAAAATTTAGTAAAAACAAAAGCATTGGATCTGGCAGATTTCAAAAAGAATCCAGACAACTATACTATTGTGGACATCAGGAATCAAAGTGAGATAGAAGAAGGTAAGTTTTTCAAAAAGGCGCTTGATCATCCACTCTATGAACTGCGCCACACCGCTAGTAAGATCCCAACTGACAAACCTATAGTTGTGCATTGTGCAGGTGGTTATCGAAGTGCAGCGGGTAGCAGTATTCTTGAAAACGAATTGAAAGATGTTACAGTTTATGATTTGAGTGATGCGATAGAAGAATTCAAAGACTGATCCTAAAATAAAAACTTCGGGATGTTAAAACCCGTTACCCAACATTTAAGACAAATATCGATAATGATACGAAATTACTGGAATGAAGAATGGAAAGAGATTGAATTTGATGTTAAAATCTCTGAAAAAGAGAAGTTTAAAATATCAAATTACGGTAGAATAATAAACTGTAAAACAGATAAGGAATTTATTGTAAAAGAATATTTCATAAACGGATATCAAAATTTACCTGTGAAACAAAAAAAGAATGGAAAACAAACCAGCAGATACGTTCACAAGCTTGTTGCGGAACATTTTCTTGAAAAAAACAACGGAATTTGTGTTATTCATTTGAACTATGATAAAACTGACAACCGAATCGAAAACTTAAAATGGGCAACTAAAAGAGAAAAAGAACTTCATCAATTTAACCATCCAAATTGGGGCGAAATTGTTAAAAAAAGGAGCAAAAATATTGGAAAATTAAACGAAGGAAAAGTAAAAATTATAAAACGTCAATTAAAAAATAGTAAGAATAGAATGAGTATGATTGCAAAACGTTTTGGAGTATCTGATATGCAAATTCACAGAATAAAAACTGGGGAAAACTGGAGCTCAGTATCGGAATAAGAAACGTGGGTTACCCCGTGCACAAGCCATTGCTGGGTTCGTGACCGTTTGGAAAATCCTGCGGATTTACCACAGCCACGTCTTATTTGGAGTGGTTCGAGCAATCCGTCGCAACAGCTCGTACACATAAACGCTTGTGGGAATAATTAAGGACACTCGATTTGTAGCGGAGTAATTTTCACTTCTGTTTTGTCCAACACACAATTTCCCGAATGGTCATGCTGTTCGGGTTTTGTCGTATGGACACTTTTTGTTCAGGATGAATTTCGTAGGTTCCTTTTACCACAGATGTGTAGAGAGATGTTAAAACATGGCCAATTATAGGTTTATGTAACCTGTGTTACTACTTAAAAAGTAATAATTGCTTAAATTTATAAAAGATAAAAAAATAGTAAAAATATAATTATGGAAACAAATTTAGAATTACAGCAAGGCACTTCAATGCCAAGAATTGGTGATAATGCTCCAGATTTTGAAGCGGTAACAACGATAGGAAAAATAAAATTTTCAGATTTCGCAAAAGATAAATGGGTGGTGATGTTCTCACATCCAGCGGATTTCACGCCAGTGTGCACCACAGAATTGAGTGGATTTGCATCTCGTAAAAGTGAATTTGATGCCTTAAATACTCAGTTATTAGGTTTGAGTATTGACAGTATCCATTCGCATTTGGGCTGGGTTCAAAATGTAAGAGAAAACACCGGTGTTTACTTTGATTTCCCCATCATTGCGGATATCGACATGAAAGTTGCCAAACTATACGGAATGCTCCAACCCAATGAAAGTGAAACAGCTGCGGTTCGTGCCGTATTTTTCATTGATCCAACCAAAAAAATTAGATTGATCATGTATTATCCTTTGAACATCGGTAGAAACATGAATGAAATTTTACGTGTTTTGGAAGCAATGCAAATTTCAGATGAACATAAAGTTGCGATGCCATTAGATTGGAAAAAGGGTGACAAGGTTATCGTTGGCCCACCAAAAACTTTAGACGAACTTAACGCAAGATTGGCGGACGATTCTGTCGAAAAGGTAGATTTTTATCTCGCTAAAAAGCATCTTTAATTTCCACCAGTGGGTTTTATGACCCTGAAGCTCTTGACTCTTCATTGTTTTTTAGAAGAATTTTAAATAGTGAACAAAAAAACACCTTTTAAAGATTATGCTTTTGTAACGGTACAGATACTTATTTTTATAGCGTATTTTTTACCCTTACGCTTGCTTAATATTCAACTACCCGAATGGCTATGCTATTCGGGTTTAGTTTTATTGGGCTTTTCCATTTTATTTGGAGGCATAGCACTCCTACAATTGAATACTAAGCTATCGCCCTTCCCATCGCCAGTGGCTTCAGGCAAATTGATCACCAAAGGAGCTTATCGGATATCAAGACACCCTATTTATACCGCTTTGATTTTTTCGGGGTTCGGATATGCCATCTATAGTTCATCACTTTACAAGATTCTGATCACAGGTATTCTTTTAATCCTATTTTACTATAAATCGGTTTATGAAGAGAGATTATTGAACCATAAATTTCCAGAATATCAAGACTATAAGAAAAGAACACGACGCTTCATTTAAAATTTATAAACCTGTATTTCAACTATTTGCGAAGACATTATTTATCTTCTTGAAATGCTCTTTTCAATTTAATTTTAAGCTGTGTGAAATCGGAAGTGCATATCACGGATTTGCTCAGCAAGTTCAGGTACAGGACCATTCACCTCAATATTAGGAACCACTTTATGGATGGGCAGCAAATTTACAGCAGACTCAGGAACACCCAATTCCGCAAGCCAAGACGATAGTTGCTGAGCAGAACTGACATACACAATCTGACCCAAGCCTACCCAACCATGCGCTGCGGAACACATGGCACAATGCTCACCTGATGTATAGACAATTGCTTTTGCACGTTCTTCAGGCGTCATATTGGTCGCTGCCCAACGGGCAATCTCAAATTCCGGATGGCGCGTGTTATCACCGGTGGTCACTATTTCGTTTCGACCTTCAAATAACACCTTCCCTTCTGCCGAAACAAGTACGGAACCAAAAGGCCGATTCCCTGCAATTAGTGCTTCTTCTGCCAATTCTACACAGCGGCGTAAATGCTGCATGTCTTTATCATTTATCTTATCCATTTCATTTTGCTTTAATGGGCATTTGCTTGAATTAGTATTTTGGCGATCTTGTCCATGCCTCTATTTTTCGCGTGTTGAAGTGGAGTAACACCATCTTTATCAGCGATATTGACATCAGCACCAGCATCCACAAGGACTTTAACGATAGACACCTGTTTTTCACCGGTTGCGCCCAGAACAATCGCTTCCATTAAGGCCGTCCAACCGAGCTTATTTATATGATCAATAGGATAATCCGGTATGTTAGTCAGTATTTTGACGACCTCCAAATGTCTTTTCTCTGCCGCTGGGATCAAGGCAGTTCCACCATAACGGTTATAAATATCAAATTTGGCACCGTTGGCCAGACTCATTTCTAATATTGTTACATCGCCATTTGCACCGGCATATAAATGAGGACTGTTCAACATATCGTCCTGTGCGTTCACATCGGCTCCAGCAGAAATCAATTGTTCTGCAATTTTGCTGTCGGCATTGTAGGTGGCAATCATCAAGGGCGTTCGTCCTTTGTTGTCCGTAACTTCGAGATTTGGTTGTGTACTTAAAATTTCAGCCACAAGGGTGGCATCTTTTTCAGAAACAGCCTTTAATAAGCTCGAAACGGAATCTTGATGCGATATTTTCATGTTTTTATTTCCAGTTGAATTGCCGCAACCTTGTAAAGGTAAATAGCCTATTAAAAGTAAGATGATGGCTTTATGAAAAGAGCTCATAGATATCATATTTAAGTATTGCAACAAATGTAAGAAACCTTAAACCAATCGAAAACTCACTATTTCTTCCGGAATATAAATTGGATTCTTCTTTAAATAATCTTTCATGGCTGCCACTGCTTTTTGATTATGTCCTTTTCGGTTTTTCCCATATTTTTTTGCAACACCTTGAGTCGTCACAAAACTCACTTTATATGTTTCTTCAAAATTAAGATGTGAGCCTTTATAATAGATTTCCTGAATGCGATGTCCGTTTGGATTTTCTATCCGCATATTGATTTGTAATCCTAAAACTCGTTTCACATAACCTCCCATTTGCCCAAATGGATCCTTACAAAACGTCCGTTCTAAATTTTCTTCCAGCATCTCTTTAATTTCAGCACCACTCAATTCTACTGTAGAAACAGGAGGGTTCATTGGCGCAATATTGTAAAGATCATTCTCGGTAATATCTCCAGTTATGGGAGCTCCATAACGCCATCCGTTTGAAAATGCGATGTCCGTCCTTGTTGCATGCGCTATAGCTTTCAATAGAAAACTATCCATGGTTGAGTTAATGGTGTTATAACGATGCAATATAGTATCAGTACGCCCTAAAACCACAGTTCTAATGTCGTGATAGGGCTTAAGAACCTTCTCGACCAATACTTCCGTCTTTTCACTTTTAGGTAATGAACTGTCAATTTTAACAAGTTCGTAAGCATAGTTCTTAATAGTATTCTTTTCTATTTCAAGGGTGAATTTCCCCAAAAATGCACCGTGGCATCCACATTGTACAATGCGCGCACCGTTAATCTCAATAGGCTTATAAATTCTATTGTGGGTATGTGCGCTTAAACAAATGTCAACACCTTCTACTTGCTCCAAAAGTGCGACATCTTGCGGAAACCCATTATGCGAAAGCAACACGACCACATCTGCCCCTTGGGCTTTCAGACTCTTAATGTGTTGTGGCACCTCATCAACTCCAGAAGTAAACTTCAGTCCCTTACCCATCTTCTCTGGCATAACTTTGTCAACAATCATGGCACAGATTCCGATAACTCCTATTTTTATACCTCCTTTCTCGTACATCATAGTGGGTTTCAAAAAATTTGAACCATCTTCTTTATAGACATTACAGCCCAATATTGGAAACGTCAACTGTCCAATAATCTCTTGTAAGCGTTCCGGGCCATAGCCAAAATCCCAATGTCCTACCAAGGCATCGGGATTTATTGAATTTAAAATAGGGATAATCGCTTCACCTTGTGAATCTACCAGTGGTTTGGTTCCGTGTAATGTATCACCACCATCAAAAAGCAGTGTATTCGGGTTTTCATTTCTAATAGCTTGTACTAATCCTGCAATACGCGCATATCCGCCAACGGTTTCTATTACCTCTCCCGTTTCGTCATAAAACAATTCTGGATGAGGCGCTAAATATCCGTGTACATCGTTTATAAATAATATATTCAGTTTCATATTTTAGATTTGTTATCACTTTGACATTATATATCACTGTGGTATTATTATAGAGTAGTTACTAATGGGACAGATAAATTTACAATTTTCCATCCCATTTAGGAATAATACTACTTCAAACTTCTCAGAAACTTCTTGAATCCTTCATCATTATAATCCGCCATACCTTTATGCGTCAACGCCAGGTTTCCCTTGGCATCAATAACATAGGTGGTAGGAATTGCTGACGACTGATACATTGGAGGTAAATTGCTCGCTGGCGCATAAATGGGCATATTATACCCTTTACGCTTATCAAAAGCCTTGGCAAGTTCAAAATCCTGATCTAAGGAAAGCATGACAAATGCCACTTCATCGCCCATATCTTTGTGCAACTTATCGATGCTAGGCATTTCCGCAATACAAGGTGGGCACCAAGTGGCCCAAAAATTCATAAAAATAACCTTACCTTTTAAAGCTTCCAAAGAGGTGATATTGCCGTCTCTATCCATCAATTTTAAACTAAAATCTGCTTTTTCGAATTCTGACGCAATCGCCATATCGTTCTCACTTTCTCCCACCTGGGTAATGTCTTTCACATTAGGATTCATCAAGCCGGTAGCGAGTATGCCACGTTGTGCAAAACCAATCACTTCAGTATGCAGTCCTGTGGCGTAAAGTGTAATGGCGATCACTGCAAAAACTCCGTACTGTATCCACGTTTTCTTTGTGTTTTTCTCTTTTTTATCGTTTTTCATAATTCTTATTTTTTTTATTGAAATTCATAGCTAGTTCCAGGTACTGTAGAAAAAGAATAGGTGCCCAAATAATCGCAATACGCACGACCTTCTAATTTGGGTGATACCGGCGAATGCTTTTTAAGGTATTCTTCAACAGCATCGTGAATGGTGTAATCCATTTCTTTTACGTCTTCAACGTCCGACATTCTACACAAGTTATCAATAGGATCGCCTGGACGCACACATGCAGAAATGGTATAATATTTATCATCTTGCATTTCTTCGCCTTTTACGGTAATGCTGGTAATCCGTTCGTCTCTTGGGTTTTGACTTTTAAAATCCACCTCCATCCCAGAGAACCGAACTAGCCATCCACCAAAACGTTCGGTTGGATCTTGTGAAAACGCATTGTGCATTTCTTTTTCCAACCAGTTTTTTATCTGTTTACCCGTAGCCTTTCCTGTCTTGACATTTTCGTTTACAGGAATTAAGTTCCATAAGTTTGCACGCGTAATAGGTGCAGGTTCTCCGTTTTCTGGAACAATAGGATTACCAAATCGGAATCCATTTGAGATAGAGATATCTGCGCCTGTTTTCCAACGCGCAGCATCAGTGATCAAGTTGTCCATAGGATTTTCTACCGTTAAATAACGATAAATAGGCGCTTCTGTATATCCAATTATAGTTTCGAGATGGTCTTTATACGGAACTTTCTCCTTGTCAACAAGCGCTTGAATTGTTTTATCGGCAGGATAAACTTCAGGATCTACATCAATAAGTTCGTAATCATCACCCACCAATTTACCATCCACAAAATGAAGGGTCAATTTTCCAACAAAGGAACCAAAAGCACCTGGTTCAGTAACCTTGGCGTATTTACCTTGAATCATTTCTCTAACACGTTCGTGGGTGTCATTCCCCAAAATATAATCGGCGTGTTCTGCAATTGGACTGTTAGACAATTCGACTTGTTTAAAAATACCAATATGAGTGACCAAGAAAATAACGTCTGCTTTTTCCTTAAACTTAATATCGTCCACTAATTGCTTCACACTATTATCCAATCCACTAAACGCAATCCCTTTGCTGAAAATGGGGTTTTGCCTCACTGGAACATCAGGATCATTGATACCAATAAACGCTAAACGCACGCCCTCAATTTCTTTTATGGTATAGGCCGGGAATAGAGGTTCCTTTCCATCTTCATGGTACATATTCTGAACAATAATCTCCGTATCAAAATCCTGCATCACTTCCATCATGATGTCCTTTCCGTAAACGACTTCCCAGTTCCCTGGAATAATCACATCATAACCCATGTTTTTCACGACATTGGACATTACTCTACCCTCAGATAAAGCCGCGTATCCGCTACCTTGGATCAGATCGCCTCCGTCAACTATAAGTGTGCGATTTGGGTTTTTTTCACGTTCCTGATTAAAAATAGTTTTGATATGGGCCATCCCACCACGTTCTTTAAAGACGATTTCGCCATTCTCCCAAAACAATTCGGGATGTGCATCCAATTGGCCATGAATGTCGGCCGTTTGAAGGATGGTAATACTCATGGTATCTTTAGCGGTGTCTTTGTTTTCTACCACTACATTCGTTTTTTCAGATTTACAGGAAACTGACAATATCAGTAGTCCCAAAAAGCTAAAAGTTGTCAAAAAAGTTGTTTTAAAATTTCTCATAATTATAGGCTTAAGCTTTTATATCCTTTTTTTTGAAGTTGAAAATTGTACAAGATGCCGTTTTCCACAATGTCCATACTCGCTGGAACTTTTGTTTTATCGACTTTAAATTTGTTGAGCGAAAAGCCACAGGCTATAATCTGGACTCCAGCCTTTTCGGCCTTAAGAATAAATTCATTTATTTTTTCAGGATCGGTAACTTGTCCAATGTCCTTCCCACAGATGATGACCTGAAAGTCTCCAAATGCGTCTCCCTCCTCTGCTTTTAAGGCTTGTGCGGTTAGGATGATGGGCTGTAATTGCGGCACTTTTGTAGTGAGGACTACATAGTTGTTTTTGCTTCTATCCATGTCTTGCGCTTGCAAATCAGCATTGCTAAACAGGGTGAGCATTAAAATTATAGAACTAAAAATGTATGTTTTCATAGTGATTTATTTTAAAGATTGATTGGTGTCGTTCAGTATAAAAAAAAGAAGTCCACCTAAAATTGCAATGTTTTTAAATAGAGGGCCAAGTGTTGTAATCTGTCCTACTTGGACCGTTAGTGTAATCGGAATTAGGACTGCCACCAAAATAATAGCTGCCCATTTGGTCTTATAACCAATTAGAAATAAAAATCCAGCTCCCAGCATGACTATACCTGATAGGATGATGAGCCACTCAGGGTTGCCAAACAGAAGTGCTATTCCTTTAAAGCTCGCCTGTTCGATGCGCTGGGCAGTTTTCTCTATATTGAGCAAGTGATTAAGACCGGCTACTAAAAATATACCGCTTACCAAAATGCGCAATAGCTGTATGGAACGGCGACTGATTAAAATTTTGCTCGTCATTATAAAAAATGTGAATAAGGATTGTTTGATTTTGTGCGGCGCCATTGCGTAACAGATAATCCATCTGCATGTCTTAAGAGAAAGATTGCAATGAAAACACCGACCTTAAAATGTCAAAAAAAAGAATTTATGCCACGCGAGGAGGCGGAGATATGCTATCTAAATACCGATAGCTTAATTTTGAAGTAAAGTATTCGTTCAAAACAACGATGGGATCAGAGAAGTCCGCTTCCCAAGAGAATATTTCAAATTGAAACGGAGAGGTACAATTTCCACTTAAAGTAATTACCTGTGTTTCAAAATGATTTTGTTGCGAAAAACTATCCGACGTATCTGATTTTTCGCTGCTAGAGTTTTTCTTACAATATGGATTTACAAAAGTAGTCGTGCTTCCACTGAATATAATATTCAATCCATTGGCATCTATCGCAGCAAACTTTGCCAGAAAGATAACTATCAATACTACCGCTATGTAAGATTTGGTTTTCAAGATAAGCACAAACATAAAGTAAATGATATGATCCTTATGTAACCTTTGTTACTTTGCTGTGTTAAAGTCTTATTAAACTACCTCGGGTATTGCTACTGAGGATAGATCACCATTTTACTTATCGCAGGGAAATGTTTCTCCAACTTTAACGGAATCCGATCCAAGTGTCCAAAATAAGAGATATAACCTTTTCGAGCAGATACCAAAACAATCAAATCGGTCTCATCAATCTCTCTGGAAATAATTAGGAAATCGTCCCAATCCTTGAACAGTTTGTACTCCATGCTCAAGGTCATCTTATTGTCTTTTGCAAATTTCAGTATGGATTGATGTGTTGCCTCGTTGCAATTCAAATGGATTGGAATGGACAGTTCCACTGACAATTTTGCGATTTTATTGACCCAATGCGCAAATCCTTCCTCATATTCAGCGTTTGGTGGAACAATCACAAACAACCGTTTATGGCTCACCAAAGGAATTTCAAAATCACAAATGAAAAGCGTTTTTTCTGTATTTTGTAAAATACTTTCCATCTTGTCCCCTATCAATTTATCTAAAAACCCGGTCTTTTGAGGCCATCCCAATAAAATGATATCGGCCATGATTTCCTTCGCGGTTCGCGATATCCCACTTGCTGCATTATGGTCGATGGTAGCCATAACCGTGGCGTTAGTATCGGATGCGGTGGTTTCTTTCAAGTAGTTCTCCAAACCTTGTTTCGCCTTAAGAATGGTTTTCTCTGCTTCGGCAGTATTGGGCACAACCGTTAAAATAGATAATGGATTGATCGATTTTTTATCCTTTATTAATACTGCAAAATCTAAAACTTTTTCAATATTTACTAAATTGGCGATGGGTATTAAAATCGTCTCTTGAAACGATGGACTGGTCAGTGGGATATCCTCTTCCTCGTCAGAATTACGGATGATCGTTTTGGCAGCACTTTCAGTAACAAAAGATGCAATAATACAGGTAACAAGGATCAAGACGACCGTGCCGTTAAGGATATTATCATTCAAAATTCCCGCTTTATATCCTACTAAAATCACCGCCAAAGTGGCTGCAGCATGCGCACTACTCAATCCGAAAATTAAGTTACGTTGACCTTTTGAGAATTTAAAAATTATCTGAGTTAAAAAAGCGGCTACCCATTTTCCCGAAATTGCCACAACCGTTAGAGTTCCAGCTATAATCAGTGCCATAGGTCCGCTCATGATGACACTGATGTCCACGATCATCCCTACACTAATAAGAAAAAATGGGATAAATAGGGAATTACCTATAAATTCAATTCGGTTCATCAACGCAGAAGAGTGCGGAATGAGCTTATTGAGTGCCAACCCAGCCACGAACGCTCCAATAATAGATTCCAATCCGGCTATCTCGGCCAAAAAAGCAGAGAAGAACACCACAGACAGTACGAAAATATAATGCGAATGTTTTTCGCTCTCCAGTTTTCTAAAAAACCATTTTGCAATTCTTGGGATTACCAAAAACATAAACGCTGAAAACAATACCAATGATATGCCCAATCGGATCCAAAACTCCTGTGTAAGTCCTCCACCATGAGAGCCTAAAATGACGGCCAACATAATAAGAACGGCAGTATCGGTTAGAATTGTACCACCAACCGTTATTGCAACAGCTATGTTTTTTGAAACACCAAGCTTACTGACTATTGGGTAGGTTACCAAAGTATGGGTAGCAAACATGCTTGATGTAAGCAGGCTGGCGTTAAAATCAAAGCCCAATATATAATGACAGACTGGAAATCCGATAGCAATAGGAATCGTGAAGGTTAAAAAGCCGAACAACAAACTTTTATTTCTTGTTGCTTTAAACTGGTTTAAATCGAGCTCCAATCCTGCAATAAACATGATATATAAAAGTCCGATAGTGGAGAAAACATCCACAAAAAGACTTTTTTCCAAAATATTCAGTCCAGCAGGTCCAATAATAATTCCTGATACGATCAATCCGATAATTCCAGGAATCCGAATTCTGTGCAGCACTACAGGTGCCAAGAGAATAATAAAGAGAATCAAAGAAAAAATCAACACAGGATTATGAAGTGGCAGCTGGAACTCTTCTATAAGTTGATTGATAATGACATCCATAGTTGACGAATAATAGAAAAAATTAAACTGTGTTAATTTGAGAGTTAAAACAGTCATGCATGTTACAATTATACAACAAACATTGGAAAAGAACAGCATCAATATATTACCTTTATTGCGCCTACGTGTTAAAATTTGATAAAAAACTGAATTTCAAGGAATTTAGGAGAAGTTAAATTACGGTCTCAAAAAATAAAATAGCGCTCTGTTACTTGTGTTACACATTTAGAAATAGGGTTCTCATATATTTATATAATAAATTTATCGCTCAAAAGCTTTTTCAATATGGAGGACATGCTCTTTTATGATCGGATGCAGTTTGCTTTCACGATCACTTTCCATTACCTATTTCCACAATTGACCATGGGATTATCCTTAATGATCGTTTATTTTAAATGGCGATTTTTAAGAACCAAGATTGATAAGTACAACGACGCCGCCAAATTTTGGATGAAAATTTTTGCGCTAAATTTTGCAATGGGTGTTGTCACGGGGATCCCGATGGAATTCCAGTTTGGCACCAATTGGGCCAAGTTTTCAGAACTTACTGGAGGCATTATTGGTCAAACCCTTGCCATGGAAGGGATGTTTTCGTTTTTCTTAGAATCGTCGTTTCTGGGCCTATTCCTGTTTGGAGAAAAATTAATGGGTCAGAAGCTCCATTTTTTAACGGGTTTCCTGGTGTTTTTAGGATCTTGGGCAAGTGGCTATTTGATTATTGCCACGCATTCATGGATGCAGTACCCGGTTGGTTATGAAATTCTGGAAAATGGAAAATTTGTACTCACCAATTTTGGAGCGTTGTTCTCCAATCCGTGGTTGATGCCTGCATTTTTACATAATCAAATGGGCTCCGTCATTACCTCTTCCTTTGTGGTGGCATCTATTGGCGCTTTTTATTTATTAAATAATAAACACAGCGAATTCGGGAAACTTTTTGTAAAAACAGGTGTTATTTTCGGATTGATCTCCAGTATTTTGGTGGCTTTTCCAACAGGAGATTGGGCGGCCAAAAATGTGGCCAAACACCAACCTGTAACCTTTGCTGCCATGGAAGGCATTTTCGAAACCGAAGATGGTGGCGCTGAAATTATCTTAATTGGGCAACCCGACGTCGAAAACAAAAAACTCGATAATAAAATTGCGGTGCCAAATGTATTGAGCTTTTTAACCTATCAAAGATGGGATGCAGAGATTAAAGGCCTCAATGAATTTGATGAAAGTGTCTATCCAACAAATATTCCTGGATTGTATTATTCCTATCATATTATGGTGGGCTTGGGCACTATTTTTATTGGCTTATTGCTTATTGCAGGCATTCAACTGTATCGAAAGAAACTCTACACTACTAAATGGGTATTGTGGACGTTGATGTTTATGCTGCCGTTTCCGTATATCGCCAACACTGCGGGATGGTACACCGCCGAACTGGGAAGGCAGCCTTGGCTGGTGTATAATCTCTTACGGACAGCAGATGGAATTTCCCCAACCGTTTCTTCCGGAAACACCTTGTTCACCTTGCTTGGCTTTATTGGACTTTACGCATTATTGGGACTATTGTTCATCATGCTGGCCGTGAAAATTATTCATAAAGGCCCTGAAACTACAAAACACATCTAACTATGGAACTACTCTGGTATATCATATTAATGACCATGTTAACCATCTATGTCATTTTGGATGGTTATGATTTTGGTGCAGGAATCATTCATTTATTTTTTGCCAAAACAGAAAAAGACAAAAAAGCGGTGACAAACGCCATCGGCCCTTTTTGGGATGCCAATGAAGTCTGGCTCATAGCTGTTGGCGGTGTTTTGTTTTTTGCGTTTCCTACGTTGTATGCCTCATCATTCAGTGGGTTTTACTTGCCGTTGATGATGATTTTATGGTTACTTATTTTTAGGGCGATTGGTCTTGAATTACGAGGACAAATCAAGAACAGAATGTGGGAGGCCATTTGGGATAAAGCCTTTGGAATTGCAAGTTTATTGTTGGCCCTATTCTTCGGAATCGCATTGGGTAATATCGTAAGAGGCGTGAATTTGGGCATGGTTACCGATGGTGTTTCTGCACATGAACCTCACTTTTTCTTTTTGCCCTTATGGAATTCGAGTTTTAGTCCGCATGCCGAACACCTGGGAGTAATCGATTGGTTTACCTTAATGCTGGGCTTGGTTGGCGTGGTGTCCTTGGCAATTCATGGTGCCAATTGGATTATTTTCAAGACCAACTCTGACCTTAACCCAAAACTAAAAAAGGTGATTTTCAATTTGAATTTTGTGCTGTTGGCATTGGTGATCATATCTTTGTCAACCTGGCATATCATTGATCCAAATCCATTTCGCAACTTTATGGAACATCCTTGGTTAATTATCTTTCCGCTGATTACGTTTACGGGACTCTTTGGTTTGTTTAAAGTAAAATCATTCAAAAAAGACGGTTTAGGCTTCTTATTCTCAACCTTGTTTCTGCTGGGGGGATTAGCTTCTACTGTAGCCTCGATATTCCCCAAAGTATTGCCTTCTACTAACGATGTCAATCCGTCTTTAACCTTATATAATGTTGCAGCCCACGACTATGGTTTGTCCGTTGGAGTATATTGGTTTGTTATTGCCGCACTTTTGGTTGCAGTCTATATGTTTGTGCAATATCGTGTTTTCCGTGGTAAGATGGATGATGTCGGCTATGGCGACCATTAATTTGCTATGTAATCCTTTGTTATGACAGATACACTCATTGCACTCATCAGTATTTTTATGGGCATTTTTGCCGCCCATGCATTTGCTGTTATTAACAAAAAATATTCATTGGGATTTATTGGCAATACCATGGCAGGTGTTTTTGGCAGTATATTTTTTATAAAAACCTTTGGGCGTCTTGGTTTTGATCCGATGTCGATTATGGAAACAGGCGAAACAAATTACATGTTATTTTTAATAAACATGTTGGTTTCAATCGTTGGCGGAGCGATTGGCGTCATTGCTATAAAACTGATTAAGAGCAAATTAAATCCTTAGATTCGGGAAAATAAAATTGAAAATAAATCGAATTATTCAGCATTCGATTATTTTTTGTACATTTGTTAACCATTTGGTTAAACCTATTAGTTAAAATGAAAAAGGAAGAAACGACAGAACATCAAATATTGGACGCCGCCAAGGATGTATTTCAATCTAAAGGTATGGATGGTGCAAGAATGCAGGAAATAGCAGATAAAGCAGGAATTAATAAGGCGATGCTCCACTACTATTATCGAAGCAAGCAATTGCTCTTTGAAGCTGTTTTCAAGAATGCGTTTTCGCTCTTGGCACCACAGTTAAATAGCATCTTAAATGATGATTCTTCCATTGAGGAGAAAATCAGAAATTTCACCAATGACTATACAACGTTCATGATGAAGCATCCGTATTTACCAAACTTCATCATCAATGAGCTCAACAGAAATGAAGATTTCATTCTAAAACTAAAAGACAACACAGGCTTTCCAAATCTCGAAAAATTTAGAGCAAAAGTGGATGCTGAAATTAGTCAAGGAAATTTAAAACCCATAGATGCCGACCAATTATTCGTCAATATCTTAGCCCTCAACATCTTTCCGTTTTTAGGAAAGCCATTGGTTAAAGTGCTTACAAAAAAAGACGAAAAAGCGTACAAGGCATTTACAGAAAGTAGAAAAACAGAAGTCGCCAACTTTATTATCAATTCAATAAAGCAATCATAAAATGAAACGATCCCTAATTATTTTAATAGGATTATTCACAAACGTGATGGTTTCACAACAAAGCATAACGCTACAGGAATGCTATGATCTTGCGACTGTCAATTACCCGTTGGCCAAGCAATCTGTATTGTTGGATGCACAAAACCAATTAGAAAAAGAAGTGGTTTCCAACGCCAAACTCCCGCAATTGAGTTTTGATGCACAAGCCACCTATCAATCCGATGTGATTGAAGTTCCCATCCCAAATTCAAATATCGAACCGCTTAATAAAGACCAGTATCGTGCAACACTATCGGTCAACCAACTTATTTATAATGGAGGAGCGACGGATGCCTCTTTAGATGTAAAATCATCCCAACTCAAAACCAAGCAAAAACAGGTTGAAGTCAATTTGTATCAACTAAAGCAAAAGATCAATCAGCTCTATTTTTCCATTTTGTTATCACAGGAAACGCATTTATTGTTAAAAGCGAAACAAGAACAGTTACAAGCCAAATTGAGCGAAGTGACCTCAGGAATTAAATACGGTGTTATTTTACCATCATCTGATAAGGTTTTGGAAGCTGAATTGTTGAAAATAAATCAGCAGCTTACTGAAGTCGAAAGTAATAAGGTTTCACTCATTGAAACACTTTCCAGCGTCATCGGACAGCCATTGAGCGCTTCAGTCCTATTTCAAAACACTTTAGTGGAAACAGTATTAGAAACAGAATTGAACCGTCCTGAATTAGAATTGTTTCAACTTAAAAAAGATGAAATTGAAAGCAACGAAGCTTTGATCGCTAAACAAAACGCACCCAAATTGCTCGGATTCGCTACAGGTGGCTATGGAAATCCTGGATTGAATATGCTCGACAATTCCTTTCAAGCATTTTATACGGTTGGCGTTAAACTGAACTGGAATGTCTTCGACTGGAATTCCAACAAAAAACAGCGCGAATCATTGTCCATCAATAAAGACATTATCGATACTGAGACCGAAACGTTCAAATTAAACACCAATACAGAACTGAATCAGCAGCAGAATGAAATCGAGAAGATTGAAGCGTTTATCACCTCAGATCTGGAGATTATCGATCTTCGAAAAGAGGTTCTTAAATCGGCAGATTCACAGCTAAAAAACGGGGTCATTACCTCATCGGCATACATAACCGAGCTCACCAATTTATACGAAGCTGAAAATACTTTGATAAAACATAAAATTCAATTACAACTGGCAAAAGCAAATTATAACGTCATTAAAGGGCAATAATTGTCCCGCAGATCTCGCAGATCAACGCAGAAAATATCTACGAAATCAGCAAGAACCGCGGAAACCAAAACATAAAACATGAAATATTACAATCATATAATAGGTTTAAGCATAGTGGCCACTACCCTATTTTCCTGTAGCGATTCCAACGGAAAAGCAGACGGTTACGGCAATTTCGAAGCCACAGAAATAACAGTATCGGCTGAAAACAACGGAAAACTGATGCAGTTTGAGGTTTCTGAAGGTGATCAGCTTATGAAAGACAAATTCATAGGTTATATCGACACCATTCCCTTAGCCCTAAAACGCGAGCAATTAGAGGTTTCAAAAACAGTCATCAGTTCAAAATCCAAAGGTGTATTATCTCAAATTAACGTGTTGAATGCCCAGTTAAAAACAGCCAACTCCAATAGAGAGCGAACAGAAAACCTGATAAAGGATAATGCAGGAACCCAAAAACAATTGGACGATGTTCAGGGCCAAATTGACGTGATCAAAAACCAAATTCGCAGTGTGGAAATCCAAAATGCCCCTGTGGTCAACGAACTAAAAAGCATTGATGTTCAATTAAAACAAATTGACGATCAGATTCAAAAAAGTAAAATTATCAATCCCATAAACGGAACTGTTTTAACGAAATATTCAGAACCGAATGAAATCACTTCTTTTGGAAGGCCACTTTATAAAATTGCCGATTTAAGCACCATGCAATTACGTGTTTACATCAGCGAAACCCAATTGGCAAACATTAAAATAGGACAAGAAGTGACGGTCAAAATTGATGACGCAGATACGATGAGATCCTACGAAGGTAAAATTAGCTGGATCGCCTCAGAAGCGGAATTCACACCAAAAATCATCCAAACAAAAGAAGAACGTGTGGCCTTGGTATATGCTGTAAAGGTAGACGTCGTCAACGACGGAAGCTTAAAAATAGGAATGCCCGCTGAACTATGGATCCTATCCCCAACCCATTCCAAAGAGACAAATAATTAATATAAATTTTAATAATCAATTCAAATAATAATAACCACTAAAATCAAAAACAATGAAACATTTAATTTTTACCATCAGTCTATTAGTATTAGTAAGCTGTAAAGACAACAAAGAGCAAGAACCCATTACGCATTCAGACGAAGTTGAAAATCGGGATGATCACTTAAACGAACATCACGTTGAAGCTGCTGCAAATGTGTATGATAATTCTTGGACAGAAGAGATAGAAATGGATAATGGCGAGAAATGGCAATCCGATCTCCCGACCAATGAAGGCGTTAAAAAACTTCAACATACCATAAACACTCAAACAACAAGTACCTTGGCTGACTATCATAAATTGGCTGACTTACTTAATGAGGATAAGAATTATGTCATAAAAAACTGTACGATGCAAGGTCCAGCACATGACAATTTACATGTTTGGTTGCACCCATTGATCGAAAAAATTGCTGCGCTTACACAAACTGAATCCGTTGAAGACGCTTCAAAACTTAAAAGCTCTATTGATGAGAACATCAACGCCTATTACGATTATTTTAAATAAATGGGTATTTCAATTTCCAACATATCAAAATCCTATAAAAACGTAAAAGCTTTACAGGACATTTCATTTGACGTCAAACCAAATGAACTCTTTGGGCTTATTGGTCCAGATGGTGCTGGTAAAACAACATTGTTCAGGATATTAACGACGCTTTTATTTCCAGACCAAGGCACAGCCACTGTTGCCGGTTTTGATGTGGTTGGAGATTATAAAGAGATTCGGAAGAATGTTGGGTATATGCCTGGTAGATTCTCGCTCTATCAAGATTTAACGGTTGAGGAGAATTTGAACTTCTTCGCTACCATTTTTGGAACGACCATCGATGAAAACTACGATTTGATAAAGGATATTTATGTACAAATTGAGCCTTTTAAAGATCGCCGTGCCGGAAAATTATCGGGCGGAATGAAGCAGAAACTCGCATTGAGCTGTGCATTGATCCACAAACCCAAAGTTTTGTTTTTGGACGAGCCTACCACAGGCGTGGATCCCGTTTCACGAAAAGAATTTTGGGAAATGCTAAAACGTTTGCAGCAAAAAGGGATCACCATTTTGGTTTCCACCCCTTATATGGATGAAGCCGCTCTTTGTGATAGAGTGGCTTTGATTCAAGATGGGAGAATTTTGCAGATTGACACTCCAGAGGCTATTGTAAAACACTATCCGAAACCTATTTACAACGTTGGTTCAAATAATATGTACCAATTGATCATTAGTTTAAAAGACTATGAGTTTAACCATAGCGTCTATCCTTTTGGCGAGTTTGTCCATTATACCGATAGTAGAACCGATTTTAATCCGAAGGAATTACGCCACTATTTAGAATCTAAAAACCTAATTGATATTGAAATTGAACAAACTGAAGCGACGATTGAGGACACCTTTATGGAGTTGGCAAAATAACCTATGAGGCTTCCACCTGTCCGCCGAAGGAGGAAAACCTTCCTGCAAGGTTTTCAAAACCTTGTAGGTATAACAAAACGCATATGAACAAAGTCATACAAGTAGAAGGATTGACCAAAATGTTTGGCGATTTTACAGCTGTAGATGCCATCACATTTGATGTTAAAAAAGGTGAGATTTTTGGCTTTTTGGGTGCCAACGGTGCAGGAAAAACGACCGCCATGAAAATGTTGATTGGAATTTCAAATCCAACCTCTGGGAAGGCTACTGTAGCAGGATTTGATGTCTATACACATGCCGAAGACATTAAAAAAAACATCGGTTATATGAGTCAGAAATTTGCCTTGTATGACGATTTAACCGTCAAGGAAAACATTACTTTTTTTGGAGGTATTTATGGATTGTCGCGAAAAAGAATTAAAGAAAAATCAGAAGCATTAATTAAAGAATTAGGACTTGAAAAGGTTGCCAGCCAATTAGTAGGATCGCTACCGTTAGGTTGGAAACAGAAACTATCGTTTTCAGTAGCGTTGATTCACGATCCAAAAATCGTGTTTTTAGATGAGCCCACAGGAGGCGTTGACCCCATTACGAGACGTCAATTTTGGGAAATGATCTATAAAGCCGCCAATCAGGGCACCACCGTTTTTGTAACCACACATTATATGGACGAAGCAGAATATTGCGATCGGGTATCCATTATGGTGAATGGAAAAATTGAAGCTTTGGACACACCGAAAAAACTTAAGGAGCAGTTTCAGGCGGAAAGTATGAATGATGTGTTTTTGAAGTTGGCAAGAAGCCCATCCCCAGCCCTTCCCAAAGGGAAGGGAGTAAATGTTGGCGAAAATTATAACAATGGCACAAAATCCTCCCCTTTGGGGAGTTAGAGGGGCTTTTATGAAAAGATTCATAGGTTTTATAAAAAAGGAATTCTACCATATTTTCAGGGATAGGCGCTCATTGTTTATTCTCTTCGGAATGCCCATTGCGCAAATTCTACTGTTTGGATTTGCCATTACCAATGAAATCAATAATGTGGATATCGCTATTTTAGACCATTCAAAAGATAATACCACAGAAGAAATCATTAATAAGATTGCGGCATCAAAGTATTTCAGTATCAAACAAATGATCACTCGAGAAGCCGATATTGCTTCAGTTTTCCAAAAAGGACAGGTGAAAGCTGTTTTAAACTTCGAAAAAGACTTCGGCAGAAACCTCATCAAAGACCACAAAGCTACCATTCAAATTATTACGGATGCCACAGATCCAAATACTGCCAATACGATTACCAATTACTTAAATGCCATCCTTCAGCAGTATCAAAAGGAACTGAACAAGGATATTACTATTGCCTATCAAATAATTCCCCAAACCCGTATGGTTTATAATCCAGAACTAAAAAGTGTGTACATGTTCGTTCCTGGAGTGATGACCATCATTTTGATGCTGGTTTCGGCAATGATGACTTCCATTTCAATTACCAGAGAAAAAGAATTGGGTACTATGGAAATCCTCTTAGTATCTCCATTAAAACCGTTTCAGGTAATTATAGGAAAAGTAATCCCTTATATATTTCTGTCTATAATAAATGCAGTAGTTATTGTGATGTTGAGCATTTTCATCTTTAATATGCCAGTACAAGGAAGCCTTATTCTGTTAGGTTTGGAAAGTGTGTTATTCATCATCACCTCCTTGGCCTTGGGCATTTTAATTTCAACTATTTCGGCAACACAACAAACCGCAATGATGATTTCTTTAATGGGATTGATGCTACCAGTGATCTTGTTATCTGGATTTATTTTTCCTATTTCGAGCATGCCAATGCCGCTCCAAATCATCAGCAATATCATTCCTGCCAAATGGTTTATCATTATTTTAAAAGCCATTATGCTCAAAGGTGTAGGAATGCAATTTATTTGGAAAGAAACCTTGATTTTATTGGGAATGACCGTGTTTTTTATTGCATTGAGTGTGAAGAAGTATAGGATTAGGTTGGAGTAGATTAGTGGGTAGAGGTGAGTGGGTAGATGGTAGACGGTAGATGGTAGACGGTAGACGGTAGACGGTAGACGGTGTGTTTAAGATAAAAAATTAAAGAAATAGCCATCCTGCAAGGTTTTAAAAACCTTGTAGGTATTTTAAAAATAAAAAAACATTATCGAGTATCAAATTCGAGCATGTTTATAATGAATTAATAACTTAAAAAGAGATTCCCGCTTTCGCGGGAATGTTATGAAAACAATACTTTACATCATACAAAAAGAGTTCAAGCAAATCTTTAGAAATAAAGGCATGCTGCCTATTATTTTTGTTCTACCACTACTCCAATTGGTCATTCTTTCCAATGCCGCCACTTTTGAGGTCAAGAATATCAAATTTGGCTATATCGATAACGATCATTCGTCAACATCGAGAGCTTTGATAGAAAAATTCAACGCTTCAACATATTTTGATGTTTTGACCGATTTTCCTTCAGAAGCTAAAGCAAGTTCAGCTATGTTAAAGGGAGAAATAGATGTCGTTTTAGAAATTCCACGACATTTTGCACGCGATCTTCAAAAAGAAAAACACAGCAGTTTAGGCGTTACCATTAATGCCATTGATGGTGCAGCAGCGGGTGTTGAAAATGTCTATATCACTCAAATCATACAAAGCTATAACAAGAATATTAGAACAGATTTGGCACAAATTTCGGATGCTCAAATTCAACCTGTAATTATTGATGCGATTCCCTTGTTTTGGTATAACGAAACCTTAAACTATAAAACTTTTATGGTGCCTGGCATTCTGGTATTATTAGTCACGATGATTACCCTTTTTCTGTCAGGAATGAATATTGTCCGAGAAAAAGAAATCGGTACTTTGGAGCAGATTAATGTCACTCCCATTAAGAAAAGTCAATTCATTATTGGGAAACTTTTTCCGTTTTGGGTTATTGGTATGGGCCTGTTAACGGTTGGATTAATATTGGCAAGATTGATTTTCAACGTCCCCATGTTGGGCAGTTTGGCACTCATGTATGTCTACACCTCCATTTATATTTTAGTTGTTTTGGGTATCGGTTTGTTTATCTCAAATTTCACCGACACCCAACAGCAAGCCATGTTTATTGCCTGGTTCTTTGTAGTCATTTTTATTCTAATGAGCGGACTATTTACCCCTATTGAAAGCATGCCAAAATGGGCCCAAATAATTACAGAATTCAATCCCATAAAATACTATGTTGAAGTGATGCGGATGGTCATGCTGAAAGGCTCGGGGTTTAAGGATATTCTTCCTCAACTCATTAAGACTCTCGTTTATGCTATTGTTATGAATGGTTTAGCGGTTTGGAGTTATAAAAAAACGATCTAAAAATTGATGTATGGAGATGGATAAAAAAACAATGCTATCTAAAGATGAATCTTTGTTTGTTAGAGGTCCCCTCTCGCGTTTTAAGGAATTTATCTTTGCAGTTAAAGTGTTCATCAATTTTCTAAAAGCCTTCAGAAAAATGCATTTTATTGGCCCCTGCGTCACTGTTTTCGGGTCTGCTCGATTCGAAAAGGATTCAGAACATTATAAAAATGGCGAAAAAATTGGCGCTGCTTTGGCAAAAACAGGATTTACAGTGATGACAGGTGGTGGTCCGGGAATTATGGAGGCCGCCAATAAAGGTGCCTTTGAGGCTGGGGGCAATTCTGTGGGCTGCAATATCATTCTGCCGTTCGAACAGAAGCCCAATCCGTACCTCCATAAATGGATTGACATTCCCTACTTCTTTATAAGAAAGGTCATCCTCATAAAATATTCTTACGCCTTTGTAGTCATGCCAGGAGGTATTGGCACCTTAGATGAACTTTTCGAGGCTTTAACACTGATTCAAAACAAGGTTATCAGCGATTTTCCGATAGTGATTTTCGATTCCGTCTACCATAAGGAATTGTGTGAGCACATTCAGTTGATGGCCGAAAACGAAAGCATCAGTCCAGAAGATATGGAACTACTATTTGTTACGGATTCTGTGGAAGATTTAATGACACATATTGAATCGCATACCATCAAGAAATATGGATTAATCAGGAAACCAGTCAAACCAAAATGGTGGCTTGGAGAGCCAACTAATCAAGAACCTCAGGCCCCAAGCCCATAAGATATGAATAAGTAATTGTCTTTTCGATCGAGACAAGCCTCGGGGTATTAAAACCCACTGGTGGGAATAAACCGATATCAAATGAAAAATAAAAAGATCATTATTACCGTAAGTGCTATTGTTTTAGCAGTATTTGCATTACTTACCTTATTTTTAAGTAGTTCTGTAATTTTTGACTGGTTTGGCATTAGAGTCAAAGAAGGAAACTATGTTTTGTTTATAGTGTGGGCAAACTTTATGAGCAGCATTTTATATTTAATTGCGGTTTATGGTTTCTTAAAAAGAAAACAATGGACGTTTAGAGTGTTAATCGCAGCTTTAATTATCCTAATTCTTGCTTTTATAGCATTGCAGTTTTATATTTATTATGGAGGGGTCTACGAAACAACAACTATAAAAGCCATGATTTTCAGAATGTTGGTGACTTTAGGTTTTTCACTCATCGCTTTTTTCTATATGAAAAATGACGGATTAAGTACTAAAACGAAAGCTGGACTATAATACTAAACTATGCTTCAACGTAAAAACGAGCATCATGAAAAAAATACACTATTCTAAAACATACCGTATCATTCATTGGGCAATAGCCATTTCATTTCTGCTCTTATTAATTACGATTTTCTTGCGATTAACGTGGATGAATAAATTCAATATGGCAGCCATCATACAAGATTACCTAAAAGATACTGGCCAGATTTTATCAGAGGAACAAGGCATTGCCTTAGCTAAAAAGATCAGACAACCCATGTGGGATTGGCACATTTACCTCGGCTATGTATTGGTAGGTTTATTTAGTATGCGTTTTATGCTTCCTGCATTCGGACAAATGAAGATCCAAAACCCTTTATCTAAAAATATTACCACGAAAGCAAAATTTCAGAAATGGACCTATATCATTTTTTATGTCTGTGTTGTTGTTTCATTAGTTACCGGACTTATCATAGAATTGGGACCAAAAGAATTGAAAAAGCCCATGGAAGACATCCATGTTCTTGGTATTTATTATCTGGTCGCATTTATAGCAATCCATTTGGCAGGTGTTTTGGTTGCTGAGTTTACAGAGCAACGAGGAATTATTTCAAGAATAGTAAGTGGTCAAAAAAAGAAAGATACAAAATCACGATAACCAAGAACCTCGGAGCCTGTCCGACCGGCACGGGCGGGCAAGCCCACTAAGTATGAATAAGAAATTGCCTTTTCGATCCAAGCAAGCTTAGGAGCTTTTAAACCCACTGGTGGGAATAAAATTAATGTGTTATTACTCATCAATAAGCTTCAATTATTGGTTTTCCAATTACGACTTAACTCTTGAGATTTTAATACAATAAGAATATATGGAAAAGCAAATTTATATTAAGAAAGGTAATGGAGAGACTGAACTCTTTTCATTTGAAAAATTAAAAAACTCACTTCGATCCTCAGGAGCATCCAACGAAATAGCTGATAGCATTGTAGATAAAATACAAAGAGATATTTATGATGGGATGGCATCAAACGCAATCTACAAAAAAGCCTTTGGCTTATTAAAACAGAAAAATAAAATTTCAGCCTCACGATACAGCTTAAAACGGGCCATTTTCGATTTGGGGCCAACAGGATTTCCTTTTGAGCGTTTAATTGGGGCATTACTGAAAGAAAAAGGTTTTGAAACCAAAGTAGGTGTGATATTAAAAGGTGAATGCGTCACTCATGAAATTGATGTATTGGCTGAAAAAGATGAATATGTATACGCTATTGAATGTAAATTTCACACAGACCCAAGGAATACAAGTAATGTCAGGGTACCTCTGTATATTAATTCTCGATTTTTGGACATACAAGAACAATGGAATAAAGATCCAAAGAACAAAACGCACTTAAAGCAAGGCTGGTTGGTTACCAATACCAGATTTACTGAAGATGCCATTAATTATGCGAAATGTGTTGGTTTAACTTTGTTGAGTTGGGACTACCCGTCAAACAACGGATTAAAGGCAAATATTGACACCTACGCTTTATATCCAATTACTACTTTAACCACTTTATCCAAGAGGGAGAAACATGAACTGATTGCCCATGATATAATTTTGGTCAAAGAATTATTGAATGCTACGGACAAAATGAAAAGTATTGGATTATCTGATTCAAAAATTCAGAAGGTGAAAAATGAAGTCATAAATTTGTGTCGGATCAATTTCAGTTAACCTAAATTTCCTTTCAGATCCTCACATTCGAAATTCCACTATCCCCTATTAAAAATACGATAAGACGTCTTTTGAATAGTAGTTTATTCAATCATACAATACTAAATGTTTTCTTTTTAGCACTTTAAAACACAAGAAGTTAGCCTTATGTAACTCAGGTTACGCTACAAGAATAAAAAGCAGATTATCTTTAGTAAAAATTAAGATCATGGCTAAAATAGTTATTCTTGGTGCAGGTATTTCTGGGCATGTAGCTGCATCTCATTTACGCAGAAAATTGCCGAAAGAGCACGAAGTGGTAGTTGTTTCTCCAAACAGTAATTACCAATGGATTCCGTCCAATATATGGGTAGGAATTGGTAGGATGAAATCTGAAAAAATATTATTTCCATTAGCACCATTATATAAAAGAAAAAACATCGGCTTTAAACAAGCCAAAGCGGTTTCATTCTTTCCTGAAGGTGATATGGCCGAACAAAAACCTTATGTTTTAGCCGAATATGTCGTTGGAGACGAGAAAGGTAAACAAGAAAAGATCACCTATGATTATTTGATTAACGCCACGGGCCCAAAACTGAATTTTGAAGGTACTGAAGGATTAATTCCCGGTCAAAACAAAGCGTATTCCGTCTGTACATACACCCATGCAGATCATGCCTGGGAAGGATTGAATGCTATAATTCAAGAAATGAAACAAGGTAAAAAAGCTAAAATACTCATTGGCACAGGACACGCAAAATCAACCTGTCAAGGTGCTGCTTTTGAGTACATTTTAAATGTCGAAGAAGAATTACGTCGTCATAAAGTACGTGACATGGCCGAAGTCACCTGGATTTCCAACGAATATAAATTAGGTGATTTTGGAATGGATGGAATGCTTTTAAAATACGGAAGCATGACCATGAAATCTCATGAAATGATTGAAATGATCTATGAAGATCGCGGTATCAAATGGATTTTGGGAGCTGCTGTCAATAAAATTGAAGATGGTATTGCACATTACGAAAACCTTGACGGCGAATTCAAGTCTGAAACCTATGATTTTGCCATGCTCATTCCCGCGTTTTCTGGCCATGGTTTTAAAGCTTATGACAAACATGAAAATGACATTACAGAAAAACTGTTTAAAGGTTTTATGATAGTTGATGCCGATTATACCCCAAAACCTTATGAAGAATGGTCGGTTAGGGATTGGCCTGAAACCTATCAAAACCCTACTTATAAAAATATTTTTGCTCCAGGTATTGCTTTTGCTCCCCCGCATAGCATTTCCAAGCCTCGAAAAAGCAAAAACGGAACAGATATAACTCCAGCACCTCCTCGAACAGGAATGCCATCAGGCATCACTGCCAAATTGGTCGCAGATAATATTATCGATAGTATTAAAAATGGCAAAGATTCTTTAAACCATAGAGGCTCCATGGGAAATATGGGTGCTGCCTGTATCGCTTCGGCCGGCTTTGGTCTCACTACAGGAAGTGGGGTCAGCATCACGACATTTCCTATTGTCCCTGATTATGAAAAATATCCAAGAACTCAAGGTAGAGTGATTAATAAAACCTTTGGTGAAATTGGCTTAGCAGGGCATTGGTTAAAATTGTTCTTACATCATGCCTTCATTTATAAAGCAAAAATGAAACCATTTTGGTGGTTGATTCCGGAGTAGGAATTAGTGGGTAGTGGGTAGTGGGTAGTGGGTAGTTTAAAACTTAAAAGCGTAATAAAATGACACAAAGAATTTCAAAATATCAAAGATTTAAAATGAAGAATCCTATCATTCAGTTTTTCAAATTCATTTATTTAAGTTTAAAAATAATGATTATTGTTGCTGGAGGACATGGAGGCACGAGAAAAGTAAATTGATGTGGTTATCAGTTTTTATTGGTTGAAAGTGGAAAAGCACCCTTGAAAAAGGGTGTTTTTTTTGTGGGTAACATAGGTTACTGACCATGATCTTTATCCAACGTATGTTTGTGGCATAAATGATTATACACATGAAAACCAACTTATTCGTATTGATTTTTGCTTTATTCGGTTTCACTTTAATGGTTCAGGGACAGGAAATTGTGCCGATTACAAAATCCGAAGTTTTGAACAAGGTGAGTGAAGATAATACTTCAATAAAAATATCCGAACAGGAATTTATTGAAGCAAGAGCAGACTACCGACAAACCAATGCCGTCTATCTGCCAAACATTACAGCAAGTCATACCGGAATTGCAACCACTAATCCGTTAATGGCATTTGGCTCAAAATTGAATCAGGGCATATTAACACAGAACGATTTTAATCCAGCGTTGTTAAATGACCCTTCGCAAGTTCAGAGTTTTGCTACCAAGCTTGAAATCCAACAACCACTAATCAATTTGGATGGGATCTATCAACGTAAAGCAGCCAAATCTAAAATGGATGCTATGGCTTTAAGAACGGAGAGAACTTCTGACTATTTAGCTTTTGAAGTCGATAAGGCTTATATGCAATTACAACTGGCATATAAAGGTGTGGACGTTTTACAGCAAGCGCTAAATGCCGCCAATGCCAATAAAAAATTAGCGGACAATAGTTTTAAACAAGGTTACCTACAACGTGCCGATGTCCTTAATGTTGAAGTTCGCGTGACCGAAGTCCTCAACCAGTTACAGACGGCAAAAAGTAATGTACAGAACGCCTCTGATTACCTCTCTTTTTTAATGAATGACGAGGCTTACGTGGTTTACATTCCAAGCGATAGTTTAACAATTTCTGTATCAACTATGGAAAACAAAACCATTTCGGAGAACCGTTCTGATATTAAAGCCATGCTCTTGGCCACAGATGCCTACGAGTCTATGAACAAAGCCGATAAAATGGCATTCCTGCCACGATTAAACGCCTTTGGTAGTTATGAGCTGTACGATGATAAAATATTTCAAGGTGGTGCCAATGGCTATTTGTTTGGAGCACAATTGTCCTGGGATCTTTTTCAAGGTTCCAAAAGAATAGGTAAAGCACAAAAGAGTCAGGCAGAATTTGAAAGATCAAAATTAGAATACTCGCAATATGTATCCCAAAGCAATTTAGAATTGAACAAAGCCAGACGAGCGTATTTAGATGCCGAAAACAAACTAAGACTCACCAGTCTTTCATTAGAACAATCTGAAGAATCTTTAAGGATCAGAACCAACAGATTTGAGGAAGGATTAGAAAAAACATCCGATTTACTAATGGCCGAAACCCAATTCGCACAAAAGCAATTGGAATATTATCAAACCATTTTTGAATATAATTACGCGCAAGCTTATTTAGAATTTTTAACCAAAGATTAGTTTGCAGTAGGCAGTAGGCAGTCGCAGTTTTCAGTCAACAGAATCTAAATAACACTTAAATCGTCGGCAGTGGGCAGTTCTCAGTCGGCAGTAAGCAATAAACAACCAACTTGTCCTGCAAGGTTTTAAAAATCGTGTAGGTATCGAATAAAAATAAATTAAAAAAAAATGAAAAAACACATTTTCCTCATAGGCGTCATTACAGCATCTCTAATTATAACAAGTTGCGGTAGAAAAGACCAAAAAGCAGTTGCTGATACCACTCCTGCAATTCCAGTAGTTGTTAATCAAGTAGCAACTAATGGCAGTAATCCATTTTTATCAGTAAGTGGAAAGATTCAAGCCACAAACAGTGCCGATTTGAGCACCAGAATGATGGGTTATGTCAATAGAGTCCACGTGAATGTTGGCGATAAAGTCACTAAAGGCCAATTATTGGTCTCTATAAATAATGCCGATATCCAAGCGAAGCAAGCACAAGTAAACGCAGGTATTACAGAAGCCACGGTCGCTTTTAACAATGCCAAAAAAGATTATAATCGTTTTCAGAGTTTGTTTGCGAGTGCCAGTGCCTCTCAAAAAGAAATGGATGACATGACGGCCAATTATGAAATGGCAAAAGCACGTCTGGAATCTGCCAATCAAATGAAAAATGAAATCAATGCCCAATTTGCTTACACCAATATTACCGCACCCTTTAGCGGAACTGTGACAAGCAAGAACATTGAAACAGGCGATATGGCCAATCCGGGAGTTCCGTTAATCAGTATTGAAACACCTGGAGATTTTGAAGTGATGGCCAGTGTTCCTGAAACAGAAATTTCACAAATAAAAAAGAATACCGAAGTGAGCGTCTTGGTGAAATCTATTAACCAAACGCTGAAAGGTAAAGTGATTGAAGTGAGTTCTTCTGCCAAAAACACAGGAGGCCAATATTTAGTAAAGATCGCTTTAGACAAAACGGAAGCCAATATTCTTTCTGGAATGTTTGTAAGCGTTCAATTTCCAATTGAAAAACAAGCATCCACGGAGTTGGTTTTAATTCCAACCGAAGCCATCATCACAAACGGTCAATTATCAGGGGTTTATACTGTAAGCCAAAGCAACACCGCCATATTACGATGGTTGCGATTAGGTAGAACTTTTGGTGATCAGGTAGAAGTATTATCCGGATTATCATCAGATGAGACTTATATCGTTTCTGCCGAGGGAAAACTTTATAATGGAGCAAAAATAATCCCATCCCCAACCGTTCCCAATGAGAAGAGTGTCGAAAATGAAACAAACTGAACATTATTGTTTAAGTAATCGCAGTTATCAGTTTAAACAATAAAATAAGTATTAACTAAAAAACTATCCCGCAACAGTATTCCCCATTTGGGGGAATTAAAGGGGGCAAATTATGAAAGAAGGTATCGCAGGTAAAATTGCAAAAGTGTTTATACAATCGAAGCTCACAGTGCTTTTGATGATCGTATTTACCGTGGTTGGTGTGTACAGTTCGTTTTTAATTCCGCGTGAAGAAGAACCACAGATTGATGTGCCAATGGCTGATATTTTTGTGGGCTACCCAGGCGCAAGTCCAACGGAGGTCGAATCACGTGTCATCAAGCCTTTAGAGCAATTAATTTCGAATATCAAAGGTGTGGAATATGTTTATTCTACGTCAATGAAAGAACAGGGCATGGTTATCGTGCAGTTTTATGTGGGTGAGGATATTGAGCGCTCGTTTGTAAAATTATACAACGAGATCAATAAGCACATGGATCAAATGCCCGCAGGCGTCACATTTCCACTGGTGAAAACCCGTGCCATTGATGATGTACCGATGTTAGGTTTAACCTTGTGGAGTGAAAATTACGATGATTACCAGTTAGGCCAAATAACACAAGAATTGGAAGCCGAGATTAAAAAGGTAAACGATGTCGCTATCACCCATAAAATCGGTGGAAGAGATCGTCAATTGCGCGTCGTCTTAGATAAAGATAAACTAGCGGCAAGCGGTTTGGATTTCCTTTCGGTTTCTGAAATGATCAAAGCCAACAATAGTCAACTAAGCTCTGGAAGTTTCGATAAAAACGACACGGAGTTTCTTGTAAACACAGGGAAGTTTTTAAAAACGGCTACGGATGTTGAAAACCTCGTCGTTGGCGTACAACAAAATCAGCCAATTTATTTAAAGCAAATTGCAGACATTATCGATGGCCCAGAAGTCCCTCAGAACTATGTGAGTTTGGGCTTTGGTCAAGGCAGTAAGAAAGCTTCGGATTTTAAATCAGAATATCCAGCAGTGACCATTTCCGTTGCGAAACGAAAAGGTGCGGATGCCATGAAAATTGCCGAAGTCATCATTGATAAAGTAGAGCATTTACGCAGCACATTAATTCCAGATGATGTCCATGTCGAAATCACCAGAAACTACGGTGAAACAGCGTCAGAAAAGGTCTCAGAGCTGCTGTGGCACCTGATAGGGTCTATTTTTGCCGTAACACTTGTAGTGATGCTTGCCATGGGCTGGCGTGGTGGATTGGTTGTGTTTTTATCTGTTCCAATCACCTTCGCACTGACCTTGCTGAGCTATTATATGATGGACTACACACTCAACCGAATTACGTTGTTCGCTTTAGTGTTTGTAACAGGAATTGTAGTGGATGACTCCATTATTATTGCAGAAAACATGCATAGGCACTTTAAGATGAAGCGCCTCCCATTTAAACAAGCTGCTTTATACGCCATTAACGAAGTTGGAAACCCAACGATCTTAGCAACATTAACAGTAATCGCCTCTGTTTTACCAATGGCATTTGTATCTGGGTTAATGGGACCTTATATGGCACCTATGCCAATTGGAGCCTCTATTGCCATGATATTATCGCTTTTTGTGGCATTGACCATTACGCCTTATTTGGGCTATATTTTCTTAAGAGAAAAAGACAAGAAAGGGAAAGTTGAAAAAGTTGAAAAACCGTTGGAAGAAACCTTTATTTATAAACTTTATAACAAATTAGAAGGTCCATTATTAGAAAGCACAAGGAAACGTTGGATATTTTTAGCAGGAACATTTGCGGTTTTAATAGGAACAATGTTGCTGTTTTTCACGAATTCGGTGGCTGTAAAAATGTTGCCTTTTGACAACAAGAATGAATTCCAAGTAGTCATTGATATGCCAGCTGGCACTACCTTGGAACGTACTGGAATGGTAGCTCAAGAAATTTCTCAGTATCTATCCACCCGTCCAGAAGTAGTCAATTATCAAAATTATATCGGGACCTCCGCTCCTATTACTTTTAACGGTTTGGTGCGTCATTACGATTTACGTGGGGGCAGCAATATGGCGGATATTCAAGTGAATTTAATTGATAAAAATGATCGTAAAGCGCAAAGTCATGATGTGGCTAAATTGCTACGTCCTGATATTCAGAAAATTGCCGCAAAATTTAATGCCAATGTGAAATTAGTGGAAGTTCCACCAGGACCTCCTGTACTGTCCACCATTGTCGCTGAAGTTTATGGTCCGGATTATGACGAGCAAATAAAGATTGCTGATCATATTCAAGAGATTCTGAGAAACACGGATGATGTCGTAGATATCGATTGGATGGTTGAAGATGATCAAATTGAATACCAGTTTGTTATTAACAAGGAGAAAGCCATGCTATACGGCGTAGCGCCACAGCAAATTACTTATACCATGAATATGGCCTTATCAAACAACGCCATTACTACCTTGTATGATGAAGATGCGAGCAATCAAGTGGGTCTGATATTGGCTTTGGCTGAAAAAGAAAAATCCAGTATTTCGGATATTTCACAGTTGAAAGTCAAGTCCATCCAAGGAAATATGATCCCGATTGCCGATTTGGTGACTATAAATAAAACCATAGCTGCTAAGAGTATTTATCGTAAAAATCAAAAGCGCGTGGTCTATGTATTGGCGGATATGGCTGGCGATTTGGAAAGTCCTGCCTACGCCATTTTAGGCATGGAAGACAAGTTAAAGGAAATCCCTTTACCACAAGGTTATGAACTTAATGAAATGTATTTAGGTCAACCAGATTTTGAAGATAATTATACGGTGAAATGGGATGGCGAATGGCAAATTACCTTAGAAGTATTTAGAGATTTAGGAATTGCCTTTTTAGGTGCCATTATTTTGATCTACATCCTGATTGTTGGTTGGTTCCAAAACTTTAAAGCACCGATTGTCATGATGGTAGCCATTCCGCTATCCTTAATAGGAATTATACTGGGCCACTGGATCATGGGCGCATTTTTCACGGCAACTTCATTTATTGGAATGATTGCTTTGGCTGGAATTATGGTGCGGAACTCGGTCTTATTAATTGACTTCATCAATTTACGGACTGCGGATGGTGTCCCATTGAAACAAGCCGTTATTGAAGCTGGTGCCGTAAGAACGACACCAATCCTTCTAACTGCAGGAACGGTGGTCATAGGTGCCTTTGTGATCCTATTCGACCCGATTTTCCAAGGCTTGGCCATTTCCTTGATGGGCGGAACTATCGTGTCCACTGTGTTGACCTTATTGGTTGTGCCGTTGGTGTACTATATGATAGAAAATAAAAATCATAAATAAGAAAATCATGAAATTAGTAATCGTTACCTCAGTCGAAGAGTTTAGAAAAGATGTTCTAAGGCTCTTCAAAAATGCGAATATTCACAACTTTAGTAGTTCTGATATTGACGGATATAAAAATGGATCGTCTGTTGTAATGACTTCAAGTTGGTTTGCCAGCGAAAAGTTCAGTAATGAGTCGCGTTTATTTTTCTCATTTACAGAGAATGAAAACATTGACGACTTATTCAATGCGATAGCCGACTTCAATTCAAAATTAGAAACCAGCAATGCTGTAAGAGCGGTTGTGGTTCCAATAGAAAGACATATTTAAACTTAAAAAATCAAATAAAATGCTAAACACATATTTTAGAGTTATCGTAGGTACAATGGTATTATTAAGTGTTGTACTCACTGTTTACGTCAATCCAAATTGGATGTGGTTTACAGTATTTATCGGAGTTAATTTAATACAATCGGCATTCACAAAATGGTGCTTATTGGAAACAATTTTGATAAAATTAGGCGTTAAGAAGACTGGGGCCGGTTGTTCTTTATAAAAGAAGAAGTATAAGATTCCAGAGGATACGGACAATTATTACCATCCAATAAGGTCATGCTTTGTTGGTAATAAGGGATGATGATTTAGTTTAGAATAGCATTAGAGCTGTTCACTTTAAATCTCATCCTTTGTCTGCTTCTCCCCGTTATTGTTTACATAGACAGTTCTCGTAGGGAATGCCAATTCAACACCCTCTTTATCAAAGCGTTTTTTGGTACTTTCCAAAACATCGCATTTTAAGGAAAAAGAATCGCTATAATTTCTGGCCCAGGCCCAGGCTCTAATGGTCAATGAAGAATCATTGATTCTGGTCATTGCCGTTCTTATCAATGGTTTGCCATCTTTTTTATCCTTTATGGAACGGTTATCTAGAATTAAAGGATGATTTTCACATTCTTCGCGTAAGATCTGTTTGGCCAAATCAATATCACTTTCGTAAGAAATATTCATTTCTATATGTTCGCAGCACTTCAGTTCACCCAAATCGTAGTTGATCAACTTCTCTTTATTGATGACCGCATTCGGAATCACGATCATCTTATTTTCAAAGTTTCGGATAATGGTATGGCGCAAGGTTATGTCCGTGACCGTTCCTACCATGGTATCACTAACTTTTACAATATCTCCAATTTTAAAAGGCTTAAATGAAATAATAAAAAGTCCGCCTACCAAGTTTGATAATGCTTCTTGAGATGCCACCCCTGCAATAAGAGCGATCACTCCAGCGCCCCCCAAGGCAGTCTGTGCAACACCACGGAGTGATGGGAATGCCATCAAACCAAAAAGTACACCAATAAAGCAAATTATAAAAACGACCACATAACGCAAGAACTTAAAGCTTGTGGGATCATAGCCAAGTAGCGTTTTCTCCTGAATCTTATGTTTAAACCATAAGTTACCGAGGGTTGCCAAGACAATAGTGATTACTGCAACACCTCCCAAATAACCTACCAGTTTAAAATATCCAATTAAGGTTTCATCTTTTTCCCTATCAACAAAAATAAAGCTCAAAGCAATGAGCCCTAAAACAATCCAAAGAACATTTAAGGTCCGTTTTAATATATAAATAGGTTTTTCTGGAGTGCCCAAAAACTTTTGAGCTTCTTTTTTCATCAACCACTTATTTAAAATATTGGTGATGATATGAAGTACGATTACAATCGCAATAACGCTGGCTCCATAGATGAAAGGTGACTTGTATGTTTCGAAAAATTCGGTCATGAAAAGCTCATTCTAAAATTGGAAGACATGCTACAGGGTCATTTAAAAACTCTACATAATTCCAAGAATCACTATTATTCCGCTGCTTATTTGATAATGAAAAATTATTCTAAAACCTCAACGCTTTGCCTTTCTTGTCAATATTGATGATTTTAGGGCAATTGTGGGGGCTTTTTAGTCGCCATCTTTAGAAGGGTATAACCGATAATAGCTGAAATAAATGATCCTATGAGAATACCAATCTTGGCCGAATCGATATATTCAGGATGGGTGACAAAAGCTAAACTTGCAATGAAAATAGCCATCGTAAATCCAATTCCAGCTAAAAATGAAACACCTATGATCTGTTTGAAGTTTATGTCACTAGGTACTTCTATGATTTTAATCTTTTTGGCCAACAACACAAAAGTTGTTACACCAACACTTTTTCCAACAATTAAAGCTAAGACAATGTTTATTACTAATGCTGTATCCAATTCTACTGAACTATCTATCATTACCCCTGCATTGGCAAGTGCAAAAATTGGAATTATAAAATAGGCGACCCAACCATGCAAACTGCGCTCTAAATTTTGTAAAGGCGACCTAAATTTTGCTGTCCAATCTTGTAAATCGTTGATGTTTTCCAATTGTTCATTTGAAAGTATCGGTTGCTGTAGGACAATCGAATTTTTAATATCCTTATAAACAATATTTAAATGTTGTAAGAATGTGGAAGTATCTATCTTTTGTCTGATAGGCACAGAAAAGGCCAACATAATACCAGCGACTGTAGGATGTATGCCGGCAAAGTAGAACAAGAACCAAATAGCTACGCCTAAGATCAGCATGGTGTATTTCGAATAGTAGCCTTTATAAGAAATTAGGTATAAAACACCCAATAAGAGAAGGGCGATCAATAAAAGTGTTGTATTAATGCTTCCACTATAAAACAGAGCAATGACCAATACAGCTCCAATATCGTCCACAATGGCAAAAGCTGTAAGGAATATTTTTAAGCTTAAAGGGACACGTTTCCCAATAACATTCAGGATGGCCAAGGAAAAGGCAATATCTGTTGCCATAGGAATACCCCAACCTTTTACCGTTTCAGGATTTTGATTCAACAAGAGGAATAGCCCTACCGGAATCACCATGCCGCCCAATGCACCAACGAGCGGAAAGGCTATTTTTTTGGTTGTGTTCAATTCACCAATGACTAATTCACGTTTGATTTCCAATCCAATCAAAAAGAAGAATATTGCCATCAAACCATCATTAACCCATAAGACAGCGGGAAGTGAAAATTCAAAAGATTTGGTAATAATACCAATATCATATTGCCAAATTTCTCGGTAAGACTCACCAAAAGGTGAGTTTGCCCATGCAAGAGCTATAATAGTGGCAATCATCAATAAGATACCACTAAAACTTTCAATTTTAACAAATTTCTGAAGTGGGGTAACGATTAGTTTTTTTATCATCGACGTGAAATAGACTTTGTATGTGTATTGTAATTCAAAGATACACTTTCAATGTAAAAAAGCTAAATAACGGGAATCGATTTTTGTAAAAATTTTGTTTTCGCTGTATTATTAACAAAAACATCAAACATTTGACACTTTTGGTTAGAAATTCTCAAGCAAATATTAAGACATCTCACAACTAAAGACCATTTTAAACCTATTATCCCCTTCTTCATGTTATTATTCGCTAACAGAATATAGAATGCAACCAAAGGAATTTACGTTTCACTTTTGTTCGACAAAGGTGCATCTTTTGGGAATTTTCCAATCATGATCCCTTGAGATTGGCCTTTGCCCAAGTAGGCATTGAACCAATTCCAAAATGTTCTAAACCGGTTTCGATAACTTACCAAGAGTAATAAATGGACAAATAACCAAGAAAACCATGCCAACCAACCTGTAAGTGTGACTTTTGGAAAGGTCATATCAGCCACCGCCTTTTGATCACCAATAATAGCCATTGCGCCTTTATCATTGTACTTAAATGGTTTCAATTTGTTGTTGTTTGCCATGGCAATAAAATTATTCGCCAAAGTCTTTCCATGTTGCTGTGCCACGCTTCCCAACTGTGGATGTCCATTAGGAAAATTGAGGTCGGTAGTTTGAATGCAGGTATCGCCAATGGCATAGATACCATCACAATGTTCAATTTTATTGAAAGCATCAACACGAATACGAACGGTCTCATCGTAACAATCTTCTGGAAGTCCTTTATATTTCATTGCCGTCACACCTGCCGTCCAGATCAAGGTTTTGGTTTCGATTGTATCGCCATCCTTAAAGAAGACTCTATCTTCCTTAAAATCGGAAACCATTTTATTCAACTTCACAATGACGCCCAGCTTCTTTAGGATTTTGAGAGTATATTTTTGCGATTTCTCACTCATTGGTGGCAATACCGTTGGTGCACCATCTACCAAATAGATATTTAACCGTTCACTTTCTAATTCGGGATAAATTTCCTTAAGTTTTCGCTTGCGCATTTCGGCAATCATCCCCGCAATCTCAACTCCAGAAGGTCCAGCGCCAGAAATCACAATATTTCGCATTTTACGCTTTTCATCCTCATCAGTACAATAGGTGTACTTTTCACCTTCCATAAGGAGATAGTTTCTCAATTTTATGGCATCATTGACCGTTTTCATTGGCAACGCATTTTTTTCGATATTCTTCATACCAAAATAATTGCTCTCTGTACCAGTGGCGAGAACCAATGCATCGTAGTGAACTTCTCCCGTGGAGAGTTTGACTTTTTTCTGCTCAGGAAGGATTTCTTCCAATTCGCCAATCCTAAAAAACAAATTTTTATTACCAATAAAAAGTGTCCGGAATGGAATGGAGATACTTGAAATATCCAACATCCCTGTAGAGACTTGGTACAATAAAGGTGGAAAAAAATTGTAATTATTCCGATCCACCAAAGTGACTCTCAATCCCTTTTTATTTCCCAATTGCTTAGCCAAATTCACTCCCGCAAATCCACCTCCTATTATGACAATATGTTTTTCTTGCATGTTTTTTGGTTTTTTTGATGTTTAACTTAAGAAACACAAATGCTTGAAAAGCTAAAAAAATCAAAGGTCTAATGCGTGTCACCCCCTCTCATTTGTCCCTGACTTACTATGTCAATTTAATGTCACCACCATCGGCCATAAGTGTTTGTCCAGTCATATACTGACTGTCGTCGCTTAAAAGAAATGCAACTACAGGGGCAATATCCTTCTGTGGGTCGCCAAAACGGTTCATCGGATTTTTACCAGCTACTTCCTCATATTGTTTAGGATGGGCTTCTTTCCATTGGGCAACACCTTCGGTAAATGCCAATGGACATACAATATTAACCCGTATGCCATCTCCCGCCCACTCGTTGGCGGCCACACGCGATAATCCGCGGATAGCTTCTTTGGCGGCTGCATAACTTGCTTGATTTTTTTGCCCCAACAATGCGGCACCAGATCCGAAATTGACGATGGCGCCTTTCGTTTTTTTAAGCTCAGGATAGGCAGCTTTCATAAAGTTCAAGGTACCGGACAATCCAGTATCCATAGAAAGCGCCCAATCTTCTACAGTTAATTCCATCAAAGGCTTTTGTCTCGATGCGTGTGCATTATTAACCAATCCGGTCAACTTCCCGAACTTTGAAATCGCCATTTTAACAGCTTCCTTAGCCACGGATTCTTTAGAGATATCGCCTTTTAAAAATACAATCTGCTCTGGATTTGACCTTTCCTTTTCCTTGCCTGCCCTTTCATTGAGGTCTACAGCTACAATGCAGGCCCCTCTTTCTGTCAAAACCGTCGTGATTGCTCCTCCTATTCCTGCTGCTCCGCCGGTAACTATGACGACGTGATCTTTTAAATTTTTCATATTTTTTATTTATTTGTTTTTAAAGATTTTATTCACTCTAAATTTTAAACATCTAATTCAAGGGAATAATACATATAAAAACTTACGAGTTTTTAGAGAAACGGCGATAATAAACGCACCATTCTTTCCCACAATTTCATGTATTTGGGACGGCTGAGCCATTGTTCCGCATCGATAAGTTCTGAATCCTTCAAATCCTCCTCAAATACTGCAGTGAGTTGTTTTGTGATTTCTTTACTGTACACCATGGCATTGACTTCAAAATTGAGGTCAAAACTTCTGTAATCCATATTTGCCGACCCAACGATCGCTAAATTATCATCAATAACCATAGTTTTTGCGTGAATAAAGCCTTTGTTGTATTTATATATTTTAGCGCCAAATTGAAGCAACTCCGTATAATAGGCTCTTGCTGCGGCATCAACCATTTTGGAATCGGATATTCCCGGAATTATAATTTTGACGTCCAATCCGCTCTGAACGGCTATAATCAACACATCCATTAAACTTTCACCAGGAATAAAATACGGACTTGCGATATAAATTTTTTTCTTTGCAGAACCAATAGCCTCCAATAATGAATAGAAAATTACTGGCTGAGGACTATCTGGTCCTGAGGCGGCTATCTGTACAACATCATTGTCTATAGTCTCATGTTTGGTTTGGTCTGGAAAATAAACCTTACTATAGTCAAAACGTGTTGGGCTACAAAAATTCCAATCGCACAAAAATAAATACTGTAAATAAGCTGTGGCTTGACCTTCAATCATCAAATGGGTGTCACGCCAATATAAATGATTTTCTTTCTTAAAATCGTTTCTGTATCGGTCACTCATATTGATGCCGCCAATAAATCCAATGGTGCCATCAATAATAATGATTTTTCGGTGATTCCGATAATTGAGCCGGTTGGCAAAAGCGTACCAGATGATCTTATAAAAAGGAATGGTTTGAACTCCAGCATCCTCCAGTTTTTTGATGAATGACTTTCCGAGACGACTGCCAAAATCATCATACATAAATCGGACCTCAACGCCCTCTTGCGCTTTTCTGATCAAGACGTCTGCGACAGAATTTCCCGTGATATCGTCTTCATAAATATAATATTCTATATGAATGTGCGATTTGGCGCTTTCTAAAGCTTTTAATAATTCAGGAAATTTTTCTTCGCCATTGACAAGTAGTTTCACTTTGTTGTTTGCCGTTAACGGACTGAATCCCGAACGAAGGATAAACTCTGATAGGTTCTGATACTCTGAAGCTACCAAACCTGAATTGCTTATCGATTCGGAATAGAAGTTCATTCTCTCCTTAATGCTTTTCCGAAAAGGCTCGTCGTCAACAATCTTTTTGGAATAGAGTTTTCGTTTTCGGTAATTGATTCCTACCGTAAAATAAAAAATCATTCCAATGAACGGAACGAATATAATAAAAAGGATATATGCCAATGCTTTTGTACTACTTCGTGTATCAAGCAGCACTCTTAAAATAACGAAAATCACCAAAAGTGCGTAGGCAATTTCTGCGAGTATAATCCAATTCATATTGAAAGCCAGCGTTTATTTGGTTAAATTAAGATATTTTTTCTATCATAAAGTGGATCACTGTAAAAAAAAGACCTCACAGTTCCGAAATATTCGGCAGCCGGTGAGGTCTAAATATTATAAATTAAACGTCCTAAAGTTAAGTGAGCTTAAACAGGTTGCTTCCCAACAACTTCCTCTAAAGCCTCTTCACTTTCTTCCTGATATAAATACCGCTCCTTGCTGTCATCCAATTCATCCATCCATTCTGTATGGTGGGTTTCTGCCATAGTACCTGTTACCACACTTTTAAAGGTTTTGTCACGGTAAGTTAAAATATTTTCATCCTTATCTTTAAGCCATTCCTTAAACATCACGCCAACTTCATCCACGTTGAAATCTGGATAATCTGAGAGGCTCAGTAAATCTTTGATATATGCACCTTGAAAATCGACATGATCAAAACTGTTTTCCAATTTTTCATTGGCTTCTAACCATCGGTCAATATCCACACGTCGCTCTCTTTTTGAAGGCATCTCCAATTTGTCCATCATATAATCTCTTGCCACCCAAGCCTGGGCATCAAACATATTAAATGTGTAATATTGATCTTGCATGCCTAAAAAAATCAGCTTCGGAAGATTGTTATAAAAAACTCCTTTATACAAATGATCTGGATAGAGATTATTTTTCGTTTTTAATCGAAATTCATCCGGTAAGAATGGAAATTTATGCTGGTAACCCGTACACATAATTACAGCATCGTACCTTTCGGAGGTACCATCTTTAAAATGCGCGATATCATCTTCAAAATGTGTCAATAATGGTACTTCTTTAATACTCTCCGGCCAATTGACGCCAATAGGATTGCTCCTATAGCTCAACGTCACGGATTTCGCACCGTGTTTGTGGCATTGTACACCAATATCTTCAGCAGAATAGCTGCTTCCAATAATTAAGATGTCTTGATCTTTATAAGGGTCAGCGCCTCTAAAATCATGAGCGTGCATGACTTGACCAGGAAACTGCTCAATGCCTTTAAAATAAGGCATATTTGGCGTCGAAAAATGCCCGGAAGCCACCACGAGATAATCAAATTCTTCAGTGTAGGTTTTATCAATTTTCAGATCGTCAAAAACAACCTCAAATTTTTCGGTTTCATCATTATAATTCACCCAACGCGCGGTGGTGTCAAAACGGATATAATCACGAATTTTATTCTTTTTGATCCGTCCTTGGATATAATCAAACAAGACGGGTCTCGGTGGGTAGGATGAGATGGGTTTTTTGAAATGCTCATCAAATGAATAATCCGAAAACTCCAAACACTCTTTCGGACCGTTAGACCATAAGTATTTGTACATGCTGCCGTGGATTGGCTCACCATATTTCCCTACGCCTGTGCGCCAAGAATAGTTCCACATGCCTCCCCAGTTACTTTGTTTCTCAAAGCACACTACTTCCGGCACTTCTAATCCTGCATGTTTTGCGGCTTCAAAAGCTCTCAATTGTGCCAAGCCACTTGGACCAGCACCAATGATTCCTACGCGCTTTTTGGTCGTCTTACGTTTGTTATTCATATATATTTATAGGTTTTGCATCTGTAAATGGATTCTTACTCCAAGAATCATCGACAGACAATTATTAATTCGATTCAATGATAAAAGCTGCGGTCTGCAGCAAAAAAAAACAACGCAAACCTCCTATGAATCAAGGAGCAAAACTTAAGTTTTGGCGTTATTTTCTCGATTCGGATAATATAGTAAATTTTGAGTGTTTTAACAAATCCACGACCATAAAGAATTCATAAAACTTGAATTCTTTTTCACAAGAAGAAGAAGATGTTAAACTATCGAAATACCATAACCTTCAGACTGACTATTTGGGTGGCGGCAAATAGGGATTTATTTTCTTTTCACGAATGAGATAGATGCCTATAGCGATTAGAACAGCGCCAATGAGATACCAAAATGTAAATTTCTCGCCATCCAAAACGCCCCAGATTACGGCTACAATAGGCAAAACATAACTCACGGAACTCGCAAAAACAGGAGATGTATTTTGAATGAGTTTGTAGTATAGAGACATAGCCACAGCGGTCCCAAAAATGCTTAAAAATCCGAGATAACCCATGGCTTCCGTCCTTTCAGAGTTCCATTCAAAATTTTGAAACAGGTTCGTAAAAAACAATATGACCAAAGAAGGAAAAGCCCAAAACGTAAATACGGCGGCAGTTAATTTGATGGAAGAGAGATTGGGGATTTTTTCCTTTATCAACAAGGCGTTGATCCCATAAGAAGCACCTGCCAACACGACAATCATGGCGTACCAAAATTGGGAACTATCGGTATTGACCTCAGAAAAATAGATAAGACTTGCTGCGCCTAAAAAACCTATGACCGCACCCAGCACTTGAGACCATCTGCTTTTTATTCCGAAAAACAGAAACCCAAAGGCTAAGACAAACATCGGAAACAAGGCGTCTAAAATTCCTGCTAATGAGCTGCTCACTTTCTGTTGGGCTATTGGAAATAGAAACATAGGTAAAAAATTCCCGAAGAACCCTGCAACAATCACCCAAAACAATGTTTTGCGAGGCATTTTAAAAATGGCAGGAAGACCAATAAAACCAAGTAAAAGACCAGAAATTGCCACTCGAATAGCGCCAATCTCATAAGGCGAAAATCCGAGTAAAGACTTTTTAACCAAAATAAAGGAACTTCCCCAAGTGAGGGAAATTACGATGAATAAAAACCATCGATTATTTAATAATTTAGCCATTGGTTGCGAAGTTTTATATCTGCTATTTGTAATTTCACATTATTCGTGGTACGTGCTTAAGCTTTTATTTAGTTCTATGATAAAAATGCCCATCACTTGCGAACCAATCGCTAAGAAAATAGATTATCACTAAAAATCACAGTCGAAAATCATAAAGCAGAAATCTCTACAATTTTCGACCGCGGCAAATATAAGTAGGTTTTAAAATTGACTGTGCATCAATCTTATTTAAATTGATTATTCCAAAGTTTGCTCGCCACCACCATTCACAAAAAGTGTTTGACCACTCACCCATTCCGAAATTGGCGCAGCAAAATATAACATCGCACCAGCAATATCATCGGCAGTTCCCAAACGTTTGATTGGTGTATGCTTCAACATGGTGGCTTCAATTTCTGGTGTCAGCACACTTTCTAAAGCCGCTGTCCGAGTTGCTCCTGGTCCAACGGCATTGATGCGTACTTCAGGCCCAAAATCATGGGCTAAGTTGGCAACGGTATGATTGACTGCTGCCTTCGATCCGCCATAACCACTCATGTTTGGGCTTCTATTGATACTCGACATCGATGTTGTAAAAATAATAGAGCCATAACCTTCTTTTTTCATGTGTGGCACTGCCAATTGGCATAACCTCCAACCACTGAATACATTGAGTTCATAATCGCGTTTGATATCGTCAACAGAAATTTTGAACGGATTTTCACGTCCGCCACCACCACCGCCAGCATTATTTATCAAAATGTGGATGCCGCCCAATTCCTTTACCGTGGTATCTATTAGATTGACTAAATCGTCATCCTTTAGAACATTACAAGACACTGCAATCGCTTTGACTCCCAGGGCTTCAATTTCTTTAGCTGTTTTTTGGGCATCTTCCAAATTGAAATCGCCAATGGATATATTTGCACCGTGTTTTGCTAACAACAACGCTGTTGCTTTTCCTATTCCATTTGCCCCGCCTGTGACTATCGCGGTTTTTCCTTTTAAGTCAAATAATTTTGATATCTCCAATGTTTAATTATTTATTGTTATTGTTATTATTTATTGGGGTTAATGATATTAGTTTTCAGCCTGCAAGGTTTTCATTCCTGCAAGGTTTTCAAAACCTTGTAGGTCTGTTTTTGTATCTTTATTATTCTTGTTTACCGATCAGTTTCAATGAAAAAACTAAGAACATTATTGAAACGCTACTTTGAAGCGATATTCAATTTCCTTTTAAACACCGTCTTTCCTTCTTTGATCGTTTCCAAAACCTGAATGTTTTTGATGTCCATAGGTTCCACTTTTAGAGGATTTTTATCCAAAATCACAAAATCCGCCAATTTACCTTCAGATAAAGAACCTTTTAAGTCCTCTTCAAAATACTCATAAGCGGCGTTGCTTGTAATGGCTTGTATTGCCAAGTACGGCGTTGTTCTCTCGGCGTCGCCAATAACAGCACCTGAACGTGACACACGATTTACCGCAGACCAAATCGTGAAAAGCGGATCGATTGGCGTTACCGTCGCATCAGAATGATTTGTAGGCTTTAATCCTAATTTCTTGGCGGAAACCATCGGACTTAAGAAATGTGCTCTTTCTTTTCCTAAATTTTCTACGTGGACATCGCCCCAAAAGAACGCGTGATTGGTGAAAAATGACGGTTCCATGTTGTATTTTACAAATGTTTTCAATTGGTCCGGACGCGCAAACTGAGCATGAATGATAATCGTCCTTCGGTCTTTATCCAAAGCTTGGTTTAATTGTTTACAGGCATTTTCATGTGCTTCAATAATCATATCCACCGTGGCATCGCCATTACAATGAATAAATAATTGGTTTTCATTTTCATAAGCGATAAGAAACAAGGTGTTTATAGTTTCCTGAGTTAAACTTGGCAAACCTCTACAATCGACTTGGCAACCAGGCACTTCGGTTAGAAACGGCTCGGTGAAAAATGCCGTCTTTCCTTGAGGAGAACCGTCGGCTACGATTTTTGTGCCCTGAACTTTAAATCCGTTTTTGTAGTTTTTGAAATGCAGAGTACTGTCTTTAACATTGCTATCCAATTCCGCATAACCTGCCAGTGAAACCAAATCGATATTTAATTTTCCCGCATCGGCTTGCGATTGAAAAAACCGAATGGTATTTCTATCGGTCATACCATCTTGCGCCGTAGTGATCCCATTGGACGCATAGTACTCTTGCGTCGTATCAAAATAGGTTGCCTGATCCTTCGCCAGGATCTCAAGCATATTGCCTACAAAAGGATACATGGCAGTCTCTTGCACCAATCCTGTCGGTTCTTTTGAATTGGGAAAACGCTCGATGTTGCCACCTTCCGGACTTTTGCTTTCTGAGTTGACATTCAGTTTTTCGAGTGCCAAAGTGTTCGCAACGCCCATGTGTCCGCTGGTATGTTGTAAATACACAGGATTGTTTGGCAATACTTTATCGATGTCTCTTTTGGTAGGATGGCGTTTTTCGGCTAACTCTCCATCATCGTAACCCCAACCAAAAATCCATTCGCCGTCTGGAATGTTGCGCTCTTCCTTGAACGTTTCTAATTTCTTTAAAATATCTTCAATATTGACCACCGTTCCCACGGGTTGTGGGTTAAGATCAACCTGCCCCATCGTATTGGAAACCATCCCAAAATGACTGTGTGGATCGATAAATCCTGGTAATAAAGTCTTTCCGTTAAGGTCTATTTTCTTGGCATTTTCATATTTTGATTCGGCATCTTTCTGACTTCCAACAAAAACAATCTTGCCGTTCTCCTCAACTACAGCCTCTGCATATTCTGCCTGATCCGATGCCATTGTAATGATATCGCCATTATAGAATAGTTGAGAAATTTCAGAGGAATTTTTATCACTGACATCCGTTTTTTCACTGTCTTTACAGTTAAAAAATAAGGTCAGCACTAAAACAATGCAAATGGATGGTTTCATATATGATGTCTTTTAAGCGTTGAATCTTAAAGTTATGAGTTGTTTTTTCATTAATAACCGTGCTTCAAGGTCATTATAATAATTATCGAAAGTCTTCACCGATTTAAATCCGAGATCCTCATATATTTTTTTGGCAGATGCATTATCAGGGTGGACGGTCAAACAAATTTCTGTGCTTAAATCGTTTTCAAGGAGTTCAACAAGTTTTTCTGTGAGTAGTTTTCCAATTTTTTTTCCGCGTGCTTCAGGGTGAACGCCTAATGACAGCAGCCAACCCTGACTTGTGTTTTTATTGATATTACCCAGCACATAACCGAGAACCTTTCCCTCCTCTTCAGCGACCAAGAAATACTCATGGGAAATATCAAACAACTGCCTTAAAACAAATGGCGGATAACTTCCATCGTTAAAACTTAAAGTTTCGATTTGGTGCACAGATTCAAGATCTTCTAAAGTTGCTCTTCTAATGTTCATGTCTGATTTTTTAAGGTTTACACAAGCTATTAAAGTCAGGGAATTGAGAATCCTTTAATAACATTAGTGATAACGGCATCTCAAATAAATTTATTTTCAGTGCACACAAGTATTATGAGTTCCATTCTTTGTCAATATCTTTCACTAATTCATCGTAACGTTTTCTTAGTTCTGCGGATATCTTTTTAGACGATTTATGCAATCTCTTTAGCTGAAATGCTAAAGCGATACTGAAGAGTCCTGCAAACATGAAACTCAGCGCTATCAAGACCACCATACTCATTCCTGCAAACAACGGATTCCAGATGAGGATGAAGGAAAAAATAGTTCCTAAAATTCCTAATACCAATAATACGCCCCAATTTTTATCGCCATATCTTTTGACGTCCATAGCAAACCCTATGGCAGAAACCGAACGGAAAAGGATGATAAAACCAATATAGAATGCCATGACACTTATTGAAAGTGCAGGATGGCTCATAAGAGAAATTCCTACAATAAAAGTAAGAATCCCGAAGGCTAAAGACCAACCCCAATTTTCCAATTGGTGTCTATTGACTATTGAAAAGAGCGTCTCTGAAATGCCGCCAAATAAAAACGACAATGCAAAAAGAAAGGACAAAGTGAGCAGTGAACTTCCTGGCGAAGTAAATGCCACAATACTGACAATGATAAAAAATATCCCTACAAGTAAAGGAATATACCAATGTTTGATGGCGCTTTTGATTGATTTTAAGAAAGTTGGTTCCATAATTTTAATTTTTAATGTATTAATTTAAACTTCTAAGTCGTTGCTTATTAAAAGCTAAGTTAAATCGAATAACAGATAATATCAATGACATGAATCAGCTTAGCAATAATAAAGGGATTACTTTATGATTAGTGCCGTAATGCAATATCTAAGACCTTATTTTCTGACAATGTAAATTTACAGTCCTCATAGGACGGCGCCGAGAATTTTGGTTTTACATTGTTCGAAAAGCCATAACCTTCCTTTGGAATTCCAAGGAAATTACGGTTGCACTCCTTGTCAGAATTTTCATCATGATATAAGGACACGGCATACTCACCTTTTGGCAAATCGCTAATTACAATGGTTTCGGTAGCTTCATCGATAGCAATTGTATAATTTTTGATGGCCACACCTTCTTTCAAAAAGTCCTTATCCGTATTAAAAACGCCAATAATGATTTCGCCTTTAAGAGATTTAATGTTTTGAACGTTAATGGTCAACTCCGGATTGTCGTTTCCGAAAAAGCTGGTTAAGAATGATAGATATAGAATTAAGATTTTCATGATTTGGGTTTTAGATTAAAATAATGGTGCATTTGTTTAGCGTCTTTTGTTTTAAAGGCTTGATAAGGTTCTGATTTTTTTAGCAAATACCATTTTATGGGTTTTTTAAAAATTGACGCGGCAGTTTTTTTAAGTGAGGATACTTTTTTAGCCTCCATTTCAAAATGATCCTCCAAACTATCCGTTCTAAACTGAACGATATTTTCTAAATCATCGCCATCAGCATAAAATCCACAGTGAAAATTTTTATCCGCAAACGCATGTTCCGGAAAATCGACCGCTCCCAATCCGAAAACTGCAAAAGAACGTTCCAGAAAATGTTCATAACTGATTCTGCAACTTTCACCGCCTCCCAAATTGAAAATCCGTTTGGACAGTTCCTGCTGTTTCTCAATGCCATTCACAAAAGCGCGCGCCGTATCTCGTGGTGTAGCAATTTCCAAAGCCGTGTTTAAAGGCTGATGGAACATCAATTTGCTCATCTTATGATTGCCCATTATGGCTGCCAATCTGAAAATTGTCCAATCCAAATGGCTTTCTTGGAGCAACTTCTCTGCGGCAATCTTGGTTTCGCCGTAGGCATCACCTTCACTCGGAGTAAGTGCATCACCAACCTTTATATACGGATTTTCGATACGATCACCATATACAGAAATGCTGGAGCTGTACATAAAAAATGCTTTTGGAGAATGCGCTTCCAATTGTTTAATAAGATGATGGGTGCCTTCAGTATTTACTTTTTTCGCGAGCTCTGGATGCTCATCAGCCAATGGCGGAATGATGGCAGCCAAATGAATTACGGCATCGATGTTCTTAATAGACTCTAAGTCTTTCGGATTTGAAATATCCCCATAAATAAGATTAATTTGATTTGCGAATGGTTCTAATTTCTCTTCTGAAAGCTTCGTCTTTTTATCAAAAACCGAAATAGTGTATCTACCTTTTTCTATAAGCTGTTTTAAGGCTTCAAAACCCACCGTTCCGGAGGCACCTGTAAGTAAAATATTTTTCTTTGTCATGAGGCGTTAATTGACATAATTATTATTTAATGATAGGACAGTTGCCCATCTTCTACTTTTGCCGGTTTTGTGTATGGGTGCTCTTGATGCTGGTTTTCTCCCATAATATGAATGACTTTCCAACCATTTGCTTTTAATTGATCTGAAATCATTGAACGATGACAACGCCACCAAACGGCTTCAGAACACATCATGGCACATCTTTTTTCAGAAGCCAAGGACTCCAATGTTTTGAAAGCATCCTTAAATTCAGAAGTTTCCATATAATCGGCATAACCTCTGAAGGACGGGTGATTCCATACGGTGTTTTTAGAGTCTTGGGAAGCTTTGCGTCGTCCACCCAAAGCTTCTATATGTTTATACTCAATTCCATTTTCAAGTAAAGCGGATTCGAGGGTTTCTGTATTAAACTGCGGAAATTTTCGCGAACCTGGGAAGCGTCGTACATCGATAAGCAGTGCTATCTCATCATTCTTGAGCAACTCCGAAAACTCTTCAAAAGTTCTGGTTGAATGTCCAATAGTCCATATCGATGTATTGTGTTCCATCACGATGTTTTTTAATCACACAGATTCTATCCCATTTTTTTAATGTTCTGAATAACCCCACCATCCACTAAAATATCAGTACCAGTAATAAAACTGGCGGCATCAGTGGTTAAAAAATGAACAACTCCAGCAACATCTTCAGGTTGACCGTTACGTTTTAAAGGTGTCGCCTGTTTTATCTTTTCCATTCGTTCAGGATGTTCTGCAGCTGCTTTCAATGCCATTGGAGTTTCAATGACTCCAGGAGAAACGGTTACGATTCGCGCACCTTTCCCGCCCCACTTACTCGCGTTTTTATGGGTGAGCAAATGAACACCTCGTTTTGCGAAATTGTACATCGTATCTGAAGAACCATCCACAAACTTACTTACAATATCAAAGGATTCTGTTGCTTGCGGATTGATAAGCGCTTCATCATACTCAGAGTTTGCAGGAACAGCATGCGCCATCATAGAAGAAAGCAATACAGCTACCGAATCTTTTTCGGCAAGCTCATAAAAGGCATCGACTAAAAGCTCTGTAGCAATCAAATCGATGGTATACACTTTTTTGAGGTCTTTAACTGTTCCACTTACTCCAGCAGTATGTATCAATGCTTTTAGTGCACCTTTGTTGGAAACAAATTTGGTAAGCTTATCTATATCTATTTTATCGGTAATATCACAAGAAATTCCTGACACATCAAAACCTTCTTTTAACAAAGTTTCGACGGCTTTATCAACTTGATCTTGTGAATAATCAGTTAGAATTATTGGTTGATCCTTAAAAACTTGAGCACATGCTTGTCCTATGCCTCCAGCTCCTCCAGTAATTACTATATATTTTTTTTGAACATCCATTTTAAAAGTATTTAAATATTAATCATTTTTTTGATGTAGAATCAAGATCGCTACGCTTATAGAACATAGAACAAAGACTTGATTGTAACTAACTCACAGACAATTAGCGTTTAAATTAAATTGCCAAGAATTCTTCTATAAGAAATTGCTAAAAAGTAAGATGCTGTTTTCAAAATCCCATACATTATTTGCTTTGCTTTGAAAGGTTATGTCAACTTTTTGTTGTTAATGATCAACTAAAGAATTTCAATATCGAAAACAGTTCTCGAGAGACACTACAACCAAAATAAATAGGCATTAGCTAAAAAACTTACTAATAACCAATGTTTATTCTAATATGCAAGAACTTTTAGTAGCGTGTTACGGCACCAAATCCGTTGAATTTATCTAATTCTCCTTTTGGAAGGAAAACAACATCACCTCCAAAATCCATATTCATCTCAATCATCTCATCATAAATATCGTCTATGACATCTTTGTCGGTTCTATGATCTTCGGATACATAAACAATTTTATCATCTTCTAAAATTGCTGGTTGAAATAAACCTTGTTCAATGAAAAGCGTTTGAATTTTTCCTTGGGAAATAGCTCTCCAAATATCATTTGTATCACTTAAGAATTTATTCTCAGAGACCGCTTTTAGCAATTCTGCTTTTCGGTCATTATTTCTTTTGGTATTGTAGGTTTCAATGATCTTGTAAGCTTCTGAAACGATGGCGTGATCTTTTTCAGCCATTCTATTTTTGTTTAAATACGTATCGTAAATACTCTGCTTTTCATCGGCGACTTTTAAATATTCAGAATAATTTTCTTCAACGGTGGAAATTAAAACTGGAAGTGGATTTTGTTTTCTAATACTGTTCACTTCTTTATCCACTTGATTGAAAAACTCACCGATCAAACTTGACTGTCGCGATGCAGTAGCTGCTTGCGTTTTGTTTTTGGCAAAGGATTGTTGGTTTTCCATAGGAAATGGTGATCCAAATTCTTTAACGACCTTGTCATTCAATGCCTCAATTAAGCGTGCTTTATCCTGACTCAAAACCAATAAGTAATAGTGGGATTCAGCGTGAATAGACCGCACTAAATCTCTTGTAGCAAAGGTGTTATCGATAATCACACGATCTACAACTTTTATGGGCAACCTTGAGAATTCGGCAACATCATGATTTACAAAAAGTAATAAGCTGTCCAAATTACGACTGTGATCAATGTCTGCGGCAAGGGCGTGCAATTTGTCAATTAATTTTGTTGCATCCTTTTTCGTCGTATCTGCAAGAAGTCTTGTTTCAACTTCTTTGATATGATTTTTAAGGACTAATTCGTCTTTAAGGTAATCAGGCTTCGTTCGGTGGGAATTCATGATGATGGTAATACAGTTTTCCGAACTGATGTCTTTAAGCTTTTTTAAGGTTGTGTTCATTTTTCAAGTTTTAAATTGATTAATAAATATATAATTTCAAATTGCCTTGGATAATTTATAGTCAAAAATCAGAGGCATTATTTCTATGCATAAGATTAGTCGAAATAAACGGCTTCAAATACTGCCAAAGGCGCTCTTCTACCGACGTTTAAACTCAACACGTCATCTACAATGGTATAGTTGTCTGCAAGTTCAAAGATTTTTAGAAACTCCGATTCATTGACATCTACATCTGGACAGGCTTTTAAAGTGGTCAACATGCCTTTAAAGCGAATACGATTTCCTTCTTCCAAAGTATATTCTCCATTAATCGTGTTACAACCTGCAAATCCAGTGACTCGGTTCCCCTGAGACTGTAATCTGAAATAGATTTCCTGTTCTTGGTTATCTGCCATTTTGATGTCCTGACCTTCCAAGGTTTTCAACTTCCAATATTTCTCAACAATCGGCTCAAGGTCCATCTCTCCTTTTTTAAATTCTGCCAATGGCGCTCTCTTTGCTTTATTTAGAGCCAATTTACCGTCGGAAATAGTGAAATTATCAGCATTTTCAAAAATGCTCAATATTTGCGATTCATTAATTTTTGCATCTGGACAAGCCATTCGGGTTGATCCCAATTGAGAAAATGAAATCCGATTGCCCTCTTCTATGGTATACGTCCCCATGAACGTGTTACATCCTGAAAACCCATGAACGGTATTCTCTTCTGAATTTAATGTGAAGTAAATAATCTGTCCATTCTTTTCTCGATCTGACATATCCTGCCCCTCCAAGGTGGTGATGATCCATTTTGTGTTTTCGATGGACTGCACATCATTCGTATTTTCAGGGGTGGTCATTTCAGCATCGTCTTCTGAAGTTTCAGAATTGGAATTTGACTTTTTTCCGGTATTACAGCTCATGACTGTGAAAGCTATAAGAGCTAATGTGACAATTTTAATTTTCATTGTTTTGTTTTTAAGTTAATTCAATTTTGTTTTTTATTCTTTTGCGGCTACGCCTATTGGATATGTTGGTTATTCATTTAAGAATAATCCGTTACTTTTCAACAATCATACCTCCTTGTAAATAACCATTAAATATTAAGAGTTATTTAACTTCATCGAAAAACACTGTATCTCTAACCATTTTCTTTGACCCAATGTCTGATTGATGATCCATAATTCAAAGTCATAGATCAACAACAAATTTAAGATTAGTTCATAACATTGCGAACTAAATAATTGTAAACTATTGTTAAAGTTCTATCTTTAAATATTTAACGATAAATCATTCTTCTGAAATTTGATGTGTCTTGATTTTTTCAATTGTAATTGCAACAAGCGCTTGCATCTTTCTTAAGTAATCTGTCGTAATATCTCCCAAGGATTTTTCATTTGTAAATTTCTCCGGAAAATGCACTTTATTATAAGCATTGATTTTTTCAACCAAGGTCATCTCATTATCCAAAGATTCCAAATACGCTTCTAAAGTTGTCAACTGAAAATATTTAGTCACGCGGAAGTAACGTTTCCTGTCACCTGATTTCGTGTAATATTCAATATGCTTTAATTGTGTAAGTACATTCAAATTCACCGATGTCGAGCTTTTACTCGAACCAATAATCTCACGAATCTCCTCAAAGGTCAAGCCATCATAAGATGACAACGTCAATAAAGCATATATTCGAGCTGCTAAAGGTGCAATTTGTAATCTTGTTTCCAAACGAAGACCTATCTCTTCAATCAATTTTAGTTTCTCTTTTGAAAGTGCCATTTCTAACTTTTTCCTAAATATACGCTTAGTTCACAACATTACGAACTAATTTTTATTAAAGTTTTGTTATAATTTTCAAAACGATGCTTACGCAAAGCAACTAAAACATAGGGACATAGCCTTCCATTTGATAACTGGGGAGCGCCACGAGAGAGGATGTCGTAATCTCAATATAAGGATTGAGATCTTTAGCTGGATCTATTTTATGTTTCCCCAAAGCCTGTCCGCAAACTAAAATTTTTACGTTATGCTGTTTTAATTTACTTAACAAATCCAGATTTGGGTTGATCCTTTGTTCTCTCTTTTGATGTTCCCTGTCTGTTACCACAAAAGGTGTTGCGGTTCCGCTGATGATGGCAACAATTTTCAAATTCTCTTGAGACACCTTATAACTGCCCATAAGATTAATGAGCCTTGCTATTTTCCAAAGGCCTTCGTTAACGTTCTCGCGCTCCTTTCCGTCCTTGATATGGAAAATTATTTTGTATTCTTTGGTTGGATCTGGCTTATTCAGTGCCTCGTCATAATGGACAATTTTACCGTAACCTTCAATAATTGGTGTTTCCCAATCTTGTGCGTTCAGTGTATTTTGGAAACTCAGTGCCATTAGAACGACGAGCAATTTAAGTGTAGTTTTCATATATTTTTATATTGTTTTTTTTCTAAAAAATAGATGCACTATTAATATTAATACAGATAGACCTATGCCCAACCAACTTACTCCCGTCCACCCCAGGTGTTGCCACGCTATCGCGCCCAATGTGGTTCCTATAGCACCACCTATAAAAAATCCGACCATATAGATGGTGTTGACACGGTTTCGAGCTTCAGGGTTTTTAGAGAAAATAATGTTTTGATTGGTAATGTGCAGCGCCTGTAATCCTAAATCCACCAAAACAACCCCCAAAATCAGTCCGATAATGGATTCGGCAGAGATCAGGAAAATCAACCAAGAGACAACGAGCAAAATCGCCGAATAAAGAATGATCTTATTTTTACTGATCTTATCGTTCAATTTACCAACCACTGTGGCGCCGAGAGCTCCGGCTATTCCAAATACTCCAAAAGCTCCAGCAATCGTACTGCCATAGCCAAAAGAATCTTCCATTAGAAAAACCAAAGTCGTCCAAAAAGCACTTAAACCAGCAAAGCCCAATGCGCCTCTTAAAGCGGCTAAACGCAATGACGGTTCTGTTTTAAAATAATGCCAAAGCGATAGCATTAAATTGCCATAGCTTCCATTATAATTTGGTTTCAAATTAGGGAGCTTCCATCTTAAAATGATAAACAAGATTACCATCAAAACTGTGGCCGCATAATACATGACACGCCAACCATACATGTCGCCAATAAAACCACTGACAATACGACTGCCCAAAATCCCAATCAACAATCCGCTCATGACGATACCAATAGCACGGCCTCTCCCCTTTTCATCAGACATTTGAGCTGCCATTGGAACAAACAACTGCGGAATTGCCGAAGTAAACCCTATAAAGAAACTGCTGATCACCAAGGCAAATAATGTTTGGGACATTCCCGCCGCAACAAGTGCAATAATCATGAGGATGAAATCAAATTGAAGGATTTTATGATTGGAAAGCTTATCTCCCAAAGGGATTATAAACAATAAACCAAACGCATAACCCAATTGTGTTGCTAAGGCCACATTGCTTACTGCAGCTTCCGTAACGCCAAAGGTCTCAGAAATAAGATTTAAAAGAGGTTGATTATAATACAAGTTGGCTACCACCAGACCTGCAGAAAAGCTCATGAGATACAGGACTGAGTTTGAAAGTTTTGATGTCGTCAAATCTTTTGATAAATTTTAAAATTTGATTATTATAATTAAATTAAAGCTTATTCAAATGAAATCAGATTGAGGATAAAATTTACGCTCAACAAAGTTTGAAGCCGATTTTAATTCTGTAAAGATAAATTCCAGAAATGACAAACCTGTGGATATTCAGCAAAGTTTTATAAATGTGATACCAGTTACTTTTCTTTTTAAAGAGGTGTTTGCTCTTCGAGACGTTCTTCTTCTTTTTTTACTGCTGATTTAAGTTCCTCTAAGGATTTAAAAGCTTCTGAATGACTCACTTTTATCTCCCTTCAAAACTCCGTAAATCAATCTTAAAAAACTTGATATCTTTTATTTTATAATACAACTTTTCGTACTTCAATTATTATTTAAAATCATTATAAAAAGAGCGTTTTTTCAACGCCACTTTCACGTATTGAATTAAATGATACAGAAATTTATTTAAACTATTTCGTTTTAGTATGCAATCCGATTTTGTAATAGTATATTTGCATTTTAAATCCATTTAAGAGATGAAAGTTCGCGAACAATTTATTTTAATTTCTGTTATCGTAGTAGTAGCAATCATTGGAATCGCTCTATTATGGAGCCCTATCTTATGGGCTTTTGTTATCATCATTCCATTAATAATGTTGGGTGTTTTTGATATCTTTCAAACGAGTCATACCATCCGAAGAAACTTCCCTTTAATTGGGCGGGCTCGATATATGCTTGAGTCTATTCGTCCTGAAATCATGCAATATTTTGTTGAGACCGATACCGAAGGCAGACCCTTAAATCGTATCTTAAGATCATTGATATATCGAAGAGCAAAAGGTCAAACTGACACTGAACCTTTCGGGACGCAAATGGACCTCTACCACTCAGGTTATGAATGGCTAGAACACTCCATGTACGCAAAGCAGAACCCGAAAGAAATTGGAGAATTTCCGAGACTATTGATTGGTGGTAAAGACTGTAAACAACCTTATTCTTCAAGTTTATTGAATATATCTGCCATGAGTTTTGGCTCATTGAGTAAGAATGCGGTTCTCGCAATGAACAAAGGTGCCAAAATGGGTCATTTTGCCCATAATACTGGTGAAGGTGGAATCAGTGATTACCACTTAGAGCATGGCGGTGACCTTATCTGGCAAATTGGAACAGGTTATTTCGGGTGCCGAAATGATGATGGTACGTTTAATGACGTTACCTTTAGAGAGAATGCCACGAGACCTCAAGTAAAATTGATTGAAATAAAACTATCTCAAGGTGCGAAACCTGGCCATGGAGGGATATTGCCAGCTGCAAAAAACACCGAAGAAATAGCCCGAATAAGACACGTAAAGCCTGGAATTGCCGTCCATTCACCACCGTCGCATACTGCTTTTGCAGATCCTATTCAGTTTATGCATTTCATCAAGCGCCTTAGAGATTTAAGTGACGGAAAACCGATTGGATTCAAATTGTGTTTAGGAAGAAAACAAGAATTCATGGATTTTTGTGAGGCGATGATTTACACCGGTATAACCCCTGACTTTATCACTATTGATGGTGGTGAAGGAGGTACAGGTGCTGCTCCAGTGGAATTTTCGAACTCAATGGGAATGCCACTTCGTGAAGGACTCATTTTTGTTCACGACACCTTGGTCGGTTTCGGATTAAGAAAAGAAATCAAACTTATTGTAGCCGGAAAAATCATTACAGGATTCCACATGGCCAGAGCCATAGCACTTGGTGCAGATGGTTGCAATAGTGCAAGAGCCATGATGTTGGCCGTAGGATGTATCCAAGCTTTACAATGTAACCTGAACACCTGTCCGACGGGAGTTGCCACTCAAAATGCATCTTTAGTAAAAGGATTGGTTGTAGAAGATAAATGGCCAAGAGCCAAGAGATATCATGAGGCTACAATACATAGCTTTTTGGAACTTGTTGCTGCAGCAGGTTTAAATGATCCAAGTGAATTGACACGTAACCATATTAGCAAAAGGGTTGGTCTGTACGATGTGAAAACCTACGACGAGATTTATCCATATATGGAACCAAATTCTCTGTTGGACATCAATACGATTCCGGAAAGCTACCAGAAATTTTTCCAATTGACACGTATCATGAAGTAATTAAAAAAGCGCATCAAACCGCTATGACATACTGAACATAAAAAAGGCCTTCAATTGAAGGCTTTTTTTATTATCAAATATTTAAGATAAGATCTAAAATTTTAAAATGTTTGAAAGTGAAGTTGAATTCTTTTAATTAGTGAGAGCCCAATAAACCCTCCTTTTCATCAATCAAGAGTCTCATGTTCAGTCCAACCGACACGAGTAGGCAAGTCCTCTAAGAATGAATAAGAAATCGTCTTTTTGATTAAGTCATGCCTCAGGTGAAAAACCCACTCGTAGGAATTAATCATTATGGAGCGTTCTGCTCTTAAGAAGCATGAAAAAATTGTGGATTGATTTAGTCTTTCCTCATCTTACCTGTGACTTCTTCCACTTTAATGATGAAAATCATAGGAATGTTTTCGTTGATCGCCTTACTCGAAAACTCACTAATAAAGCTCAATTCTTTCAATTCCTTCTCAGCGATTAGCGTTTTGATTCCTAAAGAAAAAACATGTAGATAAGACTTAGCATCACTACCGAAGAGTTGTTCAAATTTGCCGTGAACCATAACCGATTTCCAATTGGTAAGCCCATCAACATCCACAATATTAAATGCTACTTCATTGTTTTTTCTCATCGCATTCATTTTATGACCTTCAGCAGAATAGCAAATGATAACATTTCTCTCGGCATCATAATGATAGGTGATGGGAACAACAAACGGTCTGTTCTGATAGATATAGGATAAATGCCCTAAATAATCGTTTTTGAGAATCTTTAAGCTGGCGTTCTCGTCTAAGTTAGTATACATGATGTTATTTGTTTTATTCCACCAAGATACAGCAATACCAGAATAGCAACAATGATATTGGTCAGTTTCTTTAGTTTAGGTATTAATGTCAAAAGAAATCAATGAGATTGTAATACCTTGATTAAATCGCCTTTCTGTAATACTCCAGATTGTCGCCAAACCTGATTCCCATCGTTAAAAAGCACCAGCGTAGGTACGCTCTTAACTCGATAATTGGTCGCTAACAAGTGGTTTTTGTCAACATCAATTTTTATGATTTTTATGGCATCACCCAATTCTGATTTCACTTCTTCCAAAATTGATATCAAAGTTTTACAGGGACCACACCATTCTGCGTAAAAATCCACTAAAACGGGGGTTTCTGAATTAATTATTTCATTAAAATTACTTTTCATTCGTGTTTGATGTTTTGGGTAGTTTAACACCTTTAAGGTGTTTTATTTTTTCTTCATCTGTCACATCCGACTCAATATCCCGATTAGGATCCCACTCTTTTTCTTTGGATGGCATATTTCTTTCTGAATCAGGATTTCTTTTTTCATCTTCCTTCCTGTTGTTCTGTTTTTTTTCTTCTGGCTTTTCCATGATTTTATTATATTGATAGTAATATTTTTCAAATGATTTGGGATGCAAGAATACAATCCGCAATAATTACATATAATTTTTCTACCCAAATCTAAAAAGTCGATGGGACGACAAATTTCAGTTTCTTATATTTTATTATTGATTTTGAGAGGCGCAACTATATCCTATTAATTAGCCTTGGGTATTAATAAAAAGGTTCTCAAACAAATTGTTTGAGAACCTTTCTTTAAATCAATAATGGCATCCTACCAGTTATCAATTTCCTTTTTTAAATCTTCTTTGGATTTACCATAGCGCTCTTGCACTTTTCCAGCTAACTTATCAAAGTTACCTTCAGCTTCTGTATATTCATCATTGGTGATTTTTCCATATTTCTTTTTAAATTCACCTTTAATTTGTTTCCATTTACCTTCAAATTGATCTGAGTTCATAATGTTTGTATTTTAAAGTTATTATTAGTTCTACCATAAAATTACATTTATTACTTCCTACCGGCTGTCTCAAAAGACCTAATCATTAATGCGTTTGCTAATTTGGGAATTATTTAACAATTCCCATCACTGTTGGGCTGTAGAAAGAAACACATAAAACCTTATATATAATATGAGGATTATTAATGTTTATATAAATATCTTTGACATCTTATTTTCAAACATGAAACACATCTTTTTTATTACATTTTTAATGTTCAGCGCGATGTTATTTGCTCAAAATAAAACCATTGCAGTGGGAGAAAAGCTAACCTTTACCGCCTCTTATAATATGTCTGCACTAATGACGGAAATTGCACAAGTGACTATGGAAACCGGTCAGGTCAAAACGTCAAATGCGACACTTTTACACCTCAAGTGTACTGCTGCAACTTATACCAAATGGGATGGTTTTTTCAAAATTCGTGATCTTTATGAGAGTTATGTCAGTCCAACAAGCTTGACACCATACTTATATAAGCGAGATATTAATGAAGGTAGCTACTATAAGTTTATGCAATACACCTTCAGCCATAAGACCAATTCCGTTAAAAGTCTTATGCGCAAAAAGAATGGCAAAGGTGAAATTTTTGATAAAACTGCTACTGTCAAAATTAATGGTGGCACCAAAGATATTGTGTCAACCATTTACCATATCCGCAATTTGGATATCCATAAAGCCACACCTGGCGATGTCCAAAACTTTAAGGTTCTTTTTGACAATGAAGAAATGGTTATCAGTGTGAAATATGTAAGCAAAGAAACCATCAACACTGCTATTGGTAAAAAAGAGTGTTATAAATTGTCGTTATCTCTTAAAAACAAGGATGTTCTTAAGGGCGGCTCAAATGATAATCTATTGTACCTCACGGCAGACGCCAATAAGGTTCCCGTTTATGCGAAATTTAAAATTCCAGTGGGTAACGGCGAACTTAAAATTAAATCAGCAACCGGATTAAAAAATTAAACTATGAGATCTCTTTTTATTGTTTTAGGATTTATCGCTGCAGTTTTAGCATTGATTTTGGCTGTGACACCGTTATCACAAATAGCCTATTTACCAGCTGTAGCAGCACTTATTTTCGGGTTTATTGCATTTTATATATCTAAACGGAAACAATTGCCGAAAAAAACAGTGCAATTAATCTTCATATTGACGGTCATTTCATTAGTTTTAACTACGTATAAATCCATTTTTAACACGGCTGAAGTTGGAGATCTTGAAGAGTTGGAGCTAAAGAAAGAAGCTTCTATCGAAGATTCGAAAGAAATTTTGGAAGGTTTGGATATGGAGGAATTGGATATGGATATGGACACTTCCAAATATGAAATCTTAGAAACTGAAGAATTCCCTGATTTGGAGGATTTTGAAGAACAATAGAGTCACTTGAATACACGATTGAAATACATCACAAAAATGAGGGATTACTTCTATATTCCCTTTTTTTTCGTTTTATTTGGCCGCTAATTAATCCTTGATAAATGAAAGCACTTTTCATTGCTTCCGCACTAACACTTGTTGGTTCTTGTGCGAATATTAGATATACGCAGAAAATTGAAAATCTAAAAGAAAGTATTGTTTTCGAGGATCCCGAAACCATTATAAAATATAGTCTCACAATTACACCTGAAGAATTGAGTACCCATGTTTACGCTTTGTCCTCAAAAGAATTTGAAGGTAGAGAAACAGGTAGAATAGGATATCATAGAGCTTCTAACTTTCTTAAGGACTTTTATGTAGACAATGACATCCCTTCTCCTTTGGGTTATGATAATTATTATCAAAGAATTCCGAAATCCTATTTCTCAAAAGACAGTCCAAGCTCCCAAAATGTTGTTGCTTTTATTGAGGGTTCAGAACTTCCTGAAGAAGTCATTGTGATTTCTGCTCATTTAGACCATCTAGGCATATCCAATGATGACACCTACTTTGGAGCTGATGATAATGCCTCAGGTACCGCTGCAGTTATGGAGATGGCCCAAGCCTTTGCACTGGCAAAAAAAGATGGACATGGCCCCAGGCGCAGTATTCTATTTTTGCATTTGACTGCTGAAGAATCTGGTCTTTTAGGCTCCCGTTATTATGTTAAGCATCCAATTTACTCCTTGGACAACACCGTAGTCAATTTGAACATTGACATGATAGGACGTGTGGATAAGGCCCATGAAGAAAAGCAACAAGAAAATTACGTCTATATCATTGGTGCGGACAGATTGAGTACGAAGCTCCACTATATCTCTGAAGCAGCAAACAACCAATTCACAAATTTAACACTCGACTATAGATATAATGCAGAAGGCGATTCCAACCGTTATTATTACCGCTCTGACCATTATAATTTTGCCTACAGAAACATTCCCGTCATATTTTATTTCAACGGCGAACATCAAGATTACCATCAACCTACCGATACACCGGACAAAATCAACTATCCTTTATTGCAAAAACGAGCGCAACTTATATTTTCAACTGCTTGGTATCTTGCCAATAGCGAAGAGCGCCTTAAAGTCGATAAAATTTAAGGAAAATTGAAGTAGCACCTAATAAAAATGTGCTATTCAAGAATCTCGGAGCCCATCAGACCGGTACGGATGGGCAAGTCCACGAAATATAAATAAGAAATTCCCTTTTATTGATCAAAGCAAGTTTGTTGGAATTAAAACCCACTAGTGAAATAAATGCCAATAAATCTTAGGTCGTGATAGCAACTCATCAAATTTCACAGGAAATCTATAGTTCTTTGTTAAAGTTTGTTAAATGAATTGAGAATTAAAACTTAAATTCTTGTGTTTTTCGTAATATCGCATTTCACTTACATATAATTTATATTTTAATGAAAAAGTCTCTTATTATTGCAAGTATTGCACTAAGCATTTTTGCTTGCGGATCAAGTCAACAACAGGCAACCATGCCTGAAACAACCGTTTCTGTTGATCCAACGGTATATGGAAACACCATTACTTCTGATGAATTAAAAGAATTATTATACACTTTCGCATCAGATGAATTTGAAGGCCGTGATACAGGTTCTAAGGGCCAGAAGATGGCTGTTGAGTTTCTAAAGGAACAATATATTTCACTTGGAATTCCTTCGCCACTCTCAGATGGTGATTACTTTCAGGATGTGCCTTTAGTCAATCAAAAATCTCCAGAAACTGACATCACAGTGAACGGCGTCAAATTTGAAAATTATACTGATTTTGTAACTGCTGGTGCTGCATCCTCTCAAACCATAACGGCATCTGATATTGTATACGCTGGCTATGGTATAGAAGCTGAAAATTACTCAAGCTATTCTGGTTTGGACGTTAAAGATAAAATTGTTTTGATCAAAGCAGGAGAGCCAAAAAATGACGATGGTACTTATGTGACTACAGGATCCAAAGAAGATACCAAATGGTCAGTAGGAAGACAGGCGCTTTCATCCAAAAGAGAAGTGGCTAAAACAAAAGGCGCCAAAGTCATATTAGTTATGGACGAAGCCTACTTAAAAATGGTTTCAAACTTTATGCAGGCTGCGGCCAAATCTGGTCGTGATGGTCGTATTACACTTAAGGACAAACAAGATGCTATGATTCAGATTTTAATCAGTGACAAATTAGGAAAGGCACTATTAGCGGATATTGAAACGAATAAAACTTCAAAAGACATTGCAACAAATTTGGAGATTAAAGTGACCAGTCATTCTGAAGATGTCAATTCCGAAAATGTGTTGGCGTTTATTAAAGGTTCTGAAAAACCAGATGAAGTTTTAGTTCTATCTGCGCATTTAGACCACGAAGGCATTAAAGATGGCGAAATATATAACGGAGCGGACGATGATGGTTCAGGAACCGTGGCCCTTCTAGAGATTGCAGAAGCATTTAAATTGGCACAAAATGCCGGCCATGGCCCAAAGCGTTCTATCTTATTTTTACATGTTACCGGTGAAGAAAAAGGTCTTTTAGGCTCAAGTTATTATACCGATGTGAATCCTATTTTTCCATTGGAAAACACCATCGCCAATCTCAACATCGACATGATTGGAAGAATAGATCCAAAACGTGAAGGCGATAGAAATTACATTTATTTGATCGGTTCTGATAAATTGAGTACGGACCTCCACAATGTTTCTGAAGAAGCCAATAGTAAATACACGAATGTTACTTTGGATTATACATTTAATGATGACAATGATCCGAACCGTTTTTACTTCAGATCAGACCACTATAATTTTGCAAAGAACAACGTACCGGTCATTTTCTATTTTAACGGTACGCATGACGACTATCACAGACCGTCTGACACGCCAGACAAGATTGAATATGACCTGTTGGAAAACAGAACGAAATTGGTGTTCTACACCGCTTGGAAATTGGCCAATAGGGAAGATCGAATTATCGTTGATAAAGTCAGCCAGTAAACCAAATACAATTCTATTAATACCGAAGGGCGAAACAAAACAGTTTCGCCCTTTTTTATTACTAAAATCTACTTTTTAATATGAAAAACAACTCGGAATTTACATTTCATCTGAAAAAACCTCCCTAAATCGTTCAAATGATGGTGTTTGAAAAATATAATGTAGCTTTAAATAAAATAGAAAAGATTTGATGTTTTAATTTAACTTATCCTATCCTATGGCCTTGAGAAATTACTTATATAATATTGTCCCAAATTTAGAACCTTTTGATTATTCACTGCATCATGACAATCAGTTTATCAATCAAGAATGGGTTTTGATCAATGGCATTGAAGATGCCAAGGCAATGTATGTTTTTAAACCGAACAATGAATTGGTCATTTCTGAAAATAATGAAGTCACCAAGACAAGATGGAGTTTTATAAATTCCAATTTCCTGTCCATTACCACTGAAGATGGTATTGTGCTGATCAAGGCGTATTATAAAGATAAAGACGTACTGGTCTTAAACCAGAAAGCTTCCGAGGATTATTCGTTTTTTATAAACGCCACCGATTACAAAACCTCGATAAACAATAAAGACGACGTCCAAAAATACCTAAAGGAAAAATATCTTAAAAAGGCATCAGAGCTTATCACTGAACATGAATTCTACTATATCCAGCGCTCTAAGGAATATGGACCTTGTACCATGAAAGAGCTCTTTAAAAAGGTAAAAGACAAAGCTGTAAATGCCTATTGCCTGATCAGAGATGTAAACGAAGCCGATTACAATAAGAAACTTCGCATTATAGATTTACTTCAAGAAGTATAAATGAAAAAGGGCGAATGCAGATGCATTCGCCCTTTTTCAATTTGAATTTTATTTTTAGATATGCAATGCTCTATCATCGGTAGCCGCCAAAGCCGCTTCCTTAAGCGCTTCCGTATACGTTGGATGTGCATGGGAGATACGTGAAATATCTTCCGCAGACGCTCTGAATTCCATTCCTACAACCGCTTCAGCAATCATATCGGCAGCACGAGCTCCAATCATATGAACTCCAAGAATTTCATCGGTTTGCTTATCCGCTAGGACTTTAACAAACCCGTCCAAGTCCATACTCGCTCTACTTCTACCTAAAGCACGCATAGGGAACTGTCCTGATTTATACGCTACTCCTGCTTCTTTCAATTCTTCCTCTGTTTTTCCAACAGCAGCCACTTCTGGCCAAGTATATACGACACCAGGAATTAAATTGTAATTGATATGTGGTTTTTGGCCCGCTAATGTTTCAGCCACAAAAACGCCTTCTTCTTCAGCTTTATGTGCCAACATCGCACCTTTTACTACATCTCCAATAGCATAAATATTTTTGACATTGGTTTGCAAATGTTCGTTGACTTCAACCTGTCCTCTATCCGTCAATTTCACCCCTGCAGCCTCGGCATTAAGTCCGTCTGTATAAGGACGTCGACCAACTGAAACCAAGCAATAATCACCCTTGAACTCAACTTCTTCACCTTTTTTGTTATCCGCTTTAACAATAACCTCATCTCCTTTACGCTCAACAGATTTAACCTGATGCGATACGTTGATACTGAATTTAGCCTTTTTAAACACCTTGTTCAATTCTCTTGATAATCCAGCATCCATAGTAGGAATGAGGCGATCCATGTATTCAATAACTGTGACTTCTGAACCCAATCTTCTATAGACCTGTCCAAGCTCCAAACCAATGGCGCCACCTCCAATAACAATTAAATGCTTTGGAATTTCTTCAAGCTTTAATGCTTCTGTTGACGTGACAATGCGCTCTTTATCCAAGTCAATAAAAGGCAAATTGGACGGCTTACTGCCAGTAGCAATAATGGTGTGTTTCGCTTCAATCTCTTCTGTTTTCTCACCTTTGATCGTGATATGTGTGGCGTCTTTAAATGATCCCAAACCTTGATATACATCAATTTTGTTTTTCTTCATCAAGAAGTCAATACCACCAGTAGTTTGATCAACAACCGCTTGCTTACGGGAGATCATTTGCTTTAGGTTCACTTTTATATCGCCGGGAATTTCAATCCCGTGTTCTTCAAAATGCTTAACAGCATCTTCATAATGATGAGAAGAATCTAAAAGGGCTTTACTGGGAATACAACCAACATTGAGGCAGGTGCCACCAAGAGTTGAATATTTTTCAATAATTGCAGTTTTCATGCCTAATTGTGCACAACGGATTGCTGCTACATATCCTCCTGGGCCAGAGCCAATAATGGCTACATCATATGAATTCATAAAATTGTTTTTTGATGTTTGTTAAAATTGAGTACAAAAATACGATTTTGATTGACCTTTTCCGAATTACGACCTGCGATTTTATGATTCTTGAATTATAAGTTTTGAACTCCAATCCTTAGTCAGGAAATCCAAGCATTTGCCCCATCCCCACCGTAAACAGCCAACATCCATATATGGCGTGTTCAATGGACACTAAAAGCGTCGATTTTGTTTTATCATAAGTCAAAGCAAAAAGAATACCTCCTAAAAAAGTCATCAACATGACCAGCGGGTTTCTATAGAAAATATGTGCCAATGAAAACACGATAGCATTAACGAAAATAAAAAGTGATTTGCTTTTAAAAAGAGAAGCATACCGTTGAAAATACAAAGTGCGGTAAATTAATTCTTGTGGATAGACGGAAAACATCGCATAGGCAAACAAAATGACCACCCAAAGTTTCGGTTTCTGGTAAAGGACATGAAATAGATCTGATTTAGCCGTAAGCCACATATATCCAATGGTCAAAAAGGCAATGATTACCAGTTTAATACCAACATGTTTCCAAAAGAATTGCCACTGTAAGTTTGGTGCAATTCTGAATTTGTTACCCTCAACTTTTAACAAAACATAGATGACATAAGCAAATCCAGAAACTGCAAGTAAAGCTTTGATAATAAAAGGATAATCTAAGGCAAAACTTATGGGTAAGATTATGAAAATCAAGAAAAATTCAGTGAGCTTGTAGGTGACTGAATGCATTTGAATCAGATGGTTATAGCAGTCGTATGTTTGACCTCATTGATCACAAACATGCTATGGGTACTGCCAATATGGTTGATGGATGTTAACTTATTGACCATAAACTCTCTAAAAGCTTCCATGTCTGATACAATAACTTTTAAGAGATAATCATAATCACCACTAATATGGTGACATTCCATCACTTCTGCAAGATTTGCAACCTCTTTTTCAAACTTATTGATATAGTCTTGCGTATGTTGCACGAGTTTCACATGGCAAAACGCCACGAATTTTTTGTTGGCTTTCTCCTTTTGAACTAAAGCTACGTATTTTGAGATGATGCCCTCTTTTTCCAATTTCCTAATGCGTTCGTAAACCGCCGTTACTGAGAGGTTGAGTATATTAGAGAGTTCTTTATTGGTCCGCTTGCTATTATCTTGAAGGAGCTTGAGAAGCTTTTTATCGATGTCATCAAAATTCATAAAAGAAAAATTTTCAGTTGAAAGAAAATAAAAGTATAAAATGATTTATAAAAATCTATAAAATTATACATATTTAGATATAAAACCTAAATTTAGTCACATATATTGATAAATCATCTAAAATAGAGGATATTTGAATCAATTAAAACTTATATAAAGACAATAAGATGGCATTTAAACCAGCAAATAACATACAAGATTTACAATACTTTGGAGAATTTGGAGGAGTTAATCCTTCAATATCCGATTCTTCCACCTACACGTTTCTTTCCGCAAAGACCATGTTTGACACCTTTGAGGGAAATGCAGACGGTTGCTATTTGTATTCACGCCACTCCACACCTTCCAACCTCTATTTAGGTCAAGCCTTAGCGGCAATGGAAGGCACGGAAACTGCTAATGTGACCGCTTCAGGAATGGGTGCTATTACATCAGTTTTAATGCAACTTTGTGATGCGGGGGACCATATTGTTTCAAGCCGGACAATTTATGGTGGCACTTATGCTTTTTTAAAGAATTTCACACCTCGTTTTAAGATAGAGACCTCATTTGTTGATATCACTAAGTTAGATGTGGTTGAAGCCGCCATTACACCAAAAACAAAGGTTTTGTATTGTGAATCGGTAAGTAATCCTTTATTGGAGGTTGCAGACGTTGCCGGATTGGCAAAGTTGGCGAAGAAACACAATTTAAAACTTGTGGTTGACAATACGTTTTCTCCTTTATCGATTTCACCAGCGCAATTGGGAGCGGATGTTGTCATTCATAGTCTGACCAAGTTCATCAATGGTTCCAGTGACACTGTGGGTGGTGTCATTTGTGGCACCCAAGCCTTTATAGACGATTTAAGGAACGTCAATGACGGTGCTTGCATGTTGTTAGGCGCGACCATGGATAGTTTGAGAGCGGCATCTATATTGAAAAATTTACGGACGCTACATATTCGGATGCAACAGCACAGTATGAATGGCCAATACTTGGCAGAGAAGCTTGAGAAAGACGGTTTAAAAACGGTTTATCCTGGCTTGGCATCACATCCTTCTCATGAGTTATTCAAAACTATGATGAACAAAAAGTACGGATTTGGAGGCATGTTGACCCTTGATGTAGGTTCTTTGGAAAAGGCCAATGCCTTAATGGAATTGATGCAAAAACAAAACCTGGGTTATCTTGCTGTGAGCCTCGGATTTTATAAGACTTTATTTTCTGCTCCTGGAAGCTCAACTTCGTCTGAAATTCCAATAGAAGAGCAAAAAGAAATGGGCCTTAGCGATGGATTGATCCGTTTTTCTATTGGATTGGATGCCGATATTGAAAGAACTTACGATATGATGCGAGAATGCATGAAGGAACTGAATATTTTAGAATAAATTCAAAATCTAATATTTAGATTACTAAATTCCAAATCATAAAATCCATGAAAGGAAGTAAGAGGTTTTGTATCTTAAACCAATCATTTTAGATCTGCTAAGATCAGTGTTATCTGTGTTCCATAAAAGTAGTACTCCAAATTGATTTGCATAGGTTTGTCGAAAATCGTAACATTACGTACTATAACTTCTAACCGACTTTTTCCGTATGCAAAGCCAAGACATTAAACCAAGAGAACCTCAGGATGAACACATCGTTGAAAACAAGGAATTAAATATATGGGAAGCTTTAATTCCGGTATTTGCTCTGGTAGCCATGTTAGCTTATAATGTTTATGTGTACGGCGGTGATGCGTTGAGTGGCTCCAACCAGTTTGTATTATTATTGGGAGGCGCCGTTGCGGCTGTTGTGGGTGTCTACAATAAAGTTACGTTCGGACAAATGTTGGAGGAAGTTTCAGAAAACATAAAATCTACTGCTACCGCCATTATCATTCTTCTCATGGTCGGCGCACTTGCCGGCACTTGGTTGATTAGCGGTATTATTCCAACTATGATCTATTATGGGTTGCAGGTTTTAAATCCAACGATATTTTTGGCTGCATGTGTGATCATCTGTGCCATTATTTCTGTAGCTACAGGAAGCAGTTGGACCACATCGGCAACTGTTGGTATTGCGCTTATTGGTATTGCACAAGCCTTAGGAGTCTCATTAGGGATGACTGCTGGTGCTATCCTTTCCGGAGCGTATTTTGGAGATAAAATCTCACCAATGAGTGACACGACTAACCTGGCTCCAGCGATGGCCGGAACTGATCTGTTTACACACATCAGATATATGCTCTATACAACAGTACCAACATTAACCATCACCTTGATTGTTTTTGTGGTTATCGGTTTAAACATTGACACCACAGGGTCAGCAAATACCGAAGGAATTCTAACCGCACTCAATTCGGCAATTAATGTAAGCCCTTGGTTGTTTTTGGTACCCGCAATAGTCATCATATTAATTATAAAAAAGACACCTCCACTTGTTGCTCTCTTGGGAGGCACCCTTTTGGGCGGTCTTGCAGCATTAATATTCCAACCAAATATAGTAGCGGCCATAGGTGGCGGCACTTCTTTGAACTTCACTACCGGCTATAAAGGCATTATGGATGCCATTACGGTTGAAACAGCAATACCAACAGAAAATGAAGCTTTAAAAGGTCTCTTTGCCTCTGGAGGAATGACCAGCATGTTAGGCACTGTTTGGCTGATTTTATGTGCGATGGTTTTTGGTGGCATAATGGATGCCATAGGTGCTCTTTCCGCAATCAGCAAAGCGCTCTTGAAATTATTCCACACCACATTTGGCCTGTTTGCAAGTACGGTGGCCAGCTGTTTGACACTCAATCTTACGGCGAGCGATCAATATTTAGCTATCGTAGTTCCTGGTAAAATGTATGCACAAGCCTATAAAGATAAAGGGTTGGCTCCTGAAAACCTTTCTAGGACTCTTGAGGACAGTGGAACGGTCACGTCGGTTTTGGTGCCCTGGAATACCTGTGGGGCATATCACAGTGGCGTTTTGGGTGTTGACACCCTACACTATGCGGGATATGCCGTTTTTAACTGGCTAAGTCCATTTATGACCTTATTGTTCGCTGCTTTCCGAATAAAAATCAGAGAACTAACTACGGACAACGCTTAAACTGCTTGAAGTTTCAAAACCCGCTGGATGGAATCAAATCGCACCTTAATGAAACTATATTGCCAAGTTGCAAATCAGTGACTTATTTCGAATCGCCAGTCACCATTCATTCCAATGCATTGATAAAACTTATAGCAATATAATTTTATATAATCAATTTCTATAGTTAATACTCTATGTTATGGGTAGTTTTGTTCTTGAAAATATGAACCATTAAAAATTATAAACTATGTCATTTGTAGGAAAAAAATTTCCAAATCTAACTGTTAACGCAATGAATGAAATGGGCGAAACTTTCGGCCTTAACGTTCTTGAAGAAGCAACAAAAAATAATAAAAAAGTACTTTTATTTTGGTATCCAAAAGATTTCACTTTTGTATGTCCAACGGAATTACACGCTTTCCAAGCTGATTTAGCTGAATTTGAAAAACGCAATACAATTGTTATTGGTGCTTCTTGTGATACTGCTGAAGTTCACTTCGCATGGTTAAACACAACAAAAGATAACGGCGGTATTGAAGGGGTAACTTATCCAATTTTAGCCGACTCCAATAGAAACTTAGCATCAACATTGGATATTTTAGATATTACCAATGAAACTTACAATGAAGATACCGGTGTTGTAACTGTTGAAGGTGACAATGTAACCTACAGAGCCACCTATATTATTGATGAAGAAGGAACTGTTGTTCATGAAAGCATCAATCACATGCCATTAGGAAGAAATGTTAAGGAATATCTTCGCTTGATCGATGCTTATACGCACGTACAAGAAAAAGGAGAGGTTTGTCCAGCAAACTGGGAAGAAGGTAAAGATGCAATGCAAGCGACTTCAAAAGCTACTGCTGAGTATTTGAAAACTCTTTCAAACTAAGCCTTTAAAGGCAGGGAAAAAAGATTCAATCTATTGGAATTGAATTGGAATTTGACTTCCTGTCACCCGACAGGAAGTTTCATTAATTATAAAATTTAATAATATGGTAAAGGAATTAGATCAAGACAATTTAGGGCAATTGGTATCAGATAATGAAACTGTCGTTGTTCAATATTCAGCGACCTGGTGTGGTAATTGTAGAATTATGAAGCCGAGATTTAAAAAGCTGGCAACTGAAAATGAAAACATGACCTTTGTGATGGCCGATGCGGAAAAATTTCCAGAATCAAGAAAATTAGCCAATGTAGACAACTTACCTACTTTTGCAGTTTTCAAAAATGGAACGTTCGTCAATCAGGTACAGACCAACAAGTATGAAGTTTTAAAAGATTTAGTCAATGAAGTTACCAGTAATTAGACATCTCACTCAATTTATTGAGGACAATGATGAAGATTTTGTCATAGAGACCATTGAAACATTGGAAAACCTCACAGAGGTACCTTCCTTAAAAGATGAAGAACTCGATGTAATTGGAGAACTTCTCTCTAATATGTATGGCGCATTGGAAGTACATAAAATGATAAAAGAAGGCACTCCCAACAAGGAGGCTCTAAACAATTTTATGTCTCGCGTCACGGGATCGATAGACAAGTAGCATAAATATTATCATATAAAAAACCACCTCATCCAAGGTGGTTTTTTTGTATGTGCTATTTTCGCTAACCGCTATAAAAGAGGATTCTATTTTGCCATCCCAGGTAAGAGTACGGTATCAATAACGTGAATCACTCCGTTAGATTGATTAACGTCAGCAATGGTTACCTTAGCTGAGTTTCCGTTTTCATCAGTCACATAAACATCCTTCCCTTTGTTCCAAGCGGTTAATATTCCACCTGCTACAGTTTTTATGACTGCTTTTCCATTACCGTTCTTTATTAATTTTGCAATATCCACAGCGTTCCATTTACCCGCAACAACATGATAAGTCAAAATTGCTTGGAGTTTTTCTTTGTTTTCTGGCATAACTAAGGCTTCAACAGTGCCTTTTGGTAATTTATCAAAGGCGGCATTAGTAGGGGCGAATACAGTGAAAGGCCCTTCGCTTGAAAGCACATCTACTAAATCTGCAGCTTTGACTGCAGCCACCAAGGTTGTATGATCTTTAGAGTTGACAGCATTTTCCACAATGTTTTTTGTAGGATACATTTCAGCACCACCTACCATTTTTGTTTCTTGTTTCATCATTTTCTCTTGTTTCTTCATCATCTTTTCTTGAGCAGAAACAGATGGTCCCAAGAAAACTGAACCCAATATGAGTGCGATGCTAAATAATTTTGTCGTTTTCATAATATTATTTTTTAAAATTAAATTGTGAATGTTATTTCATTCAGCATACCTACGTTATTTTTTAAATATCGGTTTTCATTTTAACTTTAAACACTTTCGATTTAAAGTTACAAAATCAAAAACTTCAGGCCCATAAGACCGGTACGGGCAGGCAAGCCCTCTAAGTATGAATAAGGATTTGTCTTTTTGACCGAGGTAAATATCGAGGTTTTAAAATCCACTGATAGGAATAAAACAGATAGTTTTATGAGGTTATTTTTTGTATCTTAATTGCTAATATTTGAGACTATGGTAGACAATGATTATGTGAAAATTTTTTCTGGAACCTTCATTATAGTTCAATTGGTTGTGGACCGTTTGGATAGTGTTGGCATCAATGCCATTGTGAAGGATGAATCTGAATCTGCAAGAATGGCAGGATTCGGATCTTCCTTTCAAGGATTTCAAGAACTTTATGTATCTAAAGAAGAGTTAGATCATGCGATTCCTATAGTAGAAGCCGTAAAAGCTGAATTGGAAATATAAAAAAACCCTGAATCGCTTCAGGGTTTTCGATAATGACATGCAATTATGCGTTTACTGCATACATTTTATCTCTATGCTCTTTAATTTTCTTATCGTCCATATACTCATCAAAGGCCATGTAGCGATCAATCACGCCATTTGGAGTGAGTTCAATTATCCGATTTCCTACAGTTTGTGCAAACTCGTGGTCATGGGTGGTAAACAAAACAGTGCCTTTAAAGTTGGACAGAGAGTTATTGAACGCTGTAATACTTTCGAGGTCCAAATGGTTAGTTGGTTCATCCAACATCAACACGTTGGCCCTCATCATCATCATTCTACTTAGCATACAACGTACTTTTTCTCCTCCTGACAATACATTCGAAGTTTTTAATGCTTCTTCACCACTAAAAATCATTTTCCCCAAAAACCCTCTAATGTAAACCTCCTCACGCTCTTCTTCAGTAGTTGCCCACTGGCGCAACCAATCTACAAGTGTCAATTTATTCTCAAAAAACTCGCTATTATCTAATGGCAAATAAGATTGTGTGGTTGTTATCCCCCAATTATATGTTCCTTTATCTGCTTTTTCCTTACCGTTAAGTATTTGATAAAATGCCGTTGTAGCTCTTGAATCTTTTGAATACACGACCACTTTATCACCTTTAGCCAAATTGATATCCACGTTCTTGAACAATACTTCACCATCCAAAGACGCTTCAAGTCCGCTAATGTTTAAAATTTGATCTCCAGCTTCTCTATCACGTTCAAATATAATTGCTGGATAACGACGACTTGAAGGTTTGATATCGGATATATTCAATTTCTCGATCATCTTTTTTCTACTCGTCGCTTGCTTGGATTTCGCAACGTTTGCAGAAAAACGACGAATAAACTCTTCGAGTTCTTTCTTTTTGTCTTCAGCCTTTTTGTTTTGTTGTGAACGTTGTCTTGCTGCTAATTGAGAAGATTCATACCAAAACGTATAGTTTCCTGAATAATGGTTGATCTTACCAAAATCTATATCAGAAATATGGGTACAAACCGAATCTAGAAAGTGTCTATCGTGAGAAACGACAATCACACAGTTCTCGTAATTGGCTAAAAAATTCTCCAACCAAGTAATGGTTTCGTAATCCAAATCGTTGGTAGGCTCATCCATAATCAACACATCAGGATTTCCAAATAAAGCTTGCGCCAACAAGACACGGACTTTCTGTTTCCCGTCCAGATCCTTCATTAAAGTGTAGTGATATTCTTCTTTAATACCCAGATTTGATAGCATTGCCGCCGCATTACTGTCAGCGTTCCAGCCGTTCATTTCTTCAAATTGCACTTGAAGTTCCCCTATTTTATTGGCGTTTTCATCTGTGTAGTCTGCATAGAGCGCATCAATTTGTGATTTTAAATCATATAGTGGCTTGTTACCCATAATAATGGTTTCCAAAACAGTGTGCTCATCATATAAATTATGATCCTGTTCCAAAACAGACATACGTTTTCCAGGTTCCAAATGGACATGACCAGAAGTTGGATCCATTTTTCCCGCCAAAATTTTCAAAAAAGTTGACTTTCCTGAACCATTGGCACCAATTATACCGTAGCAATTACCTTGATTGAAGCTGGTATTGACTTCATCAAAAAGGATACGTTTGCCAAACTGAACCGAAAGATTAGAAACTGATAACATTTTACGTATTTTAAATTTGCTGCAAAAGTAGAAAAAACCTACCATTTTAAGAAACTTAAAGGCCTATATTTAAACTGCTGCTTAGTTCCACACTTTTTTTGAAAATATCAGCATTTATAAAGGATATAAGGCCCTAACACCCATAGATATCCAAACATTTAACAGCGCCTTAACAGCTTGATGCACAAACAAGTTTTATTTTTGTTTACAACGCAACCAGCTCCAGAAACCCCTTAGTTTATGAGAATTTACATTATATCATTAATGCTTTTGACAACGCTTTTCAGTTGCAAAAAAGATGCTAATGAGGCTAATCGATCTGCCTATTTTGGAGGTGAGATTATTAATCCAACTAATGATTACGTCTTGTTATTCTCTCCAAATTCTCAAGTAGAAAACTCAGATACGCTTTTCCTAAATAAAAACAATCGCTTTTTCACCAAACTATCCCCGTTAAAATCAGGTCTGTACACCTTTATTCACGGAGGCCAATACCAAATGGTCCTTTTAGAACCAAGAGATAGTGTTATGTTGCGATTGAACACTATTGATTTTGATGAATCCCTGGTATTTACTGGTGATGGTGCTAGAAAGAATAACTTTTTGATCAAGATTTTTCTTGAAAATGAAGCCGACCAAGCCAATTTTATAAATTTCTCCCAAATGGAGCCCGAGAAATTTGAAAGTTATATCGATTCTTCACGGACAGAACGGTTAAATGGGCTCTCTGAGTTTTCTGACAAAAGAAACCTGTCCCCTCTTTTTGATAGAGTTGCGGAAACCAGTGTCAATTATAGCTATTACAGCGCCAAGGAAATGTATCCCTTTGCATATTATGGCTATAAGAATTTAAAAGACTACAAAAACTTACCTTCAAGTTTTTATGATTATAGAAAGGATATTGACTACAATATTGGTTCTTTAGGAGATTTCTTTATTTACAATCGCTTTCTATACTCCCATTTCAACAACATGGCATTAAAGGAGTTTTATGCCAACGCTCCAGAAGATGCAGTTTTCAATAGAAATTCAGTGGTTTATAATTTAGAAAAACTAAGGCTGATGAACGAGCGCATCACCAACGATACTATAAAAAACAAATTATTGAAAAATACCGCTCGCGACTTTATCTCGATGTGTGAAGATACGATGGCCGTCAAACAAGTTATTGCATCCTATTTACAAAAAACAACAAATGCTGATGATAGAGTATACATTGAAAGGCTGTCCAGCGCCATAAATAAATTAAAACCTGGTAAGATTATTCCTGATGTTGAATTGGTGAGCTACAACAACGAGAATCATAAATTTAGTGATTTGATCACACAACCCACCGTAATTTATTTTTGGTCGTCAAACTTAAAAATCCACTATAAGAACAGTCATTATAAAATCAGGGATTTAAAGAAGAAGTATCCAAATATCAATTTTATAGCCATTAACATAAATGATAGCGATAAGAAATATTGGAAAAGAACCTTAGATGAGTTTAAGTTTCCGATTGACAGCGAATACCAATTCAAAGATCCTTTCAACGCCAAACAGACTTTGGTGCTCAACACAGTTTATAAAATAATCCTAGTAGACAGCGAGATGCGTATTGTGGACACCTATTACAATATGTTCCACAGTCAATTTGAAGACAAATTAAAAGAACTCAATGATTAAAAAAAGGCTTCATTATTGAAGCCTCTTTTATTTAATATATAGTAAGGAATTAGTTTCCTTCTTTGTAATCAGACAAAAATTTCTCCAAGCCAATATCCGTTAAAGGATGGTTTAACAATCCAGTAATAGAACTCAAAGGTCCGGTCATGACATCAGCTCCTAATTTTGCACAGTCAATAACATGCATGGTGTGACGTACAGATGCTGCTAAGATTTCAGTTTCAAAATCGTAGTTGTCATAGATCATTCTAATTTCAGCAATTAGGTTTAATCCGTCAGTGGAGATATCATCCAAACGACCGATAAAAGGAGACACATAAGTTGCCCCGGCTTTTGCTGCCAATAATGCCTGACCTGCAGAAAACACCAAAGTCATATTGGTTTTAATACCTTTATCACTAAAGTATTTACAAGCCTTCACACCATCTTTGATCATAGGTAATTTGACCACAATCTGATCGTGAAGTTCAGCCAAAGCTTCTCCTTCTCTTACCATGCCCTCGAAATCTGTAGCAATAACCTCTGCACTGACATCACCATCTACCAAATTGCAAATGTTAACATAATGCTTCATAATATTGTCGGTCCCTGTAATGCCCTCCTTGGCCATCAACGACGGATTGGTGGTGACACCATCTAAAATCCCCATGTCTTGGGCTTCCTTAATTTGCTCTAAATTAGCAGTATCGATAAAAAATTTCATAAATAATAGTATGTATATAAGTTGTGTTTTAACGTGGCGCAAAGTTACGATTAATAACAAAGATGTTGATGGAATTTTAATTAAAACATATCAACATCATCACTGCTTGAGAATCCTTACAATTTATAATGCTTCATCAACATTTTCTCATAAACTTTATCAGGCAAAATTCGTTTTAAAACAATTGAAAACTTTTGCATGAATTCTCCTATTTTGTAATGGACTTTTGGATTTTGTGTATTGATAATTTCATGGATTGCACTTGCCATTATTTGAGGATCCTTCCCTTCGCTTACATGTGCATTCATTAGTTCTAAAGTGTTCCCATAAGTTTCTTTGTATGGCGAATGTTCCAAAACAGGCGCATGATAACGACCCGCAGCAATATTGGTAGCAAAATCACCTGGAGCAACATTGGTCATATGGATATTAAAATCCTTGATTTCCATTCGGAAAGCTTCCGTTATCAATTCCAAAGCCCCTTTACTCGCACTATAAACCCCTCTATAGGGTAAGCCCATATATCCAGCAATAGAAGTAATATTGATAATCAGACCGGATTTTTGCACCCTCATTTGTGGTAGAACCGCTTTAATAACCCGAATGGGACCGAAGAAATTAGTGTCAAAATTACGTTGGATTTCGGCATCGGGAATTTCCTCAATGGGGCCTGTTATTCCCGCGCCGGCATTGTTAATCAGTACATCTATACGTCCACGTTGAGTTATGACTGTATTAATTGCATCATCTATTGAATCAACATCAGAAACATCCAGTCTAACCAAATTGAATTTACTGTCTGAATACCCTTTAGGGTTTCTGCTGGTACCATAAACTATGAATCCCTTCTCGGTCAAGAATTCACCAATGGATTTTCCAATTCCTGAAGAACCTCCCGTAATTAAAACAACTTTAGACATGTTCGCGTATTAGTTAAAATTAAGAATACTTAATTTTTCAAAAATACGATATAATCTAAAGTTTAAATGAATTTGAATTTGAAAAGGAAGTGACTAATGAGAATGTAAGAAGTTGAAGTTGGAGATTCCCACCTTCGTGGGAATAAAAAAAAAGGCAAGCTACCTACATCACACCGCTACGACCACTTACCTTTGCTGCGTTCCCGCCCTGGAGGATTCAGCAGGAGCTGGTTGTGTAGGACTTGCCAGCTGCAAAGATACAAACTTTTACTACTTTTGCAATGATTTTCAAAACTGAATTTATTTAAATACCTTGCCCAAAAATATATCATCAATATGTCTTCAACTAAACTTTTCATAATCATTGTTTTAAGTCTTTTTCTATGGACTTGTGGTGACAATCCGAATGGTAAAAAAAGTAGTTTTTCCATCACAACTGACGCTAAAAACAATACGACAGCACTTGGCGAAACCATTAAACTGACCATAGAAAACCCAAAAAACAAAACGATCACTAATATAAACTACAAAATTGATGCAACTCCGATCGAAGAAAACTTCAAGGTTACGAATTTAACCCTTGGCGTGCACATTATCACAGCAAAAGTCACTTATGGTGAAACTACTGAAGAGACGTCCACCAACTTGACTATTTTAAACAATGTTGCCCCAAAAATTTACAGCTATAAAATTCTGAATGAATATCCGCATGATATCACCTCCTACACGCAAGGCTTGGAATTTCATGATGGCGTTTTATATGAAAGCACTGGACAATACGGAAAATCCAAACTTAGAAAAGTAGATTATAAAACGGGTGGAGTTCTTAAGAATATCAATTTAGGCAATCAATACTTTGGAGAAGGACTTACTATAATGAACGATAATATTTACCAACTCACTTGGAAAGAAAATATTGGATTTATATATAGTATTGATACATTTGAAAAAACCGGCAGTTTCAATTACGGAAAAAGCAAAGAAGGATGGGGCTTATGCAACGACGGAAAGGTGATCTATAAAACCGATGGCACCAATAAAATATGGAAGCTCAATCCAGAAACACTTGCTGAAGATAATTATATCCAAATATACACCAATACAGGTAAAATTGATAGTTTGAATGAATTGGAATATATAGAAGGGAAAATCTACGCCAATATTTACCAACGCAACGGTGTTTTGATCATCGACCCTGAAAATGGTGCGGTTGAGGGTGTAATCGACTTTTCACCGCTTCAAAAACTGGTTAAACAACATCAAACTTTAGATGTCTTAAATGGCATTGCTTATAATCCAGACACCAAAACCATTTTTGTTACAGGGAAAGAGTGGGACAAACTATTTGAAGTGGAAGTTTTTGTTAAATAAAGACCTCATTCGAAAGCCAAAAAAAAAAACGATTAGGATGTTCCAAACAATCTAAAACAACATTTATGCAAACCTTCGAAATATACATCATTGTAACCCAAGACGATTTGGACAACCTCAACCACGTCAATAATGTCCGTTATGTACAGTGGGTGCAAGATGTTGCAGAAGAGCATTGGCACACAAAAGCAACGGAAAAAATACTATCGGATTATTTCTGGATCCTTCTTAAACATACCATTGAATACAAAAACCCAGCTGTTTTAGGTGATGTACTCAAGCTTAAAACCTACATCAAAGAATCAGGTGGCGTCACTTGCGTTCGGATGGTTGAGATTTATAATAAAAACACTGACAAGCTGTTAGCCTCTTCTGAAACCAAGTGGTGTCTGGTCTCCCAAGAAAACATGAAACCCGCACGAATTACTGAAGAGATTAGAACCCTGTTTAGTTAAATTAAGGTTAAAATGATTGTTAAAGTCTCTTAACGCCTCACTTTTAAGAAACTATAATGGTTTAATTTGATGGTAATCAATCTCTTTGCTTAGTGACTAAAATTACCATCCTCTTCTGTCTTTGGTCCACAATGATGTTATCCCAGAACATTACTGGAACACTTTATGATGCTGAAGCTCCAATTTCCGGAGCTAAAATCATGAATATCACCTCAAAAAGCATCACTTCGACTGATGGTAACGGTAATTTTAAAATTTACGCACAAATCAACGACACCCTGATTTTTAGTTCCCTGTTTCATCATACCAATCAACTCATGGTAACTGAATCGCACCTTATGGACACACCAGTATTTGAACTCAGAAAGATGGTGAATGAACTGGATGAAGTAGAGATCCAAGGTGCTATCACTTCTAAAGAGATGAATGAAGAAACGGCAAGTAAAACACTTAACCAACAGTTTCAAAATGACATCAAAAAACATGGTTATAAATATAAAAAACCAAATACAGGTCCTTTAGACCTCATGGCTATTGGAGAAAGTATTATAAAGCTTTTCAAAAGAAAAACACCTAGAGAATTTGAAACAGTCGAAACCACCATTACCTCAGACGATTTTGATACGTTATTCAAATCAGATAAATTCTTCAATGACCAATTTTTAGTATTGAATTTGAACATCACAAAAGATTATAAACACCTCTATTTTGCCTATTGCGAATCCAAAGAAATGTCATCTTCTCTTTTACAATCGAAAAATAGAATTTATCTCGTTGATAAGTTCTTGGAATATAGTGAAGAGTTTCGGGAGATTTTAAAGGAAAGTCAAAAACAATGAATCAAGAACCTCGGGATATTAAACTTGAAGATTCCACTTTTCAGCGGGAGTACCCCGAGAGCTATCGGGACAACTATCAATTTTTAATGCATTGCTGCGGAATTTTTAAAAATTGAGTTTCACTAATTAAAACAACAGGTGGGAATTAAATAAGTGGTTCTTATGAATTCATAATTTCAAAAGTCATATTTTTGAATTTCAATATGAATTGATAACGATAATGAAAAGAAGCTTTTATTTTATTCTTACTATTTCTACTTTGATCTTATGGAGTTCATGCCGAAAAGATTTCGATTTCGAACCAAGTAATGGTGCTTTGACCTTTTCAAAAGATACAGTCTATTTAGATACGGTATTTTCCAATATTGGATCAAGTACTTATAATTTGAAAGTCTATAACCGCAGCAACAAAGACATCTCCATCCCTACCCTGCGCCTAGGTCAAGGCCAAGCATCCAACTACCGACTCAACGTTGATGGTATTGCTGGAAAAGAATTTCAGAATGTAGAAATTTTGGCAAAGGACAGTATGTATATTTTTATAGAGACTACTTTTGATATCCAAAGTGTTGGTACTGCCAATAACCAATTTTTATATACCGATGCCATCGAATTTGACAGCGGATCCAACTTTCAAAAAGTGGATTTGGTGACCTTGGTCAAAGACGCTGTTTTTATTTACCCAAATCGAGATGCTCAGGGGATTGTCGAAACATTGACCTTTGATGTGGATGGCGATGGTAATGATGATGAGACCAACGTTCAAGGACGGTTCTTAACCGATGCCGAGTTGACTTTTACAAAAGATAAGCCTTATGTGATTTATGGCTATGCGGCAGTTGGCGAAAACAAAACCTTAACAATCGAAGCTGGCTCGCGTGTGCACTTCCATGCGAATTCCGGTTTATTGGTGACCAATAACGCTTCTTTAAAAGTCAATGGACAATTCAGTCCCGATCAAACTACAATGGCCAACGAGGTCATTTTTGAAAGCGATAGATTAGAGCCTTTGTTTGATAATATTCCAGGACAATGGGGCACCATCTGGTTATTTCAAGGCAGTAAGGAAAATGAAATCAATTTTGCAACGATTAAAAATGCCACCATTGGTATTTTGGCCGAGAACAACCCCACCGCTGCCATTCCAAAATTAACGATCAAAAATTCCAAAATATATAATTCAAGTAACTTCGGGATTTTAGGACGTGCCACTTCCATTACGGCAGAAAACCTTGTATTGAACAATGCGGGGCAATCTGCTTTTGCGGGCACCTATGGAGGCACATATAACTTTACCCATTGCACCATTGCCAATTATTGGTCCAGTAGTTTTAGGCAATTTCCTGCACTATATCTCAACAATTTCTTGATTTTGGAAGACGACACTGTCGTTACCAATGCCTTGTCCGCAGCCAATTTTAACAATTGTATTATTTATGGAAATGACAATCCGGAGTTTCTTGTGGAGGAAGAGGAAGGTGCTGCTTTCAATTTTAAATTTACCAATTGTCTGATCAGGTTTAATGATCCGAATGACAAATTTGGATCCGATCCAAACTATGATTTTGACAATTTAGCCTTATATGAAAATATCGTATTCAACCAAGAACCTGACTTTATGGATACGTCCAAAAATAAGTTGATTATCGGACAAGAATCCGCGGCCATTAACGTTATTGGGAATAATCCGCTTTCAAATTCAGTGCCGTTTGATATTTTAAACGTATCACGGACCGCTGCTCCTGATTTGGGCGCTTATCAACATGTGGTTTTTGAAGAATAATCAATGATTTTCAAATAGCAGGAAAAGGAAGACCTCACAGGTTTTTGAAACCTGTGAGGTCTGGTTTGGTAGATATAAGTTTGACGTTAACTACGAAAACAAAGGCTTCCCTTTCATCATTGCATTCACCTTTTCGGCTACAGCATTCAACTTACCTTCATCATCGTGGTTACTTAAGACCTCATCGATCAAATCAACAATGGTTGACATATCAGCTTCTTTCAGGCCTCTGGTAGTCACTGCAGCAGTTCCAATACGGATACCTGAGGTTACAAATGGCGATTTATCGTCAAAAGGCACCATGTTTTTATTCACCGTAATATCGGCTTTCGTCAAGGCTTCTTCAGCAACTTTACCGGTTAAATTTTTATTTCTCAGATCAATTAACATCATATGATTGTCCGTTCCACCAGAAATAATATGATAATCCTTAGCTACAAAAGCTTTTGCCATAGCAGCGGCATTTTTCTTGACCTGCAACATATACTGCATAAAATCATCGGTCAAAGCCTCTCCAAATGCAATAGCCTTAGCCGCAATAATGTGTTCCAATGGACCTCCTTGGTTTCCTGGGAAAACTCCAGAATCCAATAAAGAAGACATCATTCTTAAGTTACCTTTTGGAGTTTTCATTCCGAATGGGTTTTCAAAATCCGCTCCCATCATGATCATCCCTCCTCTTGGACCTCTCAAGGTTTTATGCGTGGTTGTGGTCACAATATGACAATGTGGCATTGGGTCATTCAAAATACCCTTTGCAATTAAACCCGCAGGATGTGCAATATCTGCCATCAAAACAGCACCAACTTGGTCAGCAACCTGTCTGAAAGCTTTAAAATCCATATCTCGCGAATAGGCTGATGCACCGGCAATAATCATCTTTGGTTTTTCCTTTTTGGCCGTATCTTCCAAATGATTATAATCAATCAATCCAGTAGCTTTATCCACTCCATAAAAAGAAGGATCATAAAGTTTTCCCGAAAAATTCACTGGAGACCCATGAGTTAAATGGCCACCATGCGACAGATCAAAACCAAGAATTTTATCTCCGGGCTTTAAGCACATAGAATAAACTGCGGTATTTGCCTGACTTCCAGAGTGCGGTTGCACGTTGGCATAATCAGCTCCAAATAGCGCCTTGGCACGATCTATGGCCAATTGCTCCACCTCATCTACGATTTCACAACCACCATAATAGCGCTTTCCAGGATAGCCCTCGGCGTATTTATTGGTTAACACCGATCCGGCGGCTTCCATTACCTGATTGCTCACAAAGTTCTCTGAAGCAATAAGCTCTAAACCGTTTAATTGTCTTTCTTTTTCAGCTTCTATAAGCTCAAATATTTGTTGGTCACGTTGCATAAATTAGATTTTTAGTCATTCCCGCGAAGGCGGAAATCTCATTTGACATTGTAAATTAAACATTTCCCCAAAAATACTAAATACAATAGTTAATTAGGTCAAAAAAAGAATTATTCATCTGAATTTAATCGAATTGGGATTTCCTCAAAAACAACATAACTTTAAGTCTTTTTTTCTTTTTAAATTAAAAAAAATATGTAGGTTTGAATAGATTTAATATAAAACAAATTAATAGCAAAACTATGTCTATATCAGCAAATAACCCCGATCGTACGTCGTGGCTTCACGTGGGAAAGAACTCTGATTTCCCTATACAAAACATTCCTTTTGGTGTTTTTTTAACCCGAGATGATATCATAACGATTGGCACCCGAATTGGTGACACAGCCATCGATCTTGGCGCACTTCATCAATTGGGTTATTTTGACGGGATTGCGTTGACTGATGATATTTTTCTTCAGGACACCTTAAATGATTTCATTGCCGATGGCCGTAAAACATGGCGTTCAGTTAGAAATAGAATCGCTGAGATTTTTGACAGTAATAACACCACATTAAAGAACAATCTCAAACATAAAGAAATCGTCTGCTTTAGATTGGATGAAATAGAAATGCAATTACCGGTTCAGGTTGGGGATTATACCGATTTTTATTCGAGCCTTGAGCATGCCACCAATGTAGGGACTATGTTTAGAGGTGCTGAAAATGCGTTGATGCCAAACTGGCTGCACATTCCAGTAGGCTATCACGGACGGAGCTCTTCGATTATCCCATCGGGAATTCCTATAAACAGACCTCAAGGTCAAACCTTACCAGACGGCGCTTCTGAACCAGTTTTCGGCCCTTCCAAGTTGATCGATTTTGAATTGGAAATGGCTTTTATTACCACAGATGCCAACGATTTGGGCGAATCAATCCCAGTCAATGAGGCGGAAGAATATATTTTTGGCCTGGTACTTTTTAACGACTGGTCTGCGCGAGATATCCAAAAATGGGAATATGTACCATTAGGACCATTCTTGGCAAAAAGTTTTGCATCATCCATGTCTCCATGGATCGTTACCCTTGATGCTTTGGAGCCTTTCAAAGTGGAAAGTCCGAAGCCTATCAAACCGCTTCTGCCATATTTAAAATCGAAAGGTAAAAAAGGATATGATATCAGTTTGGAAGTAGCAATACGTCCAAAAGACGCCAAAGAAACCATCGTGAGCAAATCCAATTTTAAGTATATGTATTGGAATATGTCACAGCAATTGGCACACCATACTATTAACGGCTGTCCTATCAATTCAGGAGACATGATGGGAAGTGGCACTATTTCAGGGCCTACTGAAGATTCCTATGGCTCAATGTTGGAATTGACCTGGAGAGGTGAAAAGCCCATAAAAATGAAGGATGGCACAGAGCGTAAATTCATCAATGACTACGATACGGTCATCATGAGGGGCCATTGTGAAAAAGACGGCACCAGAATTGGATTTGGTGAAGTTTCAACACAATTGCTACCTATTTATAATCAAAAGAAGAAAAAACAATAAGCTGGGAGCACGAAGCATGAAGTTGGAAGCACGGAGATTGGTAACGACTAATTTTCGTGCTTTTTTATTTAATCAAGATCCTCGGGGTCCTTCCGACCGCCAAGAGCGGGTAAGCCCACGAGGTGTGAATGATCGATTGTCTTTTTTTTTCGAGGCAAGGCTCGCGGTATCAAAACCCACTGGTGGGAATCAATTACTTAAAGCTCCAAGCCTTCTAACTTCCAACTTTTACATTTGGCATGTATTTTGGAATCCTTTAACTTTAACAAATTAAATACCAGATTTATGAAAGCAAAACTACTCTTCACTGTACTTATTTTAGGACTTGTTTCTTGCAGCGGTAAAAAGCAAATCGAAAAGGCGCTTCATTCTGGTAATTATGATTTGGCCATTGAAGATGCCTTAAGGAAACTCGAAAACAACAAAAACAAAGATCGCAAACAAGATTTTGTGGTGATGCTCAAAAATGCTTTTGAAAAAGCCGTTGACCGCGATTTGAATACCATCAAGCACTTCAGAAAAGACGGCAATCCTGAGCATTACAAAAACATTTACGAAATTTATCTCAACTTAAATTCGCGTCAAGAAAAGATCAAACCTATCTTACCACTACAAATTGGCAACAAGCCACTCCGTTTGGACTTTAAAGATTATTCGCATGTCATTGCCCAATCCCGCAACGAAGTTTCTGCTTATATGTACGATTCTGGATTGTCACTCCTTGATTCAAATAACAAACAGGACATTAAAGAAGCGTACGCGACATTTCAGTATATTGATCGTATTAACCCAAAGTATAAAGACGTTCGCAATTTAATGCAAGAGGCTCATAATCTCGGATCTGACTATGTTATTGTGACGATTGAAAACCAAACCGACCAAATCATTCCAAAGCGATTGGAAGATGATCTATTGAACTTTGACACCTATGGATTGAATCAATTCTGGACGGTTTATCACGCCCTTCCTGATGATCGAATAGATTATGATTATGCCATGGCATTACAGTTGAAACGCATCAATATTTCTCCGGAAAGATTTAACGAAAAGCAATTGCTTAGAGAGAAGCAAATTGTAGATGGTTGGAAGTATCAAAAAGACAGTAAAGGAAATGTCATGAAGGATAGCTTGGGAAATGATATCAAAATTGATAATGTCATCAATGTAAGGGCGCGCTTTTTTGAATATCACCAATTCAAATCTACCCAGGTCCTTGCAGATGTCGTTTATATAGATTTAAAAAACGAACAGACCTTAGATGTGTTTCCAATCAACAGCGAATTTATATTTGAAAATTTCTTCGCTACTGTAAAAGGCGATGAGCGGGCACTGAATGCCCATGACCGGGAATTATTGCGCAATAGACGTATGCACTTTCCTTCTAATGCTGATATGGTCTATGATACTGGCGAAGACTTGAAACTAAAGTTAAAGCAGATTATCAGTTCGTATAAAATGCGGAACTAAAATAAAAAAACTCCCAGAAGATTATTTTGGGAGTTTTTTATGTTCACAAATCTCATAAAACAAACAACGGTGACTTTCACTTAAATCTCTCAATTGTTCCGCTCAATTGATAGCACTTACTAAACAAGCTGTCCTAATTCCATATTATTAATTCCACTATGACTTTCATGGGCGACCACTACGCCATTCTTGATCACCAATAATTGGGGCGATTGGTGCATGACCTGAAATTTTTCCGCAATCTCATTAGAAATCGCTCTGTGGGCCAACAAATCTAAATAATAAAGATCGGCTTCGCTATCAGAAAGCTGATACTCTCTCTTAAACTGGCCAATTACCATTCTACTGATACCACATCGCGTGGAATGTTTGAAAAGAAATTGTGTTTTAGTTTTAGATTTTTCTACAATATCATCCAATTGCTCCATTTTATTCAAATCAATCCAAGGCGTTTCGTTATTTTGTTTCAGTTGATCCGAACCGGTTGCCGAATCTGCAGAAGCACCGAATAATTTATTAAATAGTCCCATGTAAGTATTATTTATTTTTTATTGTTATTATTTGTTTTTTAATTGAGCTTTGGTTTGAATTCTGCCATCGGTTGATCTAATCTCTGCTATTCAAAATTGACTTCCTTATGAAGTAACTAATCTTGGATAGTGATGTCACAACCACAAAGGTAGACACAAACCTACGCAAAGATTTAAAAGCCCGAATTAAACTTCGTTATTCAGTATTAGTATTCAGTCGGCAGTCGGCAGCCCTCAGTTAGCCATCAATTACGATTATTGCTGCGCATCCCGTATTTCGGTCATCAGTCATCACCACTCACCCCTAACTTCTCATGCTTGTAGATTAATACGTCTTGATTCCTTGTTCTTTATTCTTTGTTCAAATCCCAACATTCTTCAATCGTTAATCGTTATTCTCAAAATCAGCATTCACCTGCGCGTTAAAGTTATTCTAAATAGCTCTTTACTCACCCAAATTTTAAATAATTTTATACTACAGTCGATCATAAGCGCAACACCTTACATGCTGACGAAACGTCACGCTATTACTGGTGTTAAACGACATTTTGTCGTGCTTTGTGACTTGGTAAGGTAATTGAAATACAGAATGAAAACGACAACGAATTTAATAAAAGATTCCTCCAATTAAGGAGCAGAACATATAAAATAAAAATACTAACGTATAAATAAAACACCCGGTTTAACGGGCCAGATATTATGAACTTTAACAATTATACCATAAAATCACAAGAGGCCATTCAGCACGCTCAACAGCTCGCGCAAGGTTATGGCCATCAACAAATAGAAAATGAGCATATTTTTAAAGCTATTTCTGTAGTTGACGAAAACGTATTGCCATTCCTTCTTAAAAAATTGAATGTCAATATGAATCTTTTAGAACAGACCTTAGACAAGCAATTAGAAAGTTTTCCTAAGGTATCTGGTGGCGACATCATGCTCTCCAGAGAGGCGAACAAAACGCTGAATGAGGCATCTATCATCGCAAAGAAGATGAAGGATGACTATGTTTCCATCGAACATTTACTTTTGGCTGTTTTTAAATCGGACAGCAAAATAGCTCAAATGCTAAAAGACCAAGGTGTTACTGAAAAAGCTTTGACTGCTGGTATTGACGAATTGCGTCAAGGAGATCGCGTGACTTCACAAAGTCAGGAAGATACTTATAATTCTCTGAACAAATACGCCAAGAACCTTAACCAAATGGCCAAGGACGGCCGATTGGATCCGGTGATTGGACGTGATGAAGAAATTAGAAGAATCCTGCAAATTCTGTCGCGTCGTACCAAAAACAATCCAATCCTAGTTGGAGAACCTGGCACAGGTAAAACAGCGATTGCAGAAGGTTTAGCCCACCGTATTATAGATGGTGATGTTCCTGAGAACTTAAAGGACAAGCAGGTCTTTGCTTTAGATATGGGAGCGCTCATTGCAGGTGCCAAGTATAAAGGCGAATTTGAAGAACGCTTAAAGGCCGTTATCAAAGAAGTCACTTCAAGTGAAGGAGACATTGTGTTGTTTATTGACGAGATCCACACCCTTGTTGGTGCAGGAGGCGGACAAGGCGCCATGGACGCAGCCAACATTCTAAAACCAGCTTTGGCAAGAGGTGAATTGCGCGCCATTGGAGCGACGACACTTGATGAATATCAAAAGTATTTTGAGAAAGATAAAGCCTTGGAACGTCGTTTCCAAAAAGTAATGGTTGACGAGCCGGATACTGAAAGTGCAATCTCCATTTTACGTGGAATTAAGGAGAAGTATGAAACCCATCATAAAGTACGAATTAAAGACGAGGCCATTATTGGTGCCGTAGAATTATCGGAACGTTATATTACCAACAGGTTTCTACCGGACAAAGCCATTGACCTTATGGATGAGGCGGCTTCTAAATTACGCATGGAAATCAACTCAAAGCCTGAAGAGCTCGATGTTTTGGATAGAAAAGTGATGCAGTTGGAAATTGAAATCGAAGCCATTAAGCGTGAAAAAGATGAAAGCAAATTGCAGAACCTACGCTCTGAACTTGCCAACATTAAAGAAGAACGGAATGAGATGAATGCCAAATGGATGAGTGAAAAAGAAGTGGTGGACAATATTCAAATCGCTAAATCCGATATAGAAAACTTTAAATTGGAAGCAGAACGCGCTGAACGTGAGGGCGATTATGGCAAAGTAGCCGAGATTCGCTATGGAAAAATCAAGGACGCCCAAGAGGAGCTCGAGAAACTTCAGAAGGAATTGCAGGCCAACCAATCGGGAAGCTCTTTGATCAAAGAGGAAGTAACTTATGAGGATATCGCAGAAGTTGTGGCCAAATGGACAGGTATTCCTGTGACCAAAATGTTACAAAGCGATAGAGAAAAGCTTTTGAAATTAGAAGAACAATTACATAAACGCGTGGTTGGGCAGGAAGAAGCCATAATTGCCGTGAGTGATGCCGTGAGAAGGAGCCGCGCAGGACTACAAAATCCGCAAAAACCCATTGGTACGTTTCTATTTTTAGGAACTACGGGCGTAGGAAAGACCGAATTGGCGAAAGCTTTAGCGGAATATCTTTTTGACGATGAAGCCGCGATGACACGGATTGATATGAGTGAATACCAAGAACGTCACAGCGTCAGCCGACTGATTGGTGCGCCTCCAGGATATGTTGGTTACGATGAAGGTGGGCAGCTGACTGAAGCCGTGAGAAGGAAGCCATATTCAGTGGTCTTGCTAGACGAAATAGAAAAAGCACATCCAGATACTTTTAATATTTTATTGCAGGTTTTGGATGAAGGCCACTTGACAGATAACAAAGGTCGTCTTGCAGATTTTAAAAACACCATCATCATTATGACTTCCAATATGGGAAGTGACATCATCCAGCAGCGTTTTGAGGCGACAAAAGATATCGCCACTGCCGTTGAATCTGCAAAAATCGAAGTATTAGGTTTATTAAAACAAAATGTGCGTCCTGAGTTTTTAAATAGGATTGACGATATTATAATGTTCACCCCCTTATCAAGACAAAACATTATTGAAATAGTAGGCCTACAATTGAAAGGCTTGACAAGAATGTTGGATAAACAAGGCATTACTTTTGACGCCACAGATGAGGCTACTGCGTATTTAGCGGAGAAAGGCTACAATCCTGAATATGGAGCAAGACCTGTAAAACGTGTCATACAAAAAGAAGTATTGAATGAACTGAGTAAAGAGTTACTCGCAGGCAAGATAAGCTCAGAAAGCATCGTCTTGTTAGATTCTTTCAACAATAAACTGGTCTTTAGAAACCAAGATCAATTGGTAGACGACGTCCAGAAATAGCAAACGTTGACATCTCAAATGTCAGTGTTTAAAAAGTCCGAGAGGATTTTTCATAATAATTGGTTGGTTAGGAACAGCACAAGTCTTGAAAAAGATGAGTGCTGTTTTTTTTTCAAATGAGTCAAGAAAAATGCCTTTGATGTTGTAATTTAACGTTTACAGCCAAAACATATTCAAATGGGGATTATAAAGTATTACAATTTTGAGGATAGCGAAGTCTTTATTTTTGATGAATTCATTATCAACCAAGTTAAGGAAGGTGTTGTCATAGAGCCTGATCACAATGATATTTTCAACACCATTGTGCAAGAGCATTTTAGTGGAAAAAACATGGTATATATCTCCAATCGGGTAAAATCCTATGCTGTAAACCCTTTAATTTATCCAGAGGCCGAAAAAATTCCAAATTTGATTGCTATTGCCATCATTCCAAAAACTGCCCTTATGCGCAGAAATGCCGAATATGAACAGGAGTTTTTTCACAAGCCTTATGAGATTTTTGAAAACTTAAGTGATGCCATCGTTTGGGTACACAAGATAATATCCAATATGAAAAACATATCTGATTAAACTAAGATCTCAATTGAGCCAAAAGATGTATCAATACTGAATTCTCCTTTTAATCGATGCTAAGCCACGGAATATTAAAATCCATTCGTATAAATTATATTTAATGAAGAATGTTAAACATTTGATAAATGTAAGTTAATTCTCCATTTATCGTAGTCTTTTTGGGCTATTCAAACGTAAATATTGTTTGCTGACGTTTAATTAAAAGATGTTAAAACCTATTAATCTCAGACCAAGCCAATTAATGGATTTTTGCATTTCAATTTTTAACCGTTCATCTAATAAACGCTAAATTACTTTAAAGAGACAACCGTTTATCGTATTTTTACGACACTTAACCTACAAAATACTTATGACCATAAATCAATTTATAGACCACACCCTTTTAAAGCCAAGCACAACTGAGAGGCAGATAATCGATTTATGCAACGAAGCAAAGAAATATGAATTCTATGCGGTTTGCGTGAATAGTTCTTATGTTGCCTTGGCCAAACAATTACTTTCAAAAACATCCGTAAAAGTTGCTACTGTTGTTGGTTTTCCTTTGGGAGCTATGGCTACAGAAGCTAAGGTTTTTGAGGCTAAAAATGCTATTAATGAAGGGGCCGATGAAATTGATATGGTAATTAACATAGGTTTCCTTAGAAGCAAAAATTATGTAGCTGTTTTTAAGGATATTTCAGATGTCAAAAATGCAATTGGCAAAATTCCACTTAAAGTGATTATTGAAATTAGTGAACTTTCTAAAAACGAAATCGTCAAGATCTGTGAAATTTGTTTGGACGCCAAAGTTGATTTTATAAAGACCTCAACCGGCTTTTCAAAAAGCGGTGCTACTTTGACCGCAGTAAAAATCATTAAGAAAATTGTTAGAGATCAGGCGAAAATAAAAGCTTCTGGGGGTATAAAAGATCGGGAAACTGCCCTTAAATATATCGATGCAGGCGCAGACAGAATTGGAACTTCATCTGGAGTTGCAATGATGACTGATAAAATAGCTTCAGCTTAATTTTAATCTTTATCTTTAGGGATTAATCTAATCCCATGAGTGTACATATTGAAGCTAAAAAAGGAGAGATTGCAGAAACTATTCTTCTCCCGGGAGATCCATTAAGAGCAAAATGGATCGCCAAAACATTTTTTGACAATCCTAAACGTTTTAACAATGTTAGAGGTATGCTTGGTTATACTGGCACCTACCAAGGCAAACCTATTTCGACGATGGGCTCGGGAATGGGAGTCCCCAGCATCTCTATTTACGCCCACGAATTGATTACTGAATATGATGTCAAAAATCTTATAAGAGTAGGAAGCGCTGGTTCTTATCAAGAAGATGTTAAGTTGAGAGACATTGTTTTGGCCATGGCGGCCTCCTCGACTTCTGGTATCAATGAATTGCGCTTTGGTGGTGCAGATTATGCACCTACGGCAGATTTCGGTCTGTTTCAAAAAGCAGTCGACGTCGCAAAAGCCAAAAACATCCCGTTAAAGGCAGGAAACGTTTTGACCAGTGATGAGTTTTATGCCGATGATTTTGAATCCTATAGAAAATGGTCGAAGTTCAGGATTCTTTGTGTTGAAATGGAAACTGCAGGTCTGTACACAGTGGCCGCCAAGCACAATGTGAATGCGTTAAGTATCTTGACCATATCAGATTCCTTGGTTACTGGAGAACGCACCACGGCATTGGAAAGAGAAACCACCTTTAAGGAGATGATCGAAATTGCCTTAGATTTGGCTTAATAATTTTTCTAAACACGAAGTCCATGATACGCTATCTCATCATCATTTGCATCACATTTTTTTCAATCAGTTCATTAGCACAAGAGGAAACGCATTCAGAAACCACGACCTATTATTTTATTCGTCACGCCGAAAAAGACCGTAGTGATTCATCAGAAAAGGATGCGCATTTAACTAAAGAAGGGCATCAAAGAGCACAAAACTGGAGCATCATCTTGCAACACATTCCTTTTGATGCCGTATATTCCACAAACTTTAACAGAACAAAAGAAACAGCACAACCAACCGCCGAAAATAATCGTTTGGAGATCATTGAGTACAATGTAAGCAGCAGTTATGATGAGGCGTTTAAGGAAGCAACAAAAGGTAAAACAGTTTTGGTGGTAGGCCACAGCAACACCATTCCAGAATTTGTGAATGCCGTGATTGGGCAAGAAAAATACAATGACATTGAAGATTCAAATAACGGCAATATTTATATTGTAACTATCGGCAACGGAACTACCTCAGACGTGTTACTTACCATTAATTAAGGATAGCCACCTCAATATTCTTAAGCTCTATTTTTGAAAGTAGCTGGAGTTCATCATTAATGAATAAGTCATCCAACTCCTCAAGAACAACATCTGCAATAGCGGGTTTGAAATTGTTATAATCTGCGAAACGCAATGCGCTAATCTCTCTTATATTATAAGCTTCCCTAAATCGCAATCCTAAACTTCCATCAATTTCTTTATAGGAATAGGCTAAATAATCTACTGTAGACCCATTCTTTTCTATCCAATATATAAATTCATCATCGAAATCCTCACCTCCACCATCTTCAGAAAAGGTAATTTTAACTTTGTGATAGTCTTTACCCTTGATTTCTTTCGAACCTAAATAATCTTTATACACCGCCTTTCCATCCAAACTATAAGGCAACACAGAAAAATAATGCACCGAATTAACCGAATTACTGTACAAGGACGTAAGAGAATCTGACAATTGCACTTTTTCTTCATCCCTGAAACGTTCAAATCCAGAATTATTCAAAACATCTGTTATTTCGGATAGTGAATCCTTAAAATGGCGTTCCAACTGGAATCTCCCATTATTTCGAATGGCTCTGTAATGCATATCTCGGAAATCAAAATTGATATCAGAGTTGTCAAACAAGTCCCCTCCTGCCACTTCTATCGATTTTTTAATGATCTCTTCAGCAGACTCAGATTTACCTATTTGATTTTCGTTCTTCTTACAATTGAAAAACGATAACAATACAACCAAGATCAAAACATTCCGTAACATAATATTTTTTTTAAATGAAAGCGTAAATTTAAAGATAACAGATGGGTCTTCCTTAAAAGTTATCTTAAATGTTTTACCTTTGGCTTCCTATGCAGAAACACATCAACATCAAAAACAGAAAAGCACGTTTTCAATATGAAATATTGGACAAATATGTAGCTGGTATTGTTTTAACGGGTACAGAAATAAAATCCATCAGAAATAGTAAGGCCTCTATTGCCGAAAGTTTTTGTGAATTCAATGATAAGGGAGAACTCTTTGTCATCAACATGAACATTGAGGAATATGCATTTGGCAACTACAACAACCACAGGCCAAAAGCCGAACGAAAACTCCTATTGAACAAAAGAGAGCTCAAGTCTCTTCAAAAAGACGTCCAAATTAAGGGCTATTCTATTGTCCCTTTGCGTTTATTTATTAATGATAGAGGCTTTGCGAAAATGGAAATTGCTTTAGGAAAGGGTAAAAAACTCTATGACAAGCGCGACACCATTAGAGATCGTGACAACAAGAGAAACTTAGATCGGATCAAGAAAATCTACAGTTAAGAATATCTTTAAAAGTGTTTTTATAAAGTCCAATAGTCAAACACCAAATTCCAAAATTGTATAGCGACAAAATAATCAATTATTTAAGATTGCTATAACAATCATCAGCCGTTATTATCGCTAAGTTTGAAACGTTCATAGGCAACCATTTAAATCAAGAACCTGGAGAATAGTCCACAAAGTTTGGATAAGAAACTGGCTTTTCGATAGAGGCAAGCCGCGGGGTATTAAACCCATTGGTGGAATAAATGTGCTTAGAGAAATAGAACCCAAACTTTATGACTAAAAATTTACTCGTTTTCTTTATTGTTCTGATCAGTTTTCAAGCATTTTCCCAAATCAAGGGACGTATTACAGATCAAAAAAACGCAGCACTTCCCTTTGTCAACATTTATGTAGAAAACACTTTTACCGGAACCACCAGTAATGATGAGGGTTATTACGAACTCAATCTGAATAAGCCTGATACCTACACCATTGTATTTCAATTTTTAGGTTATAAGACTGTGAAAAAAGTAGTCGAAATCAAACAATTCCCATCTACTTTAGATGCCACGCTTGCTGAAGAACAAATTTCATTGAATGAAGTGGTCATCAATGCTGATGAAAATCCTGCTGATATCATTATCCGACAAGCCATTGCTTCAAGAAAGGTGAATTTGGAGAAAATCAATGCCTTTAAAGCTAACTTCTATTCCCGCGGATTGATTCGGATAAAAAATGCTCCTGAAAAGTTCTTTGGTCAGGAAATGGACGATTTTATGGTGGGATTGGATTCTACAAGAAGTGGTATTTTGTACCTATCAGAAACTATTTCGGAAATTGAATACATGCGACCAGATAAACTGAAGGAGAAAATTATCGCTTCAAAAGTGAGTGGTGACAATAGCGGCTTTAGTTTCAATACCGCTAGTGATGTCGATTTCAATTTTTATAATAACACGATTGAACTTGGTAACCAGATCATTTCTCCAATTGCCGATTATGCTTTTAATTATTACAAGTACACGTTGGAAGGTGTTTTTTATGATGACAAAGGCAATCTCATCAACAAAATCAAAGTCATTCCAAGACGTGAGAACGACCGGATTTTCTCAGGAAGCATCTATATTGTCGATAATCAATGGACTATTTATGCCTTAGAGTTAGGCATCACCGGAATTCAGGCACAAATCCCACCAGCAGAAGTCATTACCATCAAACAAAACTTCTCCTATTCAGACACCGATCAAATCTGGGTCATGATTTCCCAAGGCATTGAATTTAGTTATTCTCTTTTCGGATTTAAAGGTGATGGACGGTATACGGCAGTCTATAGCAATTATGATTTCAGTACGGAAGTAACAAAAAAATCATTCGGAAAGGAAATATTATCATTTGGGGATAACGCTAATAAAAAAGATTCCATCTATTGGAATAGCTTCAGGCCAGTCCCTCTAACGGATGAAGAGATAGGCGATTATCTACTAAAGGACAGCATTCAGACCGTCAGGGAATCAAAACCCTATTTAGACTCTATTGACGCCAAGAACAATACCTTCAAAATTCCAAACATTCTTTTTGGCTACAGCCACCGAAATTCTTTTGAAGATTGGTCTGTTGGATATAGCTCACCACTCTCCGACTTTCAATTCAATACTGCTCAAGGCTACAATTCCAAACTGAGTTTTTATTATCGAAAAAATCAGGATAAATTCCGTCGTTATTTCTCAGTAAATGCCGCTTTACAATATGGAATCTCAGATGAACGTTTAAGAGGAACAGCGTCTTTTATCTACAAATTCAATAATATCAAATCGCCATTTTTGATGCTCTCTGCTGGTGTTGAAACCCAACAATTTAATGACGCCCAGCCTATTTCGCCATTGATCAACTCAGTAAGCTCCTTATTTTTTGAAAATAATTTCATGAAGATTTATGATAAAAGTTTCGCGCAAGTTGGTCTCACCCAAGAAGTTTTTAATGGTATCAATATTTATAGCACCTTGGCTTACGAGCGAAGAAAAGCACTGATCAACACTACAGATCAAGTCTTTTTCAACGATAAGAACGATGTTTACTCAAGCAACGATCCGCAAAATCCAAATGTTTATGGCATTCCTGCTTTTGATACGCACCAACTTTTAAAGTTCAACCTTAATACGCGTTTTAATTTTGGACAGGAATACATGAGCTATCCCGATAGTAAGATCAATATCCCAAACAGCAAATATCCGACCTTGTATTTAGGTTATGAAAAAGGATTCGCAGCCTCAGAAAAACACTATAATTTTGATCAGCTTAAAGCTAGGTTGACCCAAAGCTTCAATGTTGGCAATAAAGGTGATTTTAAATATAATCTTAAAGCAGGCACATTTTTTAATGCAGACGCTATTGGATTTATGGATTATTACCATCCCAATGGCAACCAAACACATGTGGGTACCTCAAGCACTTATCTGAACGTGTTCAATAATTTACCCTATTATGCGCTGAGCACAAACACTTCATATTTTGAAATGCATACTGAACATGACTTTAAAGGCTTTCTTTTAAGTCGTGTGCCACTATTGAATAAGCTCAATTACAATTTAGTAATTGGTGCACATGCCTTCGCTACAGAAAACATCAAACCTTATCAGGAATATTCCATTGGGATTGACAATATAGGCTTTAAGAAATTCAGATTTTTGCGTGTGGACTATGTACGTTCCTATCAAAACGGCTATCAAGGTGATGCAATTATTTTTGGTTTAAAGTTTTTGAATATTATCGAATAATGAACTTCTGACTTTTATGGCAATTGTGACGACGTTTAAAAATTACAATCGTGGCTCTGGTTTTACTTCTGCGATAATCCTAATCAAGAAATAAGAAAAGAATCTTATTTGGAATAATAAAAACTTTTAACCGCAAGGTGCCTTACATTAAAAACCAAAATCTCTAAAAACACACAGATCAAAGTACCACTCATAGTATCATCCTGATTTGTCAATACAGACTAAAAGCCCGTTCCATTCGTGCAAGGAACAGAATTTACTTTTTGGGGTATATTCAACACAGACGGATTTGTGATAATTCGTGCAATTCGTGTCTAAAGAAACTGAGGTTGATTAGTTTTTATCCTCTAAGAGTGGCACAAATCGAAATTCGCCGTACTCATGTTTTTCAAAATCCTTTGGGCCATTTCTGATGAACAAGGTCATGGTTTGCACCTGATCTCCAACCGGAATTACCAATCGGCCTCCAATTTTAAGCTGACTCATCAAAGGTTTCGGAACAAAAGGTGCGCCGGCTGTGACGATGATGCTATCAAAAGGAGCCTCTTCCTTTAGGCCTTTGTAACCATCACCAAAAATGAGCTTTTTAGGACGATAGCCAAGTTTTGGAAGAAACTTACTGGTGATTTTAAAAAGTTCCAATTGACGCTCGATACTGTAAACTTTTGCACCCAATTCACATAAAACAGCGGTTTGATAGCCACTTCCCGTTCCGATTTCAAGCACTGTATCTCCGGGTTTAATCTGCATGAGTTCCGTTTGGAATGCTACAGTGTAAGGTTGTGAGATAGTTTGGTCTGCCGCAATTGGAAATGCTTTATCCTGATACGCATGATCCAGAAAGCTGGAGTCCATAAATAAATGTCGTGGAATTTTACCGATGGCCTTTAGCACTTTTTCATCAGTAATTCCTTTATCTTTAATAACCTCAACAAGTTGCTGTCGTAAGCCTTTATGTTTAAATGTATCTTTCAAAGCGGTGGTAAGTTTATTGGCTAAACTACTTCAAAAAACCGCAAAAGACAAATCAAAAATTCCAAATTCAAAGAAACATCTCAGTCTGAATTATTCAGTCAACCGTCCTCGGTCAACGGTCACCCGTCATCCGTCAACCGTCCTCGGTCACCCTTCTTCTTTCTCTTTTCTTTTTCCTTTTTTCTGCCTTAAAAAAAAGCTATTTTTGTATAAAACGTATAATCTATGTTAAAAGCAGGAGTTCTTGGTGCTGGTCATCTGGGAAAGATTCACTTACGCCTTCTAAAGCAATCTGAAAAATTCGACTTAGTGGGATTTTATGATGCTGATGAAGACAATGCCAAAAAAATTGAATCCGAATTTGGGTATAAATATTTTGATACTATTGAAGGTCTCATCAATGCCGTTGAAGTTGTTTCTATTGTGACGCCTACCTTGTCCCATTATGAATGTGCAAAATTGGCGATTTCTAAAGGCAAGCACATTTTTATCGAAAAACCAATCACCAATACGGTTGAGGAAGCCGAAACCATCAGGGCACTGGTAGCACAGAACAATGTGAAAGGTCAGGTAGGTCATGTCGAGCGTTTCAATCCTGCATTTAAGGCAGTCAGAGATCAGATACACAAACCCATGTTTATTGAAAGCCATAGATTGGCAGAATTCAATCCGCGAGGCACCGATGTTCCGGTGGTTTTGGATTTGATGATCCACGATATTGACATCATTTTGAGCGTGGTCAATTCGAAAGTCAAGAATATTTCGGCAAGTGGCGTGTCTGTTATTAGTGAAACGCCTGATATTGCCAACGCCCGTATTGAATTTGTAAATGGCTGTGTGGCCAATTTAACAGCCAGCAGAATTTCCTTGAAAAACATGCGTAAAACACGGTTCTTCCAAAAGGATGCGTATATCTCAGTAGATTTTTTAGAGAAGAAATGTGAAGTCGTTAAAATGAAGGATGCACCGGTAAGTCCCGGAGATTTTGATATGATCCTTCAAAATGCGGAAGGTGTGAAGAAACAAATTTATTTTGATAATCCTGAAATTTCCAATAACAACGCCATTTTAGACGAGTTGGAATCTTTCGCTGATGCCATCAATAATAATACAAAACCAATTGTGACGCTTCATGATGGTACGGAAGCCTTGCGTGTGGCTACGATGATCATTGATCAGTTTTGAATCAGTAGTAATCCCAAATAGTAATTTGACATAACTGCTAATTTCTGAAAACTATTCACTTTCCGACGCTTCGTAAGTGACATAAAAACTACGTTAAGTAAACAAATACAACATTTCCTTATTCCTATATACAAACAGTTAGGCGAGGAACTAAAAATATATTTCAATGAAAAACATAGCCGTAATTGGAGCAGGAACCATGGGAAATGGTATTGCGCATACCTTTGCACAAAGTGGTTTTAAAGTCCAATTGATTGATATCAATGAAGATTCCCTCAAAAGAGGAATGGAAACCATCACGAAAAATTTGGATCGGATGGTCGCGAAGGAACGATTTTCTGAGGATCAAAAACAGCAAACCTTAAGTCATATTTCCACGTTTACAGACATGGTTGAAGGTGTCAAAACCGCCGATTTAGTCGTGGAAGCTGCCACAGAAAATAGCGATTTAAAACTCAAAATATTCAAGCAGTTGGACGACATCTGTTCAAAAGACACCATTTTGGCGACCAACACTTCCTCTATTTCCATCACCCAAATTGCAGCCGCCACGTCGCGACCAAAACAAGTGATTGGCATGCATTTTATGAACCCTGTACCCATTATGAAGTTGGTGGAAATCATCCGTGGTTATAACACCAGTGACGAAGTGACCAAAACCATTATGGAACTTTCTAAAACTTTAGGTAAAGATCCAGTTGAAGTAAATGATTATCCTGGGTTCGTAGCCAACCGAATTTTGATGCCAATGCTCAATGAATCCATTGAGACGCTCTACAATGGCGTTGCAGGTGTTTCAGAAATTGATACGGTAATGAAACTCGGCATGGCGCATCCGATGGGGCCATTGCAATTGGCCGATTTTATCGGATTGGACGTTTGCCTTTCCATATTAAATGTAATGTATGACGGATTCAAAAATCCAAAATACGCGCCGTGCCCATTGTTGGTAAATATGGTAAGAGCGGGGAAATTAGGCATCAAATCTGGGGAAGGTTTTTATGATTATTCTGAAAACAGAAAAGCGGAGAAGGTCGCGGAGCAGTTTCTGAAGTAAACAGTCGCAGTCACAGTTTTCAGTCTCATCTATGACTAACAACTGAGACTTAAAACAAAGAGCCCCCACTGAAAACTGAGACCGAAAACTGAAGACTAAAAAAATGGCCAACATCATCCCATTCAAAGCTGTACGACCAACACGAGACAAAGTGAGCTTGGTAGCGGCTCGATCCTATCAAAGTTATACTCTCGAACAACGTGAGTCGCGGTTAAGGGACAATCCATTTTCATTTTTGCACATTGTCAATCCAGGTTATAAATACGATAAACAAATTTCTGGTGAGGCACGATATAATCTGGTCAGAAATAGATATTTGGAATTTAAGGAGGACGCCATCTTTGTTCAGGATGATAAGCCCTGTTATTACGTCTATCAAATTACAGATAGAGATCAACAGATTTTTAATGGTATTATTGCTGCTGCAAGCGCTGAAGATTATGAAAAAGACGTCATCAAGAAGCACGAAGACACCATTGAATATCGGGAAGTCATTTTTAAGGACTATCTAAAAACTGTGGGGTTTAATGCCGAGCCAGTGCTCCTAACCTACCCTGATAATGACGTGATCTCACAAATTATTGAACAAGTACAAAAAGATCGTGCCGAATTTGAATTTACAACAACCTATAGAGATACTCATTTGTTGTGGAAAGTGGAAAATGACGAGCAATTAAAAAAAATTGAACATGAGTTTCAACAGATGGAAACTATTTATATTGCCGATGGCCATCACAGGTCAGCGTCTTCTTATTTGTTATATAAAGATTTAAAAGCCAATAATCAAGAGCATAAAGGCAGCGAATCCTATAACTTCTTTATGAGTTTTCTTATTCCAGAGTCGGATTTGCGAATCCATGAGTTTAACCGTGTCATTAAAGATTTGAATGGTTTGACCAAAGAAGAGTTTTTAATTCAATTAGATATGGTCTATCGTATCGAGAATAGAGGTCAAACACCATACAAGCCACTAAAGACACATCATTTTAGCATGTATCTGGACGGAGAGTTTTATTCGCTCCACCTGCGCAAAACTGGCTATGAAATAGAGAATTCTTTAGATGCTTTAGATACACAAATTTTGTATAAAACCATTTTAGAACCTATTTTGGGGATTCATGATTTAAGAAATGATGAAAGAATCGGCTATATCAATGGTAAAAAAGACATTGTATCGATGAAAAGTTCGATAGATAATGGTAATTACAGGGTCGGATTTGGTATGGTTCCTGTCTCTATTGAAGAGATGAAAACCATTGCGGATGACGGTCTAAAAATGCCACCAAAGAGCACCTTTATTGAACCTAAACTACGAAGTGGGGTTACAATTTATGAGTTTTAAAATATAACTTATTTGTTGTTCAATAGGTACCTATAACGACAAATGTAAAAAATCAATTATAATGAATATACAAGAAAACCTTAATCATATAAAATCAACATTACCAAAACACGTTACCTTGGTAGCGGTTACAAAAACGAAGTCTATCGACGAAATCATGGAAGCCTATAATGCCGGACATCGTATTTTTGGAGAAAACAAAATCCAAGAAATGGTTGAAAAAGAAGCACAATTACCCAAAGATATTGAATGGCATATGATTGGTAATGTCCAAAGAAACAAGGTGAAACATATGGCTCCGTTTGTAAACCTTATCCATGGGGTCGATAGTCTTAGATTGCTAAAAGAGATTGACAAGCAGGCAAAAAGACACGAGAGAACCATCAATTGTTTACTTCAGATAAAGATTGCGGAAGAAGACTCCAAATTTGGAATGAGCTCAAAAGATGCTCAAGACATTCTGCAATCCTCAGAAATTTCAGAACTTAAAAACGTTTGTATTGTGGGTGTTATGGGAATGGCTACATTTACCGATGATCAAAATCAAATTGAAGAGGAGTTCAAAAAATTGAAGTCCACTTTTGATGAACTCAAAGCACTTAACATTGAAAATTGTAAACTAAAAACGATAAGCATGGGCATGAGTGGCGATTATGAAATGGCCATAAACTGCGGAAGCAACATGGTTAGAGTTGGAAGCAGTATTTTCGGCGAACGTAATTATTAGTATTCAATCGCAGCAAAAGTTTATAGACACTTAACATCACACCTAAACAACAAGTATTATTTACGCAATATTAGACATAGAAACGACTGGTGGCAAATTCAATGAGGAAGGAATCACTGAAATAGCCATCTATAAATTTGATGGACATACCGTTGTCGATCAATTCATCAGTCTCGTCAATCCAGAACGTGAAATTCAACCTTTTGTAGTCAACTTAACAGGAATTAACAGCAAAATGTTACGCACAGCTCCTAAATTTTATGAGGTTGCAAAACGCATTGTAGAAATTACTGAAGACTGTATTATCGTCGCGCATAACGCCGAATTTGACTACCGAATTTTACGTACTGAGTTCAGCAGATTGGGCTTTGAATTCAAGCGTAGAACCCTATGCACTGTGGAGTTAGCTCAAGAAATTATGCCGGAACAAGAGTCCTATAGTTTGGGTAAGCTTACTCGGGCACTCGGCATCCCTGTCGGTGATAGACATCGGGCATCAGGAGATGCTGTTGCCACAGTGAAATTGTTTAAAATGCTGTTGGCAAAAGATCTCAACAAGCATATTATTCAAGATGCGGTTAAAGCCGAACCCAAATATCAAATGGCGACCAATCTCAAATCGATTATCGATGGCTTGCCCTCTACTACTGGCGTTTTTTATTTTCACGACACTTACGGCAAAATTATTTACATAGGCAAAAGCAAAAATATCAGAAATAGGGTCAATCAGCATTTTACGAACACAAATCCCAAATCAAAAAAAATGCAAAACCAAGTGGCTGCTGTGACTTATGAAGCTACTGGCAATGAATTAGTGGCTTTACTCAAGGAGAGTGCTGAAATAAAACTGAATAAACCCTCTTTCAATAGAGCAATGAGAAGATCCACTTTTACTCATGCACTCTATAGTTTTACGGATGAAAATGGATACATCAACTTAAAAATTGATAATTTAGATGGTCGTAAAAAGGCCATTACTACCTTTTCAAATTACCAAAGTGGTAAGCAATTTATGTTTAAGGCGATAGAAACCTACAAACTTTGTCCAAAATTAGTAGGAATGGATACTGCCAAAACCCACTGTTTTAAATATCATATTGATGAGTGCAATGGCGCTTGTATAAGGGAAGAAAGTCCCACCGAATACAATGTGCGAATAGAAGAATTGATCGTTAAAAATAGTTATGACAATCAAGACCTGCTTATTATTGACAAAGGACGAGCACTTGAGGAGCGTAGTGTGTTACTCATAAAAAATGGTGTTTTTAAAGGCTTGGGCTATTATGACCTAAATTTTCAAATCACTAACAAAAAAGTATTGGAGTCTATTATTACACCAATGGAAGATAATAAGGATGCTAAGCATATCATCCAAAATTACCTAAGAAAAAACAAACAGATCAAAATAGTTGAGCTCTCTTAATGATTTTCATATAAAGTGTTGGAACTTTAAGTACATTCATCAGTTATAATGAATCGAGAACTTCGGAGCATTAAAACCCTCTGATGGGAATAAAAAATAACCAATCTTTTAGTACTTTTGAACTTATGCACGATAAACATCCCAATTCAAGTTGGAAAGCCAAACTTCATAAAATTATTTATGAAGCCGATACTCCTAACGGGAGGCTGTTTGATGTTATTCTTCTTATCGCCATTATTGCAAGTATTATATTTGTCATGTTGGAGAGCATTAAAAGTTTTGATGCTCGTTACCACAACTTTTTAAATATTGCGGAATGGATCATTACTATTATTTTCACAATAGAGTATATTTTAAGGATCATCTCTGTAAAGAAGCCATTTAAATACATTTTTAGCTTTTACGGTATTGTTGATTTTTTATCAACAATTCCAAAATACATCTCATTAATATTTCTCGGGACACAAGTATTTATAGCCCTTCGAGCCTTAAGACTCTTACGGGTTTTCCGAATATTAAAACTGGCCAGATATCTTGGAGCTTCCAATATGTTGGCCAATTCCTTAAAGGCAAGTAGAGCGAAAATTTTGGTGTTTTTATTTGCAGTTTTTATTGTAAGCATCATTTTTGGAACCCTAATGTACCTTGTTGAAGGAGAAGCAAGTGGTTTTACCAGTATCCCTGTTAGCGTTTATTGGTGTATCGTAACCTTGACCACAGTTGGATTTGGTGATATTACACCAGTCACACCCTTAGGACAATTTATAGCCTCCTTTATTATGATTTTGGGTTATGGTATTATAGCTGTCCCTACAGGTATAGTTTCTGCCGAATATGTCTATCAAAATAAAGGTAGACTTTCAGGAACTCCAACGTCTCCTGCAGTTGACCTAAATACAGAGTCATGCCCCAACTGTTCAGCAGAAAGACATAAAGACAACGCTAAATACTGTTATAATTGTGGGCACTCATTGAGCGACTATTCATAGAAATCCTATTTAATAAAGACATATTTGCCTTGAATCAAAACTATCTCATAAGTATTGTTGGCCCAACAGCGATAGGGAAAACGGCCTTAAGCATCGCCATGGCCAGGCATTTTAACACTGAAATCCTATCAGCAGATTCGAGACAGTTTTATAAAGAAATGCAAATTGGAACCGCCGCCCCAACAAAAGAGGAACTCAGTGCTGCACCACATCATTTTATCCATCACAAATCAGTCTTAGAAGATTATAACGTTGGTGCTTTCGAAAAAGAAGCACTTCAAACTTTAGATAAACTATACAAGAATCACAACATAGTTGTTATGGTTGGTGGCTCAGGGCTTTATATTGATGCCATTACAAAGGGATTGGATGATTTCCCTGATGTTGACCCTTCAATTAGAAAGGCACTCAATGAAGCTCTTGTAAAGGAGGGTTTGGAACATCTGCAAAACCAACTCAAATTTTTAGATCCACAGGCCTTTGATTCCATTGCTATTGAAAATCCACATCGGGTGATCAGAGCATTGGAAATTTCGATCGGAAGCGGTAAGCCCTACTCCTCTTTTTTAAACAAACCCAAGGTCAAGAGAAATTTTAAGACCATTACCATAGGTTTGAAAGCTGAAAGAGCCACAATTTATGAGCGCATCAATACACGTGTTGATAAAATGATGGATGAGGGTCTGTTGGAAGAAGTCAAATCACTTCAGGATCTGAAGCATTTAAATGCGTTGAACACAGTGGGTTATAGCGAATTGTTCAAATTTCTTGACGGTGAATGGTCTCTTGACTTTGCAGTGTCTGAAATCAAGAAAAACTCAAGAAGATATGCCAAAAGACAGATGACCTGGTTCAGAAAAAAAGAAGATATAATTTGGTTCGATTACCTAACACCTGTACCCAAAGTGTTGGAATCTATTGAAAACCTCATGAGTTAACATTCTCATAATCAATACTGAAAATTTAAAAAAATAAAAATAAAAAAATAAAAGCCCTATTTATCAATTAATTAATTCTACCTTTGCGGCTTAAATAACATTAATAATTATTATGAATAAAGGTACCGTAAAATTCTTCAATGACGCCAAAGGTTTTGGTTTCATCACTGAAGACGACAACAACAAAGAGCATTTTGTACACATTTCTGGATTGATCGACGAAGTTCGTGAAGGTGATGCAGTAGAATTTGATTTAACAGAAGGAAAAAAAGGTTTGAACGCAGTAAACGTAAGAGTTATATAATTATCGTTTCAATTTTTTAAAACAAAAGCCCATCTTAACGACGGGCTTTTTTGTGTTTAATAGGTACTTAAATCAAACACCTCGGGTTCCGTCCGACCGGCACTGGCGAACAAGTCCACGAGGTATGATTAAAAAATAGTCTTTTCGACCGAGGCAAGCCTCAGGATTTTAAAACCCTCTGGTGGGAATTCATATTAGTCATCTTGATTGACAACCAGCCTAAAGCCTTCACCATGAATGTTTAAAATCTCAACGGTTTCATCAGGTCTTAGATATTTTCTCAATTTCGCAATATAGACATCCATACTTCTTGAAGTGAAATAGTTGTCATCTCTCCATATTTTAGTCAATGCCAATTCTCGTGGCATTAAATCATTTTCATGTAACGCCAATAGACGCAACAATTCATTTTCCTTAGGAGATAATTTAACTGAAGGTTCGTCTTTAAACTTCAAAAATCTCAACTTAGAATTCAAATCGAAATTACCGATCTTAAATTCAAACTGCTTGCTGTCTGCAACAGAATCAGTTGCCTTACGTTGTATAATGGCCTTGATTTTCATTAAAAGCACCTCACTATCAAATGGCTTGTTCAGATAGTCATCTGCGCCTACTTTATAGCCTTTAAGTACATCTTCCTTCATTGCTTTTGCAGTCAGGAAAATAATAGGCACATCACTGTTTTTTTCTCTAATTTCCTTGGCTAAGGTAAACCCATCTTTATAAGGCATCATGACATCCAAAATACAAAGGTCATAATCGTCCTTTTTAAATTTCTCAAAGCCTTCCATTCCATTTTTAGCATGAACAACGTCATAATCGTTCATATTAAGGTAATCTTTCAGTACGGTTCCAAAATTTGGATCGTCTTCTACTAATAAAATCTTTTTGTTCTGTTCTTCCATAATCTATGATATTAATGGTAGTTTAATTATAAAAGTGCTACCTTTTCCTTTTTCACTTTCAACGGATACATGTCCTTGGTGGTCTTCAACCATTCGTTTTACATAGGCTAAACCTAAACCATGACCTTTAACGTTGTGCACATTTCCTGTGTGTTCTCTATAAAACTTTTCAAAAACTTTCTTTTGAACTTGTTTTGTCATTCCATTACCGTGATCGGCAATTTTTAATATAATACTATTTCCTACATTTTCCGTAGTGACATCAATTCTTGGGGCGTCATCAGAATACTTGATGGCATTGTCCAGAATATTGACCAAAACATTAGTTAAATGGGTATCGTTTGCCAATACTGAAGATTTCTCAGCGTTCAAATGGGTTTTAACATAACCCTGTCTATCTTCTACTATTAATTCAACATGCATTATGGCATCTTCAATTAAGTCGTGAAGTTTCACCCTATCCTTACTAATATTAAGTTCATTCTTTTCCAGTTTAGATATTCGCAACACGTTTTCAACCTGAGCGTGCATCCGTTTGTTTTCATCCTTAATCATCTTCAAGTAACGCGCCGTCTTTTCCTTATCATCAATCATTTTCGGGTTTTTCATCGCATCCAACGCCAAATTGATCGTGGCGATAGGTGTTTTGAACTCATGGGTCATATTATTGATGAAATCCGTTTTAATCTGTGATATCTGCCGTTGCCTTATAATTTGATAAATAGCGTTTGTATACGCTAAGATAATGATGATTGTAAACACTATGGACAGCACCGTCATAGTTATAATCGATGACCATAAAAACTTTTGACGTTCCGGAAAATTAACATACAGATTAAAATCGCTTTCATTGTTGTTATCCAGAAACATTGGTATACCATAAGTGTTTGACGGATCTAATTCGAAATTATCAGATTGCACTTTCGTAGCCAAATCCTTATCATAAATCGCAAATTCGAAATCAATTTCAATCCCATTTTCATTAAATTGATTCGTCAAAAATGTAGAGATATCCGCAACAGATGCTCTTTTATAAATCGGGTAGTTTTTAAATAAATCCCGATAAGCCGTTTCAAATAATTTTTTTTCAATATCATCCAATTCAGTGTACTGCATCACCGTTTTTTCCGGAGTGATATGGACTTGATTATCAATGGTACTCTCTTTAAATACTCTGATTTCCTTTTGATTGCTGACGCGACTAATGTTTAAACTATCTAAACCTCCAATGTCAAAGAACAACGATGGCACTTTAAAACTCTCTTCAAGTATTCCGTTTTGATAGATCGTAGTTTCATTGGAAACATCGTCATAACTATATAACAAAATTCCTTTGATATTAGTAGTATCGGGACTTTTACCACTACTTAACATTTCCTGATATTTACTACTGTACAGCTTGAACTCCCTATCTTCAATAAGATTACGGACATTACTTAAAGACCGCTTTACGTTCAACGTAAACTGCTTCTTTTCGTTAGTTAAGCTGTTATCAATAAAATATATTTGTACGAAAATTATTCCTATGAGCGACAAACTCATCAGAACTACCAACAAAATGAATAGCTTTCTGCCCATCATCCAAATTTAACATTTTAACATTTAGGAGTCACTTGCTTTAACCTTACATTAACAAAATAAGAAGATTATTTTTTGCCAATGGTTTTAAGCAATTGTTGATGAATTTCCATCACTTGAAGCTTGGTTTGGTCCAAATCATGATTTATTATCACAAAATCCGATTGTTTTGCTTTTTCATCATCTGACCATTGGTTATTGACAATAGCCAATACCTTGGCTTCAGTCGTATTATCCCTATTCATGACCCGTGCTATCCGTTGATCCAGGTCAGCTACCACCGTTATAATAAAATCGTATTGTGACGCCTTATTAATCTCAAAAATAATGGCGGCTTCCTTTAGCACATAAGCTGATGTTTGTTTTTCTTTCCACTGTTCAAAATCAGCACCTACTTCGGGATGCACAATGGCGTTCATTTGTTTTAAAAGATCGGCGTTTTCGAAAATCTTGGATGCTAAAAAAGGACGGTTTAGTTGTTTGTCTTTATACGCTTCCTTACCAAACAAGAGAATGAGTTTTTTTCTGATTACTTTAGATGTATTCATCAGCATCTTAGCCCTGTCATCTGCAATGTATAAAGGCACACCCAACTCCTGAAACATTTTCGCAACAGTGGTTTTACCACTTCCAATCCCGCCTGTCAAACCCACAATTTTCATAAGCTATTGCATCAAAATAAATTCAACCTTATGCTGCTTTAAACGTGCACTTTTCACAATTTCGGGTACTTTTACCAATTTAGGAATCAAAAATGTCTTGTCTGTATTATCAATATCCCTATAATTACATTCAATCCTAAAATCAGAAGGTCGAACCAATTTATAATTATTAAGACTGACGTTATAAGCTACTGGAATCGTTTTTGGGAAGTAATTAATATTTGTGTCTGCCGGCAGATTGATTATGGTTACGGCTACATTAAACGTTCCCTCAGTAAATTTCTCTACATGCCCCTTAATAACGACACTTTTTTTAGACATTTTTACATGTTTGAGAGCCTCATCAATTTCAATATCCAATGATTTTTCAATGTTCGAATTGATATTTTTTAATTCTGTTTTTTTGGTTGTGACGTAATCAATTCCAGAAATCAATTTTTCTGATCCGATGATCTTAATTGAATCTGGAATTACTTTAAGCTTAGATGACATATCATAACCAGAAGCATATTCAATAGAAACATCTGTTTTAACAGGCACTTTTTTAATAGCCAATGTTTGATAAGGAAAACGTAGGGTATCAGGTTGAATAGAAATAATATCAACTGAATTCTTAAAGGTTGAACTTAATTTAGGTGCATTTTGCTGTGCATTCCAGATATAGGTTTTATTCTTTAGAACAACATCAGATTCAAAATCAATCTCCAGTTTTGGTTTATAAAAAGAATATTTAAGTAAGTTAAATCCGTAGGCATTGACGGCAACATTCACTTTTTTGGTACTGTCAATATCAACGTGGTGCTGTTCTGGTACGTTTTTGTAAACGATTTCAAATGATATAGTTTCAGTATAGCTCTTTGAGAGCTTGGTCAATGCCAAAAACAAGAATGAAAGCACAAAGAACATACTGAAAACTTTAAGTTTCCCGCTCTTTAAGGATTTAGAAAGTTTCGTCTTTAGTTTATTGAACATGTTTGAAAAACAATTTTGGGAACCTTTTCTCAGGATTCTCTTTTAAGATTTTGATGGCAATTGTCGATTTTAAAAAACCGTAACCATAACCGAAAAACTGAACACCTATAGCGAAAACCGCAAGAAAAGCGATAATTAAATTGCTTGAGTTGATCAGGGCCATTATAAAAGCAACTAAAAAATAAATTATATAAATGTACAATAACCATTTTATCTGAAATAGCAACAGCACGATACTTAACGCAAAACCTATTGAAAACAATGTGGGCAACCAAAAAATAAATCGTTCAGATTTTGGATGCCATCTATTTAAAATTGGTCTCACCATCCCAAATTTATGGACTTGCTGATAAAATTTGGTCCAAGAAATGCGTCTTTTATGATATACATAAGCATCCTTAATCAACTTGCTCTTAAAGCCTAAGTTGATGAGACGCAATGAAAGGTCCGGATCTTCACCTGGATGAATGGTGCCAAAACCACCCGAGGCTTCAAAAGCTCTTTTTGATAAACCCATATTAAAACTTCTGGGTTGAAATTTATCAGAATCCTTCCCTCCTCTTATACCTCCAGTGGTAATAAAAGAAGTCATGGCAAAATTGATCGCTTTTTGAAGATTTGAAAAAGAGGCATGCGCAGCATCTGGACCGCCAAAACAATCTGCGTAATTGTCAAGCAAACTTTTGCTGACCACTTGCAAATAATCTTTAGGCAACAGGACATCAGAATCCAAAATAATGAAATAGTTTCCTATAGCACGCGCCATTCCATAATTTCTTGAATCTCCTGGACCGGAATTTGCCTTGAAATAATAGGAAATGTCCAATTGATCAGCAAACTGTCCTACAATTTCTTCTGATGAAATTGACGAGCCATCTTCAACAATGCAGATGGAATAGTCAAAACCACCTTCAAGTTTCGTAAAGCTGTCCAATAGCTCATGGATCTCCTCTGGTCGATTATAAACAGGTATTATAAATGAAAAATGCAATGGCTCCATAAAGAACAAAGGTAACGAATCAAAATACAAAAGCCACCGATTGGTGGCCTTTGAAACTATGTAAATATTATTTTTTAACGAACTATTCTCTAATGAATGCCTCCATAACTCCATTGCTTACGCCCATATTACTAAACCCTCCATCATTAAAGAGGTTTTGAAGCGTTACACGTTTAGTGAGGTCACTAAATAAGGTCACTGTATAATTGGCACAATCTAAAGCTGTAGCATTACCTAACGGCGACATTTTATCGGCGTAGGCAATAAAACCATCAAAACCTTTAACACCTTGACCTGCTGTTGTAGGCGTTGGTGATTGCGAAATGGTATTGACTCTTACCTTTTTATCCTTTCCGAAGAAATACCCGAAGCTACGGGCAATACTTTCTAAATAGGCTTTATTATCTGCCATATCATTATAATCAGGAAATACACGTTGAGCGGCCATATATGTCAAAGCAACAATACTTCCCCATTCATTCATGGCATCTGCTTTGTATAGGGTTTGCATCACCTTATGAAAGGACATGGCAGAAACATCCGTTCCTTTTTGGGTCCAATCATAATTTTGATCAGTATAATGCTTGCCTTTTCTTACATTGATTGACATTCCGATGGAATGGAGAACAAAATCCAATTTTCCGCCTAAGATTTCTACAGATTGAGCCACTAGATTTTCCAAATCTTCAACTGATGTTGCATCTGCAGGAATAATTTGAGAGCCCGTTTTTTTTGCTAATTCATCAATTTGGCCCATTCGCATTGCTATTGGCGCATTGGTCAAGACAAATGTACCACCTTCTTCGTGAACACGTTCCGCAGTTTTCCAGGCAATTGAATTCGCATCCAGAGCTCCAAAAATAATTCCTCGTTTTCCTTTTAATAAGTTGTATGCCATGTTTTTGTTTGTTTTTTGTTTTTTGCTACTCCATTTAAATCTCAAAGTTAATAAAACTTTGAACTTATTGCTTTGTTTTAATTTCTAAATCTTCAATAACCTTCTCACTTGCATCAAACCATTCACCGTTGACATAAATAACGACACCATATTTTTGATGGTAATATTTATCGCCATTTTCAAAACCTCCGTTAACAGGAAAAATGTAATCTGGCACACGTTCACCATTGATGATAACATGTTGGACATCACAAGGATCTGTTTCATATCCTGCACAAGCCGTAAAAATCAACAGCGTCGTAAAAAGAAAGCTCCAATATAATCATTTCATCATCTAAATCAATTCAGCAATTGTTTAGCATGCTCTATTGCAGAATCCGACATATTGATGCCACCCAACATTTGTGCGATCTCCACAATACGTTCATCCTGATTCAAGCGTTTTAATTGGGTTTGTGTAACGTCCTCCACATCTTCTTTAAAAACTTTAAAATGCGTATCCCCTTTTGCGGCAATTTGCGGTAAATGCGTAATGGTAAACACCTGCATGGTCTTGCTCATTTGTTGCATAATAGAAGCCATTTTATTGGAAATCTCTCCAGAAACCCCGGTATCAATTTCATCAAACATTATGGTTGGCAATTGTGTGTAGTTTGTCAATATGGATTTTATGGCCAACATAATACGCGACAATTCACCTCCTGAGGCTGCTTTTTTCAGTTCATTGAATTGACCTCCCTTATTGGCGGAAAACAAAAACTTCAAATCATCTTTACCATTATTTAAAAAACTAGCTGAAGGGAGCAGTTCAACATTAAATCTTGCATTTGGCATCCCTAAAATTGCAAGAAGCTCTTCCAATTGTTTGATCAGTCCAGGTATTGATTGTAGCCTATTCTTACTGATTTTTAAAGCCAGTCCATTAAGCGTATTTTCAATTAGTGATAATTCCGATTCTTTTTGGGCGATTACACTGTCCAAGTTTTCTGTGATCGAAACTTTCTCGCTAAGCGCATCCCTAATTTGAATCAATTCGGCAATATCAGATGCCGTATGTTTCTGCATCAAACTATGTAAGACTTGCAATTTAAGATTTACACTATTTAATCGGGATGGATCGGCTTCCAAAGACTCCTGTAGTTCTTCTATGACCGCAAACATATCATCCAGCTCAATTAAACTGCTCGTGACCCTTTCAAAGAGCGATTTATAATTAGCGGAAAAATCCGCCAATTTTGACAGTTGATTTTTTGCTTCCGTCAAATGCAGCATTACACCTATTTCTTGACTGCCAAACAATTCATGTGCTGCGGCAAGCCGTTCACTTATTTCCTCTATATTATTAAGTGTTTCGTATTCTTCTTCAAGCGATTCCAGTTCTCCGTCAATCAAGTTGGCCTCTTCCAATTCCTTCAACAGAAATAAATTGTAATCGAGCTCTTTAGCTGCTTCAATTTTTTGGTTTTGAAGTTTTTTAAATTCTGTCTTTAAAGACTTGAATTTGTTTAATTGAAACGTATAATCTTGAAGTAAATTGCCGTTTTCCGCCAAAGCATCAATCACCTGAAACTGGAAATCATCATTGGTCAATTGTAAGGTTTGGTGCTGCGAATGAATGTCCAAAAGTCGTTCTCCCAAGGCTTGTAAACTATCCAAATTAACAGGTGTATCATTTATAAACGCCCTGGATTTTCCTGAAGGTAGGATTTCTCTACGGATGATGGTTTGAGGTTCATAATCTAAATCCTCTGCTTTAAAAAGGGTTTTTAGATTATAATTGGCAATGTCAAAAGTCGCTTCAATGATGCACTTTTCTGAAGGGTTCTTAACACTGCTCAAGTCCGCCCTTTTACCAAGAATAAGCGATAGCCCTCCCAATAAAATGGATTTACCAGCACCTGTTTCTCCTGTAATAATTGTCAGGCCACTGTTAAAGTTAACCTGAAGCCTATCAATTAAAGCATAGTTTTTTATGGAAAGTGTGGTGAGCATTTTTGAGTATAGGGTTAAGGTTTTGGGTTCAAAATTTTGAATTTGTTATTGAACTTAATTTTTACTTCGCGCTTCAAGCTTCAAGCTTCAAGCTATTTACGTCAAAAGTTAATCTCACGCCATTTGGAGGCATGTGTAGGCGCAACTCTGTTGAGAATATCTTTGATTTCGGTGATGTTCACTTTTGGTCCTCCACTAAAAATGTCGAGGATCTCATTGGCCTTGGCGTCGAAGAAAACCCGCATTAAAAAGGAATTTGGTCTTCTGTTGTTCATAGTCCTCAAATCCTCAAAAACATCAGCAATGGCTTCCTTACCTTGTTTTTCGTTATTTGCCATAACATCTAAACCGTCACGATGATAATGGTACATAACCGTCCTAAATTCTTTGAATGTTTGCGACAGGATGTTGTCTATTAACACAAAACGAGATTGTTGCCCATCTTCCAATTTCCAACCCTTAAAATTACCTTGCTGCGAATAATTATTGATGGTCTGCGCCTGTTGAAAATAAGGGTCGCCACCGTTCAACTCAAAAGTATCAGCATCCAATCCTAAAATCATGAACACATGATAAGCCAGAACAGACACTAAATTGGATTCAAATTGGTTGGCATTATAAACTAAATTCTCGAACTCAAGATATCTAAAAGTGAAGTGCTTATCATTAAAATTATAGACAGGGGTGCTGTATGTAGAATTAAAAACAGGTCTTGACGACTGCACCTGGATGGTCGCTTGAAACACATCACTATTATAGTTACTGACATTGATGACCATACTGCAATCAATACGTTCCTGAGGTTTATAAATTTTATTGGTCCATTGTGTATTGTTCACAAATTCATTAAGCTGGCGTTCTAAAGTCTTAAAAACTTGTACATTTTCTTGCCCCGTTTGTTGCGCATTGACCACCAAATTACAATTCAACTCTTGAGAAAACCCAACGGTAGTAAAGGAAATCAGAAATATGATAATTAATTTACGCATGGATCTGTTTTATAATTTGATTCATTAAATCGACCGCCACTTCTTCTTTTGACTTTAAATCATGCTGTATGATGTCTTGTTTTTCAGTTATAAAAGTAACTTTATTGGTTGAGCCTCCAAAACCGGCGCCTTTGTCATTTAACGAATTTAATACAATTAAATTTAAATTCTTCGCTTTTAATTTTCCTTTTGCATTTTCCAATTCGTTGTTGGTTTCCAAGGCAAAACCCACCAAAAACTGGTTGGTCTTAATCTTTCCAAGAGAGGCCAAAATATCTTTTGTTTTCTCAAGTTCAATTGAAAACGCGGTATCTTTCTTTTTTATTTTGGTATCTGAAACATTTTTCGGTTTGTAATCGGCAACTGCAGCTGAAAGAACAGCAATGTCAACGGTCTCAAAATAGTTGTGTACGGCATCATACATTTGTGACGCACTTACAACGTTTATTACCTTAATAAGTCCGTTTGAAACCGATTGATGTGTTGGCCCAGAAATTAAAATCACCTCAGCACCAAGCTTGGCGGCAGTCTTAGCAATTTCGAAGCCCATCTTCCCACTAGAATGATTTCCGATAAAACGAACGGGATCAATGGCCTCATAGGTTGGCCCCGCAGTAATAAGAATTTTCTTGCCATACAATGGCATCTGACCAATAATAACCTTTTCGATAAATGCAACGATATCTTCTGGCTCGGCCATTCTGCCTTCACCCACCAATCCGCTTGCCAATTCACCACTTGTTGCAGGAATCATGATATTGCCAAAGCCCTTCAAAATATTAAAAGAATTCAAGGTGCTTTGATGCTTGTACATATCCAAGTCCATTGCGGGTGCAAAATAAACAGGACATTTGGCTGAGAGATAGGTGGCCATCAACAAATTATCACAAACACCATTGGCCATTTTTGCCATCGTATTTGCGGTTGCGGGCGCAATGATAAAAAGATCTGCCCACAACCCGAGTTCTACGTGATTGTTCCACACAGCATTCTCATCGTCGTCATTGACAAATGAAGAATGAACTGGATTTTTAGATAAGGTTGAAAGTGTTAAAGGTGTGATGAAGTCTTTAGAAGCAGGCGTCATCACGACCTTTACGTGAGCGCCCGCTTTTATAAATAACCTAACAAGGTTTGCTGTTTTATAAGCAGCAATACCAGCAGTAATGCCCACAAGTATGTTTTTGCCGCTTAAAATTGACATATTAATTATGCTTCTTTAATATCGTCCTCAGTATTTCTGAAATAAATTTTATCGTCTAACCATTCCTGAACTGCAAGTGCATGCGGTTTTGGTAATCTTTCGTAAAATTTAGACACTTCAATTTGTTCTTTGTTTTCAAAGATTTCTTCTAGACTGTCATTATAAGTCGCAAATTCTTCAAGCTTGTCAACAAGCTCTCTACGGATGTCTGTGTTGATCTGTTCTGCTCTTCTTGAAATAACGGAGATGGCCTCATAAATGTTTCCTGTTGGCTCATCAATCTCATTACGGTTGTAAGTAATAGTACTTACTGGAGCATCGGTCTTTTTCAAATTCATCATTTATATATAATTAACTTTTTATAGTATAGTGTTGAATTGCGGTTTGCAATTCGGCATTCATTTTTTCTGCTTCAGAACTAAACTCAGATTCTGGATAGGCCTTTTGAAAAGCATTGTAATATTTAATAGCAGTGTTTAAACGGTCTTCACGCTTATATTCCACACTATTGATACCTAACCTATACGCAGAATCAAATCTGTAATACATGGCTTCTTCCCTAAAGCTGGTCCCTGGATAATCCAAAAGAAAATTATCAAAGGCTTTTATTGAGGCTTCGTAATCTGCAGATTCAAAATTTGCAATCTTATTATAAAGCTTCGCTATTTCAAAATCTTTCCTTTCCAATTTATAATCCAATTCCTGAATTAGTTTGTTTGCTTGAGGCAGATACTCTGACTCTGGAAATTTGTTGATAAACAATTGAAGTTTTTCAATTGCTGTCACAGTTTCCTTTTGTTCCTTACTGTATACAGGCGACAACATGTAAAAACTCTTAGCACTTAAAAACAAGGCTTCTTCAGCTTTTTCACTTTTTGGATACTGGCTTTCAAAACGTTCAAATTGATAGCCCGCCAAATAGTAATCCTTCATCTGATAAAATGAATTAGAATACATGAACATCAACTTCTCTGCTTGTGGCTTCCCTCTATACTGTGGAACAATTTGCGCAAACAACTTATTGGCCTTGCTGAACTTACCATCATCATAAAGTTCTGTACCCATTTTGAATTTTGTGGCAATGTCTTCAGATTTTAACGCCTTTTGATATTCGCTACAAGAAGACAGTACTAAAGTGATCAATAAAGTATAACAAATGTTTTTCATCCAAGAATTGTTCTTCTTTGTATTATTTAATTGAAACGCCTGATTAAATATGGTCATAGATAAGGTTGTGTTTTAACGGTACATCGACATTTTTAAACAGAATGCAAAAATACACATTTATAACGTATTATAAAATAAAAATTTCAAGCTAAAATAAGTGTTGAATTTAGGCTACGAAGACGTTTAAGTAAAATTTAACGTTTATTGTTTATTTGAGGAGCGCCACACTTTTTTTGATTTTCCCTTTTAATGCGTCCGATGCCACAACCAAGGGCAATCTCACAGTGTCCTGTGCCAAACCAAGCGCTTGAAAAACAGCTTTAATTCCTGCTGGATTGTTTTCCTCAAAAATCTGAGCGGTCACATCCATTAATTTAAAATGTAGTTTATAGGCCTCCTTTGCATTCCCTTCCAATCCAAGACGGATCATATTGGTAAAATCTTTTGGTAAGGCTTGCCCCAATACTGAAATCACTCCTGCACCACCTGCCAAAACAACACCTAATGCCAAATCATCATCTCCTGAAATTATCATGAAATCGTCAGGTTTATTTTTTAACAATTGTAAATATTGTCCAACGTTATTTCCCGCTTCCTTTATGGCGATGATATTTTTAAAATCATTGGCAAGACGCAATGTAGTCGTCGGCAACATATTTGAAGCCGTACGTCCTGGCACATTATAAAGTATGATAGGCTTTGGAGACGCTTCAGAAATGGCTTTAAAATGCTGGTAAACACCTTCCTGGGTTGGCTTTGTATAATATGGTGAAACTGACAGAATTGCGTCTATATCTGACAAATCCGTCGCCTTGATCTCTTCGATAATTTCAGCAGTATTATTGCCCCCAATACCCAAAACCAATGGTAGTCTGCCATTATTGGCTTTTTTTATGGTAGTAATGACATCCTTCTTTTCCTGTTTCGTTAGGGTTACACTTTCTGCAGTGGTTCCACAAATCACCAAATACTCTGTCCCATTATCAATATTGAAATTGACAATGGTGTCAAGAGCGTTGTGATCAATACTCAAATCAGTGTTGAACGGAGTGATCAAAGCCACACCTGTTCCAAGAAATTTTGTCATTATATTTTTTTTAATATGGTTAAATACTTTTTAAGTTCTACTTTAAATATTTCAAAATCATTGATGCCTACGTCCAATATGAAGTCGAACAAGCGGTCATCGACACCCGATAATCCTATTTTGAAATTGGCCTTTGATAGTGCGGTGACCATTTTCAATTCGATGGCTTCGTTTTTATAAAATCCTAAAAGCGCATCAAATTCAGTATTTAAAAAGCTTTGGAGCTCTGCGTGTTTTACCTTCCCTCTCCAACCAAAGTCTTTCTTAGTAAAATAGTTACCCCACAAACGCTCTGTTTTCTTCACATCATCAACAAAAACAATTACTTTGATCTTTGGCAACTGGATTCCCAAGTCGTGAAAAAAATTCTTAAATACTTCGGCATCAGAAAATTCACTGGCGTCAATGATAACGCCCACTGATTCTATTTTTTTATCACTAATAGCGGTGTTTTTAGAACTTAACAGCTTATCGATGAATTTTTGATCTGATTTTTCTCTAAATGCCTTTAAAATCATTTACTTTTGTTTTGACAAAGGTAGTAAACACAATACATTTAACTATTAACATTTTAGAAGTTATTCGATGAATTTTAAAAATATTTTTCTGATTTTAGGGCTGCTTTTGACCATGTCTTGCAAAGCGCCTACGGATGTTTTCAAAATTGAAGGCAAAAACATAAACATCAATGATAGTCTGCAATCCATAGCAAGCATTGAAGACTTCATTAAGCCCTACAGAGAAAATATCAATAGGGATTTGGATAGTATTCTAGCCTATTCGGTGGATACGTATTCCAAATCTGACGGACATCTAAACACGGCCATTGGCAATTTAATGGCCGACGTGATTTATGAAGAAGCTGATCCTGTATTTTTTAAAAGAACCGGGGAACATATCGACTTTGTCTTAATGAACCACGGTGGTATCAGGTCCATTATTTCAAAAGGTCCGATTTCTAAAAGAACAGCCTTTGAATTGATGCCTTTTGAAAATTCTATCGTGATTTCAAAATTACCGGGAGCCAACGTAAAAGAACTATTAGATTACTTGGTAAGAGCCAAACGCGCCCATCCCATTTCCAAATTAAAAATAATTTTGGACAAAGATGGCCAGATGATTGAAAGTGCGGTAAATCAAATCCCAATCGATTTTAATAAAACATACTATGTTGCCACCAACGATTATCTTATTAATGGTGGTGATGGGATGGACTTCTTTAAAGGAAGTGAAGAGGTTTTCGTGTTGGATTATAAAATAAGAAATGCGCTTATTGATTATTTTATGAAAACAGATACCATCAACCCTGTAGCTGATGACCGATTTATTCAGTTAAAGGATTAACGGCAGTTTTTTTTAATTAATAATTATTTTGAAGTTATGAAAGGAGCATGCTAAAGATTTTATCATCTATGGAATAATTAATGGCGAACAGCATGTGACCATTATAAAACAATAAACATGAAAAGAAGAGAATTCATTCAACAAACAACAGCAGCCACAGCCTTGGTGGGATTGGGCGGATTTGGGCTACAATCATTTTCCAGCGGTCTAAAAAAGATAACCATCCTACACACCAACGACGTACACAGCCATATTGATCCCTTTGGGCCTCAGGATGGCAGAAATCCAAATCAAGGAGGTGTTGCCAGAAGAGCCAGTTTGGTTGAAGGTATTAGAGCTGAAAACCCAAATACTTTACTACTAGATGCCGGTGATATCTTCCAGGGCACGCCATATTTCAATTATTATGGTGGCGAACTGGAATTCAAACTCATGAGCATGCTTAAATACGATGCTGCAACCATCGGCAACCATGATTTTGATAATGGTCTTGAAGGTTTATATGCCCAATTGCCACATGCGAAATTTGATTTTATAAGTGCCAACTATGATTTTTCAAACACCATCATGGACACACATACCAAACCCTATAAAGTATTTGTAAAAAACGGGATTAAAATCGGCGTTTTTGGGTTGGGTATTCAACTTGCAGGATTGGTGGACAAAAACATGTATAAAGAAACCGTTTATCTTAACCCTGTAGAGATTGCACAGGACATGTCACGGATATTAAAAGAAAATGAAAAATGCGATTTGATTATCTGCTTGTCTCATTTAGGATATAACTATCGTAATAATACTGAAAAGCCAAGTGATCTTTCATTGGCCGCTGCTACAAAGGATATTGATTTGATCATTGGTGGCCATACCCATACATTTCTTAAAAAACCGACGATTGTGAAAAACAGTATTGACCAGAATGTATTGGTCAATCAGGTGGGCTGCTTCGGGATTAATCTTGGCAAAATCGATTTCTATTTTGACAGTGCCAAAAACAAATCATCTGAAGGGGTATCTATTTTAGTTTAAGATTGAACAGACACCTGATTGGTTCGAGAAATTGGCTTGAACGCCTTTCTTCTTTCAACTCTTGTAGCTATTTCTTGATAGTTAAAAACATAAATACAAGACAAAACAAGCCCTATGCTCTGAAATATCTTTTGCACACCCTCAAACAACCAGAAATGAATATACGAGGTGGTGATAAAACTCAATACATCAGAAAAAACAAAGCAACATACAACCATTAGGAATATGATCGATTGTGCTGTCTCCTTACTCAAATAAATTGCGAAAGCGAAAAATGCTATGACCAACAAGGCAACACCTTTACTTACCATCAAGGTTAAAGTAATATTATCTTGAAAACTGTCTTTTAATCCTATAAATATTAGATAGAGAAGATATGTGCTTATAAAAAAAACAACCGCCAAATACCAAGACACGAAGCGCTCAAGTTTCACATACTTTAACTTACCCAGCAATACAAATACCATTAATAAATAAGCTCCAGTAAAGCAAGATTCCGATACATCTGAAGAGAGGCTAAGGTGGTCCATGGCGTTAAATATAATTCCCAAAAAATAGAGCATAAAAATGAGGGAAAATATATTTGCCATTATTTTTTGTCTAAAAAAATAGACCATTAGTAATGTCGGAATTATAGTTAAGGTCATGGTTTGAGTTACCACAGAAAGTCCATAATAAGAGCAAAGTAAGTTGAGCGAAACAATTAGAACCAATAATAAAATTGTTGCCCAATTTGGGGACAAGGCATGCCATCTTTCCATGATAGATTAGTATAAGTAGGTGGGCAAATATAAGAAAAAAAATGACTTTAATCCTCGTTTTTACCCGCTTCATCGATTTTTTAGTTAAAATTCAACAAATTGAAGTGGACGGAGTTTGAAAGAGGGCCAATTATCCTAAACGCAACGAACATTTCAATTTTATTTATAAGAAATTCAGTACCTGGCTCAAGATGATCTATTTATTCAATACGTTAGATTGGATTGGATGTTCTATAAGATGGATTGGTTGGCAATAGTAGAGTTAGCACTTAACGTTGATCCAGCTCACGCCAATAAATCAGAATATAAGGACTCTTCTTGGGGTTCATAGGAAAGCCTTGATTGAAGATAGAAAAAGACAAAGGCAAGCACAAGAAAGAGAGAACAAAATACATTGAGTAAATTATTACTTGAAACGTAAAAATAGGCCAACTGTATAACCTCTGAAAAAAAGATAAAGATGGATCCAATTAATAGATTGATGGCCTTTTTGTCATTTTTATGGATGTAATTAATTAATGCTACAGTCAACAAAATCATAATGACAGAATTATAAACAAGCTCAACAAAATACTCATAGTAATTTAATCGTCCGATAGCCGTATTCGTAACAACAATAACACAAAACACATCAAGTATGATTAAAATAATAAGGTGAAATGGAAGTTTTTTTACAATTTCAACCAAATTCATTGAAGTTAAAATCTGTACGGTCAATAATGAATATGCCAAAATATACAACGAGTTAACAATAAAGTACATATAATCAACTCTATTGTCCGGGACAAGAGGCACCAACCACCCTATAAAATTTAAAATTTCTGCAATAGAAAAAGTGATTAAAAACAAAAAGAAGTAAATACTTTTATTTTTAACTCTTATATAATACAACACGGTCAAGAACATCAGCAATAAAGCTCTTATTCCTGCTGCTTCAACTTCCAATTCAAAGATTTGGAAACCTAAAAATACCGCTGAAAGAGCTATCAAAACACCGATTAAAATTCTTTGCATACTCATACTTAATACATCAATTAATCCTACAAACATAATAAATTTAGACTATTAGACGAGTAAAAGCTAATTTAATCGATGAATTGATTTGATTTGTAGGAATTTTACTTCAGCAGGTTTTTGAATTCATATTCTGAAATAATAGAAATCTGCAACTGATCGGCCTTGGTTCTTTTACTTGGTCCCATATTATCCCCAGCAATGACATAACTTGTTTTTTTTGATATAGAACTCGAAACCTTTCCACCGTTATCTTCTATCATTTTTTTGAGTTCATCTCTTGATACCGATTCAAAAACACCGGAAACCACAAAAGTTTGACCTTCGAGTTTATTGGATTGATTTGCCAATTTTTCAGCGCAAATTTCTAATTGCACACCATGTCTTTTTAAACGTTCAATAATGTTTTGATTCTGCTCTGAATTAAAAAAGGCGACCACACTTTCGGCAATACGCGTTCCAATTTCATCAACAGTAACCAAATCCATAGTTGTGGCTAAAGCTAAATTCTCAATATTTTTATAATGGGTGGCCAATTTTTTTGCAACAGTCTCACCTACAAATCTGATTCCCAGTGCAAACAGAACACGCTCAAAAGGCACGCTTTTGGAATCTTCAATCCCATTTATCAAATTATCCGTACTTTTTTCTGCCATACGTTCCAAATGGATCACTTCCTCTTTTTTAAGTGTGTACAAGTCCGAATAGTCATTAATAAGATTTTCCTTTACCAACAAGGCTACCGTTTCACCACCTAGGCCTTCAATATCCATAGCTTTTCTTGAAATGAAATGTTGAATACGACCTATGATTTGGGGTTGACAGCCATTATAGTTCGGACAATAATGTTGCGCTTCACCTTCATTTCTGACCAGTTCTGTTCCACATTCCGGACAATGTTCAATATAATGGGTCGGCTGGGAGTCTACAGGTCGTTTTGTCAAATCAACCGCAATAATTTTCGGGATGATCTCACCGCCCTTTTCAACAAAAACAGTATCACCTACCCGAATATCCAGTTTTTCTATTTGATCTGCATTGTGCAATGAAGCGCGTTTAACCGTGGTTCCCGCCAATTCTACAGGCTCTAAATTGGCCACTGGAGTAATCGCTCCGGTGCGCCCTACCTGATAGGTTATTTCATTCAACCGTGTTGAAACTTGCTCAGCTTTAAACTTATAAGCAATCGCCCAACGTGGCGATTTTGAAGTATAGCCTAATTCTTCTTGCTGATGAAGGTCGTTTATCTTAACCACAACACCATCAGTCTCATAAGGTAAATCGTGTCTATGGATATTCCAATAATCGATAAATTCCAATACTTCCGCCGTTGAGCTTGCCAAGGTTGCCGCTTCAGGCACCTTAAATCCCCAGGCACGGGCCTTTTCTAAACTTTCAAATTGCGTACTTAGGCTTAAATTGTTCCCAGTGATATTATAAAGTAAACATTCCAATGGTCGTTTTGCCACCTCAGCACTATCCTGAAGTTTTAAACTCCCCGATGCGGTATTTCGCGGATTTCGATAGGGCTCCTCTCCTATTTCAATACGCTCTTCATTCATTTTGTTGAAACCTTCAAAAGGCAACACAATTTCCCCTCTGATATCAAATCTTGGCGGATAATCTCCTTTTAAACGCAGCGGCACTGATCGGATGGTTTTGATATTGGCTGTCACATCATCACCCTGCACACCATCGCCTCGTGTTATAGCTTTTAACAACGTTCCGTTTTCATAGGTCAGACTTATGGAAGCACCATCATATTTTAACTCGCAAACAAATTGTATCTCACCATCAATCATTTTTTTGACACGGGCTTCCCAATCCAACAGATCTTCTTTAGAATAGGAATTATCCAAAGAATACATGCGATAATCATGCACCACTGTTTCAAAATTCTTGGTAATTGCTCCACCTACACGTTGGGTCGGCGAGTGCTCATCGGCAAATTCCGGATGTGCTTCTTCCAGCGCCTGCAATTCTTTCAATCTAAGATCAAAATCATAATCGCTAATTGTGGGTTGATCAAGAACGTAGTAATTATAGTTATGCTCATTAAGTTCGTCACGAAGCTTTAAAATATGCTGTTGAATATCCATGGGGTTAATTGAGAGGTAAATTGTCTTTTTTGCTTTATCTTTAAGGCCTCTAATATACTAAAATGCAAATCAAGAAAATAACCGTACTTATAGTTTTTATCACATTCTTATACAACTGTGATTCCCCAAACACTGAAACCCCTAAGCCACAAATTATTCCAATGCCAACGCACATGGAAAGCACAAAAGGGGAATTTATTCTGGACAATTCTGTCGGGATGTCATTTGATAGCAATTTTGAGGTTTCAGCTATTTTTTTAAAGGAATTTATCGAAAAAGGCAGTTCAATTCAGTTAGAAAAGAACAATAAAATAAGTTTTATTCAGGACGACACCATTTCAAATGATGAAGGCTATCAATTGACCATCTCACCAAAGCAGATTGAAATCAGGGCAAAAACCGATCAAGGTGCCTTTTATGCGGTACAATCCATACGGCAACTACTGCCTGCCGACTTTGAAAATGGGACATTCACTTCAGAGAAATTTGCAATTCCAAGTATAACCATAAAGGATGAGCCACAATTTAAACACAGAGGCATGCATTTAGATGTTGGTCGTCATTTCTTTTCTGTGGATTTCATCAAAAAATATATTGACGCTCTGGCCATGCTCAAAATGAACACGTTTCATTGGCACTTGACAGAAGACCAAGGTTGGCGCATTGAGATCAAAAAGTATCCAAAACTACAAGAGATTGCCGCTTTCAGGGACCAAACGCTAATTGGCAGCTACGATCCTGATCAGCAACAATTCGATGGCAAACGCTATGGTGGCTACTACACCCAAAAAGAGATAAAAGATGTCGTGGCTTATGCACAAACTCGTCATGTGACCATTATCCCTGAAATAGAAATGCCTGGACATGCACAAGCCGCCATTTCTGCGTATCCAGAATTGGGGTGTACGGGTGAGCAGGTTAAAGTAGCCGAGACTTGGGGTGTTTTTGACCATATCTTCTGCTCTAAAGATGAAACCTTTGAGTTTTTAGAAAATGTTTTAGATGAAGTTTTAGAACTCTTTCCCAGCAAATACATTCACATTGGAGGTGATGAGGCACCAAAAACACATTGGGAAAAGTGCCCTAATTGCCAACAACGTATTAAAGAGGAAGGTTTGAAAGATGAACATGAACTTCAGAATTATTTTATCACAAGAATAGAAAAATATCTGAATGGAAAAGGCAGACAAATTATTGGTTGGGACGAAATTTTGGAAGGTGGATTGGCACCAAATGCCACCGTTATGTCATGGCGTGGCACCGACGGCGCTATTGAAGCCGCCAAACAACACCACAATGTGATCATGACGCCAACTTCGCACTGTTATTTTGATTATAAACAATCGGATAACGAAGGTGAACCCTTGGCGAATAGTGGCGGATTTTTGCCTTTGAAAAAAGTATATAGCTTTAACCCGATTCCAGAGGAACTTTCAGAGGAAGAATCCCAATACGTTTTGGGTGGCCAAGGAAATGTTTGGACGGAGTATATCCCCAATGAAAAACAATTGGAGTATATGGTGTTTCCAAGAATTCTCGCGATGAGTGAAGTGCTATGGACACCTACTAAAAACAAAAATTACGCCGATTTTGTAGCACGGGTAGAAAACTTCCATCAACGCATGGATGCTTTGGACATAAATTATGCCAACCACTTATATGAAGTAGACGGCGAAGTCGTTGCTACAGGCTACGAACTTAAATCTATCCTTGAGAACAAGACCATCCGATTCTCAACTGACGGCACAGAACCGAATGTTACTTCGGAAGTTTATTCTGGAGTCATTCCAATCGACAAAGATCTCATCATAAAAGCGGCCATTTTTGATGACGATAAGAAGCTGGGCGCAACATTTACCCAACCGATCAACTACCACAAAGCACTTGGAAAAAAGATTAGTATCAATGCACAACCGAGTAAAACTTATGCAGGTAGTGGCGCCGATGGCTTGATCAATGGTATTACAGGAAGTGACACCCGTATCAATGACAAAGAATGGTTGGGGTTTGATGGAGAAGATTTGGAAATCACCATTGATTTGGGTGAAGAAATGACCATTAACTCAATTGAAACACGATTTTACGAGGCCCCTTGGATGTGGATCTATGCCCCAAAAGTCATAGAATATGGGTTCGGTGAGCATGGCACCAGCTCTAAAGTTGAAATCCCAGAGAGTAAAGACACCCATGCCAATATTAAGATTGATTTGAACGCAACCACACGTTATATTCATTTGAGAATTCCGAATTCTGGATTGATCCCAGAAGGCAAGCAAGGTGCAGGACACCAACCTTGGACCTTTATTGATGAAATAATAATTAATTAATTAATAGCAGACCTAACATCCCCGATATCGGAAATGTCAGGTCTTAAAAAAGTAAATATGATATTAGAAATCTGTGCTTCCAATTACCAATCAGCAGTCAATGCCCAAAATGCTGGAGCACATCGGATAGAATTGTGCTCAGAGTTGGCGGTTGGAGGGGTCACACCTTCTTATGGCTTGATAGAACAGGTCATGGAAAACCTGACTATTCCTGTTTTTGTACTCATCCGACCAAGAAGCGGGAATTTCACCTATTCTGAAGCGGATTTTGAAATTATGAAAAGGGACATTCAAATCTGTAAAGAACTGGGCTGCAAAGGCATCGTGTCAGGGGTTTTAAATGGAGACAATACCATCGATATTGACCGGACACAAGAGCTAATAGAACTTTCAAAGCCATTACCTTTCACATTCCATCGCGCTTTTGATCGGACGCCGAATCCTTTTGACGCCTTAAAAACTTTAATGGCGCTTAAAGTTGACCGGATCCTGACATCGGGCCAAGCAATCTCAGCACAAAAAGGTATTTTAATATTAAACCAGTTAAATCAATTGGCGGATGGTGCTTTATCAATTCTTCCAGGATCTGGAATCAATCCCAAAAACATCTTAATCTTTAAAGGTGCTGGATTTAAGGAAGCACATTGCTCGGCTGTATTATCACCGGAAGTCCAAGCCACATCGGCTATTCCTTTGAATACACCAAAATTTTTAAATGAGGGACAGGAAATGGCATCCAATCAAGAAATCATTGAGGTGATGCTCCAACTTATTAAAAGCTAATCGGTTATACTCCTCCTTCTTTAGTTAATAATCAAAATTTCTTAACTCCAGAAACCATGCGGTTATTCCCAAAAATGTCCATTTTGAGTTCAATTTCCTTAAAATCAGAATCTTCGAGCAACTGAACCATTTCACTTCCTAAATATTGATTGATTTCAAAATAGAGTTGTCCATTACTTTTGAGATGCGTCTGTGCTAATTCCACTATCGCTTTATAGAAAATAAGTGGATCATCATCTTCTACATATAAAGCCAAACCGGGCTCATGTCGCAATACATTGGCGCTCATTTGAGATTTCTCCAAGGCTCTGACATAAGGCGGATTGGAGACAATGATGTCAAACTCTATATTTTTCAAATTCGACGCTCCATTTTCCCAATCAAGAATATCCAATTCAACAAACTCAATATCTACCTTGTTAAGCTTCGCGTTGGTTCTGGCTACCGTCAATGCTTTTTTACTTATATCTACTGCATATACAGTGGCGTCAGGTTTATTTTTCGCTAAGCAAATTGCAATACACCCTGTTCCAGTTCCAATATCGAGAATGGACAAATTTTCAGTTTTAGAATTTGAAATATCCGTTATCCACTGCACTAATTCTTCAGTTTCTGGTCTTGGAATCAATGTGCTTTCTGTAACCTTAAATGGCAATCCATAAAACTCCGTAGACCCAATAATATATTGAATCGGTTCTTGATCTTTTAGCCTTGTAATGGCATTTTCAAACTTTTCCGTTTTCTTACCTGATATCGGCGCATAAAGATTTAAGCTAACTTCCACACGTTTCATTTTCAAAAAACACTCGGACAATAAATTAAAAAAAGATTGGATTTCCGTTTCTGGATAGTCCTCTTTAAGTGATATATAAAAGTGTTCGCGTAATGTTTTTAATAGCATTATAATGATTTTAGCATCCAAACATTACAAGAATAATGTCCTGTATCTCCCAGTGGTCCTTCCAAAGGTTCAAATCCAGATTTGGCATAAAGTTTTGTGGCATCTTTCATATAAGGCAAGGTTTCAAGATAGCATTTTTCAAAACCAAACGATTTGGCTTTTTTCAAGCATACTTCCATCATTTTAGCTCCAAGCCCCTTCCCTCTTGCCTCCGGTAAAAAATACATTTTCTGCAACTCACAAATTGGGCCTTCAAAGTTTTCCAACTGAGCAATTCCTGCGCCTCCAATAATCTCTCCATGATCTTCAATCACAAAATAAGTGGCATTGTTCTTATTATAAGTAGCAGTCATTTCATCAAGAGCCTTATCGGCGTATGCGGTTCCAACTTTTGGGACTCCCATTTCAACCAAAACCGCACGTATAACCTTTGCAACTTGGGCATCATCTTCCGTTTTAATTTCTCTGATCAAGATAGCGGCTTTGCTCACGATATTATGTTATTTTTGTCCCGATAATTATTGGGATGAATATACATGAAAAATATATAAAACGTTGCATTGAAATTGGCAAAAATGGACTGGGAACCACCGCTCCAAACCCTATGGTGGGATGCGTTATTGTACATGATCAAAGCATTATTGGTGAGGGCTTTACAAGTCCGTATGGGGGCGCTCATGCCGAAGTGAATGCCATTAACAGCGTGAAAAACCCGAACTTACTTTCAAAATCAACACTTTATGTGACCTTAGAGCCCTGTTCACATTTTGGAAAAACGCCTCCTTGTGCAGACGCCATTATCAAATTTAAAATTCCCAGGGTTGTTATTGGCACTATGGATACACATAGTGCCGTTGCAGGCAAAGGCATTGAAAAGCTAAAAACCTCCGGATGTGAAGTTATTGTAGGCGTTTTGGAAGATGAAGTCAAAGAACATCACAAGCGTTTTTTTACGTTTCACAATAAAAGACGCCCCTATGTCATATTAAAATGGGCGGAAACTGCCGATGGATTTATTGCGCCCACAACAAGAGACGAACAGAAACCTGTATGGATTACCAATGAACTTTCACGTCAATTGGTGCATAAATGGCGCGCCGAAGAACAAGCTATTTTAGTCGGAACCAATACGGTCGTTGAAGACAATCCGAGTTTGACCACGAGAGATTGGTACGGCAAAAACCCGATACGTATTGTTTTGGACAAAAGCTCTCGTCTATCTAGAGATGTTGCTGTTTTTGATGGCAAGGCCTCAACAATCTTATTAAGCTTGAAGCACGAAGCTCGAAGCATGAAGTCTCAGGATGATAGATTGGAGTTAACTCACCAGTCAGCAATCACGGAATTTATGAATTGGGATTTAAAAGATAAAATTGCTCACCAAATTTGTAAAATCCTTTTTAGGCATGATATTAACTCCGTTATTATTGAAGGTGGACGTCAAACGCTACAGACCTTTATAGATGAAAATCTTTGGGATGAAGCACGAGTTTTTAAAGGCACTATAAATTTTACCAGCGGCACAAAAGCACCCCACTTTTCAGGAAGATTACTTTCAGAAGAAAAAATCATCAACGATACCTTAAAACTTTACAGCAATGATTAAAAATATAATATTCGATTTTGGAGACGTATTTATCAACCTTGATAAAAAAGGCGCTATGACCAATGCGCTCAACTTATTTGAAATGGATGAACTCTCTGATGAAATCCATGCCATAAATACGCTTTATGAACAAGGCCTTATGACTACCGATGAGTTTCTGGAATTTTATTTAGATAATTTCCCAGACCACGACAGAGAAACGCTTTTAGATTCCTGGAATTATATCTTAAGGGATTTTCCGTTGCACAGGTTAGAGTTTTTGGAACAGTTGGCGGCAGACAAAAAATATAAACTTATTTTATTGAGCAACACGAATGAACTCCATATTAACTGGGTCAAAGAAAACGTGAACTTCTACGAAGAGTTTAAAGCTCAATTTGATGCGTTCTATCTTTCGCACGAAATCCAATTAAGAAAACCAAACGCCAATATTTATGAATTTGTTTTAGATGAGAACAATATAAAAGCCGAGGAGTCCTTATTTATTGATGATACTGAAGAAAATATTATTTCAGCTTCAAAATTAGGTATCCACACATGGCATATCAATCCAGAAACTGATGACATCACCACATTGCTGTCAACCAAAAAGGACTTGTTTTGATTTATCTTATTCTCAGTATCACGGCATCATTATTTATTTTTGTCGTTTTTAAGCTACTGGAGAAATTTAGGGTCAACACCTTTCAAACTATTGTAGTCAATTATATTGTTGCCTTTGGCTTTGGTATTTTGACGGTTCAAAAATCAATTTCTTTTGATACCATATTTAATTCTGAATGGTTTTTAGGGAGCATTATTGTAGGTGCTCTGTTTATCGGCCTTTTCACATTGATGGCATGGACTGCTCAAAAGAATGGACTTTCTGTGGCTTCTGTGGCCTCTAAGATGAGTGTCATCATTCCTATTATCTTTGGTGTGATTTTATTCCGTGAAAGTATTGGATATCAAAAAATCATTGGGGTTGTTTTAGCTTTTATTGCGGTGTATCTAGTGTCTGTAAAGTCAAAAACCAAGGTGAATTTCACGAAAAACCTCATGCTGCCTTTACTGCTTTTCCTGGGCTCAGGATTCAGTGACACCTATATCAATTATTTGCAGCATACGTCTATTTCGGAAGAGAATATTCCGTTATTTTCTTCCTGTGTATTCGGATTTGCAGGAATAATAGGATTGAGCATCTTAGGTGTTAAAAAATTACGCAGCCAATTGCAATTGGATCCAAAAAGCATTCTTGGAGGCCTTTTATTGGGGCTTGCCAATTATGCTTCATTATATTATATCATCAAAGCACTACAATCTCAAAATATGGAAAGCTCCACATTTTTCACCATAAATAACGTGGCCATAGTCATGATATCCACTTTAATTGGTCTTTGGGTCTTCAATGAGCATTTAACCAAAAGAAATTGGACAGGAATTGGATTGGCACTTATTGCCATTTATTTAGTAACTTTTGCATGATATGACGGAAAAAGACACTTACAAAACCATAACCAAACCTTCTGCTGAAGTTTTATTTAAAGAAAAAAACAGTAAATTTTTCGGGTATGCATTCCCAGTCAAAACAGAAGATGATGTCAAAATCCATCTTGAAAATTTGAAAAAACAGCACCATTCTGCCAGACATTGGTGTTACGCTTATCAATTGGGAGTTCAAGAAAATAAATATCAGTTTAGGGTCAATGATGATGGAGAGCCAAATAACAGTGCTGGAATGCCTATATACGGACAAATTCAATCTTTTGAAGTCACCAATGTATTAATTGTAGTAGTCAGGTATTTTGGAGGTATAAAATTGGGAGTCGGCGGACTAATAACCGCTTACAAAACAGCTGCACAAATGGCATTAGAGCATTCGAAAATTGTCACAAAAACCATAAATCAGGAAGTAGAACTCAATTTTGAATATAAAGACATGAATAAAGTGATGCGTGTTATCAAAGAAAAAAACTTAAAAATATCACGACAGACTTTAGAATTGACGTGCACAATCGTTATTTCTGTTAGATTAAAAAAAATAAAGAATGTTTTAGAGGCTTTCGAACCAATTTTCGGGGTTGATTTAAAAATTTTGGACGATTAATTCCGTAGTTTGTCTAAAAGATATTTTGGGCATCTTGTAGGTCTATTCCTATTAACATCCATAAATACCAATTCGGTATTTCCTTTGGTTAAAATTTCCCCTGATTGGTTCGTAATTTCGTAATCAAATTCAATACTTGCAGACGGCAATTTTACCAACTGAGTCTTTACTTTAATGAGGTCATCGTAACGCGCTGGCTTTTTGTATTTTATACTCAAGCTTATTACGGGCAACATGAGGCCTTCCTCCTCCATGCTTTTATAGGATATTCCAAATTTCCTTAACCACTCAACTCTTCCAACCTCAAAATATTGGGCATAGTTTCCGTAATAGACGATACCCATTTGGTCGGTTTCAGCATAACGCACTCTAAGTTCAATTTCGTGGTAATATAAAGGATTTGACATCTTTGTTTGGTTTATTTTTTGTATTTTCATCGCGGATTAAACATGGGGATTTATTTCTGAATATTCAATAGCATTTGATTTTTTTTTTCAGAAATTTGTTCACATATTTGTCTCAGAAATTATTCAAGAGAATACACAAATTTCTCTTTTTTTTGCTAATCTGACTAACATCAAAAAATTAACTAATTACAATGGAGGTAACTGCGCAATCGGTTTGGAAAAATTGTTTATCTTTTATAAAAGACAACATCCAACCCCAAGCATATAAAACTTGGTTTGAACCTATTACAGCAGTAAAGCTTACTGACAATGCTCTGAGCATCCAAGTACCTAGTAAATTCTTTTACGAATGGCTTGAAGAGCACTATGTGAAAATACTTAAAGTAGCCTTAAATAAAGAGCTTGGAGATCGGGCAAAATTGGTCTATGTCATAAAGATGGAAAACACTTATGGCAACAAACAACCTTTTACTGAAAAAATACCAAGTTCCAATAGAAGCGCAGTAAAATCTCAAGATGTTGATATCCCGTTAAAAAATAAAAATCCGGAATTAAAAAATCCTTTTATCATTCCTGGAATTAGAAATGTGAAAATTGAGTCGCAACTCAATCCCAATTATAATTTTGAAAACTTCCTTGAAGGAGACTCCAATCGTTTGGCAAGAAATGCAGGATTGGCAGTTGCGAATAAACCTGGTGGGACCTCTTTTAATCCCTTACTGATCTTTGGTGGCGTAGGCCTTGGAAAAACCCATTTGGCGCATGCCATTGGGATAGATATTAAAGATAAATATCCTGAAAAAACAGTATTGTATATTTCTGCTGAAAAATTCACACAGCAGTACATAGATTCTGTCAAGAAGAACAATAGAAATGATTTCATTCATTTCTATCAAATCATTGACGTTTTGATTATTGATGACGTTCAATTCTTATCAGGTAAAACGGGAACTCAAGATGTGTTTTTCCATATTTTCAATCACTTACATCAAAATGGAAAGCAGGTCATTTTAACAAGTGACAAAGCACCTGTCGACATGCAGGATATAGAACAGCGCTTGCTATCTCGTTTCAAATGGGGGCTTTCTGCCGAATTGCAAAGTCCGGATTTTGAAACCAGAGTCTCAATATTAAAAAACAAATTGTATCGTGATGGTGTAGAAATGCCTGATGATATTATTGAATATGTTGCCAAACATATCAAAACCAACGTCAGAGAGCTTGAAGGTGCCATTATTTCCTTAATCGCACAATCCTCATTCAACAAAAAAGAGATTACCATTAGCCTCGCTAAGGAAATTGTTGAGAAGTTTGTCAAAAACACCAAACGAGAAGTTTCCATCGATTATATTCAAAAAGTCGTCTCAGATTACTTCCAAATGGATGTTGATACCCTGCAATCCAAAACAAGAAAAAGGCATATTGTACAAGCAAGACAGTTAGCTATGTTTTTTGCGAAAAAATATACAAAAGCGTCTTTGGCCAGCATTGGTTCGCAAATTGGAAAACGTGATCATGCCACTGTACTTCATGCTTGTAAAACTGTTGACAACCTCTCTTCTACTGACAAACAATTCAGAAAGTATGTTGATGACATTGCCAAAAAATTAGCGCTGTAAAAAACAGCGTTCGAATTGAAACTCGATGACTTCTGAACAAAACTTCTGAGTTTAAAAGTAATTTGACTAACTCTGGTTATTTGTCAATCTTTTTACTTTCATGAATCTTTTGGGATATTACTAATATAAAAATCGAATTATAATGACAAGGATTTTAATGGTTTGCTTGGGAAACATTTGCAGATCACCATTAGCGCATGGCATTCTTGAATCAAAACTGCCTGCTGATAAATTTGAAGTTGACTCTGCCGGAACAGCAGATTATCATATAGGGAAATCACCTGACCATCGCTCAATTGCTACAGCAAAAGGCAAAGGCCTCGACATTTCAAATCAAAAATGTAGACAATTTGAACTTTCAGACTTTGATAATTTTGACATAATTTATGTCATGGATCAATCCAATTATGAAAATGTTGTGAAACTGGCAAGAGATACAGAAGATATCGCTAAGGTGAAACTGATACTACAAGACTCTCAATCATCCACGATAAAAGAAGTCCCAGATCCCTATTGGGGAAACGAAGAAGATTTTGAGGATGTTTTCAGCTTATTAGACGAGGCTTGCGAAAAAATTTCCTACAATTTAACAATATAATATATTTATGTGTCTTGGTTTTTTTTGTAATTTAGGCCATACTTTCTAAAAAAATAAAGACTTTGAAAAAAATTTTACTTCTTATTGGACTCGTAGTGAGTGCATCTAGCGTTGCACAAAAAATTGAATTAGAATTATTTGCGACAGGCGTTTCAAACGTAGTTAATATTAAGAATGCCGGAGATTCTCGACTATTCGTTCTTGATCGCGATGGTCTTATAGAAATTGTAAATGAGAACGGTGTTGTCAATGAACAATCTTTTTTAAACATTCAAAACCGCGTCAGTGACGCAAAGGATGAGCGTGGACTATTAGGTCTGGCATTTCATCCAAACTACACTTCAAATGGTTATTTTTATGTCAATTATGTCAATAATGACTTAGAAACCATCATATCAAGATTCAATAGGAATGATTCCAATATTGATCTTGCAGATGAGGATTCAGAACTCATTCTAATGACCATTAAACAACCCGATCCGTTTCATAATGGTGGCGAACTGGCGTTTGACAGTAATGGGTTTCTTATTATTGCACTCGGTGATGGTGGTCTTTCTGGCGATCGGGACAATAACTCACAAAATCTTGAGACATTTTTAGGTAAACTTTTGAGAATCGATGTTGACAATCCAGAAAACGGAAAAAATTACGGTATTCCTAATAGCAACCCATACATTGATAATCCAAATGCTTTAAACGAAATTTGGGCATCTGGTCTAAGAAACCCTTGGAAGTTTTCAATTGACAAAACTACAAATGAGTTATGGTTGACAGATGTTGGGGAACAATTATTTGAAGAAATCAATAAAGTACCCGCTTCAGAAGGTGGCGTTAACTATGGATGGCGTTGTTATGAGGGGACTAACCCATTTAATCTTAGCGATTGCCCAAATGCAAACACAATGACTTTTCCTTTTGCAGAATATTCACATAATAATAGTGGAAGGTTTAAATGTTCAATTACAGGAGGATTTAGATACAGAGGTACCGCGCAGTCAAGCTTGGAGGGTATTTATTTTTTTGCTGACTATTGTAGTTCAGAGATTGGTATGCTCAAAGAAAATGATGGAAGCTGGACCATGACATTTACAGAACCATTTAACGATAATAACTGGACCACATTTGGTGAAGATGTTAATGGAGAGTTATATATTGCTGATATTACCTCTGGGTCTATTTACAAAATTAAGGACGCCACCTTAGGTATAGATGAAACTGCTCTTTCACACATCAAACTCTACCCAAATCCTGTTCACGATGAGCTAACTATAGATTTTGGAACATCAAGCAGCCAGGTATCCGAGGTGTCTGTTTATAACATTCAAGGACAACGGATGAAAACCTCAATTAGCTTCGAAAATAATTCATCAAAAATTTCCACTAAAAACTTGGCCAAAGGCATGTATATTATGCAAATTCATAATGAGAATGGTCAAAAAATAACTCGAAAATTCGTTAAAAATTAATGCAAAATAACTTCGGTAAGCTGTACTTAATTCCAACAGACTTAGGTGATAATCCCGTTTGGGAAGTTTTGCCCGCTTCAGTAAAAACAATAATAGACTTCATAGATGATTATATTGTTGAAAATGAAAAATCTGCAAGACGTTTCATAAAAAAAGTACACCCTGAAAAGCCGCAACCTTCACTCCAGTTAAAAATTCTCAATAAGTTCACTGAGACCTCTGAAAAACTATCATTTTTAAAAGCTTGTAAAGAAGGGAGGCCAATGGGATTACTATCTGAAGCGGGATGCCCTGCGGTTGCAGATCCGGGATCAGACATTGTAAAGTTGGCTCATGAAAACAACATCCAAGTCGTTCCTTTAGTTGGACCATCATCCATTATTATGGCATTAATGGGTTCTGGTATGAATGGTCAAAGCTTTGCCTTTAATGGTTATTTGCCCATTGATAAAAACGAACGGAAGACGGAGTTGAAGCGCTTGGAGAAGTTATCCAATGATCAAGATCAAAGTCAATTGTTTATCGAAACACCCTATCGGAACAACAAAATGTTGGAGGATCTGTGTGCAATCCTGCATCCACAAACAAGGCTTTGTGTGGCTTGCGACATCACGTTGTCTTCAGAGTACATAAAAACCTACAGTATTAACGACTGGAAGCATATTAAAGTAGACCTTCACAAGCGTCCTGCCATATTTATCATTCACAAGGACTGATTACAAATTGGCTTTTGCCTTCTGGTTTGGTTTTATGAAAGAGGTATCGTATCCTGAAAAATATTTCATATAATACGAAATGGATGTACCATAAGCATCAGAAAGATTATATCCACCGCGGCTTCTTAAAAATTTCTTTACGCTCCCTGGTCCAGCCAAATGAGCCGCCGCAAGAATACCCGATTCAGTAATCGTTGTGCCGTGTATTTCTATACCAACAAAGCGGGCAATATCTTTTCTTAAAATCCATTTATTACGCTCTGAATTAGCCAAAAATGCCTTTTCCTGTAATTCTGGTGTGTATAAGAAATATTCGGGATTATAAACACCGAGTAGCTTTAACGTTTCGGCTCCAAATTGATATTTACCTAAATACCCCAAATCATTAACCGTAAAATAGTTCCCACGAGATTCTTTAAAAGCAAGAGCTTCTTTAAATCCTAAGTAGGACTTACCTAAATATGGGAAAAACTTATTGTAATTTGCGTGATGGGATGTTTCTTCAAAAGTGGTAGAAAGTGCGATATCCTCCGAAACTGTGTAATTTAACTCTAATCCTTCAGTAGAAAAATTGGTCATATCTACAGTCGTTTTTGGAAAAAGTGTCGTGATTAAAATGACACAAATTGCAAAAGGGATAACAAAATAATTAGTGATCTTTTTTAACATAATTCCTAATCTTTGTAAAGCCTTTTATATTTTTAGCAGACTTAAATTTCAGCGTGCAAAGGTATGACTTTTTATTAAACCCTCAAAATTAATCGATTAAGGTCTCTAAAAGTAGATGCCATGGAGCTTTATGCTGTTTTTATCGGTAAACTCCAAAGCAGGGAAAGGCACCTTAATTACGTTCAGAACATCAAAAACGGATCTCAAAACAGGTGATTTTGTTTTTATCCTTGACAAATCTACGTCTAAACTCAAATAGAACTGTCGTTTTCTGTTTTTGTTAGTAACAAAGTTGTTAACAGGCTCATTATGAGCAAACACCATGCCATCGGCACTATAACCTACCGCAAGATTCAACCATTTAGGAATATGATCGCTATTTATGAAGGAATGGATATTAAAACTCAACCAATAAGTTTGTCCGTTATAATCCTTTAGAAGTTCCTCTAAAAAACCGTTGCCCAACTTGTCAGGACTTAAATTAGCATATTTCGTCTGATGGAAGGAGAATTTCAGAGTCATCCGCTGTTCTTCCCAGAGCAGTTCTTGACCAATATATAGTCCAGTGCCAACACCATTTGCCAGCATATCTCCCCAAGAAAAACCCCATTCCTTACTAAATCCGTCAAGAACTTCGACAGCAGTTAAAAATGTAAATCCCAATGTGGAACCATAGATCAATTGCTCTTTCTTACTGGCACCACTCCAATTTAAAACGCTTGCTCCTATCCTTCCCATTTGATACGAAGAAAAAACATGCCCCATTTTGTCCATCTGCAGCCATTCATTATTGTCGTTTATGGTATGGAATTTAGATCGCTCATAGTCAGCGTACCACAATTGATCGAGCGCAAGCAAAGTCAAACCTCCAACCGCAGCTTCTGTTATATAGACCATAGTCCTCCTGGACGTATTGAGAGTGTCACTTGGAGTCAGAAATTCATCAAGTTTGGACTGAGAAAAAGAAGTTGTAGCAAGAAGTAAAATTAAAATAAATTTTAATCTTGACATAATTTACCTGTTTACCCCTTGCTGATTGATCCAACGTACATATTCCTGTCTGTTGACATTATGCTGTGACAAGGTCTTAGCAAACTTATGGTAACCAAAATTTTTGACATCTGCCACAAAATAAAAATAATCATGTTTTTCATAATTGAGAACCGCATCGATAGAGCTGATGTCAGGCATTGTGATTAAGCCTGGCGGTAATCCTGCGTATTTATAGGTGTTATAAGGCGAGTCTATTTCCAAATCTTTGTAAAGCACACGTTTAATAATTTGGTCAAAATCTCCAGTAGTGAGTTTGATTGCATAGATAACCGTAGGATCGGCCTGTAATGGCATACCAATTTTTAAACGATTCATATATACTCCAGCAACTCTTTTACGTTCATCCACTTTAGCCGTTTCTTTTTGTACAATTGAGGCCATGGTCATGACTTTATCTGGAGTTAAATTGAGCGCTTTTGCTTTTGACATGCGCTCATCATTCCAAAAGCGATGGTATTCCTTGAGCATACGCTCTCTAAACTGTTCCGCGGAGGTATTCCAAAAAAACTCATAACTATTGGGAATATACATCCCCAAAGCTGTTTTGGATGAAAAATCATTCGCTTTTAAAAACTCAGAAGAGGACATTACAGAATACAATGCTAAACTATCCGCTTCAATTTGAGTAGAAATCCGACCTGCCAAACGCTGCAAAGATTCTTGATTGTTAAATGACAGTTTCACTGGCATATTATTGCTTCTAATTGAGTTGATGATATCATTGTTGTTCATCCCCTTCTTTATGGCGTATTTACCCGCTTTAATATTGGTTGTATATTTTTTGCGCTCTGCAAGGGCATCAAACTTATCAATGTCTTTTAATAAGGGTTCTAATTCTGTCCTTACAACCTGATAAGTGGCATTCGTCGGAATATAAACATAGGCAACATCATTATTAAAGGCTGTATTAGAGACAAACATAGTTTGATAAATCGTATAGGCGATGACGCCCGCTACCACTAAACCGATGAGTACAATGGCGATAAGGATTTTTTTTATATACATTAGGAATTGATGAGTTGGAGTAAATATTCGTTTTTATATGTTTTATTTTGGAAAGTCCAATCTTTTTTGAGACCCACTTTTTCAAATCCTTGATTGGTAAACAACTTGATACTCGCCTTGTTGTCTTCGGAAATATTACAATAAAGTTGATGCAGATTAAGATGGGTGAAACAGTAATTAATCAATAAATGGAGGGCTTCTTTTCCATATCCTTTCTGTCGATTTTCAAGTTTTTGGACCAAAATCCCGACACCTGCGCGGCTGTTTTTAAAATCAAAATCAAATAAATCTATCATTCCCAAAGGCTGATCCTCATAATTCGAAATAATCAAACGCAACTGTTTTGCCTCAAAAATATCCTGGTGAGAATTTGCCAAATACTGTTTTAATATATATTGAGAGTAGGGTGCTTGAGTATGGCTCAACTCCCATAAATTTTCATCATTTTCGATGCTGCTCAAGAAACTTAAATCTTCAGGCTCCAAGGCTCGTAAATAGATATGTTCTCCTTTTAATGTTACCATGATACATCTCCTTTAAAAACCTGAACTGCAGGTCCAATCAACCAAATGTTTTTATAGCCTTGACCGTCTTTGTCAAAAGACACTTGGAGCGTTCCGCCTTCAACATTTAAAGTTATCAAGTTTTTCTCAGTCTCTCCAATATAGTTCATCGCCAAAGCAACTGCAGTCACTCCTGTTCCACAGGACAAGGTTTCATCTTCCACCCCACGCTCATAGGTCCTTACTGAAAACACGTCATCCGAAATCTTAGAAACAAAATTCACATTACTTCCATCTTTATTGTATGGCGCACCATATCTAATTTTAGACCCAACTTTTTTTATATCGAGCTGCGCCAAATCGGCTTCCATCTGCACATGGTGTGGAGATCCTGTATTTAAAAACACGTGTGATTCAAACTTTTCCAAATGACTGACATCCTGCATTTGGAGTCTTACAGAATTCTTTACTATCTCTGCATGATGCAAACCGTCAATAGCTTCAAAGCTTGTACAGTCTTCAATAATTCCAAGAAACTTTGCAAAGGCCACAATGCACCTTCCTCCATTTCCACACATCGAACTTTCATTCCCGTCCGAATTAAAATAAACCATCTTGAAATCCAACGCATCGTGGTTCTCTAATAGGATAAGTCCGTCAGCTCCAATGCCAAAACGTCTGTCACACAAGAATTTTATGAGTTTGGTATCCTTTTTGTCAAAAGATAGATGACGATTGTCAATCATTACAAAGTCATTACCTGTACCTTGATATTTATAGAATGTCTGTTTCATAGGTTTGGCAAATATAAGGATTCTTGACGATTTATTGAGGTGTTAAACGAGCGTTAAAGTTGGCGTTAAAATCCGTTAAACAAACATTTTTGATGCAACAAAAAAGTAATTTTAATCGTTATACACTGATATTTTAACATATTAATTTCCTAATTCACTAATAAACTATTTTTAAAATGAAAAAGATTTTAACCCTAATTTTAGCATCTGCATTAGGTGGAATCATGACACTTTCTGCCTATAAGTTTTTTATTGAGAAAGATAATGACATCGCAGTTACTACGAGTAGTACAGATTCGACCCTATCTTATTTCCCGACAAGCCATAAAGCAGTGGCTTCTTATGGCACCTTGAATGTCCCAGATTTCACGGAAGCTGCAAATGACGCTGTTCATAACGTAGTACACGTTAAAAATACGACCATCAGTAGGGCGCCAATGACCCTTCAGGATTTGTTTATGGGGCGAAACACAGAGCGTGCTCAAGTTGGTACTGGTAGTGGTGTCATTATTTCGCCGGACGGTTATATTATAACTAACAACCACGTAATCAATGGCGCTCAAAAGATTTCCATAACTTTAAATGATAATCGAATCTATGATGCCGAACTTATTGGAACCGATGAAAAAACCGATATCGCATTATTAAAGATTGACGCAAATACAGAGCTGTCTTTTGCAACTTTTGGAGATTCTGATCAAGCAAAAGTGGGTGAATGGGTTTTGGCAGTGGGCAATCCATTTAATTTAACTTCCACAGTTACCGCCGGAATCATTAGCGCCAAATCCAGAGATCTATCAGGTACCAATGCCCAATCGTTCATTCAAACCGATGCCGCGGTCAACCCTGGCAACTCAGGTGGAGCTTTGGTCAATACCCGTGGCGAACTCATTGGTATCAATACAGCCATCACTTCCCAAACTGGCTCCTATATAGGGTATTCTTTTGCAGTACCAAGCAATATTGCCAGAAAAGTCGTTGAAGACATTATGGAGTTTGGGGATGTTCAAAAAGGTATCTTGGGTGTTAGAGGCGGCGAACTGAACAGTAAATCCGCTGAAACCTTTGAGGTCAATACGACCCAAGGATTTTATGTTAGCGATGTAGAAGAACGTTCCGGAGCAGAAAAAGCTGGGATAAAAAAAGGAGATATTATCAAAAAAATTGACAATATTACGATTTCAAAATTCTCTGATTTAAGCGGTTATTTGAGCACAAAACGTCCGGATGATGTGGTTAATCTGACTTTAGATAGAAACGGTGCCGAAAAAATCATTCCGGTAACCTTGTCTAAAACTGAGATTTCCACCGTCGATTTTTTGAACATGCAATTGAGGAATATTCCGAGTGACCTCAAAAAAAGCGCGAACATTACTAATGGTGTTGTGGTCGTTAAAAACGAGAATTATGCCCTTTATAAAAACTTAGGTATTAATAGAGGCTATATCATTACAGAAATTAATGACCAAAAAATTAACGACGTGGATGACATCATTAAATTGAAACAAAAATATGGCGATAATCTTGAGAAAAATCTAAAAAAACTATCGATCATCAATAGTTCAGGACAAAAGGAGAGCTTTATTTTCAAATAAAACAGAGCGATTTTCAACCCATCTACAACCCTATAGTACTCAACTTTACTATAGGGTTTTTTATTTCTCCAAAACCTTACGAAAACGATTGAAATATATTACTTTTGCAGTCCGAAACATCGGAAATAAACACAACATCAACGTGTCTTCTTAACATGAGGATACATAAAATTTTAAAACAATGAGTTTGAACGGAACTTATGAAAACGAATTGGCTTTTCAAGCAGATAGACGAAAAGCAACAGTTGAATTTATTAAAATAGTTAGCGATTTATGGTATGACAAATCCATTGAGCTTGTACTTTTCAGAAATGAATTGATTGACAGAAATGTCAGTGACATTTTAAATCTGCACGAATATGCAGGTGAGTTTGTTCAGAAACCAATATCAATTTTCGATTCGGTTGAAATTGCTCAAGCCATCAAAACTTTAGATGTACCTCCAGCAAAATTGGATATCGGGAAACTGACTTTTGAGTTTCATTTGGAAGATCAAAAATATTCCAATGCCACAGCTTTTGTTGCCGATAAACTTAAAGGCGCAAGAAAAATTGAGTCTATAAAACCTAAAGATGTTGTTCTATATGGTTTTGGAAGAATTGGACGATTATTGGCAAGGGAATTAATGGCAAAAACTGGCAAAGGCAGTCAAATGCGTCTAAGAGCTATTGTTACTCGTGGAAATATTGATCAAGTCGTTTTGGAAAAAAGAGCTTCCTTGCTTCGCAATGATTCAGTACATGGAGATTTTTCAGGAACTGTAATTACCGATCTTAAAAATAGCGCATTAATCATCAATGGTACCACTGTTAATGTCATTTCTGCCAATGCCCCGGAGGATATTGACTATACAAAATACGGGATTAAAGATGCCTTGGTCATTGATAATACGGGTGCTTTCAGAGACCAGGAGGCATTAAGCCGACATCTAAAGTCTAAAGGTGTGAGCAGAGTACTATTGACTGCACCCGGTAAAGGAGTGCCGAATATTGTGCACGGAGTTAACCATTTGGATTACGACCCCGATAAAGTTGATATTTTTTCAGCAGCTTCCTGTACCACTAATGCAATTACGCCAGTATTAAAAGTTATTGATGATACCTTTGGCGTGAAACATGGTCATTTAGAAACTATCCATTCCTATACAAATGATCAGAATTTAGTTGATAATTTCCATAACAAATACCGTCGTGGTCGTGCAGCAGCGTTGAATATGGTCATCACAGAAACTGGTGCAGGAAGTGCCGTATCAAAAGCCCTACCTTCTTTGGAAGGGAAACTGACCTCCAACGCCATTCGTGTTCCAGTGCCAAACGGATCTTTGGCCATATTGAATTTAGAGCTTGAGAAAGCTACGTCTCTCGATGGAATTAATACCATAATGAAAAAATATGCTTTGGAAGGGAACCTTGTGGAGCAAATTAAGTTTGAATTAAGTGATGAGCTTGTATCCAGTGATATTGTGGGATGTTCTGCACCCGCAATTTATGATAGTAAAGCGACCATCGTAAGAGATGGTGGCAAAAACATCATTTTATACGTTTGGTATGATAATGAATATGGGTATAGCCACCAAGTCATCAGACTTGCGAAATACATTTCAAAAGTCAGACGTTTTACATATTATTAGCCGTAAAACATCTAAAATAATACTTTAACCGTATATTAAGTATATTAAATAGCCTCCTAACCGTGAGGCTATTTCTTTTAAATATTAGCATACATCTACATATTTTTTTATCTTGTTCGAAATTTAACCACATCAGAAAAATCAAACAAATGCATTCACTAAAAACTCTAAGCCTCACCCTATTCTCCTGCCTATTTTTTATCATTTCAAATGCTCAGCAAGCAACTAATGACGAAGATGACAAACTATCTTTAACAGAAGGAACTGTAGACAACCAGTTTGAATATGTCATTCAAAAGTCGAATAATTATCAGGATTATAAAGTGGTCAAGAAAACATGGCTATATGCATTAAAGGCCCATACCATGGATTCGTTGAAAGCCATCCGGAAAGATTTAGTGGATACTCAGTCCATTGTGGATAGCCAAGTCACAGAAATTACAACATTAAAGAGTAATTTATCTGAAACCCAGGCAACTCTGGCCGACACTAATGAAGAAAAGGATAATATGGCATTGTTCGGATTGCAAATGAGCAAAAGCAATTACAACGTATTGATGTGGAGCATCATTGGAGCACTTTTCGCATTATTATTGATATTCATTTATAAATTCAGAAACAGTAATTCTGTTACCAGATTAGCAAAAAAATCATTGGTAGAAACAGAAGAGGAGTTTGAAGAACACAGACGTACAGCACTTGAACGCGAGCAAAAAGTAAGGCGACAATTGCAGGACGAAATCAATAAACAAAAAACCATAAAGTAAATCTCAAAAAAAATCTGTAAGAAACCTTGCAGATTTTTTTATAGATCCCATTTCCGCAGAAGTGCCGACTCAATCCGGAAAAATTGAATACTTTTTTCGCATCTTTGCATTTAACCAAAACCATATTTAACAACTGTCCTTTATTTATTGGCTTTAGTTCTATAAGTGAGGAGTATAAAATCTTCAGAATTTAGACATAAAACCACCTATTACAATATAGGAAAAATAGATTATTGGACTTAGGCAGTTTTCTAAATTGAGTGAGAACTACAAACTCACACAACAAAACAGAAATAACCGCAGACTTCTTCAATATTACTTTGAAGACTGTGGTCTGCCAACTGATGACTGAACAACATGCGCATAGATATCATTACAGTTTTACCAGAGTTACTTAAAAGCCCTTTTGAAGCTTCCATACTAAAGCGCGCAATTGAAGCGGGTTTAGTACAGGTCCATTTCCATAATTTGAGAGACTATACGACAGATCGCTATAAATCGATTGACGACACACAGTTTGGCGGCGGTGCAGGTATGGTCATGATGATTGAACCCATTGACAAATGCATCTCTAAATTGAAGGAGGAGCGTGATTATGACGAGGTCATATATATGACACCCGATGGCACTACATTAAATCAAGGCATGGCCAACACCCTTTCTTTAAAGGAGAACATTATTATACTGTGTGGACATTATAAAGGCGTGGATCAGCGTGTAAGAGATTTATTGATCACCAAGGAGATTTCAATTGGTGATTATGTACTTTCTGGAGGCGAATTGGGAGCGGCAGTATTATGCGATGCTATCATACGACTTATTCCAGGTGTATTAGGTAATGAAACTTCGGCCTTGACCGATTCTTTTCAAGACAACTTATTGGCACCGCCAATTTATACCAAGCCAAGAGAATATAAAGGCATGAAGGTACCTGAAGTTTTGTTTTCTGGGCATTTCGCAAATATAGAAAAATGGCGGGAAGACCAAGCATACGAGCATACCAAGAAAAGAAGACCGGATTTGCTGGAAGATTAATGTTGTCGCCTCTGTGAAAGCTCATAGGGATAATTGTTGATTGTTAAATTTCACTTATTAATTAATGGATCTTAATACTTGGTACTTGGTACTCGATACCCAACCTCTAATTCCATCATTCAGAAAAACGAAAAACAATATTTTTTAAATTATTAATTGTTAATTATTAATTATTCCTTATTTTTGCATCCAATTTCAAATTAACCTCTGACGATTTCCGTGAATGTTGATTTGGGTCAACTTAAAAATTAAAAGAAATGAATTCTTTAGTAAAATTTGTACAAGACGAATTTGTAGAAAAAAAAGAATATCCTCAATTCGGAGCTGGTGACACGATCACTGTGTATTACGAAATTAGAGAGGGCGAAAAAAAACGTACCCAGTTCTTTAGAGGTGTGGTATTGCAACGTAAAGGTTCTGGTAGTTCAGAAACATTTACCATCCGTAAAATGTCAGGAACAATTGGTGTAGAACGTATCTTCCCAATCAATCTTCCAGCACTTCAGAAAATTGAAGTGAACAAAAAAGGTAAAGTTAGACGTGCTCGTATCTTCTACTTTAGAGGTCTTACTGGTAGAAAAGCAAGAATTAAAGAAAGAAGAGGATAAAAGCCTCGAACATATAGTAAATAAAAGCCTTGATTTGTTTCAAGGCTTTTTTTATTAACAAATGTTAATAAGTCAAGTTCATAATAGGTTGATAACTAAATACCTAAAAGTTTTGGCAAACAAGACATTTTTTTGTAAATTAGTAAAACGATTTGATAACAACCTCTGAGTTGGTTTCAACCTAAAAAATTGAACTTGATTTAAATCGTATAAAGAAACGTTCTTTATAAGATTGTTTTTTGAGATTTTTTAAGTGTCACGTACAAGCGTGAAGGCTGGAAAATCATGATACTTTAAAAAGTGCAGCACGCTTCGGTAGGTTGCAACTAGTAAAGTTGAAAGTTTCCAAAGATGGTAGCAACGAAAGTGAATACCAAGGTAGGAAGCAATGTTTTAAATCTTGTATGTCGTGAAAGCGAATTGCAAGAGTTATAACATCAAGAAAAACAATAACCCGAAACATTTCACTAACAGGTCAATACATTTTGATAGTTAAGAAGTGTTTTATTGAAATAGTAAACTTGAATTGAAAAAGACGATTGTAAAACGTGAGTTTTAGTCGGCTGATTTAACAGCAATGTTAATTAGATCACGTCACTGTTTCAAAGAAAGCCATGTCAAGGTAGTTTAGCTACAATGATATGGCTTTTGTTTTTATAAGAGATTACACTTAACTTCGGCTCCTCTATTCTTAATCCAACCCATGACACTACCATACATTGATTCTGAGCACTTTTCAAATATTGATTTTACTGAAAACCCATTTAAAAAAGCAGAATATGACAACTGCAACTTCACCAATTGTAATTTTACCGAAACCGACCTGTCTTCAATTACATTTATAGAATGTGAATTTGATACTTGTAACTTTAGCAATGCCAATATCACATATACCATCTTTAGAGAAGTTGATTTTATGGATTGTAAAATGATCGGACTCCAATTTCAGGATTGCAATCCGTTTTTATTGTCATTTACATTCTCAAATTGCCAATTGCAATTCTCATCCTTCTATAAACTAAAACTAAAAGGGATCAGGTTCAGCAATTGCAATCTCAATCAAGTCAATTTCGCTGAAGCGGATCTTAGCAATGGCCAATTCGATACCTGCGACTTCAAACACGCTGTTTTCGAGCAAACAAATCTTAAAAACAGCGACTTAAGCTCCTCGGAAAACTTTGTTATAAATCCTGAAAACAATACTATTACAAGAGCCAAATTCTCGAAAGAAAATGTCTTGGGATTATTACATCACTATCATATTAACATTGTTTAATTGAATGCTTTCGGCTTTCTATGCTAAACTCATTTTTGTATATTTGCACAGCCTAATTTCGGGCTAATCTTTAAAAATTAAATTCACAGTACTTATGGCGAAAACTTCCACTATCATTTATACAAAAACAGACGAAGCACCAGCTTTGGCAACACGTTCGTTATTACCCATCATAAAATCATTTACCGCATCGTCCAATATTGATGTCGTTACTAAAGACATTTCATTGGCGTCACGTATTTTGGCTCTTTTTCCTGATTATTTAAAGGAAGATCAAAAAGTATCAGATGCATTGGCTGAACTGGGAGAATTGGTCAAAAAGCCTGAAGCAAACATCATAAAACTACCAAATATAAGTGCCTCGGTTCCACAACTTAAGGAAGCGATTGCTGAGTTAAAATCTCAAGGTTTTAATATACCGAATTACCCTGATGATGTTCAAACAGAAGAAGACAAAGACATCAGATCACGCTATGATAAAGTTAAGGGAAGTGCAGTGAACCCAGTACTTCGTGAGGGCAACTCAGATAGACGCGCCCCGAGAGCTGTAAAGAACTACGCCAAGAAAAACCCACATTCAATGGGCGAATGGTCTCCTAATTCAAAAACTGAGGTAGCCACCATGTCTCACGGCGATTTCTTTCATACAGAAAAATCTTTGACACTTTCAAAAGCTGATACCGTAAGTATTAAATTTATTGAAAAAAATGGCAAAGAAACTGTTCTAAAAGATAATTTAAATCTAAAAGATGGTGAGATAATTGATGCTTCAGTAATGCGTAAAAAAGCATTGATAGCATTCTTACAAGATGCTGTTTCTGATGCCAAATCTAAAAATGTTCTTCTTTCAGTACATTTAAAGGCTACCATGATGAAGGTTTCTGATCCAATCATCTTCGGTCACGCCGTGGAAGTGTTTTTCAAAGATGTATTTGAGAAATATCATAATGAGTTCAAACAAATTGGGTTCAGTCCAAGCAATGGGTTGGCAAACTTATATGATGAACTAAAAGAGCTTCCAGAAGCTAAACGCAAAGAAATAAAAACTGCTATAAAAAATGCAATTGCTAACGGACCGGATTTGGCAATGGTTAATTCGGATAAAGGAATCACCAATCTTCATGTGCCAAGTGATGTGATTATTGATGCCTCCATGCCAGCAATGATCAGAACTTCTGGTAAAATGTGGAATGCACAAGGGAAACCTGAAGATACATTAGCGGTTATTCCTGACAGTAGTTATGCTGGTCTTTATGAAGCTACTATCGATTTTTGTAAAAAACATGGCGCTTTTGATCCGACAACTATGGGCACAGTTCCCAATGTTGGTCTGATGGCACAAAAAGCCGAAGAATATGGTTCTCATGACAAGACTTTTGAAATGACCAATGACGGAAAAGTTGTGGTTATCAATTCAGAAGGAAAAACCATCATTGAACATGATGTTGAAACAGGAGATATCTGGAGAATGTGCCAAGTTAAAGATGCACCAATTCAGGATTGGGTAAAATTAGCTGTAACGAGAGCAAGAGCTTCTGATACGCCAGCCGTTTTTTGGTTGGACAAGAACAGAGCACATGATGCTGAATTGATCAAGAAAGTAAATCAATACCTTCCAAACCACGACACTCAAGGCTTGGACATAAAAATTCTTTCTCCATCAGAAGCAACAACGTTTACTTTGGCGCGTATAAAAGATGGAAAAGACACGATTTCCGTCACAGGAAATGTGTTGCGTGATTATTTAACAGACCTCTTCCCTATTTTAGAATTGGGAACAAGTGCAAAAATGTTATCTATTGTGCCTTTAATGAATGGTGGTGGTTTGTTTGAAACGGGTGCTGGAGGTTCTGCTCCTAAGCATGTTGAGCAGTTTGTTGAAGAAGATCATTTACGTTGGGATTCATTGGGCGAATTTTTGGCCTTGGCAGTATCATTAGAGCATTTAGCTGAAACGAATGACAATCCTAAAGCTCAAATTTTAGCCGACACTTTAGATGAAGCTACCGGAAAACTGTTGGATAATGGAAAATCTCCTTCGCGTAAAGCAGGTGAATTGGACAATAGAGGCAGTCATTTCTATTTGGCTCTCTATTGGGCAGAAGCATTGGCCAATCAAACATTGGACATACAATTGCAAGAAGAGTTCAAAACACTTATGGAAGTACTAAAAACAAATGAGAGCGTCATCAATTCAGAACTTATAGAGGTGCAAGGTAATCCTGTTTCAATTGGCGGTTATTATAATCCAAATGAAGAGAAGATTAGTACAGCAATGAGACCGAGTTCGACATTTAATGCGATTCTTAATAATAAGATTAAAAATACATAAAAGTTCAGATTTCTTTATTTGTTTATAATTATTGAAAAATAATTAAACAAAATTATCACAAAAAGCTCCTTTTATCGAGGAGCTTTTTTTATTTTTAATAAAAAATTGCAGATGACCAATAAACTCAAAGTATATCTATGGCTGATGTTATGTCTGCCACTATATATCACTGCGCAAGAAAAATTTACGCTAAGCGGAAAAATAACCGATCAACAAAGCAATGAAACCTTGATTGGTGTCAATATTATTTTTCCAGAGCTTCAAACGGGAACCATTACCAATGAGTATGGGTTCTATTCCATCACCTTATCAAAAGGAACTTACAATTTTCAAATCAGTTATTTGGGTTTTAATAGTATTTCCGAAACCATTAGGATGGATGAAAATAAAACACTCAATTTCAAACTTACTGAATCCACGGAAAGTTTAGACGAGATTATCATTACTGAAAATGTTGAGAAACTGAACATCCGAAAACCACAAATGAGTGTCAATTCCTTATCAATAAATACCATTAAGCAAATTCCCGTGGTCTTAGGAGAAGTGGATGTCATCAAGTCAATTACCCTTCTACCTGGGGTCAGCAATGCTGGAGAGGGTTCTTCCGGATTTAATGTGAGAGGTGGCGCAGCAGATCAAAACTTAATTCTCCTGGATGAAGCAACCATTTTCAACTCATCGCATCTATTTGGATTGTTCTCCGTCTTTAACCCAGATGCCATAAAGGATTTAAAGCTTTTTAAAGGGGGTATCCCGGCAAAATATGGTGGACGAGTGTCTTCTGTTCTGGATATTTATCAGAAGGAAGGCAACAGCAATAAATTTCAAATGAACGGTGGCATCGGTATCGTTTCGAGCAGATTACTTGCAGAAGGCCCCATAGTAAAAGAAAAAGGATCGTTTTTGTTAGGTGGTCGCTCAAGCTATGCGCACTTGTTTTTTCCTCTTTTCGACCTCGATAGCAAGGCTTATTTTTATGATCTAAACACCAAAATAAGCTTTAATATCAATAGAAACAATAACATTTATCTCTCGGGTTATTTTGGTAGGGATGTTTTTCAAATCTCAGATAGTTTCGATAATAGTTATGGCAATACTGTTTTAAATTTCCGATGGAACCATTTATATTCAGATAAATTATTCTCCAATATGTCCCTCATTTACTCCGATTACTACTACGGGCTAGCCCTTAAATTCGTCGAGTTCGATTGGACATCGGGAATTAAAAACTTCAATCTCAAATACGACCTTAAACATTATATCTCTTCCAACTTTAAGCTGGAATATGGATTAAACAGCCTCTACCTTACTTTTAATCCGGGGGAAATTAATCCAACTACTGAAACCTCAGGAATTAATCCTTATGATCTTATTAAAAAATACGCTTTCGAAAATGCGGTCTATATCGATGCAGAACATCAAGTTAGCTCCAAATTCGCCATTTCTTACGGGTTAAGAGTGAGCTCATTCCAACGTTTGGGACAAACGGAATTAAATAGCTATGAAAATGATCAGCCGGTCAGTTTCAATGAAGAACTTCAAATTTATGAAAAGGCAGAAGCTATTGGTGTCGACACTTATGATCGATCTGACGTGATTGAATCGTTCGTGAATTTCGAACCGCGACTAGCCATGGCTTACCAACTCAATGATAATTCATCAATTAAAGCAAGTTACAATCGAATGAGTCAGTACCTGCATCTTCTTTCCAATACAAGTTCTCCTACGCCATTAGATGTATGGGCTCCCAGCGGAAAATATATCAAACCACAGCTATTGGATCAGGTCGCTTTAGGATATTTCAAAACGTTTAAAGACACTAAATATTCGTTGGAAGTTGAAGCCTTTTATAAAAATATTCAAAATCGTATCGATTATATAGATGGCGCCAATCTTATTGCTAACGATGCCATTGAACAAGTCATCTTAAACGGAAAAGCGAGAGCCTACGGATTGGAAGTTCTGTTAAGAAAAAACGAAGGCCGATTAAAAGGGTGGATAGCTTATACACTTTCAAAATCTGAGCAACAAACTCCAGGCAGGACAGCTTTTGAGATTGGAATTAACGATGGTAATTGGTACAATACACCGTACGATAAAACTCATGACATTTCCATAACCTCAAGTTATGATTTGAATATGAAATGGAGTTTTAGCAGTAATTTCATCTTTCAAACAGGACAGCCAACCACTTTTCCCAATGGCCAATATGAATATAATGGGATCTCTATCCCTAATTATGAGGCGAGAAACTCAAGCCGATTAACCAATTATCACCGATTGGACCTCTCAGCAAATTACAATCCAAATCCCAATTCCACAAAAAGATGGAAAGGTGAATGGGTTTTTGGTATTTATAATGTTTATAGTCGTAAAAATGCAGCCTCAATAGCATTTAAGGAAAATCGTGACACTGGTGTCAATGAAGCCAGTAGATTAGCACTTTTTGGAATTATTCCTTCAATTTCATACAATTTTAAATTTTAGAAAATGAAAAAGTATTTATTCATATTATCCATATTACTTCTTCATACTTCATGTGAAGATATCATTGAACCCGAACTTAATACTGCGGAAACAAAATTGGTCATTGAAGCCTCTATAAATTGGATAAAAGGAACTTCTGGTAATCAGCAATTTGTGAAACTATCTCTAACAGCGCCATATTTTGACTCAACTATTCCGCCAGCAAACGGGGCAACCGTTGTCATCACAGATCAATATAATGTGGTTTATAACTTTGTGGAAGAAGGAACGACAGGCATTTATAAAAACACCGAATTTGTCCCTATTATCAACAACACCTATTCATTAAAAATCACCTATGCTGACGAAGTATATATCGCCACGGAGACTTTGAAATCTGTTGTACCTATAGATTATGTGGGACAAACCCTCGAAGGTGGTTTTTCAGGAGAAGACACCGAACTGAAAGCTTATTACACTGATCCTGCAGATGAAACTAATTTTTATTTTTTTGAATTCATAAGTGATATTCCGGCCATTCCAACATTAGCTGTTTACGATGACAAGTACAACAACGGGAATCAAATTTTCGGATTTTATTCAGAGGAAGATTTAGATGTTGGAGATCAAGTGACGATTCGTAACCACGGAATATCTGAACGCTTTTACAACTATATGTTCATTTTACTCCAACAAAATAGCAATGGTGGTGGCCCGTTTGAACCCCATCCTACCACCGTTAAGGGCAATTGCATCAATCAGACAAATCCTGACAATTTCCCTTTAGGCTATTTTCGACTTTCTGAAGTGGCAGAAGTAATTTATACCATTCAATAGATTCATTTGGAGGTTCCGCTTTTCACTCTCCGATTCAAAGCGGCGTGCTGTTCACTGTATCTTTTTATGCGAATAAGATATAACCACTGATTTTAGATCACGGACGCATAAAAAGGATGCCGTTACCATCACTAACCCACCTATATTAATAGAGTCATTAACAAAATTTCGTATTTTTGTTCTATGCAATTCAACAAAACCACAGAACAAGATTCGCCCTACGATCATTTAGAAAAAATGAGCGTTTCAGAATTACTTTCTAACATCAATGCGGAAGACAAAACGGTAGCGTTCTCTGTAGTGAAAGCAATGCCACAAATTGAGGCCTTGATCAAGCAAATAATCCCAAAATTAAAATCAGGAGGCCGGTTATTTTATATCGGTGCAGGCACAAGTGGCCGCATGGGCGTTTTGGACGCTTCAGAATGTCCTCCAACTTTTGGTGTCAGTCCTGATCTTGTGGTCGGTTTAATTGCAGGAGGCGATGGTGCCATTAGAAATGCTGTCGAATTCGCAGAAGATTCTACTGAACAAGGATGGCATGACTTACAAGAATACCAGGTCAATTCTAATGATGTAGTAGTTGGCATCGCGGCTTCTGGAACCACACCTTATGTGATCTCTGCCTTGAAAGCCTGCAATACTCATAACATTATTACAGGTTCCATTTCCTGCAACCACAATAGTCCACTTTCACAAACTGCACAATTTCCAATAGAAGTTATTGTAGGTCCAGAATTTGTAACAGGAAGTTCAAGGATGAAGGCCGGTACCGCGCAAAAATTGGTGTTGAACATGATTTCAACAGCTGCAATGATCCAATTAGGAAAAATCAAAGGGAACAAAATGGTAGATATGCAATTGAGCAATAATAAATTGGTAGATAGAGGCATTAAAATGATTATGACGGAACTTAATATAGACTTCATAGAAGCTCAATCACTTTTAGAAACCCACAAAAATGTAAGATCTGCAATTCAAAATTACAATCATGGAAACGAAACGCACAAATAAAAACCTTTTGATTAAGGGACTTCAAAATTTGGGCATTTGTCTGGTACTGATGTTTACAGGCCCAACCATCCTCTATCTTGCATTTAGCAATCAAGATAAGCCTACCTATATCTTAGTCTTAATTATTGCCATTCTCCTCTGTCTTGGTGCTATCTTCTTTTTGTTTAGAGGCATCTATATTATTATGCAGAGCATATTTAATGATTAACCATTTTTAGTAGCCCACTACTCCAAGCTATAAATACCAGTTTTGGCATTTTCTTCAAACACTATTTACAATTTTCTTTAAGAACAAGAATTCCTATAGACACTACCATTGATCTAATAATGCCACATTGACCGGTATTTTATGTCAACCAGATTTTCCATTTCATTAATAGAGTCCTTTTTTTGATCCGTATTAATTGACACCTTCTCGTTGTCATTGGCTTCGGTTGAGACTCATGTGATTTTATGGACAGATCGCGATCTGTCCATACAAAACAAAAAAAGTCCCTTCATGTTTCCATGAAGGGACTCTCTAAAAAAGGCGGCGACCTACTCTCCCACGAGATGCAGTACCATCGGCGCAAACGGGCTTAACTTCTCTGTTCGGAATGGTAAGAGGTGAGCCCCGTCGCTATAACCA
>NZ_JAGEVG010000103.1 GCF_017581925.1 Gelidibacter pelagius | reverse complement strand
ATGAATAACGAATGACCCGGCAATCTCATCAATTGGAAAAGGTTGTAAGTTTTTAAAGCACGAATCATGAAATATGAACAGACTGAAAACAGAACGCTATCTATGGCTCCGACCACTGAACCTGTTGAAGTGAACCCATTGAATGACATAAAAACAGTCGAATCCCATTGTAAGTGTCATTACAAGCCTGCCCGACGATAGGTGGGTCATGAAGAACGAATGACCCGGCAATCTCATCAATTGGAAAAGGTTGTAAGTTTTTAAAGCACGAATCATGAAATATGAACAGACTGAAAACAGAACACTATC
>NZ_JAGEVG010000102.1 GCF_017581925.1 Gelidibacter pelagius | reverse complement strand
CGCGCGCGGGATTTATGCCGTCGAATTAAATAATTGAACTAAACAAATTAGGTGCGCCCCCTACGGGGTCGTGAATTGCGCAAACATTTGGGGCTTTAAACGTGGGATGCCTATGGCATCATTCGGCTTATTGTTTCAATTTGCACAAACAATTCTACAAATGTTCGATGTGGATGCCACAGACATCAGATGACTACAGCATGTTTTTACGGCGTAAAATTTAATTTTTACTTCTATTTTCAATCTCCTCAAGCGAATGAGACAAAATGCTCTCAAAACGGCATGGATTCCAGAGGAATCCAACGTTTATA
>NZ_JAGEVG010000101.1 GCF_017581925.1 Gelidibacter pelagius | reverse complement strand
AAGAGCACCACTTAGCTGTCATTAAGAGAACTCCCACCCTGGCGTCATTGCGAGGAATGAGGCACGAATGACGCGGCAATCTCAAAGTTTTGGCGCCATAATAAACAGATTACTAACAATTGATTACTTTTAAATTTAGGTATTCCCGCAATCGCTTAGGCTAAAGACGGGCAGGCGTGAATACTTCGCATTTGCCACGTCACTCCTTCGTCGCTTCTCGCAATGACGGAATCAACGGACTCGCATTCTTAGCCCAAGCTTCATTGCAAGGGTTACATGAAGGAAGCACTGCTTCATTGAATGTGCATAGC
>NZ_JAGEVG010000100.1 GCF_017581925.1 Gelidibacter pelagius | reverse complement strand
ACCACGGACAATTGTGGCGCTACCATTACGGGCACAACCTCTGATCCGTTGACCTACTCAACCCAGGGAACCCATGTCATCACCTGGAATTTTGATGACGGGAATGGGAACAGTATCAATGTGAATCAAAATGTGATCATTGATAATATAACAAATCCTGCTATTCCAACCCTTGCCGATGTCACCGGAGAATGTTCAGCCACCGCAACAGTACCTACGACCACGGACAATTGTGGCGCTACCATTACGGGCACAACCTCTGATCCGTTGACCTACTCAACCCAGGGAACCCATGTCATCACCTGGAATTTTGA